>NZ_FMXH01000005.1:0-253518 GCF_900103575.1 Pseudomonas sp. NFACC51 | reverse complement strand
AGTGGCGTCTGCTGCGCAGCCGAGCGGGAGCAAGCTCCCTCGCCACAAAGGCATTGCTCTTCCCCAAAGCGGTGCTCTTGCGCAAGTCATTTCCCCTGCCAAAAGTCACACCCAATATTGCCAGTCGTCACTTTTTCAGCCCGTTTTTAAACCTTTTGGACTTTATGTGTTCTAGTTATCACTTGCGCATTTGCGCGGCTGCGAAAGTGCCGCTAAATTGCCATCATTGATACCGAGCATTCTGTTATGCGTATAGACGGCTTTTCATCCCAGTCCTATCCCATCAAGCGCAAGCCTCGTGCAGGCAAAATCGCTGAGCAAGAGTCCTTCGATGAAGATATCGATGGCGAACTGGAGTTTCCGTCTGAAGAGCAACTGGCTGCCCGCGCCGCCAAAGCCTCCGCGCAACGCCTGAGCAATCTTCCCGCCCGCCAGCAGGACATGCTTTACCACCGTGCGATGAGCCGCAGTGTCGCCACGGCCCTGGCTAGCTACCTGAGTACCGCCGGTTTCGTCGATTGGGATATGGAAGTGCTGGGTCTCGATCTCTACATCTGATGGTCTTGCCTTACTACCTGGGCTGCCCGTCCTGGAGCGAAAACGCCTGGCGCGATTATCTTTATCCCCAGGACGCCAAAACCTCCGACTTCCTGAATCTCTATTCCCAAGTATTCAATGCCGTGGAAGGCAATACGACTTTCTACGCCAGCCCCTCTGCGGCCATCGTCCAGCGTTGGGCCGAAACCATGCCCGGGCATTTTCGCTTCACCGCCAAACTGCCCGGTGACATCAGCCACAACGGCGACTTGCGTGAGCGGCTGACAGCCACCGAAACCTTCGTGCAATTGCTCAGCCCCCTGGGTGAGCGGGTTTCGCCGTTCTGGCTGCAATTATCCAAGGCCTTTACCCCCAATCGATTGCCCGAGCTGGCGGGTTTCATCGACGCTTTCGAGCGGCCGTTGGCCGTGGAAGTGCGCCACGATGAGTTCTTTGCCAAGGGCGATGCCGAACGGCGACTCAACCGCTTGTTGCTCGATCGCGGTATCGAACGTATCTGCCTCGATCCCCGGGCGCTGTTCAGTTGCACCTCCACCGACCCTGGCGTGCTCCATGCCCAATCGAAAAAACCGCGAGTGCCACCGCGACCGACGGCCTTCACCCAGTGCCCGCAGGTGCGCTTCATCGGCCATCCAGTGCTGGAAGCCAATGAACCGTTCCTGACGCCGTGGGTAGAGAAAATCGCCGGATGGATCGAAGAAGGGCGCACGCCTTATATCTTCCTGCACACCGCCGACAACCTGCTGGCGGCGAAACTCGCGCAACGCTTCCACACTCGCCTGATGAGTCGTTTGCCTGGCTTGCCGGCCCTGCCTGAGCTATATAGAGAGCCCGCCGCCGAGCAACTGGGTTTGCTCTGAGGCCAACACTCTCTGCCCAGGAGCGAACTACATGGATGCGCAAACTCGTCGAGCCCAGGCGTTCAAGGCCTTGCACGAACGTGAAGGGGCTTTTGTCATTCCCAACCCGTGGGATGTCGGTTCGGCCAAGATGTTGGCCAGCCTCGGCTTTGAAGCCCTGGCGACCACCAGTGCCGGCCATGCTTTTTCCTTGGGCCGGCCCGATGGCGCGCTGGGCCTGGAGGACACGCTGGCCAATGTGCGGGCGATTGTGGCGGCCACCGACCTGCCCGTAGCCGTGGACCTGGAAAATGGTTTTGCCGATGCCCCCGACGATTGCGCGCGTAACCTGCTCCGTGCGGCAGAGGCCGGTGCGGTGGGTGGTTCGATCGAGGATGCCACGGGGCGCGAAGACAGCCCGATCTATTGCTTCGAGCATGCGGTGGCACGGGTCAAGGCCGCCGCCGACGCAGTGCGCAGCTTGCCGTACCCCTTCCTGCTGACCGCCCGGGCGGAGAACTTCCTGCACGGCAATCCGGACCTGGACGACACCATTCGCCGCTTGAAGGCCTTCGCAGACGCGGGGGCCGACGTGTTGTACGCCCCGGGGCTGAGCAGTGCCGAGCAAGTGCTTGCAGTGGTGCGGGCCGTGGCGCCGAAACCGGTGAACGTGCTGATGTCCGGGGCGCTGGACTTGACCGTCGCGCAGTTGAGTGAGTTGGGCGTCAAGCGCATCAGCGTCGGATCGGCCCTGGCTCTGGCTGCCTATGGCGAGTTCTTCCGCGCCGCCGAAGAAATCCAGCAGCAGGGCACATTCACTTTCACGCGCCGCTCGATGCCATTCAAGCAGGCCAACCAATTATTCAAGGGTTGAGGCCCGAGGCAACGTCGTGCGGTTTTTGAAAGTTCTTGCTGTCGTGGCACTGCTCGTTGGCGTCGCAGTGCTGGGGGTATGGCGCGGCTGGGTGTCGCTGCCGCCCCAATGGAATCCCTGGGCGCCGCTGGACGTCAACCTTGCGCCGAACCTGCTGACCCGTTTCAAACTCATGGCCCTGCGCAACGACCCGCAGCTCTGCGACCAGGCCCTCGCCACCTCGGGGCTGCGCACCGCTCGCCAGGCTGACAGCGGTGCCCATACAGATTGCCCGCTGACCAACGTGCTGAGGGTACAGGGCGGTGAGGTGGCCCTGAGCAGCAGTTTCCTTGCCAGTTGCCCGTTGGCGGTGGCGTTCGCGCTATTCGAGCGCCATGCGTTGCAGCCGGCGGCAGTCGCGACCTATGGCCAGAGAGTGGCACGGGTTGATCATCTCGGCAGTTTTGCCTGCCGCAACATGTACGGTCGGGAAAGCGGGGCGCGCAGTCAGCACGCCACCGCCAGTGCGCTGGACATCGCCGGGTTTCGCCTGGCCGATGGCCGCACGATCAGCGTGCTCAGGGACTGGCCGAAGGACAGCGCCGACGCGCGGTTCCTGCGCCAGGTACGCGAGGGCGCCTGCGATATGTTCAGTGTGGTCTTGAGTCCGGATTACAACGCGGCGCACCGCAACCATTTTCATCTGGATGTCGGGCCTTGGTGGATCTGTCGCTAGTGTCCTGAGTGGATCAGGCGGCGATACGCAGGTTCTGCAGCACGATCGGACGTGCCCAGCGGGTGTCGAAGTCCAGTTGTTTCTGTTGTGCCACCAATTCCTCTTCCGGGAAGGGCGGGAACGGCTTGTCCAGCAAGTCGAGTTCGAACTCGGCGATTGGCAGGTGCAGTGGGCGCGGTTGCGGTGCCGGGCCGGGCTCCGGCAGCGGTTGGCCGGCGGTGAGAACGAGTGGACGAACCCAGTTGCTTTCGAAGGTCTGCTGTTTTTGCTGGGCGGCGATTTCTTCCGCTGGGAAAGGTGGGAACGGCTTGTCCAGCAGATCGAGTTCGAATTCGGCGATGGGCAGGAACAACGGCTCAGGCGGCTTGACCGGTGTATCGGTCACTTCGCAGGTGCGCTGGCTGATGATGTGTTCCAGCAACTCGGCGCCGAGGGTCGGTTCAACCGCTTCATCGAGGGCCACTGGCTGGTAGCTGCCAGGCGCCGGTGCGTTATCACCCAGTTGATCGGCCAGGGCCCGGGCGAAAAAATCCTGCCACAGGTGACTGACGCCGCTCAGCGCTTGGGTGTTACGCAGGCTGTAATCGCCGTAAGGGGAGATAACGCCTATCGATGTGGATTGAATGTCTGACATTTTTCTCGGTCGACGCTCAGCTCTGGCAAAATGCCGTTCACCGTTGTTATCGGCCGTTTTTGCCGATCCTTAATTTTTTGAGCATGTTTCCATGAGTGAGCAACCCGCGGCCTGCCGCATCCATGTCGAGGCCCTGGCCCCGGCCTTTCAACCGCAGGCCGAGCACTGGGCCGAGCGGCTTGGCCTGCCTTTGCAGGTGGACGATGGCGAGTTTGCCTTGCAGGTCGGCGAGCAGGGGTTGCAGTTGCAGCAACTGGGCCCGGACGCGCCAGGGCCGGTGCGGGTGGACTTCGTTGAGGGCGGTGCGGCCCACCGTCGGTTGTACGGCGGCGGCAGTGGCCAGATGATCGCCAAGGCGGTCGGCATTGCCCAAGGTGTGCGGCCACGAGTGCTGGATGCCACCGCCGGGTTGGGCAAGGATGCGTTTGTGCTGGCCAGCCTGGGCTGCGAGATGAGCCTGATCGAGCGTCAACCGCTGATTGGAGCGCTGTTGGAGGATGGCCTGGCCCGTGGGGCGGAGGATTTCGACGTGGCGCCCATCGTGGCGCGCATGCGCTTGCTCAAGGGCAATTCCATCGAGGTGATGCGCAACTGGGAGGGCGAGCCGCCCCAGGTCATCTACCTGGACCCGATGTTTCCCCATCGGGAGAAAACCGCCCTGGTGAAGAAGGAAATGCGCTTGTTCCGCCCCCTGGTGGGCGATGACCCGGACGCCCCGGCGCTGCTGGCCGCGGCCCTGGCCCTGGCGACTCACCGGGTGGTGGTCAAGCGCCCACGCAAGGCCCCATGTATCGAAGGGCCGAAGCCAAGTCATGGGCTCGATGGCAAATCCAGTCGCTACGACATCTACCCCAAGAAAGCGCTCAAGCCCTGAGACCGTGTCGCCTGTATCGCGAGCAAGCTCCCACATTGGATCTGTGGCGTTCATAAACCCTGTGGGAGCGAGCTTGCTCGCGATGTGGCCCTTCCAGTCAGCGAAAGGCTACCGGGGCGAGCTAAGGCCGATAAGCCCGCACAAACAACCCCACCACTTCCTGTACATGGGCCTCGGCGGCTTCGCCTTCCAACTGAGGCCCGCAGCCGTATAACAGACGGAAGTTCGCCGCGCCCTTGATCAGGCAGAAGAAATGCTCGGCGGCATTGCGCGGTTTGTCGATGCTCAGGGCGCCGCTCTGGTTGACCTTGATCAGCAGCCGCTCCATGCCTGAGAGCATCCGCTGTGGGCCTGCTTCGTAGAAGATCGTCGAGAGCTTCGGGTCTTGGCTGCCCAGGGCCATGATCAGCCGATGCAGGTTCAACGATTCCTCGCTGCTGACGAGCAGGTGGAAGCCACGGGCGATGTTCAGCAGCACGTGTTCGATCGGAACGCCGTCCGGCCATTCGAAAAACAGCGGCGGCACCTGCTCTTCACATTTGGCTATCACGGCAGCGGAAAACAGCGTCTCCTTGTCGTTGAAGTGACTGTAGACCGTCAGCTTCGAGACCCCGGCCTCGGTAGCGACGGCGTCCATGCTGGTACTGGCGTAACCCATGCTCACGAACAAGCGCTTCGCCGCGTCGAGAATGGCCTGGCGCTTGGCCAGGTCCTTGGGACGGCCGGGACCGGAGGGGATTGGAGGATTGTTCGACATTCTTCGCTTTAATACTGGACTGGTGAGTTTGCTATTAATAACATACTCGCCAGTATAATTATTCCAAGCACCATTAGCGAAAGGTCACTCGCCATGTTCCGCTATGCCTTGCCCCTCGCCGTGCCAGTCACCCTGGCTTTTTTATTGTCTGCGTGCGGTCATGACGAGCCGGTCCCGGTCGCCGTGCGCCCCGCCATGGTGGTGAAACCACAGCCTTCGGCCCAGGCGATGGACAGTTACCCCGGCGAAGTGCGCGCCCGTTTCGAGCCCGACCTGGCTTTTCGCATTGGTGGCAAAGTGAGTCGACGCCTGGTCGAAGAGGGTCAGCGGGTCAAGGCCAATCAACCATTGGCCGAGCTCGACCCCGAAGATGTGCGCCTGCAACTGGAAGCTGCCCGTGCCCAGGTCGCCGCCGCCGAGGCCAACCTGAACCTGGTACGCGCCGAGCGTGACCGCTACAAAACCTTGATGGAACGGCAGATGGTCAGCCGCTCCCAGTACGACAACGCCGAAAACCTTTACCGCTCCGGCACCGCGCGGCTCAAGCAGATCAAGGCCGAGTTCGACGTCGCCAACAACCAGGCCAGTTATTCGATATTGCGTGCGCCCCAGGATGGCGTCGTTGCCCGGCGTTCGGTGGAAGTCGGGCAGGTGGTGTCGGCCGGGCAAACCGTCTTTACCCTGGCCACCGACGGCGAGCGTGAAGTGCTGATCAGCCTGCCGGAGCAGGGTTTTGGCCGGTTCAAGATCGGCCAGCCGGTTTCGGTCGAACTGTGGAGCCAGCCCGACCAGCGCTTCAGCGGACGCATTCGCGAGCTGTCGCCGGCCGCCGATCCCAAGTCTCGCACCTTCGCCGCCCGTGTGGCCTTCACCGCCGGCAATGTTCCGGCCGAGCTGGGCCAGAGTGCGCGGGTGTTTATCCAGACCGCCGACAAGGTGCCGCTGTCGGTGCCCTTGTCGGCTTTGACGGCTGAAAATGGCGCGACCTATGTCTGGGTAGTCAACGCCAACAACACCCTGAAGAAAGTCCCGGTGCGGGTCGGCGCCTTCGGCGAAAAGACTGTTCCGGTGCTGGAAGGCCTCAGCCCCGATGATTGGGTGGTGGCGGCCGGCGTGCATGTGCTCCTCGACGGCCAGCAGGTGCGGCCGGTGGATCGCTCCAACCGCGTGGTCAATCTGACGGCCAAGGAGTAATCCCCGATGGGTTTCAATCTTTCCGAATGGGCGCTGCGTAACCGCCAGATCGTACTGTTCCTGATGTTGTTGCTGGCCGTCGTTGGCGCGCTTTCCTACACCAAGCTCGGCCAGAGCGAAGACCCGCCGTTCACCTTCAAGGCCATGGTCATCCGCACCAACTGGCCGGGCGCCACGGCCGAGGAAGTCTCGCGACAGGTCACTGAGCGCATCGAAAAGAAGCTGATGGAAACCGGCGATTACGAAAGAATCGTCTCGTTCTCCCGTCCGGGCGAGTCCCAGGTGACCTTCATGGCCCGTGACTCCCTGCATTCGGTACAGATCCCCGAGCTGTGGTACCAGATCCGCAAGAAAATCAGTGACATCCGCCACACCCTGCCGCCGGGTATCCAAGGGCCATTTTTCAACGATGAATTCGGCACCACCTTCGGCAACATCTATGCGCTGACCGGTGACGGCTTCGACTACGCCGTGCTCAAGGACTACGCCGACCGCATCCAGATCCAGCTGCAACGGGTCAAGGACGTGGGCAAGGTCGAACTGCTCGGTTTGCAGGACGAGAAGATCTGGATCGAGTTGTCGAACGTGAAGCTGGCGACCCTCGGCCTGCCCTTGGCGGCTGTCCAGCAGGCCTTGGAAGAGCAGAACGCCGTGTCGACCGCTGGCTTCTTCGAAACCGGCAGCGAGCGACTGCAGCTACGGGTTTCCGGGAATTTCCAGACCGTGGAAGAGATCCGCAACTTTCCGATCCGGGTCGCCGATCGTACGTTCCGTATCAGTGATCTGGCGGATGTGCGCCGGGGGTTCAATGACCCACCGGCGCCACGCATGCGTTTCATGGGTGAAGATGCCATCGGCCTGGCCGTGGCCATGAAGGACGGTGGCGACATCCTGGTGCTGGGCAAGGCCCTCGAGGTCGATTTTGCCCGGATCCAGAACACGCTCCCGGCCGGCATGCAATTGCGCAAGGTGTCGGACCAGCCGGCGGCGGTGAAGACCGGGGTCGGTGAGTTCGTCCAGGTGTTGGTGGAAGCGCTGACGATTGTGTTGCTGGTGAGCTTCTTCTCCCTTGGGCTGCGCACCGGGATGGTGGTGGCCCTGGCGATCCCGCTGGTGCTGGCAATGACGTTTGCCGCGATGTACTACCTGGGCATCGGCCTGCACAAGATTTCCCTCGGCGCGCTGGTATTGGCGCTGGGGCTGCTGGTGGACGACGCGATCATCGCGGTGGAGATGATGGCGATCAAGATGGAGCAGGGCTTCGACCGGATCAAGGCCGCCAGTTTTGCGTGGACCAGCACGGCATTCCCGATGCTCACCGGTACGTTGATCACCGCGGCCGGCTTCCTGCCAATCGCCACCGCGCAATCGGGCACCGGCGAATACACCCGTTCGATTTTCCAGGTCGTGACCCTGGCATTGCTGGCATCCTGGGTGGCTGCCGTGGTGTTTGTGCCGTACCTGGGGGAAAAGCTCCTGCCGGACCTGGCGAAAATTCACGCGGCCAAACATGGCACGGCTGACGGCCAGACCGACCCGTACGGCACGCCGTTCTATCAGCGTGTCCGGCGGATGGTGGAGTGGTGCGTACGTCGCCGCAAAACCGTCATCATCCTGACCGTGCTGTTGTTCGTCGGCTCGGTGGTGTTGTTCCGTTTCGTGCCGCAGCAGTTCTTCCCGGCATCGGGGCGGCTGGAACTGATGGTCGACCTGAAGCTGCAGGAAGGCGCCTCCCTGAGCAACACCGCCGAGCAGGTCAAGCGCCTTGAAGCGCTGCTCAAGGACCACGCGGGCATCGACAATTACGTGGCCTACGTCGGCACCGGTTCACCGCGCTTCTATCTGCCGCTGGATCAACAACTGCCGGCGTCCAGCTTTGCCCAGTTCGTGGTGCTGGCCAAGACCATCGAAGACCGCGAACCTTTGCGCAGTTGGTTGATCGCGACCCTGAACGAACAGTTCCCGACCCTGCGCTCGCGGGTTACTCGCCTGGAAAACGGCCCGCCGGTCGGCTACCCGGTGCAGTTCCGCGTCACGGGCGAGCACATCGAAAAGGTCCGCGCCCTGGCGCGCAAAGTGGCGGAGAAAGTTCGCGAAAACCCTTATGTGACCAATGTGCACCTGGACTGGGAAGAGCCGAGCAAGGTGGTGTACCTGAACGTCGATCAGGACCGTGCCCGAGCCCTCGGGGTGAGCACGGCCACCCTGGCAAGCTTCCTGCGCAGCTCCCTTACCGGCTCCAGCGTCAGCCAGTACCGGGAAGATAACGAACTGATCGAGATCCTGCTGCGTGGCACGGTGCATGAGCGCACCGAGTTGTCGTTGCTGCCGAGCCTGGCGGTGCCGACCGACAACGGCAAGAGCGTTGCCCTGTCGCAGATCGCGACCTTGGAATACGGTTTCGAAGAAGGCGTGATCTGGCACCGCAACCGCTTGCCGAGCGTGACCGTACGGGCCGATATCTACGGCAAGGAACAACCGGCGACGCTGGTGCAGCAGATCTTCCCGACCCTGGAGCCGATTCGTGCGCAACTGCCGGACGGTTACCTGCTGGAGGTGGGCGGTACGGTAGAGGATTCGGCCCGCGGCCAGAAATCGGTGAACGCCGGGGTGCCGTTGTTCATCGTGGTGGTGTTGACCCTGCTGATGCTGCAACTGCGCAGTTTTTCGCGCACGGCCATGGTGTTTCTCACCGCGCCACTGGGGTTGATCGGTGTCACGCTGTTCCTGTTGATGTTTCGCCAGCCGTTTGGTTTTGTCGCCATGCTCGGTACGATCGCGCTGTCGGGGATGATCATGCGCAACTCGGTGATCCTGGTGGACCAGATCGAACAGGACATCAAGGCGGGGCTGTCGCCCTGGCAGGCGATCATCGAAGCGACAGTGCGCCGCTTCCGCCCGATTGTGCTCACGGCACTGGCGGCGGTGCTGGCGATGATCCCGCTGTCGCGCAGCCTGTTCTTCGGCCCGATGGCCGTGGCGATCATGGGCGGGTTGATCGTGGCGACGGCGTTGACGTTGCTGTTTTTGCCCGCGTTGTATGCGGCTTGGTTCAGGGTCAAGAAAACCTGATCAACAGCTGCACACCGAACCTGTGGCGAGGGAGCTTGCTCCCGCTGGGCTGCGTAGCGGCCCCAAGCTTTTGCGGTTGCTGCGCAACCGAGCGGGAGCAAGCTCCCTCGCCACGGGATCGTGGTTTGTCAGCTAGGCAGTGTGTTCATCGCGAGCAAGCTCCTTCAGTTGGTTCGGGTTGGGGCTCAGAGGGTGCCGAAAACCTTCTTCGCCAAGCTGGTCGCCGCCGCCGCCGGGTTCTGGCGAATGGTGGCTTCCTGCTTGCCAATCATCTCGAACAAGCCGTCCAGCGCCTGCTCGGTCACGTAGTTTTCGATGTTGGCGCTCTTGGTGTCCAGCACACCGAAGGTCGCGGCCTGGCCGGCGAAGGCATTGTATTTCTGCGCCAGGCCGACCTTGTCGGTGGCTTGCTTGACGATGGGCAGGAACTTGGCGCGGATCTGCTCGCGGCTGCTCTTGTTCAGGTATTGCGTGGCCGAGTCGTTGCCGCCGCTCAAGATGCCCTTGGCGTCGCTCACGCTCATGTTCTTCACGGCATTGACCAGGATCGGCTGGGCCTGGACCACGGCAGCCTCAGCGGCCTGGTTCATGCTGGTTTCCAGTTGATCGACCTGTTCACCCATGCCGAAGGCCTTCATCTTGCTGGCGACTTTACCCAGCTTGCCTGGCAGTTCGATTTTCACATCCGGGTTGTTGCTGAAGCCGCCGGGTGTGCCCAGTTGCTTGACCGCCACCTGCGCGCCTTGGGTCAAGGCGTCCTTGAGACCGCCCGTGGCGTCTTTTTGCGACAGGTCGCCCAAGGACAGGGCCATGGCATTGGCGCAGATCAGCAGGCCCGCGCACAGGCCGGTGAAACGGAGAGTAGGACGGAGCATGAGGGCTTCCTTGAAGAGAATTTGAAAAGGACTCAGCGTGCGGCGTTGACGCGAATCTTCAACGGCTGCGGATCCTTGCCATCGAGTTGCACGGTGTGTTGTTCGGTGGTGATGAACATCAACTGGCCGTCCACTTCGATGCGGGCGCTCACGGCATAACGGTGGCCGGGCTTGACCTGGGTTGGATCATAACTGAGGTGGAACGGCAGCGGGACCTGGCCTTTGATCGGGCCGCTCTGCTCATCGAGGACCACCGCAGGGGCGTCGGCGAGGGAAACGTCCTGCAGGCTCACGCTCAAGGTAGCGTTGGGTGGCAGGGCAATGCGTTGCAGATAGAACACTTCGCCATCGAGGGCCGCAACGGTCGTGGAGGGGGGCGTTGCCGATTGGCAAGCGGCCAGTAATGCCATGGATGCAAGCAGAGCTAGTTTTTTCATTGGATGCACCTGGCTCATTGACGCCAGCCACACGGGCGTCAATGAGCATTTAGCGGATTTGCGTCCAAGCATCCATTCGTAACGTCGCGGTTCAGGAACCGAACGCGGGTGCTTGAACAGTTTCAGCCAGCGATGCTGGCGCCAGGCTCAGCGGGATGTCAACGTGTTGATTGCCGCCATCCCAGGTGAAGGCCTGTTCGGTTTCAAGAAAAAGAGCGGTGTCGCCTCGGTACGCTTGTGCCTTGACCGAGAGTTTCTCCCCTACGGGTGTCATCTTGGGCTCGACAAGAAAGCGATATTGCCAAGGCTGCTGGGCCGCTGGCTCCTTAGGCGCCACATTGGAGCCCTGGCCGCCGCTGGCGCTGATCTGTGCACCGGCTGCATTTCGCACACTGACTTCGGTGCGAGCGTCTTCCGGGAGTTGAAAGCCTTCGGGCAGTTGCAGGGTTAACGTGATGATGTTCATGCTGAATTCCTTTTCAGTACGTCGACATTGACGTGAACCCATCCTAGAGGCCTGCTCCAAAGTTCTCTGTAGGCCTTTTCTTCGTTTGACGTCACCTTAGCCGCTGCGCGGTGTCGGAGTAAACTCGTTGACTGCCCCATCAACTCACCGGAACCTTCCATGTTTCTCGGTGAGTGATCGGCAACCTTCAACTGTCGGGGCTGATGGCGACGTCCACTGCATCGTCACTGCGATGCAGCGCCACCTGACGGATCGACAGGCGAATTTCCGCTGGCAGCACCCGCTTGGCTGCGCCTTCGGCCAGTTCGCCCAGCAGCTCGTGGTAGCTGAGTTTGCCGGCTTCGTCGCGGCGCAGTACATCGAGGTCGAGCATCGTCTGGATGAAGTGGCGGAACAGGCTCTTGTCGAAGAACTCCGGCGCATTCAGGCCATGCAGGATCGACAGGCGCTGGGCCATGACGGTGCAGAGGTCTTCCAGCTCTTCGGCGCTGACGCTGTTCTGGCCGCTGTTGAGCAGCAGCGAGACGGTCATGTAGAAGCGCTGCAAGGTCTGGGCAATGCTTTTTGACAGCAGGGTCAGCAGCACGAAATGCCGCGAACTTGGCGCCGGACGCAGGTACAGGTCTTTTTCGAAACGCAGCAGCCCTTGTTCGACGAATGCTTCAAGCCACTGGTCGACCACGCCGTCCAGTTCTTCCAGCGACCAGCGAATGAACAATTCCGATTGCAGGTACGGGTACAACGCATGGGTGTAGCGCAGGATCTGCTCGCGACTCATGCGCGAGCTGCTCTGGAAGAAGCTCGCCAGCAACGCCGGCAGGGCGAAGATGTGCAGGACGTTGTTGCGGTAGTAGGTCATCAGTACCGCGTTCTGCTCATCCAGGTACAGAATCTTGCCCAGGGCATCGCTCTGTTCCGACAGCAGGTCCATGCCTTTTACATGTTCGATCAGCACCCGGCCATCGCCTTCGGGCAGGGTGGTGTGGGGCGAGTACGGGACCTTGCGCAGCAACGCCAGGTACAGGTCCAGCACCCGGGCCATGGCGCGGTCGTCCAGGGCCAGGCGGCTGGTGGACAGCAGCGCCAGGGCGACCAGGTTGACCGGGTTGATCGCAGCGGCTTCGTTCAGGTGCCGGGCCACGCGCTCGCCGAGGCGGTGGGTGGTCGCGTTGAGCCAGGCCGGCTTGAACTGCGGGCCCAGCTCCTGTTGGCGCCAACCCGGTTGTTCGCCGTCGAGGAATTCCGCCAGCTTGATCGGCTCGCCGAAGTTCACCGCCACCTGGCCGAAGCGTTGCTTGAGGGCGCCGATGACCTTGAAGATGTCGAAGATCGATTCTTTTTTCTTGCTGGCCCCACGCAGTTCGCCCAGGTAGGTGCGGCCTTCCAGTACGCGCTCATAACCGATGTAGACCGGCACGAACACGATGGGCATGCGCGATGAACGCAGGAAACTGCGCAGGGTGATGGCGAGCATGCCGGTCTTGGGTTGCAGCATGCGCCCGGTGCGCGAACGCCCACCCTCGACGAAGTACTCCACCGGGAAACCTTTGGTGAACAGCGTGTGCAGGTATTCGTTGAACACGGCGGTGTAGAGCGGGTTGCCCTTGAAGGTGCGACGCATGAAGAACGCCCCGCCACGGCGCAGCAGGCCACCGATCACCGGCATGTTGAGGTTGATGCCGGCGGCGATGTGCGGCGGCGTCAGGCCGTTGCGAAACAACAGGTACGACAGCAGCAAGTAGTCGATGTGGCTGCGGTGGCACGGCACGTAGATGACTTCGTGGCCCTGGGCAACGTTTTGCACACCTTCGATGTGGTTGACCTTGATGCCGTCGTAGATCTTGTTCCAGAACCAGCTGAGCACCACTTCCAGAAAGCGGATCGCGGTGTAGGTGTAGTCCGAGGCGATTTCGTTGCCATAGCGCAGGGCCTGGGCCTTGGCTTTTTCCGGGGTGATCTTTTCCCGCTCGGCCTCGTCGATAATCGCCTGCTTGACCAGCGGCTGGTTCAGCAGGCCCTTGACCAGGTTGCGCCGATGGGAAATGTCGGGGCCGATGACCGCGGCCTTCAGGTTGCGAAAGTGCACCCGCAGGATCCGTTGGGCCATGCGCACGGTGCGTTCGTGGCCCTTGTCATGCTCGATCAGCTCGCGCAGGTGGATCGGCGCGGAGAACTGCACGCGGGTCTTGCGCCCCAGGATCATGATGCTCAACAGGCGACGCAGGCGCCCGGTGACGGCCCAACTGTCGGCGAACAACAGCTTCCAGGGGCTGGACTCGCTGTCGGGCGACTGGCCCCAGAACACGCTGACCGGGATGATCTGCGCGTCTTCGGCGGCATTGTGGGTCAGGGCGTTGACCAGCCGCGTCAGGGTGGGCGGCGCACCGCGCTTGTCCTGGCGCCCGATCCAGTCCGGCGCCGGCGTCAGGTAGAAAAACGCCGCCGGCTCCAGCAGGTTACCCACCGAGACCGGCAGCACCGGACGGGGCAGGCCGGCCTTGGTGCATTCGGTGTCGAGCACCGCCAGGTCAGTGAGCGAAGGATCTTGCAGGACGTAGAACACCGGACGACTGCGGTCGAGGTTGAGGGTGAAGGACGACTGGTTGATCGTCTCTGAGCGAACCCAGAGGTACAACAGTCGGCGCAGGGTGCCAAACACAAGACGGCGGAACGGGGAGCGGGTCATACGGCTTCTGCATGAGTGAATAAAACCGAGCGGCTGCTCGGGCTCGCTAGTGTGCCGGATTCATCGAAAATCGGCAAAAAAGCGCCGAAGTAAAGTCAGTTGAGAGTTTTTCCGGGTGTCATATACTCGCCAGGTTGCTACCCGGCCTCCCCATGGACGGCCTGACGGTGGTGAAAGTTCGTACGGCTTTCCATCGAAAAGCCGACTTATAAGATAAAAATGGGAGTGAGCATCATGGCAGCACGGGAAACCGGCAGTGTGAAGTGGTTCAACGACGCCAAGGGTTACGGCTTCATCCAACGCGAAGGTGGGGCGGATGTGTTCGTGCATTACCGCGCCATCCGCGGTGAAGGCCACCGTTCCCTGACCGAAGGCCAGCAGGTCGAATACGCCGTCGTGGAAGGCCAGAAAGGCCTGCAGGCTGAGGATGTGGTGGGGTTGTAAACCGCATTCACTGGCTACACAAAACCCATTGCGGGAGCGAGCTTGCTCGCGATAGCGGTGTGTCAGTCACTTCTAGTCTGGCTGATCTGCCGCTATCGTGAGCAAGCTCGCTCCCACATTGGCTCTTCGGTGGGCTGGAAGTCAGCGTCACGCCGTCTTCCAGGTAATCTCTTCTTCCCCGTCGGCACTGATGCGAATCCAGCGATCCGCCGATTCCTCGCCTTCTTCCTCGACCCATGACCCAGGCGCGCAGCGCACTTCGACGTTCAGTGCGGCGAAGGCGGCGCGGGCGCAGGCGATGTCGTCTTCCCACGGGGTCTGGTCACTTTCCAGGTACAGGCTGTTCCATTTGCCCACGGCCTTGGGCAGCCAGGTCACCGGGATGTTGCCGGCCTTGCACTTGTAGGTCTGGCCTTTCTGGACCCAGTCGCTGCACGGGCCCAGGGCCTGGCCGAGCCAGGCGGCGATGGCCTTGTGGTCGACGTCGGCGTCTTTGAGGTAAATCTCGATATCGGGTTGGCGCATGGATATCCTCGCTGCGGTCTTGAAAAATCCATTCGCGGATTTAACGGGGCCCGAGCGGTTGCCCGGGCCCGGAATCAAAAGGTTATTGAAGAACGAAATAATCGTAGCGCATCGACACCGTGACCTGGAACGGCTCGGCCTGCTCGATCACGCTGGCACGGCGTTCGGCACTGGCGCGCCAGCCGTGGGGCGTCATGGCCAGCAGATTGGCGCGGTCCTGGCCATTGGCGAGCGTCAGCTTGAATTCGAGGGTTTCACTGTGATCCAGCACCATGCCCGGCGGCACCAGGGCCAGGTGCTTGTCGTCGATGTATTCGCGCACTTCGTCGTACAGGCGCTCGCGCAATTCCATCAGGTGGCCGGCGGTGGGGCCGACTTTCATCAGGCCGCCGCCGGGGCTGAGCAAGCGCTTGGCCTCCTGCCAGTCCAGCGGACTGAACACGCTGGCCAGGAACTGGCAGCAGCCGTCCGCCAGCGGCACCCGGGCCATGCTGGCGATCAACCAGGTCAGCTGCGGATTGCGTTTGCAGGCGCGCTTGACCGCTTCTCGGGAAATGTCCAGGGCATAGCCATCGGCGTTGGGCAACGCTTCAGCGATCTGCGCGGTGTAGTAGCCCTCGCCACAACCAATATCCAGCCAGCGTCCGGGCGCGCGTTCGGCGGCCAGTTCCGCCAGGCGCCGGGCGACCGGGGCGTAATGCCCGGCGTTGAGGAAGTTGCGCCGGGCTTCGACCATCGCCTGGTTGTCGCCGGGGTCGCGGCTGTTCTTGTGCTGCACCGGCAGCAGGTTCAGGTAACCCTGCCGCGCGCGGTCGAAGCGGTGGCCGGCCGGGCACACCACGCCGTTGTCCACCGCGTTCAGCGGTTCACTGCAAATAGGGCAGGCGAGCATCAGGCGAGCAACTTGATCAGCGTCTTGTAGTAGATCTCGGTCAGTACGTCGAGATCGGCGGCCAGTACGCGTTCGTTGACCTGGTGGATGGTCGCGTTGACCGGCCCCAGTTCCACCACTTGCGTACCCATGGTGGCGATGAAGCGACCGTCGGACGTGCCGCCGCTGGTGGACGCCTGGGTCTCCCGGCCGGTAACGTCCTTGATGCTCGACGATACGGCGTCGAGCAGCGCACCGGGTTCGGTGAGGAACGGCAGGCCAGACAGCGCCCAGTCGATGTGCCAGTCCAACTGGTGCTTGTCGAGGATGTCGGCGACGCGCTGTTGCAGGCCTTCGACGGTGGATTCGGTGGAGAAACGGAAGTTGAACACCGCCACCAGGTCACCGGGGATCACGTTGGTCGCGCCGGTGCCGGCGTTGAGGTTGGAGATCTGGAAACTGGTGGGCGGGAAGAAGTCGTTGCCGTGGTCCCAATGCTCGGCGGCCAATTCTGCCAACGCTGGAGCGGCCAGGTGGATCGGGTTTTTCGCCAGGTGTGGATAAGCCACGTGGCCTTGTTTGCCGCGCACGGTCAACTTCGCGCCGAGGGAACCGCGCCGGCCATTCTTGACCACGTCGCCCACCAGCGTGGTGCTCGACGGTTCGCCGACGATGCACCAGTCCAGTCGTTCCTGACGGGCCTTGAGGCGCTCGATCACGGCCTTGGTGCCGTGGTGGGCCGGGCCTTCTTCATCGCTGGTGATCAGGAAGGTCAGCGAGCCCTTGTGGTCCGGGTAGTCGGCGACGAACCGTTCGGCTGCCACGACCATCGCCGCCAGGCTGCCTTTCATGTCCGCCGCGCCACGACCGCAGAGCATGCCATGCTCGTCGATGACCGCATCGAACGGGTCGAGCTGCCAGGCCTGCACCGGACCGGTCGGCACCACGTCGGTGTGCCCGGCGAAGCACAGCACCGGGCCGTCATGCTTGCCGTGGCTGGCCCAGAAGTTATCCACATCCTCGATGCGCATCGGTTCGAGCGTAAAGCCTGCGTTGCCCAGGCGCTGCATCATCAGTTTCTGGCAATCGGCATCCACCGGCGTCACGGACGGACGGCGGATCAGATCGCAGGCGAGTTGCAGGGTCGGCGAGAGGTCGGCGTGGGCCGTCATGGAAGCTCCGGAAATATAGAATGGACGCAAGGCTTGTACAGGCGCGGGCAGGCTCGCGCAAAATGGCAGTTATCTTATAGCAAAACGACCACCATGGGCCCCTGGTGCGGGACAGGTGGAACACAAAACCTGTGGGAGCGAGCTTGCTCGCGATGGCGTCAGATCAGCCAGCATCGATGTCGACTGATACACCGCCATCGCGAGCAAGCTCGCTCCCACAGAGGTTTTGCTTAATTTGCTCCAGCAAAGCCCTATAATGCGCGCCGGTTTTTGGGGTAATGGTCATGAGTACAGAAGATCCACGGTTTGCCGGCATCGCCCGTTTATATGGCATCGAAGGCCTGGCGCGCCTGCGGGCGGCCCATGTGGCAATTGTCGGGGTGGGCGGTGTCGGCTCCTGGGCGGCGGAAGCCATCGCCCGTTGCGGCGTGGGCGAGATCTCGCTATTCGACCTGGACGATGTTTGCGTCAGCAACGCCAACCGTCAGTTGCACGCACTGGACAGCACCGTCGGCAAGCCCAAGGTCGAGGTCATGGCCGAGCGGCTGCGCGGGATCAACCCCGATTGCACGGTGCATGCGGTGGCCGACTTTGTCACCCGCGACACCATGGCCGAATACATCACACCGAACATTGACTGCGTGATCGACTGCATCGACAGCGTCAACGCCAAGGCTGCGCTGATCGCCTGGTGCAAGCGCCGCAAGATCCAGATCATCACCACCGGTGGCGCGGGCGGGCAGATCGACCCGACGCTGATCCAGGTCTGCGACTTGAACCGCACGTTCAACGATCCACTGGCCTCCAAGGTACGTTCCACCTTGCGCCGCGACTACGGCTTTTCCCGCACCGTGACCCGCCACTACAGCGTGCCTTGCGTGTTCTCCACCGAACAACTGCGCTACCCGAAACCGGACGGCAGCATTTGCCTGCAGAAAAGTTTTGTCGGCGACGGCGTCAAGCTCGACTGCGCCGGTGGGTTTGGCGCGGTGATGATGGTCACGGCGACGTTTGGCATGGTCGCGGCGACCAAGGCTGTGGATAAGATTGTGGCCGGAGTGCGGCGACCGGCTGACAGGGTCAAGCCTGGGCAGTGAGCGCTTTTGTGGCGAGGGAGCTTGCTCCCGCTGGGCCGCGAAGCGGCCCCCCATTGGCGGCGTCAATCATGCTGAATCCAAGGCGGCTGCTTCGCAGCCGAGCGGGAGCAAGCTCCCTCGCCACAATCATTGGCGGGTCAACTCAAACATCCGCTTCAACACCGCATTCAAGCCATTGCTACGGGACGGCGACAGCTGCCGCGACAATCCCAGCCGGTTGAACCAATCTGGTAGATCCACCTGCTGCAACGCCTCGGCGGACAACCCGTTGACCCGCGCCAGCAGCAACGCCACCAGCCCACGGATCAACCGCGCATCGCTGCTGGCGGAAAACTGCCAGTGCCCGTCGTGCAAGCGACCCACCAACCACACCTGGCTTTCACAGCCGTGAACAAGGTTGGCTTCGCACTTGTCCTCGTCGCTCAGGGGCGGCAAACGCTCGCCCCATTGCATCAGCAGCCGGGCCCGTTGTTCCCAACCTGACGCGTCCTGGAAAATCTGCAGCGCTGTGGCAGCCTCGGCGGGCAGGTTCATCGCAACATCTCCAAGGCCTGGTCGAGGGCGTCGAAGAAGCGTTCGATGTCGGCGGAGTCGTTGTACAGCGCCAGCGACACGCGGATCGCCCCGGACAGTTTCAGGTGCTTGAACAGCGGCATGGCGCAGTGATGCCCGGCGCGCACGGCGATGCCTTGCTCGGTCAGCAGGTGGGCCAAGTCGGCGTTGTGGATGCCTTCGACCACGAAGCTGACCAAGGCCAGGCGCGGGTTGCCCACCAGGCGCACGCCGTTGCGGGCCCGCAGGCCATGGAGCAGGTAGTCGTGCAGCGCCGCCTCGTGGTCGATGACCGCCTGCGGATCGAGGTCGGACAGGTAATCCAGGGTTGCCCCCAGCCCGATCACGCTGGCAATTGGCGGCGTGCCGGCTTCGAAGCCCAGCGGCGCCGGGCGGAAGGTGGCGCTGTGGTAATCGGCCTGTTGCACCATTTCGCCGCCGAATTGCCAATGACGCAGGTTGCCAAGGGCTTCGGTGCGGCCAAACAGCACGCCCAGCCCGTCGGGGCCGTAAAGTTTGTGGCTGGAAAACACATAAAAGTCGCAGCCCAGTGCCTCCACGTCATGGCGACCATGGACCACGCCTTGGGCGCCGTCGATCACCGTCAACGCGCCTTGGGCCTTGGCCAGCGCCAGCAGCGCCGGCACCGGTTGCCAGGCCCCCAGCACATTGGATAACTGGCTCACCGCCAGCAAGCGCGTACGCGGGCCGATCAGTTCGGCGGCGGCGCCAGGGTCGATCACCCCGTCGGCGTCCAGTGGCAACACCACCAGGGTCAACGAACGACGCTCGGCCAATTGCTGCCACGGCAGCAGGTTGGCGTGGTGTTCCAGGGCGCTGATGACGATCTCGTCGCCCGGGTTGAATAAATGTTCCAGCCCGTAGGCCAGCAGATTCAGCGCCGAAGTCGCGCCGTGGGTGAAGACCACCTGCCCGCAGTTTCCGGCATTGAGCCATTGCGAAGCCTTGAGGCGGCTGTCCTCGAACGCCTGGGTGGCATGGGCCCCCGGCAAATGTTGCGCACGGTGCACGTTGGCCGCGCCGTTGGCGTAGTAATGCGTCAGGGCGTCCAGCAGTGCTTGAGGTTTTTGCGTGGTGGCGGCGCTGTCCAGGTAGGTCTGGCCTTGCCGTTGCAGGGCGGCGATGGCCGGGAAGTCGGTGCGCCAGGGGGAGGGAATCAACATGCTTTCGGGCCCTGCTGGAATGACGCCGGACCCTGTGGGAGCGGGCTTTTTTTGTGGGAGCCAAGCTTGCTCGCGATGGCAGCGACACGGTTCAACTGCAAGACCGCGTCATCGTTCATCGCGAGCAAGCTCAGCTCCCACAAAGGCTCGCTCCCACAGGTGGTGGTGTGACGCTTAGTTGTGAGCGTGCAGTGCTTCGTTCAGCTCGATGGCCGACTTGTGCGTCTTGCATTCCACCGCGCCGGTCTCGGAATTGCGGCGGAACAACAGGTCGGGCTGGCCAGCCAGGTCGCGGGCCTTGACCACTTTGACCAGTTGGTTGTTTTCGTCCAGCAGCTTCACTTTGGTGCCGGCGGTCACATACAGGCCCGACTCCACGGTGTTGCGGTCGCCCAGCGGGATACCGATGCCGGCGTTGGCGCCGATCAGGCAGCCTTCGCCGACCTTGATCACGATGTTGCCGCCGCCCGACAGGGTGCCCATGGTGGAGCAACCGCCGCCCAGGTCCGAGCCCTTGCCGACGAACACACCCGCCGATACGCGGCCTTCGATCATGCCCGGGCCTTCGGTGCCGGCGTTGAAGTTGACGAAACCTTCGTGCATCACGGTGGTGCCTTCGCCCACGTAGGCGCCCAGGCGGATCCGCGCGGCATCGGCGATACGCACGCCGGCCGGGACCACGTAGTCGGTCATTTTCGGGAACTTGTCCACCGAGAACACTTCCAGCAGTTCGCCACGCAGGCGGGCTTCGAGCTGGTGCTCGGCCAGTTCGGCCAGGTCGATCGCGCCTTGGCTGGTCCAGGCCACGTTCGGCAGCAGAGGGAAGATGCCAGCCAGGTTCAGGCCGTGGGGCTTGACCAGGCGATGGGACAGCAGGTGCAGCTTGAGGTAAGCCTCAGGCGTGGAGCTCAGTTGGGCATCTTCGGCCAGCAGGGTGGCGACCAGCGGCTTGTGGCTTTCAGCCAGGCGGGTCAGCAGGGCAGCCTGTGCGGCATCGACGCCCTTGAGGGCTTCAGCCAGTTGCGAGGCCTGGGTGGTGGTGAAGGTGATGGCCTGGTTGCCTTCGCTGTAGCCGAGGATCGGCGCGATGGCCTTGATGATGTCAGCCGACGGGTTGAGCAATGGCTGTGCGTAGAACACTTCCAGCCAGGCGCCTTGACGGTTTTGAGTGCCGACACCGAAGGCCAGGCTGAACAGGGTAGTGGACATGAAATTACCTCTACAAAATGGACTGGGCAGGTTTACTTGATTTCTGCCGCATAGATATCTGGCTTGAAGCCAATCAGGGTTCGGTCACCGAGATCGAGCACCGGGCGCTTGATCATCGAGGGTTGGGCGAGCATCAGTTCGATGGCTTTCGTCTGGTCGAGATCGGCTTTGCGTTCGTCGTCGAGTTTGCGAAAGGTCGTACCGGCACGGTTCAACACCACTTGCCAGCCATGCTCGTTGCACCATTGGGTCAGGTGCTCACGGTCGATGCCGGCGGTCTTGTAATCGTGAAAGTCGTAGCGTACAGCGTGCTCATCGAGCCAGGTACGCGCTTTTTTCATCGTATCGCAGGCTTTGATGCCGAAAAGCTGTAAGTGCTTGTTTTCCTTGGGCATGAATGCTCCCCCAAAACGTTCCCGGTATCGTCCTGAAAATCAGCGGACGATTATGCCACGTCGTTCCTTTCAGTGCCTTGACTGTCGCGACGGATCGGACGAGGCGGAACCGATAGGAAAGAGGTGACCACACAGCACAGGTAAACCCGGCACTTTTTTTCGCACATGAGACCCGCCCATGGATTCCATCTCCCTGACACCGCCCCATCCACTGACGCTTCAGACTGAAGAGACGCTCCCGTCCCATTCAACGACATCGACTACCGGGACCGCTGCATCCATCCCGATCGGCCCTGTCACGGCTGCACAGGACCTGGCAAATCGGACTGGTGCAATCAAGGCCCAGCTCACCCGGGTATTCGAGCCGCATATAAACGGTGCCAATCGCGAGGCCTTCGAAGCGCTGATCGACGATCGTTCACGTACCTTGGCCAATGACGGGGAAACCGCGGAAAGCGTCGATGCCGTGCTGACCAAAGGCTCGCGGCTGGATCGCGCAGCCCATGACACCGTTGGATTCCTTCGTTCGGTTCCCTTCGGCGCGGCGTCCATCGCGCTGGACTTCGCCCCGGCGGTGACCGGCAATGGCTCGATTACCGCGCCGTTGGCGCTGTCGGCGATTGCCGGCCTGGTCAGCAGCGCCGCCGACACGGTCGGCAATGGCCTGATCAAGCGCGCCACCAGCGACACCCAGTGGCTGGTGGCCGAAAATGCCGATCTGGAGCCGGTCATGCAGGAAGCCGCCCAGGCGGTGAAGCCGAGCCTGACGACTCAGGCTATTGAAGGCAGCCTGACTTTCCAGACCTTCTCCGCGCGAAACGTGTTGCGCACGGTCATCCAACCCGCCGTGACGAAGACCGTTGATGCGCAAACGGGCAGCAAGGTGGACTCTGTGATAGCTGCCGTCGGTTCTCCGCTTTCAGGCATGGCTGCCTATGACCTGCAACATTCCATCGATAAATCGAAACACCGGATTGGCCCGGAATACCTGTTGGGGCGTCAAGACTGGCATCAGCGTTACAAAGACCTCAAGAATTATGGCGTAGGGAGTGCTGCGATGGGCATTGCGAAGCGAGTCGGCAGCCTGCCGCTGGACGCGATGCGTGATGGCAGCAAATCGCTGCAAGCCTTGGTTACGCCGACAGGTTTGGTCAGTGGTCTCGGAGCGTTGGCCGGTGGTATTACTGCGATCGGTATGGCGCAGACCGCCGCTGTCAACGCAGCCAGGAGCGCCGGGATTTCGCCTGCGGGTGTTGCGGCGGCTGGTAAGGCGACGGTTACAGCCACGATGGCCCCGGTGCTCGCCGCCTGGGTGACAACGGGAGTGATGACCCAGCCGTTGGCGGACAAGGCCTCTGCCGCATTGGACAGGCTATCCGCCGGTCCCGCTCATCCAGATGAGCTGCAGGGAATGTTGCCCTTGGTCGAAATGTCGACGGCCGAACAGATCGGGGAAGATAGCGACAATGAGGGTGACGACGTCGATTTTGTCTCGGCCCGCTCAACGCTCAGTGCCGCTGAGCGAGCTGTTTAGCTTCCGATAATCCGCGGTCGCTCCTGCCGCGTGGAGGTTAGGAGCGGCTAAGGGACGACTGCGCATTGATGCCGCTGAGGTGCGACCAATGTGCAACGGCAACGGTTCACCTTGGCAGTTAATATGGCACTTCACCGGCCAGCGGTTGCCGCAGATGTATATGGCTGTCATTGGAAGTCCGTTATGCAAAGCGCCTATACCGTCCTGATCCTGTTGATGCTGGTGGGCGTTTCGCGCCTGCTCGGACGGTTGGTCCCATTCCCGTTGCCCCTGGTGCAGATCGGCGCGGGTGCGCTGCTGGCCTGGCCGTCCCTGGGCTTGCACGTGGCCCTCGATCCCGAACTGTTCCTGTTTCTCTTCCTGCCACCGTTGCTGTTCTCCGACGGCTGGCGGATGCCCAAGCGCGAGTTGTGGCGACTGCGAGGGCCGATCCTGACGTTGGCGGTGGGCCTGGTGTTGTTCACGGTGGTGGGCGCCGGCTATTTCATTCATTGGCTGCTGCCGAGTATCCCGCTGCCGGTGGCCTTCGCCCTGGCGGCTGTCCTGTCACCGACCGACGCCGTGGCGGTCTCGGCGATTGCCCGGGACCGTTTGCCCGGGCCGCTGATGCACATGCTCCAGGGCGAGGCGCTGATGAACGATGCGTCGGGCCTGGTGACCTTCAAGTTCGCCTTGGCGGCGGCTATCACCGGGGTATTTTCCCTGGCGGGCGCGAGCCTGACATTCGTGCTGGTGGCGGTTGGCGGCCTGTTGGTCGGCGTGGCCTTGAGCTGGTTGTTGGGGCGGCTGCGGGCCTGGATGATTGCCCGGGGCTGGGACGACCCGGCTACCCATGTGGTGTTCATGTTGCTGCTGCCGTTCGCGGCCTATGTGCTGGCTGAGCGCTTGGGCGCCTCGGGGATTCTCTCGGCGGTGGCAGCGGGGATGATGCAGAGCTGGCTCGACCTGCTGCCGCGCCAGACCGGCACGCGGCTGCTCAATCGCAGTGTCTGGTCGCTGTTGGAGTTTGCCTTCAATGGCTTGATCTTCCTGCTGCTGGGCTTGCAACTGCCGGACATCATCAAGGCGGTGACCAGCCACGAGACGACGCTGTGGCCAACGCTGTTCTACCGCTGCGTGGAGGTGGTGGCGATTTTCCTGGTGTTGCTGGTGCTGCGGTTTGTCTGGGTGCAAAGCATCTGGCGTCTGTCGGGGCTGTTGCGCCGTTGGCGTGGCAAGGGTGAGCTGATCCTGGTGCCGAACGCACGTTCCTGCTGGCTGTTGACCTTCGGCGGGGTGCGCGGTGCGGTGACGCTGGCGGGCGTACTGTCGGTGCCGTTGCTGTTGGGCGCCGGCGAGGCATTTCCCGAGCGGGACTTGCTGATCTTCATTGCTGCCGGCGTGATTCTGTTGTCGTTGATCGCGGCGTGCATCGCCTTGCCATTGTTGCTACGGGGCATCGAGAGGAGCCCCGATGACAAACGTCGCACCGAGGTCCGCGATGCTTGGCGCAAGACCGCTGAAGCGGCGATCCATGCGCTGGAAGTGGAGGAACCGACCGAGCCTGCCAGTACGCCGGATGCCGCCCAGGCGGCGCTGGCGGCCGAGGTCAAGGCGCGGTTGATGTCCGAGTATCGTCATCAGTTGGACGTGTTCAACGACTCCGCCGAAGCCCAGGCGCTGGCGTTCGAAATGGACCTGCTGGAACGCCGGCTGCGCTTGAAGGCTTTTCGGGCGCAGCGGCTGGAGTTATATCGTCTGAGTCGTCATCACCAAATTGGCGATGATGTGCTGCGTGAGGTGCTGGGGGAGTTGGATCTGGCGGAGGCGAATTTGGGGTTGGGGAAATAGAGGCCATTGCGCAAAGCTAATTGTGGCGAGGGAGCTTGCTCCCGCTGGGGCGCGAAGCGCACCCAAAAACTGACAGCCCGGTATGTCAGGTAAATTGAGTTGACCGCTTTGGGGCCGCTGCGCAGCCCAGCGGGAGCAAGCTCCCTCGCCACAGGGATGGTGGTCTGTCAGACGCACCGAAGTTTCCGACAAGTTTTTAAGGTTGTCCGTCGGAAGCGAGGGCTCTAGCCTTTGGGTGTCGCTGCCAAATCAGCGATCGGACGTGAGAATCCGATTTCCCCTAGTAGGCGCGCAGGCGCCGACCATATAAAGTGCAGGCGCTTTTCGTCTGGGCATTGTGTTATGGCGGCCGTGCGCGGGCATGCTTCGGCATGGCCGGGCTTCTAGGGACTCGGATTCTCACCCCGCGTACGGCTGCCACCCTCCAGTCCGTGAGAAGACTCGGTGGCGGCTTCTAATTCCCCTAGGAGCAATGACATGATCAAAGAGACACCGAATCCTCCAAAGCCAGCCTCCACGTTCCCCTACGGCGACTACGCCCCCGAAAAGCTGCAAGAAGCCGCTGATCGTGCGCTGGATCATTACCTCAAGCCTGACGATAGCGAGTCAGCCCCCAAGCCCTCGGCGCAGATGTTCACGGTGGTGGACAGTGTCGATACCGAAGCCTTATTGGCCAACCTCAGCGAAACCCTGGCTTCGGCCAACGCGATGCTCAGCGACCTGGCGTTTGACCTGGACGGCTCGCGGAGGCATGTGGCGTTGGGGGTGGCGCAGATGATCGAGTTGGGGACGTTGTTGGCGAACAAGGCTTTGGATCGGGTAGAGCTGCGGACTTGATGCAATAAGCGCCGGCCTCATCGCGAGCAAGCTCGCTCCCACAGGGGATTTGTGTCGTTCACAAATATGCCAATCGACACCAAGCCCCTGTGGCGAGGGAGCTTGCTCCCGCTGGGGCGCGAAGCGCCCCCAAAACCTGACAACCCTGTGTGTCAGGTAAATTGAGTGGACTGCTTTGGGGCCGCTTCGCAGCCCAGCGGGGATAAATCCCCTCGCCACAACAGCATTTATGCGTGAGCCTCTTCCTGCTCAGGCACCAACCGTACTTCCACCCTCTGACCCAGCGCACGCGCCGCGCTGGCAAGCGTTGCCAGCGTCATTCCTGCATCGTTCTGATCCAGCGCACGATCAACAGCGGTGCGACTGGTGTGCATCCGTTGTGCCAAGGCCTTTTTGGTCACTTTCTGAAGCTTCATGGCTTCGGCAATCTGCCAGGCAATAACGCGTTTGAGCGCAGCGGCGGAAACTTCTTCGGCGATGCCTTGCTCGGCGAGGAAATCGTCAAAATCCGATCCAATATGCTTGTTCATTTGCGGTACCTCATAATCTTGCTTTGCGCTGCTTGGCGGTTGCCATGTCGGTGGCTGGCGTTTTTTGACTTTTCTTGATGAAACCGTGGAGTAGAACCATATCGGAGCCCACCACGGTGAAGAGAACACGGGCAATGGTATCTCCAAGGTCAATCCTGACCTCCCACAGCCCGGTGTCCAGTTTGCGAACCACCGGCATACCTATTGGCCAACCAATCTGAACAGTCTTGATGTCGGTCCCGATCATCCGTCTGTGCTCGCGAGGCAGGTCAGTCAACCATTCGCGAACGGGTTCATTCCCAGCGTCTGTGCGGAAAAAACGTACGTTCAGTATTGGGGCAATATCAACCATGAATGAAGTGTACCGAAATAGGTGCATTGCGCAACCCAGGCATCACTGAGGATTTGTACAGGGGGAGGTGGTGGTCGGTACGGATGTTGCTGTTGGGGCCGCTGCGCAGCCCAGCGGGAGCAAGCTCCCTCGCCACAACAGCGGTCCACTTCAGTCCGATACAGCCATCAACCCCGACGCTGGATAAACGCGCGAATCCGCTCCGCCGCTTCCACGCATTCAGCTAGCGGCGCGACCAGGGCCATGCGCACGCGCCCGGCACCCGGGTTGACGCCATCCACTTCGCGGGACAGGTAGGAACCCGGCACCACGGTCACGTGTTCCTGTTCGAACAGGTCGCGGCAGAACGCTGCATCATCGCCGGCCACGTTTGGCCACAGGTAGAAACTGCCATCGGGACGCTGCACGTCCAGCACCGGGCTGAGGATTTCCAGCACTGCGTCGAATTTTTCCCGGTACAGCGCACGGTTGGCCCGTACATGGACTTCGTCGTTCCACGCCGCGATGCTCGCCAGTTGGGTCTGAACCGGCATGGCGCAGCCGTGGTAGGTGCGGTACAGCAGGAAACCCTTGAGGATGTCCGCGTCGCCTGCGACGAAACCGGAGCGCAAGCCTGGCAGGTTGGAGCGCTTGGACAGGCTGTGGAACACCACGCAGCGCTTGAAATCCTTGCGACCGAGTTCGACGCAGGCGCTGAGCAGCCCCGGCGGCGGGGTCTGTTCGTCGAAGTACAGTTCGCTGTAGCACTCGTCCGCCGCGATGACAAAGTCATGTTCGTCAGCCAGGGCGATGAGTTTTTTCAGCACGTCCACCGGGATCAGCGCGCCGGTCGGGTTGCCAGGGGAGCACAGGAACAGGATCTGGCAGCGCTTCCAGATGTCGGGTGAGACGGCATCGAAATCCGGATTGAAGCCGTTTTCGTCCAGGCACGGCAGGTAGTGCGGCTTGGCCCCGGCCAGGAACGCCGCGCCTTCGTAGATCTGGTAGAACGGGTTCGGGCTGACCACCAGGGCATCGTCGCCACGGTTGACCACGGTCTGGGTGAAGGCGAACAAGGCTTCACGGGTGCCATTGACCGGCAGCACGTGGCGCGCCGGGTCCAGCCAGCCGTTCGGCACGTTGAAGCGACGCTCGCACCAGCCAGTGATGGCTTCACGCAGTTCCGGGATGCCGAGGGTGGTCGGGTACACGGCCATTTTTTCCAGATTGCTGGCCAGGGCTTCAGCCACGAAGCTGGGCGAGCGATGCTTGGGTTCGCCGATGGACAGGGCGATCGGGCGCTTGTCCGGGTTGGGCGTGACGCTGCCAAGCAAGGCGCGGAGCTTTTCGAACGGGTAGGGCTGCAACTGGTTCAAAGCGTTGTTCATCAAGGGCCTCGTTCAATGTGGGAGCGAGCAAGCCCGCTCCCACAGGGGGAATTTGTTCGTTCAGATGCTGATACGTGTCATGTGAGCATCGGGTTCCTGGTTGACGCTCAAATGCTGCACGATCGCTTCCTGCAAGCGGCTGCACAGCTGCGGATCGGACAGCGGCTGGTTATGTGCGTCGGTGATGAAGAAGACGTCTTCCACCCGTTCGCCGAGGGTGGCGATCTTCGCGTTTTGCAGCGACAGGTCGAACTCCAGGAAAATATGGCCGATTCGCGCCAGCAGGCCCGGGCGGTCCGGGGCGCTGAGTTCCAGGACGGTGACCTGGCGCTGGGCGTCGTTGTGGATCGTCACCTGTGGGGCAAACGCAAAATGCTTGAGCTGGCGCGGCACCCGGCGCTGGATGATGGTCGGGTAGTCCGCCGGGTTGCGCAGGGCTTCGGTCAGGCCATCGCGAATCTGCTTGACCCGCGCCGGGTTGTCGCCAATCGAGTCGCCGTCGGTGTCGAGCACGATGTAGGTGTCGAGGGTGAACTGGCTGCTCGAGGTAATGACCCGGGCGTCATGGATGTTGAGGTTGAGCTGGTCCATCGCTGCCACGGTCACGGCGAAGAAGTCGTGCTGGTCCGGGGCGTAGATGAAGATCTGCGTGCCGCCCTCGAACTCGCGCTGGGTGGTTTCCTTGATCAGCACCAGCGGCCCGCCATCGGCCGGTTGCTGCAGGATCGCATCGCTGTGCCAGGCCACGTCGCCGGCGGTATGGCGCAGGAAGTAGTCATCGCCCAATTGCGACCAGAGCTGCTCGACGTCGTCCGGGTCGGTGCCACCGCGCACCAGGATGTCCAGGGCTGCGCTTTGGGTGCGACGGATCTGCTCTTCGCGATCCACGGGGTTTTCCAGGCCGCGGCGCAAGGCGCGCTTGGTCTCGGTGTAGAGCTGGCGCAACAGGCTGGCGCGCCAGGAGTTCCACAGGCTTGGGTTGGTGGCGTTGATGTCGGCCACAGTCAGCACGTAGAGATAGTCCAGGCGCGTTTCATCGCCGACGATCTGGGCGAAGTCGTGGATCACCTGCGGGTCGGACAAATCCTTGCGCTGGGCGGTGGTGGACATCATCAGGTGGTTCTGCACCAGCCAGACGATCAGTCGGCTGTCCCACAGCGGCAGTTGATGGCGCTGGCAGAAAGCCTCGGCATCCACCGCGCCAATCTCGGAGTGATCGCCTTGACGACCCTTGCCGATGTCGTGATACAGCCCTGCCATGTAGATCAGTTCGGGCTTGGGCAACTTGGCCATGAGCTTGCTGGCCAGCGGGAATTTCTCCGACACCTGGGTGTACTGGAGCTTACGCAGGTGCTTGATCAGGTTCAGGGTGTGGGCATCGACCGTATAGATGTGGAACAGGTCGTGCTGCATTTGCCCAACGATGAAACCGAACTCCGGCAGATAACGCCCGAGAATCCCGTAGCGGTTCATGCGCCGCAGGTTGCGATGCACGCCGATCTTGCACTTGAACAACTCGATGAACAGGCTGGTGTTGCGGATGTCGTGACGGAAATCTTCATCGATCAGGTGACGGTTTTCTCGCAGCAAGCGAATGGTGTCGGCGCGTACACCCTTGATTTCCGGTTGCTGGGCCATGAGCACGAAGATTTCCAGCATGGCGAACGGCGTGCGACGGAATACATTGGCGTTGCGCGCCTCGATGTAGCCGTCGTGCAGTTGGAAACGTGAATTGATCGGCTGCGGCGGTTCTTCGTCTTCGGGGGCGAGGATGACTTCCTCGAAGTGCTGGATGATCAGTTCGCTGAGTTGGGCGATGCTCATCACCACGCGGTAGTACTGCTGCATGAAGTTTTCGATGGATTGCTTGGCATCCTGCCCTTCGAAACCCAACAGGCTGGCGATGGAGCGCTGATGGTCGAACAGCAGGCGATCTTCGGCGCGCCCGGCCAGCATGTGCAGGGCGTAGCGGACCTTCCACAGGAATTCCTGGGACGAGGCCAGCAAGGCGTTTTCGCTTTCCACCAGGAAACCTTCACCGGCCAGGGCGCGCAGGTTCAGCGTGCCGTACTGGCGCCGGGCGACCCATAGGATCGTCTGGATGTCCCGCAGCCCGCCGGGCGAGCCCTTGACGTTGGGCTCCAGGTTGTATTCGGTGTCGTTGTACTTGTGGTGGCGGGCCTTCTGCTCGGCGCGCTTGGCCAGGAAAAAGTCCTTGCTGGGCCACATGTGCGCCGTGCTGGTGACATCGAGCATGCGCTGGCGCAGGTGCTCGGGGCCGGCGATGGTGCGGCTTTCCATCAGGTTGGTGATCACCGTCAGGTCGGCGCGGGCCTCGTCGGCGCATTCCTGCACCGAGCGCACGCTCTGGCCGACTTCCAGGCCGATGTCCCACAGCAGCGTCAGGAACCGCTCGATTGAGTCACGGAAAACTTCATGATCGGCGCTGTCGAGCAGGATCAGCAGATCGATGTCGGAGTAGGGGTGCAGTTCGCCGCGCCCGTAGCCGCCGACCGCCACCAGGGCGATGTCGGCATCCTCGCTCCAGTTGAACTGTTCCCAGGCTTTTTGCAGGATGTTATCGACGAACCAGGCACGGTCCTCGATCAGCCGCCGAATGTCCCGGCCGTTGCGAAAGCGCTGGTCGAGCACTTCGTGGGCCTGGCGGATCGCCTTCTTGAACGCCGCGATGGGGCTTGCCTTCAGGGCCAGTTCAGCCTGGAACTGGCCGCGGTCGAAGAGTTCGGGATCCACCTGCGGCATTGAATGACTTTCCTTTCTATCTATAGGCTGGGTTCGGATCAGGCGGAAACGCGAGGGATGGTGTCATCGCTGCGCAGGGTAAAGATCTCGTATCCGGTCTCGGTGACCAGCAAGGTGTGTTCCCACTGGGCCGACAGCTTGCGATCCTTGGTGATGGCAGTCCAGCCGTCGCCCAGCACCTTGGTATCGGCGCGTCCCTGGTTGATCATCGGCTCGATGGTGAAGGTCATGCCCGCCTGCAGTTCCATGCCGGTGCCGGCACGGCCGTAGTGCAGGATCTGCGGTTCTTCGTGGAACACCTTGCCGATGCCATGGCCGCAGAATTCGCGTACCACCGAGAAGCCGTTTTTCTGCGCGTGCTTCTGGATCACTTCGCCGATGTCCCCCAGGCGGCAGCCCGGCTTCACCAGTTCGATGGCCATGTACATGCATTCCTGGGTGACCTTGGACAGGCGCTCGGCCCACTCCGGCACGTTGCCGACATGGAACATGCGGCTGGTGTCGCCGTGAAAGCCGTCCTTGATGACGGTGACGTCGATGTTCAGGGTGTCGCCATCCTTCAACGGTTTTTCGTTGGGGATGCCGTGGCAGACCACGTGGTTGATCGAGGTGCAGATCGACTTCGGGAAGCCTTTGTAGTTGAGCGGGGCCGGGATGGCTTTCTGCTCGTTGACGATGTAGTCATGGCAGATGCGGTCCAGCTCTTCGGTGGTCACGCCAGGCTTGACGTAGTCGGCGATCATCTCCAGCACATCGGCGGCGAGTTTGCCGGCGACACGCATTTTGGCGATGTCCTCGGGAGTCTTGAGGGTAACGGTCATACAGGCTCTCTCTGCGCCCGACGGCGCTGTTCAAAACGAAATGGGCGGCGGATGGGGATCCGGGCGGCCCTGAAAACGCGATTCTAACAGACGATCAGTACAATGAGCTCTCCAGGCTGGAACTCTGTGGTGAGGGGATTTATCCCCGTTGGGCTGCGCAGCAGCCCCAAATCAGGCAGCATGGTGTATCAAGTCGATTGAATCGCCTGGTATGGGGCCGCTACGCGTCCCAGCGGGGATAAATCCCCTCGCCACAAGAGGTTTTCAGATTCCATGTTCCGTTTTCGCCCTTGCTGTGGTATAAAATGCGCCGCTTTCCGGGGATGACCCCGTAAGCTTAAATCCACACACGTGTCGACACGATGACCTGGGTGCCTTTGGCTTATATAGCCGCTGGTTGGTCATTGGGATACGTGGAGGCCAAACCCGACTTATCAAGGAACTATCATGTCCCAAGTCAACATGCGCGATATGCTGAAGGCCGGTGTGCACTTCGGTCACCAGACCCGTTACTGGAACCCGAAAATGGGCAAGTACATTTTCGGCGCGCGTAACAAGATCCACATCATCAACCTTGAAAAAACCCTGCCGATGTTCAACGAAGCACTGACCTTCGTAGAGCGCCTGGCCCAGGGCAAAAACAAGATTCTGTTCGTCGGCACCAAGCGTTCCGCTGGCAAGATCGTTGCTGAAGAAGCAGCACGTTGCGGTTCGCCGTACGTCGATCACCGCTGGTTGGGCGGCATGCTGACCAACTTCAAGACCATTCGCGCTTCCATCAAGCGTCTGCGTGACCTTGAAGTCCAGTCCGAAGACGGTACTTTCGCCAAGCTGACCAAGAAAGAAGCGCTGATGCGCACTCGCGATCTTGAGAAGCTGGACCGCTCCCTGGGCGGTATCAAGGACATGGGCGGTCTGCCTGACGCGCTGTTCGTGATCGACGTTGACCACGAGCGCATCGCGATCACCGAAGCCAACAAGCTGGGTATCCCGGTCATCGGCGTTGTCGATACCAACAGCAGCCCGGAAGGCGTTGACTACATCATCCCAGGCAACGATGACGCCATCCGCGCCATCCAGCTGTACATGGGTTCGATGGCTGACGCTGTTATCCGTGGTCGCAACAACGTGAATGGCGGCACCGAAGTCTTCGCTGAAGAAGCTCCGGCAGCAGCCGCTGAGTAATTGACGCCCTGGCGTTGACTCAGTAAGCAAAAAGGGGGCTTGGCCCCCTTTTTGCCACCTCGAAAACCATTTGCCGCCAGCGCAGTGATCTGTTTGTAACCTGCCGTGGCCTATAAGCAGTGGTTTTCCAGGAAGAATTGATCGCCCGTTCGATCGGGTGGAATGGTTGAAAACCTATCCAAGAGGATTTTGAAATGGCAGAGATTACTGCAGCGTTGGTCAAAGAACTGCGCGAGCGTACCGGCGAAGGCATGATGGACTGCAAGAAAGCCTTGACCAAGGCTGGCGGCGACATCGAAAAAGCCATTGATGACATGCGTGCTTCGGGCGCCATCAAGGCTGCCAAGAAAGCGGGCAACGTTGCCGCTGAAGGCGCCATCGCCATCAAGGACGACGGCAAGGCTGCCGTTCTGCTGGAAGTTAACTCCCAGACCGACTTCCTGGCCCTGCAGGATGACTTCAAGGCATTCGTCGCTGCCAGCGTCGAAAAAGCCTTCGCTGACAAACTGACCGACGCAGCTCCGCTGATCGAAGCTCAGGAAGAAGCGCGCCTGGTCCTGGTTGGCAAGACCGGCGAAAACGTCAACATCCGCCGTCTGGTTCGTGTTGAAGGTGACGTGGTCGGTACCTACCTGCACGGCAACAAGATCGGTGTTGCGGTTGTCCTGAAGGGCGGCGATACCGAGCTGGCGAAAGACATCGCCATGCACGTTGCTGCAACCAACCCTGAGTTCCTGCTGCCTTCGGACGTTTCGGCTGAAGCGATCGAGCGCGAGAAGGGCGTTTTCCTGCAGCTGAACGAAGAAAAGCTGAAAGGCAAGCCTGCTGAAATCGCAGAAAAAATGGTCAGCGGCCGTATCTCCAAGTTCCTGGCCGAAGCCAGCCTGGTTGAGCAGGCTTTCGTCAAGAACCCGGAAGTCAAGGTTGGCGACCTGGCGAAGAAAGCCGGTGCTGAAATCGTTTCGTTCACCTACTTCAAAGTGGGCGACGGCATCGAGAAGCCGGTCGACAACTTCGCTGAAGAAGTTGCTGCCCAAGTAGCTGCTGCCAGCAAGCAATAAGACGGTTTTTACAACTGTCGCCCTGAAGAGGCTGCCCGCTTAACGCGCGCAGCCTCTTTTTGGATGGGGATGCCGATTTTTATTGGTTTCCTGTCGGAACTGGCTTACAAAGCCGTGTTCCGATGGCGCTGTGTCAGCGTCAGACTAGAGTAGACGCAGGCTGCAAACAGCCTGCAAAGAATTTTCGAAAATACGCCGCAGGAGAGATTCGCAATGGCTCAGCAGGGCAGTGGTTATCAGGCTCGCTATAAACGCATTCTACTCAAGCTTAGCGGCGAGGCCCTGATGGGCTCGGAAGAGTTCGGGATCGATCCGAAAGTGCTGGATCGCATGGCCCTGGAAGTCGGCCAGCTGGTCGGGATCGGCGTTCAGGTCGGTCTGGTCATCGGCGGCGGCAACCTGTTTCGCGGCGCGGCGCTGAGCGCGGCCGGCATGGACCGGGTCACGGGCGACCACATGGGCATGCTGGCTACTGTGATGAATGCCCTGGCTATGCGTGACGCGCTGGAGCGTGCCAATATCTCGGCCATCGTGATGTCGGCCATTTCCATGGTTGGCGTAACCGATCACTACGACCGCCGCAAAGCCATGCGCCACCTCAACTCCAAGGAAGTGGTGATTTTTGCCGCCGGTACCGGTAATCCGTTCTTCACCACGGATTCGGCCGCCTGCCTGCGAGCGATCGAGATCGATGCCGATGTCGTGCTCAAGGCAACCAAGGTCGATGGCGTCTATACCGCTGACCCGTTCAAGGACCCGCATGCCGAGAAGTTCGATCATCTGACCTACGATGAAGTGCTGGATCGCAAGCTGGGGGTAATGGATCTGACGGCTATCTGTCTCTGCCGCGACCACAAGATGCCGCTGCGTGTCTTTAACATGAACAAGCCCGGTGCCCTGCTGAATATCGTCCATGGCGGCGCCGAAGGAACACTGATCGAGGAAGTTCAACAATGATCAACGAAATCAAGAAAGACGCTGAACAGCGCATGCAGAAATCCCTGGAGTCCCTGGCGCACAACTTCGGTCGCATCCGCACCGGCCAGGCGCACCCGAGCATCCTTGAGGGCGTGATGGTGCCGTACTACGGCTCCGATACCCCGATCAAGCAAGTGGCCAACATCACCGTCAAGGACGCGCGTACCCTGCAGGTCGTGGCCTTTGAGCGCAATATGCTGGCCGCGGTCGACAAGGCCATCGGCAGTGCCGGTCTGAACCTGAACCCGACCAACCTGGGTGAGCTGCTGCTGATCTCCATGCCGGCCCTGACCGAAGAGACCCGCAAGGGCTTCACCAAACAGGCCCGTGACGTGGCTGAAGACGCCCGTGTTGCCGTACGCAACATCCGTCGTGATGCCAACAGCCAGCTCAAGGACCTGGTCAAGGAAAAGGAAATCAGCGAAGACGAAGAGCGTCGTGCCACTGGCGAGATCGACGACCTGACCAAGAAGTACGTGGCTAAGATCGACGCGGATTTGGCGCAGAAAGAAAAAGACCTGATGGCCGTATAAGGGTCTCGTTTTCATGGAAAAGACCAAGCAGGCCGTGCCGTTCGCGGTGCCGCGCCACGTGGCGATCATCATGGACGGCAATAACCGCTGGGCCAAGAAACGCTTTATGCCTGGCGTCGCCGGGCACAAGGCGGGTGTCGATGCGGTGCGTGCGGTCATCGAGGTGTGCGCCGAGGCAGGGGTCGAGGTGCTGACCCTGTTCGCCTTCTCCAGTGAGAACTGGCAGCGTCCGGCCGATGAAGTCAGTGCCTTGATGGACCTGTTCCTCAAGGCCCTGCGTCGTGAGGCCAAGCGCCTCAACGATAACAAGATCAGCCTGCGGATCATCGGTGATCGCTCGCGCTTCCATCCTGAATTGCAGGCTGCGATGCGCGAAGCCGAGGCAGCGACTGCGGGCGCCGATCGGTTTGTCCTGCAGATCGCCGCCAACTATGGTGGACAGTGGGACATTGCCCAGGCTGCCCAGCGGCTGGCGCGGGAAGTCCAGGCCGGGCACCTGCGCCCGGAAGACATCACGCCGGAACTGCTGCAGACCTGCCTGGCGACCGGCGACCTGCCGTTGCCGGACCTGTGCATCCGTACCGGTGGCGAGCATCGCATCAGCAACTTCCTGCTCTGGCAGTTGGCGTATGCCGAGTTGTACTTCTCCGACCTGTTCTGGCCGGACTTCAAACACGATGCCATGCGCACCGCACTGGCCGATTTCGCTTCCCGTCAGCGTCGCTTCGGTAAAACGAGCGAGCAGATCGAAGCTGGAGCCCGGGTTTAATGCTCAAACAACGAATCATCACTGCCTTGATCCTGTTGCCCATCGCCCTGGGCGGTTTCTTCCTGCTCGAAGGCGCCAGTTTTGCGCTGTTCATCGGACTGGTCGTGACCCTGGGGGCGTGGGAATGGGCGCGGCTGGCGGGTTTTCCTGCGCAGTCGGCGCGCGTGGCCTACGCAGCGGCCGTGGCGGCCATGCTGTTCATCATGTACGTGATGCCCGGGCTCGCGCCTTGGGTGTTGGGTGCCGCGGTGCTGTGGTGGGCGACAGCGACCTTCCTGGTCCTGACCTACCCGCAGACTACCCATCATTGGGCCAATGCGGCGACCAAGCTGGTGATCGGCCTGTTGATCCTGCTGCCGGCCTGGCAAGGGCTGATCTGGATCAAGCAAGACCCGCTGGGCAACTGGCAGATCATGGCCGTGATGGTGTTGGTCTGGGGTGCCGACGTCGGCGCCTATTTTTCCGGCAAGGCCTTCGGCAAGCGCAAGCTGGCGCCGAAGGTCAGCCCTGGCAAGAGCTGGGAAGGGGTCTATGGTGGCCTGGCCTTGAGCCTGGTGATCACCACTGTGGTCGGCTTCGTGCGGGACTGGACGGTCGCGCAGCTGCTGATGGGCCTTATGGGGGCCGCCTTGATCGTATTTGTGTCTGTGGTCGGCGACCTGACCGAAAGCATGTTCAAGCGTCAGTCGGGAATCAAGGACAGCAGTAACCTGCTGCCCGGTCACGGTGGCGTGCTGGATCGCATCGACAGTCTTACCGCCGCGATTCCGATCTTTGCCGTGCTGTTGTGGATGGCGGCGTCGTGAGTCGCCCCCAGCAGATCACTGTCCTCGGTGCGACCGGTTCGATCGGCCTGAGTACGCTTGACGTCATCGGCCGGCACCCGCAGCGTTACCAGGTGTTCGCCCTCAGTGGTTTCACGCGCATGAGTGAATTGCTGGCCTTGTGCATACGCCACACGCCGCGGTTTGCCGTGGTGCCTGAGGCCGCTGTGGCGCGGGCGCTGCAGGACGATCTGCGCGCAGCCGGCCTGCAAACTCGCGTGCTGGTGGGGGAGGAAGGCCTCTGCCAAGTGGCTTCCGACCCGGAAGTCGACGCCGTGATGGCGGCAATCGTCGGTGCGGCGGGCTTGCGTCCGACGCTGGCGGCGGTGGAAGCAGGCAAGAAGATCCTGCTGGCCAATAAAGAAGCGCTGGTGATGTCCGGCGCGCTGTTCATGCAGGCTGTGCGCAAAAGCGGTTCGGTGTTGCTGCCTATCGACAGCGAGCACAATGCGATTTTTCAATGCATGCCGCAGGATTTTTCCCGTGGCCTCGGCGCGGTGGGTGTCCGGCGGATTTTGCTGACAGCCTCCGGTGGTCCGTTCCGGCAGACGCCGCTGGAAGAATTGGTGCATGTTTCACCCGAGCAGGCCTGTGCCCACCCGAACTGGTCCATGGGGCGCAAGATTTCCGTGGATTCGGCCAGCATGATGAACAAGGGGTTGGAGCTGATCGAGGCCTGCTGGCTGTTCGATGCCAAGCCGTCCCAGGTCGAGGTGGTGATTCATCCCCAGAGCGTGATTCATTCCCTGGTGGACTATGTCGATGGTTCGGTGCTGGCCCAGTTGGGCAATCCGGACATGCGCACCCCGATCGCCAATGCCCTGGCCTGGCCGGAGCGTATCGATTCGGGTGTTGCGCCGCTGGACCTGTTCGCCATCGCCCGCCTGGATTTCCAGGCGCCCGATGAGCAGCGTTTCCCCTGCCTGCGCCTGGCGCGCCAGGCGGCCGAGGCGGGCGACAGTGCGCCGGCCATGCTTAATGCCGCCAATGAAGTGGCGGTTGCAGCGTTTCTCGATGGACGTGTCCGTTACCTCGAGATCGCGAGTATCATCGAGGAAGTCTTGAATCTCGAGGCCGTGGTTTCGGTCGATGACCTCGACACGGTATTTACGGCGGATGCCAGGGCTCGTGAATTGGCGGGCCAATGGCTGCAGCGCCACGGGCGTTGAAGCTGCGATACGTTAGCCAGGGTTGCCCTGGACAGGATTGCGGAGAAAACAGATGAGCGCGCTCTATATGATTGTCGGCACCCTGGTTGCCTTGGGGGTGTTGGTCACATTTCACGAATTCGGTCATTTCTGGGTCGCGCGGCGCTGTGGCGTCAAGGTCCTGCGTTTTTCCGTGGGCTTTGGCATGCCCTTGCTGCGCTGGCACGACAAGAAAGGCACCGAGTTCGTCGTGGCGGCCATCCCGCTGGGCGGCTACGTCAAGATGCTCGATGAGCGAGAAGGTGAAGTCCCGGCAGACCAGCTCGATCAATCCTTCAATCGCAAGACCGTCCGTCAGCGTATTGCCATCGTCGCCGCGGGGCCGATCGCCAACTTCCTGCTGGCCATGGTGTTTTTCTGGGGCCTGGCCATGCTGGGCAGCGAGCAGGTGCGTCCGGTCATCGGTGCGGTGGAGTCGGGTAGCGTTGCCGCCCGTGCCGGGTTGGGCGTCGGGCAGGAAATCGTCGCTATCGACGGCGAGCCGACCTCGGGCTGGGCGGCGGTCAATCTGCAACTGGTGCGTCGCCTGGGTGAGAGCGGTTCGTTGCAATTGATGGTGCGTGAGCAGGGCTCCACGGTGGATTCGCCTCGCGAACTGACCTTGGACAACTGGCTCAAGGGCGCCGACGAGCCCGATCCGATCCGGTCCCTGGGGATCCGGCCATGGCGTCCGGCGATGCCACCGATACTCGCCGAACTCGATCCGAAAGGCCCGGCCCAGGCTGCAGGCCTGAAGACCGGCGATCGGTTGCTGGCCCTCGACGGCCAGCCGGTCAGCGATTGGCAGCAGGTGGTCGATTCGGTTCGTGTACGTCCTGATACCAAAATTGTGCTGCGCATCGAGCGCGACGGTGCTCCAATCGATGTCCCGGTGACCCTGGCCGCCCGTGGCGAGAGCAAGGCACCGAGCGGTTACCTGGGGGCGGGCGTCAAGGCGGTCGACTGGCCACCGGAAATGATTCGCGAGGTCAGTTTCGGCCCGGTGGCGGCGATTGGCGAGGGTGCGCGTCGTACCTGGACCATGAGCGTCCTGACGCTGGACTCGCTCAAGAAAATGTTGTTCGGCGAGCTCTCGGTAAAAAACTTGAGTGGACCGATAACCATTGCTAAAGTGGCGGGCGCTTCTGCCCAGTCGGGCGTCGCTGATTTCCTGAATTTCCTTGCTTATCTGAGCATTAGCCTGGGGGTTCTGAATTTGCTGCCCATCCCGGTACTGGATGGGGGGCATCTGCTGTTTTATCTGATCGAGTGGGCGCGTGGTCGTCCCTTGTCGGATCGGGTGCAAGGTTGGGGGATACAGATCGGTATCAGCTTGGTGGTCGGGGTCATGTTGCTTGCCCTCGTCAACGATCTGGGTCGTCTGTAACGCTTCGCTGAATTGCGAATCTGCCGCATTTTGCGGCAGTTTGTTTATTGCCAGTTGGAATAAGAAAGGACTTCATGAAACGTCTGCTGCTAACTGCGGTTCTCACCGTATTGATGATCGCCGAAGTTCACGCCGAGTCCTTCACTATCTCTGATATTCGCGTCAATGGCCTCCAGCGGGTCTCCGCGGGTAGCGTCTTTGGTGCCTTGCCGTTGAACGTCGGCGAGCAGGCGGATGATCGGCGCCTGGTGGAATCCACGCGTGCGCTGTTCAAGACCGGCTTCTTTCAAGATATCCAACTGGGCCGTGACGGCAATGTCCTGGTCATCACCGTTGTCGAGCGCCCGTCGGTCGCCAGTATCGAGATCGAAGGCAACAAGGCGATCTCCACTGAAGACCTGATGAAAGGCCTCAAGCAATCCGGCCTGGCCGAAGGCGAGATCTTCCAGCGCGCCACCCTCGAAGGTGTACGCAACGAACTGCAACGCCAGTACGTTGCCCAGGGTCGCTACTCGGCCACCGTCGACACCGAAGTGGTGCCGCAACCGCGCAACCGCGTCGGCCTGAAGGTCAACATCAACGAAGGCACCGTGGCAGCCATCCAGCACATCAACGTGGTGGGCAACACGGTTTTCCCTGACGAAGACCTGATCGACCTGTTCGAACTCAAGACCACCAACTGGCTGTCGTTCTTCAAGAACGACGACAAGTACGCCCGTGAAAAACTCTCCGGTGACCTGGAGCGCCTGCGTTCCTACTACCTGGACCGCGGCTACATCAACATGGACATCGCCTCGACCCAGGTGTCCATCACCCCGGACAAGAAGCACGTCTACATCACAGTCAACGTCAACGAAGGCGAGAAATACACCGTTCGTGACGTCAAGCTCAGCGGCGACCTGAAAGTGCCTGAAGACCAGGTCAAGTCGCTGCTCTTGGTGCAGAAGGGCCAGGTGTTCTCGCGCAAGCTGATGACCACCACCTCCGAGCTGATCACCCGCCGCCTGGGTAACGAGGGTTACACCTTCGCCAACGTCAACGGCGTGCCACAGCCGCATGATGAAGACCACACCGTCGACATCACCTTCGCCGTGGACCCGGGCAAGCGTGCCTACGTCAACCGTATCAACTTCCGTGGCAACACCAAGTCCGAGGACGAAGTGCTGCGCCGTGAAATGCGTCAGATGGAAGGCGGTTGGGCCTCGACCTACCTGATCGACCAGTCCAAGACCCGCCTGGAGCGCCTGGGTTTCTTCAAGGAAGTCAACGTCGAGACCCCGGCAGTGCCCGGTGTCGATGACCAGGTGGATGTGAACTACAGCGTCGAAGAGCAGGCTTCCGGCTCGATCACTGCCAGCGTCGGTTTTGCCCAGAGTGCCGGTCTGATCCTCGGTGGCTCGATCACCCAGAACAACTTCCTGGGTACCGGTAACAAGGTCAGCATCGGCTTGACTCGCAGTGAGTACCAGACCCGCTACAACTTCGGTTACGTGGACCCCTACTGGACCGCTGACGGCGTGAGCCTGGGCTATAACGCCTTCTACCGTACCACCGACTATGACGAGCTCGATTCCGATGTCTCCAGCTATGCAGTAGACAGCTTGGGTGCCGGCGTCAACGTGGGTTATCCAATCAGCGAGACTTCGCGGCTTACATTCGGTCTCACCGCCCAGCAGGACGAGATCAGCACTGGCCGCTATACCGTTGACGAGATCTTCGATTTCGTCGAGAAAGAAGGCGACAAGTACCTGAACTTCAAGGCGTCTGCCGGTTGGTCCGAGTCGACCCTGAACAAGGGCGTGCTGGCGACCCGTGGTCATTCCCAGAGCCTGGTCCTGGAAACGACTGTGCCGGGTAGTGACCTGTCATTCTTCAAGCTCGACTATCGTGGCCAACTGTTCCAGCCGTTGACCGACAACTACACCATGCGCCTGCACACCGAACTGGGTTATGGCGACGGCTACGGTTCGACCGATGGCCTGCCGTTCTATGAGAACTACTACGCCGGTGGTTTCAACTCGGTGCGTGGCTTCAAGGACAGTACGCTCGGGCCGCGCAGTACGCCGAGCCGGGGAGCGAGTGTCACGGGTAACACTGGTACAATCCGTGATCCGGACCAGGATCCGCTGCCATTCGGCGGTAACGTCCTCCTCCAGGGTGGCGTGGAGTTGCTTTTCCCAATGCCGTTCGTCAAGGATCAGCGCTCGCTGCGCACTTCGGTATTCTGGGACGTCGGTAACGTATTCGACTCCACATGCGAAGACACCACTACTTCTAACGGGGGCAACTCCAATACGGAGTGCAACGACATCAGCCTGAGCAACCTGGCCAGTTCCGTCGGCGTGGGCGTGACCTGGGTCACCGCGCTGGGCCCCTTGAGCTTCGCATTGGCGATGCCGATCAAGAAACCGGATGACGCTGAAACCCAAGTGTTCCAATTCTCCCTCGGCCAGACGTTCTAAGCGCCTGACCCAAGATAACGACAATGGATTTTGTAGGAGTACATCGTGCGTAAGTTGACTCAATTGGTTCTCCTGGCCACCGTGCTGGTCGCCGGTCCGGCTTTTGCCGACATGAAGATTGCCGTGCTGAATTATCAGATGGCCCTGCTGGAATCCGACGCAGCGAAGAAATACGCCGTGGATGCGGAGAAGAAATTCGGTCCGCAACTGACCAAGCTCAAGGGCCTGGAAAGCAGCGCCAAGGGCATTCAGGATCGTCTGGTAGCCGGTGGCGACAAGATGGCCCAGGGCGAGCGTGAGCGTCTGGAGCTTGAATTCAAGCAAAAGGCCCGTGACTTCCAGTTCCAGTCCAAGGAGCTGAACGAAGCGAAAGCTGTTGCCGACCGCGAAATGCTCAAGCAACTCAAGCCGAAACTCGACAGCGCCGTGGAAGAAGTCATCAAGAAAGGTGGTTTTGACCTGGTGTTCGAGCGTGGCGCAGTGATCGATGTCAAGCCTCAATACGACATCACGCGCCAGGTAATCGAGCGCATGAATCAGCTGAAGTAATCCATGACAGCGACTATCAAGCTCGGCCAGTTGGCCGAGTTCCTCGGCGCCACCCTGCGTGGCGACCCGGAGAAGGCAATTACTGGGCTAGCCACTTTGCAAGAGGCTGGCCCAGCTCAGTTGAGCTTTCTGGCAAATCCTCAGTATCGCAAGTATCTGGCCGATAGCCGGGCCGCCGCGCTGTTGCTCAAGGCCGCTGATGCCGAAGGGTTTGCCGGCGATGCCCTGATCGTGCCCGATCCGTACCTGGCGTATGCGCGAATTTCCCATCTGTTCGATCCCAAGCCCAAGTCGGCTGCTGGTATTCATCCCAGCGCGGTGATCGCGGCGGATGCCGTGGTCGATCCCACGGCCAGCGTCGGTCCGTTCGTGGTCATCGAAAGCGCGGCCCGCATTGGTGCGGGTGTCACGCTGGGTGCCCATTGTGTCATTGGCGCACGCAGCGAGATCGGTGAAGGTGGCTGGCTGGCCCCACGGGTCACCCTGTACCACGATGTCCGCATCGGCAAGCGCGTGGTGATTCAATCCGGCGCGGTGTTGGGCGGCGAAGGCTTCGGTTTCGCCAACGAGAAAGGCATCTGGCAGAAGATCGCCCAGATCGGTGGCGTCACCATTGGCGATGACGTGGAGATCGGCGTCAACACCGCGATCGACCGCGGCGCCCTGGCCGATACGGTCATCGGCAATGGCGTCAAGCTCGACAACCAGATCCAGATCGCCCACAACGTCCAGGTCGGTGATCACACCGCCATGGCCGCCTGCGTGGGCATCTCCGGCAGCACCAAGATCGGCAAGCATTGCATGCTCGCCGGTGGCGTGGGGCTGGTGGGCCATATCGATATCTGTGACAACGTGTTCCTGACCGGGATGACCATGGTGACCCACTCGATTACCGAACCGGGTGCCTATTCTTCCGGTACGGCCATGCAGCCGGCAGCCGAATGGCGCAAGAGCGCGGCGCGTATCCGCCAGCTCGACGACATCGCGCGGCGCCTCAAGCAGGTGGAAAAGCGTGTAGGGGACGTGACCCCTGGCGGTAATGCTTCATCAGATGGCTGATACCATTTCCATATCAAGTGTGCACAGCCGTTAGGGCATCTTGATTTGCTAGCGGAGTGCGCGTCACTCGTGCGCTCCCAATCTTTACATAGGCTTCCCCCCGAAATGATGGACATCAACGAGATTCGCGAATACCTGCCTCACCGTTACCCGTTCCTGCTGGTGGATCGGGTGGTGGACCTGGACGTTGAAGGCAAGCGCATTCGCGCCTATAAGAATGTCAGCATCAACGAGCCGTTCTTCAATGGTCACTTCCCCGCGCATCCAATCATGCCGGGCGTATTGATCATCGAGGCGATGGCTCAGGCTGCCGGGATCCTTGGTTTTAAAATGCTCGACGTAAAGCCTGCCGACGGCACGCTCTATTACTTCGTCGGCTCCGACAAGCTGCGCTTCCGCCAGCCGGTCACCCCGGGCGATCAGTTGATCCTCGAAGCCAAGTTCATCAGTTGCAAGCGCCAGATCTGGAAATTCGAATGCCAGGCTTCGGTCGACGGCAAGCCAGTCTGCTCCGCTGAAATCATCTGTGCGGAACGCAAACTATGAGTTTGATTGACCCTCGCGCAATCATCGATCCGACGGCCGTTTTGGCCGCCGATGTCGAGGTCGGCCCGTGGTCGATTGTCGGCGCAGGTGTGGAAATTGGCGAGGGTACGGTGATCGGTCCCCACGTAATTCTCAAGGGACCGACCCGGATTGGTCGGCACAATCGCATCTACCAGTTCTCTTCGGTAGGCGAGGACACGCCCGATCTCAAGTACAAAGGTGAAGAAACCCGTCTGGTCATCGGCGATCACAACGTGATCCGCGAAGGTGTGACGATTCACCGTGGCACCGTTCAGGATCGTTCCGAAACGACCCTGGGCGACCATAACCTGATCATGGCCTATGCGCACATCGGCCATGACAGCGTGATTGGCAACCATTGCATCCTGGTCAACAACACCGCCCTGGCCGGCCATGTGCACGTGGACGATTGGGCGATCCTGTCCGGGTTCACCCTGGTGCACCAGTATTGCCATATCGGCGCCCACAGTTTCTCTGGCATGGGCACTGCCATCGGCAAGGACGTCCCGGCCTATGTCACGGTGTTCGGCAACCCGGCCGAAGCCCGCAGCATGAACTTCGAAGGCATGCGTCGGCGTGGTTTCAGCGAAGAGGCGATCACGGCACTGCGTCGCGCCTACAAGGTCGTGTATCGCCAGGGCCTGACGGTCGAACAGGCACTCGCCGAACTGGCCGAGGCTTCAGCGCAACACCCGGAAGTGGCGATCTTCCGCGATTCCATACAGTCTTCGACCCGCGGCATCACTCGCTGACCATGGCTAATTTGCGTATTGCACTGGTGGCGGGAGAGGCTTCCGGTGACATTCTGGGCGCCGGTCTGATGCGCGCGCTCAAGACGCAGCACCCCGCTGTCGAATTCATTGGTGTTGGTGGGCCGTTGATGGAGGCCGAGGGGCTGACGTCCTATTTCCCGATGGAGCGCCTGTCGGTGATGGGCCTGGTGGAAGTACTCGGTCGCCTGCGTGAGCTGCTGGCCCGGCGCAAGAAGCTGATCCAGACCCTGATCGATGAAAAACCGGATGTGTTCATCGGCATCGATGCGCCGGATTTCACCCTCAATATCGAACTCAAGCTACGTCAGGCCGGTGTCAAGACCGTGCATTACGTCAGTCCATCGGTCTGGGCCTGGCGGCAGAAGCGGGTGCTGAAGATTCGCGAAGGTTGCGACCTGATGCTGACGCTGCTGCCGTTCGAAGCCCGGTTCTATGAAGAGAAGGGCGTGCCGGTTCGATTTGTCGGGCACACCCTGGCCGATACCATTCCCCTGCAAGCCGACCGCGATGCGGCCCGCCAGGCGTTGGGCCTGCCCGAGGGCCCCCTGGTGGCCTTGATGCCCGGCAGCCGGGGCGGCGAAGTGAGTCGCCTGGGTGGGCTGTTTTTCGACGCCGCCGAGCGCCTTCGGGCGCTGCGTCCCGGTGTACGTTTTGTCCTGCCGTGTGCCAGTGCGCAGCGTCGCGCGCAGTTGGAGGCGTTGCTGGTTGGTCGCGATTTGCCGGTGACGCTGCTCGACGGTCGTTCCCACGAAGCGTTGGCGGCCTGCGATGCCGTGTTGATTGCCTCCGGCACTGCTACCCTTGAAGCGCTGCTGTATAAACGCCCGATGGTGGTCGCCTATCGCCTGGCGCCGCTGACGTTCTGGATTCTCAAGCGCATGGTCAAGAGCCCTTACGTGTCCTTGCCGAACCTGTTGGCCCAGCGCTTGTTGGTGCCGGAGCTGTTGCAGGACGAGGCGACCGCCGAGGCGCTGGCCACCACGCTGTCGCCCTTGATCGACGGCGGCGAGGAGCAGACCCGAGGCTTTGACGAAATCCACCGTACCTTGCGTCGTGATGCTTCCAACCAGGCGGCTGACGCGGTACTGACCCTGATTGGCGCAAAACCATGAGCAACTCAAAGCTACAGATGGGCCTGGACTTCAACCTGGTCGCCGAAGTGGAAGAACTGGTGGCTGGTGTCGATGAAGTGGGGCGTGGCCCGTTGTGCGGCGCGGTGGTGACGGCGGCGGTGATTCTCGACCCGAAGCGGCCGATCCTGGGCCTCAACGATTCGAAGAAACTCACTGAAGCCCGTCGCGAAAAGCTCTACGACGAGATCTGCGAGAAAGCCCTGAGCTGGTGCATCGCCCGGGCCGAAGTGGAAGAAATCGATGAACTCAATATCCTGCACGCCACCATGCTTGCCATGCAGCGTGCCGTGCAGGGCCTGCACATCACGCCGAAACTGGCGATGATCGATGGTAATCGTTGCCCGAAACTGTCGATGCGCGCCGAAGCGGTGATCCAGGGCGACGCCAAGGTGCCGGCCATCGCGGCGGCCTCGATTCTGGCGAAGGTCAGTCGCGACCGGGAAATGGCCGCTTTCGAATTGATTTACCCGGGCTATGGCATCGGCGGTCACAAGGGTTACCCGACCCCCGTTCATCTGGAAGCCCTGGCGCGCCTTGGGCCGACGCCCATCCATCGGCGTTCGTTCGCCCCGGTGCGGCTGGCTTATGAAGCCCGTGAAGGGGTGATCGAAATCGAGAGATTCGCCTGATCATTGTGGCGAGGGATCTTGCTCCCGCTTGGGTGCGAAGCGCCCATAAGAAGGGGGCTGCTGCGCAGCCCAGCGGGAGCAAGCTCCCTCGCCACGGATTCAATCACTTCAATGAGCGGTATGGGTTGCAGGCTGATGTTTTACCCAAGGCCCGGTACAATCCGGGCCTTGTTGTTTTCATGACTTAACGCAGGATCACTATGCCGGCTTCATTCGTTCATCTACGCCTGCACACTGAATACTCCCTGGTCGACGGCCTGGTGCGGATCAAGCCATTGGTCAAGACCCTGGTGGGCATGAACATGCCTGCCGTAGCGGTCACCGACCAGAACAACATGTGTTCGCTGGTCAAGTTCTACAAGGCCGCCATGGGCGCTGGGATCAAGCCGATCTGCGGTGCCGACCTGTGGCTGTCGAACAAGGACCCGGACGCGCCGTTGAGTCGCATCAGCCTGCTGGTGATGAATGCCGTGGGTTACCGCAACCTGACCGAACTGATTTCTCGCGGCTTTATCGACGGCCAGCGCAATGGCTCGATCATCATCGAGCGCGAGTGGGTGGCTGAAGCCAGCGAAGGGCTGATCATGCTGTCGGCGGCCAAGGAGGGTGAAATCGGCCTGGCCCTGCTCAGTGGCAACGCCGAAGAGGCTGAAGTCCTGGCGCGCGACTGGATGGCGGTGTTTCCCGATCGCTTCTACATCGAAGTGCAGCGCACCAATCGCCCCAACGACGAAGAACACCTGCACGCCGCCGTGGCCCTGGCCGACAAGATAGGCGCGCCACTGGTGGCGACCAACGACGTGCGCTTCATCAAGCAGGAAGATTTCGAGGCCCACGAAACCCGTGTCTGCATTGGTGAGGGCCGCGCCCTTGATGATCCGCGCCGTCCGAAGAACTACAGCGACCAGCAATACCTCAAAAGCGCCGAGGAAATGGCCGAGTTGTTCAGCGACCTGCCGGAGGCGCTGGAAAACACCGTCGAGATCGCCAAGCGCTGCAACATCGAAGTGAAGCTGGGCAAGCACTTCCTGCCCAACTTCCCGATCCCCGATGGCATGACCATCGACGAGTATTTCCGCAAGGTGTCCTTCGATGGTCTTGAGGAGCGCCTCAGCGTCCTGCTGCCCAAGGACACCACCGAAGATTACGAAGCCAAGCGCCAGGTCTATGTCGATCGGTTGAATTTCGAGCTGGATATCATCATCCAGATGGGCTTTCCCGGTTACTTCCTGATCGTGATGGACTTTATCCAGTGGGCCAAGAACAACGGCGTGCCGGTGGGTCCTGGCCGTGGATCGGGTGCCGGGTCGCTGGTGGCCTATGTGCAGAAGATCACCGACCTCGATCCGCTGGAATATGACCTGCTGTTCGAACGTTTCCTCAACCCGGAACGGGTCTCCATGCCCGACTTTGACGTCGACTTCTGCATGGACGGTCGTGACCGGGTGATCGACTACGTGGCCGAGAAGTACGGTCGCAACGCCGTGAGCCAGATCATCACCTTCGGTTCCATGGCCGCCAAGGCCGTGGTGCGCGATGTGGCGCGGGTACAGGGCAAGTCCTACGGCCTGGCGGATCGTCTGTCGAAGATGATTCCGTTCGAAGTCGGCATGACGCTGGAAAAAGCCTACGAGCAGGAAGAAATCCTGCGGGACTTCATCAAGGTCGATGAAGAAGCCGCGGAAATCTGGGAGATGGCCCGCAAGCTCGAAGGCGTGGTGCGTAACGTTGGCAAGCACGCCGGTGGCGTGGTCATCGCGCCGACCAAACTGACCGACTTCTCGCCGATTTATTGCGATGAAGAAGGCGACGGCCTGGTGACCCAGTTCGACAAGGACGACGTCGAGGCGGCTGGCCTGGTGAAGTTCGACTTCCTCGGCCTGCGCACCCTGACCATCATCGACTGGGCGCTGAAAACCATCAACCGTGACCGGGCCAAGGTCGGCGAAGAACCGCTGGACATTGCCTTCATCCCGCTCGATGACAAGCCGACCTACAACCTGCTGCAAAAAGCCGAAACCACAGCGGTGTTCCAGCTTGAATCCCGGGGCATGAAAGAGCTGATCAAAAAGCTCAAGCCCGACTGCCTGGAAGACCTGATCGCACTGGTGGCCCTGTTCCGTCCGGGCCCGCTGCAATCGGGCATGGTGGATGACTTCATCAACCGTAAGCACGGTCGCGCCGAGCTGGCGTACCCACACTCGGACTATCAGTACGAAGGCTTGAAACCGGTGCTGGCACCGACCTACGGCATCATCCTGTACCAGGAACAGGTGATGCAGATTGCCCAGGTCATGGCCGGTTATACCCTCGGCGGCGCGGACATGCTGCGTCGGGCGATGGGTAAGAAAAAGCCCGAGGAAATGGCCAAGCAACGCGGCGGTTTCATTGAGGGGTGCGCCACCAACGGCATCGACCCTGACCTGGCCGGTAACATTTTCGACCTGGTGGAAAAGTTCGCCGGCTACGGCTTCAACAAATCCCACTCCGCCGCCTATGGCCTGGTGTCGTACCAGACCGCGTGGCTGAAGGCGCACTACCCGGCGCCATTCATGGCCGCGGTGCTGTCGGCGGATATGCACAACACCGACAAGGTCGTGACCTTGATCGAAGAAGTGCGGACCATGAAACTGCGCCTCGACGCACCGGACGTGAACGCTTCGGAGTTCAAGTTCACGGTGAACGACGAAGGCCGCATCATTTACGGCCTGGGCGCGATCAAGGGCGTGGGCGAGGGGCCGGTGGAAGCCATCACCGAAGCGCGCCAGGACGGGCCGTTCAAGGACCTGTTCGATTTCTGCGCCCGGGTTGACCTCAAGCGCATCAACAAGCGCACCCTCGACGGCTTGATCCGCAGTGGCGCCCTGGACCGCCTGGGGCCTTATTTCCAGGATGAGCCCAAGGCCTACCAGGCCAACATCGACCGCAACCGCGCGGTGTTGCTGGCGGCAATGGAGGAGGCGATCAAGGCCGCCGAACAGACTGCCCGCACCCATGACAGCGGCCATGCCGACCTGTTTGGCGGGCTGTTCGTCGAAGAAGACGCCGATGTCTACGGCAATCATCGCAAGGCCAAGGAGCTGACCCTCAAGGAGCGCCTCAAGGGTGAGAAAGACACCCTGGGCCTGTACCTCACCGGGCACCCGATCGACGAATACGAAGGCGAGATCCGCCGCTTCGCCCGCCAGCGCATCATTGACCTCAAGCCGGCGCGCGATACGCAAACCGTCGCCGGCATGATCATCGCCCTGCGGGTGATGAAGAACAAAAAGGGCGACAAGATGGGTTTCATCACCCTCGACGACCGCTCCGGGCGCATCGAGGCGTCACTTTTCGCCGATGCGTTCCATTCGGCGCAGTCGCTGTTGCAGACCGACGCGATGGTGGTGGTGGAAGGCGAGGTCAGCAACGATGACTTTTCCGGTGGCCTGCGGCTGCGGGTCAAGCGGGTGATGAGCATGGAAGACGCCCGTACCAACCTGGCTGAAAGCCTGCGCCTGAAGTTGCAGACCCAGGATCTCAAGGGCGATCAGCTACGCTGGTTGGGCGAATTGTTCAAGCGCCATCGCGGTGCTTGTCCGATCACCATGGAGTACGTACGCCCCGATGCCAAGGCTGTGTTGCAGTTCGGCGAAGGCTGGCGGATCGATCCGGCGGATGCGTTGATTCAAGCCTTGCGTGACCAGTTCGGCAAAGACAACGTCTTCCTCCAATACCGTTGACGGCCAGGGGCCATTCTTGAAACCGGAATACCCCTGATCTCGACCCGAATTTTTAATCTCGACCTGAACGCGCCTCTCCCTTAAGGTAGGCGCGAATAGACAACCGGCCGGCCCAAGCTCTCTTGGACGTCGACCCAAGACGGACGCCTATGAACCCGAATTTTCTAGATTTCGAACAGCCGATCGCCGACCTGCAAGCCAAGATCGAAGAGTTGCGCTTGGTCGGTAATGACAATTCGCTGAATATCGGCGATGAAATCTCTCGTCTGCAGGACAAAAGCCGCACGCTGACCGAAGACATCTTCGGCAAGCTGACCAGCTGGCAGATCGCTCGCCTGGCGCGTCACCCGCGTCGTCCCTATACCCTGGACTACATCGAGCACATCTTCACCGAGTTCGATGAGCTGCATGGCGACCGTCACTTCTCCGACGACGCCGCGATCGTCGGCGGTGTCGCCCGTCTGGAAGACCAGCCAGTGATGGTGATCGGCCATCAGAAAGGCCGCGAAGTGCGCGAGAAAGTACGCCGCAACTTCGGCATGCCGCGTCCGGAAGGCTACCGCAAGGCCTGCCGCCTGATGGAAATGGCCGAGCGCTTCAAGATGCCGATCCTGACCTTCATCGACACGCCGGGTGCCTACCCGGGCATCGACGCCGAAGAGCGCAACCAGAGCGAAGCAATTGCCTGGAACCTGCGCGTCATGGCACGCCTGAAAACCCCGATCATCGCCACCGTGATTGGCGAAGGCGGTTCCGGCGGTGCGTTGGCCATCGGCGTCTGCGACCAGTTGAACATGCTGCAATATTCCACTTATGCGGTGATCTCGCCGGAAGGTTGCGCCTCGATCCTGTGGAAAACCGCCGAGAAGGCGCCGGATGCCGCCGAGGCCATGGGCATTACCGCCGAGCGTCTCAAAGGCCTGGGTATCGTCGATAAAGTGATCAGCGAGCCAGTCGGCGGCGCTCACCGCGATCCGGCTGCAGCGGCGGCACTGATCCGCGCCGAGCTGAGCTCGCAACTGTCGATGCTCAAGAAGTTCGACAACGAAGCGCTGCTGGCTCGTCGCTACGAGCGGTTGATGAGCTACGGCCTCTGATCTGACTGCAACACCCATGTGGGAGCGGGCTTGCTCGCGAAAGCGGTTTAACATTCAACAGATGCGTTGACTGGTACACCGCTTTCGCGAGCAAGCCCGCTCCCACATTTGTTTGTGCCAAGGCAAACCCTTATGAACCACAGCACGGACCTGCCAACCCGGCTCCTCACACAGCTATCCCCCTGGAGCAACGCCGCCACCTGGCGCATCGCCTTCTCCGGCGGCCTCGACTCCACCGTCCTACTGCACCTACTCGTAACCCTTTCTCAACGCCAACCCTTGCCCCCGCTGAGCGCTATCCATGTGCATCACGGCCTCCAGGCGGTGGCCGAGGCGTGGCCGGACCATTGCCGTTCGGTCTGTGCGGCCCTGGGCGTGCCGCTGGATGTGGTGGCTGTGCAAGTGCGCCCTGGCCCCAGTGTCGAGCGCGCCGCGCGGGAAGCGCGTTACGCGGCCTTTGTCGCGGCGATCCACAGCAATGAAGTGCTGCTTACCGCCCAGCATCGCGATGACCAGGCCGAAACCCTGCTGTTTCGCCTGCTCAGGGGAGCGGGGGTGAAGGGCCTGGCGGCGATGCCGGCGCAGCGTCCTTTGGGTCAAGGGCATTTGCTGCGGCCCTTGCTCGATGTGCCCCGGGCGGAGCTGGAAGCCTATGCGAGGCAGCATGGCTTGAGCTGGATCGAAGACCCATCCAACGACGACCATCGGTACGCGCGCAATTACCTGCGCCAGCGAGTTTTTCCAGTGTTGGCCAAGCAATGGCCCCAAGCTTCGACGACCCTGGCTCGTAGCGCTGCGCACATGGGCGAAGCCCAGGGGTTGCTGGACGATCTGGCGCAAATCGACCTGGCCCAGGCCGCGACCCCGGGCGCGTTCGACTGGCTCGGGCTGCAATCCCTGGCGCTGGCGCCTTTGCGGGCGTTGTCGCCGGCCCGTCAGCGCAACGCCTTGAGCCACTGGCTGGCACCGATGACCCTGCTGCCCGACACCGATCACTGGTCGGGCTGGGACTCGTTGCGCGATGCTGCCGACGATGCCCGGCCGATCTGGCGCCTGGCCGGTGGCGAGCTGCATCGCGCCGCCGGGCGGGTCTGGTGGTTATCCGACCACTGGCTATGTTCGCTGCCAGGCACCGTCGACTGGGCCGATCCGGCGGTTGCGCTGCGCTTGCCGGGCAATGGTCGGGTAGTGCTCGACGGCACGCCGCCTGCGGGACCGCTTAGCGTGCGCTATCGTCAAGGCGGCGAGGTGATGGTGTTAGCGGGTCGTGGTCATCGTGACCTCAAGCGTTTGCTCAATGAAAAGGCCGTGCCGGTGTTCGTTCGCGGCCGATTGCCGCTGCTCTATCAGGGCGAGCAATTGCTGGCGGTGGCCAACCTGACCGGGCTCGATGCACAGGCTGATGGCAGTTGGCAATTGATCTGGACGCCAGGAAGCCAAGATCTGGGTTTGAGCTGAAAGGGGCTTTCCGGTAGACTACGCTCCCTTCTTGATACAACTTCTGTGGATTCGCCTGAATTGCAGGAGTTGCCGATTACCAAGCAGTCTTTGCTGGGCGATTCCAAAAAATGTGTAGCGAGCAACGTACCGGTGATTTCACTTCCGGTCTGTCCCAACGCGGCGGTTTTTTTGAAAGGTGCACTGTGATTAATGCAGGTGATCGGGGGCTTCGGCCTTCCTTCGCTTTCCCCGGCGGCTCGGACCGCTTTAACGCAGACTTCTAGGGTTTTTCATGACGCGCTACATATTCGTCACGGGCGGTGTTGTTTCTTCATTGGGGAAAGGCATTGCCTCGGCTTCATTGGCGGCCATCCTGGAGGCGCGGGGACTTAAGGTCACCATGCTCAAGCTGGACCCGTACATCAACGTCGACCCGGGCACCATGAGCCCGTTCCAGCACGGTGAAGTGTTCGTCACCCACGACGGCGCCGAGACCGACCTGGACCTGGGCCACTACGAGCGGTTCATCCGCACCACCATGACCCAGAACAACAACTTCACCACCGGCCGTGTCTACGAGCACGTGCTGCGCAAGGAGCGTCGTGGTGACTACCTGGGCGCGACCATCCAGGTCATCCCGCACATCACCGACGAAATCAAGCGCCGCATCATCAAGGGTGCCGGCGATGCCGACGTGGCGATGGTCGAGATCGGTGGTACCGTGGGCGACATCGAGTCCCAGCCGTTCCTCGAAGCCATCCGCCAGTTGCGTTTTGAAATCGGCGCCAAGCGCGCGATGCTGATGCACCTGACCCTGGTCCCGTACATCGCCACCGCTGGCGAAACCAAGACCAAGCCGACCCAGCACTCGGTCAAGGAACTGCGTTCCATCGGCCTGCAGCCGGACGTGCTGATCTGCCGCTCCGATCACCCGATCGACATCTCTTCGCGTCGCAAGATCGCCCAGTTCACCAACGTTGAAGAGCGTGCGGTCATCGGTCTGGAAGACGCCGACACCATCTACAAGATTCCGGGCATCCTGCACTCCCAGGGCCTGGACGACTTCGTCGTCGAGCGCTTCGGCCTGCAATGCGCCAGTGCCGATCTGTCCGAGTGGGAAGCCGTGGTCGATGCCAAGCTCAACCCGGAGCACGAAGTCACCATCGCCATGGTCGGCAAGTACATGGAACTGCTGGACGCCTACAAGTCGCTGATCGAGGCGATGAGTCACGCCGGCATCAGCAACCGTACCAAGGTCAACCTGCGCTACATCGATTCCGAAGACATCGAGAACCAGGGCACCGGCCTGCTCGAAGGCGCCGATGCGATCCTCGTGCCGGGCGGCTTCGGCCTGCGGGGCGTGGAAGGCAAGATCACTGCCGTGCAATACGCTCGCGAAAACAAGGTGCCCTACCTGGGTATCTGCCTGGGCATGCAAGTGGCGGTCATCGAGTTCGCCCGTAACGTGTTGGGCTGGAAAGATGCCAACTCCACCGAGTTCGATCGTGCCAGCGGCCATCCGGTCGTGGGCCTGATCACCGAGTGGGAAGATGCTACCGGTGCCGTGGAAGTGCGTACCGAAAGTTCGGACCTGGGCGGCACCATGCGTCTCGGTGCCCAGGAATGCCTGCTGGAAGCCGGCTCCAAGGTGCACGATTGCTACGCCAAGGATGTGATCGTCGAGCGTCACCGTCATCGCTACGAAGTGAACAACAACCTGTTGCCACAGTTGATCGAAGCCGGCCTGAAGATCTCCGGTCGTTCCGGTGACGGCGCGCTGGTCGAAGTGGTCGAGGCTCCGGATCACCCATGGTTCGTCGCCTGCCAGTTCCACCCCGAGTTCACCTCGACACCACGGGACGGTCATCCGTTGTTCAGCGGTTTCGTGAAAGCCGCTTTGGCTCAACACCAGAAAAAGGCATAAGACGATGGCTCAGAAGATAATCCGCGTCGGCGACATTGAGGTTGCCAACGACAAGCCCATGGTGCTGTTTGGCGGCATGAACGTGCTGGAAAGCCGCGACATGGCGATGCAGGTCTGCGAAGAGTACGTGAAGGTCACCCAGAAACTGGGGATTCCTTATGTCTTCAAGGCCAGTTTCGACAAGGCCAACCGTTCGTCCGTGACGTCCTACCGTGGCCCAGGCCTGGAAGAAGGCATGCGGATCTTCCAGGACATCAAGCAAGCCTTTGGCGTGCCGATCATCACCGACGTCCACGAGCCGGTCCAGGCCGCCGTCGCCGCCGAGGTCTGCGACGTCATCCAGTTGCCGGCCTTCCTGTCGCGCCAGACCGACCTGGTGGTCGCGATGGCCAAGACCGGCGCGGTGATCAATATCAAGAAAGCCCAGTTCCTCGCGCCCCAGGAAATGAAACACATCCTGAGCAAGTGCGAAGAGGCCGGCAATGACCAGTTGATCCTCTGCGAGCGTGGTTCGAGCTTCGGCTACAACAACCTGGTGGTGGACATGCTCGGCTTCGGCATCATGAAGCAGTTTGAGTACCCGGTGCTCTTCGACGTGACGCATGCCTTGCAGATGCCTGGCGGTCGTTCCGACTCCGCTGGCGGTCGGCGCGCCCAGGTCACTGATCTGGCCAAGGCGGGCATGAGCCAGTCCCTGGCCGGTCTGTTCCTCGAAGCCCACCCCGATCCAGACAACGCCAAGTGCGATGGTCCTTGTGCCTTGCGTTTGAACAAGCTGGAACCCTTCCTGTCTCAGCTCAAGGCGTTGGACGAGCTGGTCAAGAGTTTTCCGACGATAGAAACCGCGTAACGCGGTTTTCTCCGGTAAAGTACCGCCCGATAATCGCTCTGGCCTGCGGGCCGCACCGTTCTTGAGGGCACGCCTTGTACCCTGTGGCGAGGGAGCTTGCTCCCGCTGGAGTGCGAAGCGCTCCCGTTGAGTTCAAGTCGTGTCGCAGCCGAGTGGGAGCAAGCTTCCTGCAACGTTCTAGTCAACTTTGGAGTGTTTACAACAATGGCAAAAATCGTCGACATCAAAGGTCGTGAAGTTCTCGACTCCCGTGGCAACCCCACTGTTGAAGCGGACGTGCTTCTCGACAACGGTATCATCGGCAGCGCCTGCGCGCCGTCCGGTGCTTCCACTGGCTCGCGCGAAGCGCTGGAGCTGCGTGATGGCGACAAGAGCCGTTACCTGGGCAAGGGCGTGCTCAAAGCCGTCGCCAACATCAACGGTCCGATCCGCGACCTGTTGCTGGGCAAGGACCCTGCCGACCAGAAAGCCCTCGATCACGCGATGATCAAGCTCGACGGTACCGAGAACAAAGCCTCCCTGGGCGCCAACGCGATCCTCGCCGTGTCCCTGGCCGCCGCCAAGGCCGCTGCCCAGGACCAGGACCTGCCGCTGTACGCCCACATCGCCAACCTCAACGGTACCCCGGGTGTCTACTCGATGCCGGTGCCGATGATGAACATCATCAACGGCGGCGAGCATGCCGATAACAACGTCGACATCCAGGAGTTCATGGTGCAGCCGGTTGGCGCCAAGACCTTCTCCGAAGGCCTGCGCATGGGCACCGAGATTTTCCATCACCTCAAGGCCGTGCTGAAGGCCCGTGGCCTGAGCACTGCCGTTGGCGACGAAGGCGGTTTCGCACCGAACCTGGCGTCCAACGAAGACGCGCTGAAAGTGATCTCCGAAGCCGTGGCCAACGCTGGCTACAAGCTGGGCACCGACGTGACCCTGGCCCTGGACTGCGCCGCCAGCGAGTTCTTCGAAGACGGCAAGTACAACCTGTCCGGCGAAGGCCAGGTGTTCACTGCCGAAGGTTTCGCCGACTACCTCAAGGGCCTGACCGAACGTTATCCGATCATCTCCATCGAGGACGGCCTGGACGAGTCCGACTGGGCTGGCTGGAAAATCCTCACCGACAAGATCGGCGAGAAAACCCAGCTGGTGGGTGACGACCTGTTCGTGACCAACACCAAGATCCTGAAAGAAGGCATCGACAAGAAGATCGCCAACTCGATCCTGATCAAGTTCAACCAGATCGGCACCCTGACCGAAACCCTGGAAGCCATCCAGATGGCCAAGGCTGCCGGCTACACCGCCGTGATCTCCCACCGTTCCGGTGAAACCGAAGACTCGACCATTGCCGACCTGGCCGTGGGCACTGCGGCAGGCCAGATCAAGACCGGTTCGCTGTGCCGTTCCGACCGCGTTTCCAAGTACAACCAACTGCTGCGTATCGAAGAGCAATTGAATGGCAAGGCCAAGTACAACGGTCGCGCCGAGTTTCGCGGTTAAGCGGTAAATGGTAAAAAGACAGCGGTTTAGGTCGCAAAAGTCGCCATGGCGGCGGTTTTGTCTCTAATCTGATGCCTTATCAAGCACAAGCCTGGTTCTTCCAGGCTTCGTGCTATCAGACGCTTCAAAGTTTGGCATGGCGGTCTTTTTTCACTGGATACCTGATATTCGATGCGCAGTCCCAATTGGTTGTTTCTTGTCTTGCTCCTGTTGCTGGCCGGCCTGCAGTACCGCCTGTGGGTGGGCAATGGCAGCTTGGCGCAAGTGGCCGACCTGACTCAGCAAATTGCCGACCAACACGCCGAAAACGAGGCGCTGCTGGAGCGTAATCGGGTGATGGACGCCGAAGTGACAGAGCTGAAAAAAGGCATGGAGACCGTTGAAGAGCGGGCTCGACATGAACTGGGCATGGTCAAGGAGGGCGAAACCCTCTACCAGTTGGCCCAATGAGTATTCGTTTGCCGGCCTTCTGGGCCGTAATTCCTGCCGCGGGCGTTGGCGCTCGTATGGCTGCGGACCGTCCCAAGCAATACCTGCAATTGGGCGGACGCACAATTCTTGAACACAGCCTCGGCTGTTTTCTCGACCATCCCACCGTCAAGGGTGTGGTGGTCAGCCTTGCACACGATGATCCCTACTGGCCGACCCTGGCCTGTGCCAACGACACACGCATCCAGCGTGTCGACGGTGGCGAGCAACGTTCGGATTCAGTGCTCAATGCCTTGCTGCACCTGCACGAGCAGGGCGCCGACGATCACGACTGGGTGCTGGTGCACGACGCAGCCCGGCCCAACCTGGCCCGGGCCGACCTGGACACACTGCTCAGCGAGTTGGCGAACGACCCGGTCGGCGGCCTGCTGGCCGTTCCGGCGCGCGACACCCTCAAGCGCGTCGACAAACACGGCCGCGTGCTGGAGACCGTTGATCGCAGCGTGATCTGGCAAGCCTACACGCCACAGATGTTCCGCCTCGGCGCCTTGCATCGGGCCCTGGCTGACAGCCTGGTGGCGGATGCGGTGATTACCGATGAAGCGTCCGCCATGGAGTGGGCGGGGCAGGCGCCACGGCTGATCGAAGGGCGGGCCGATAACATCAAGGTCACCCGGCCGGAAGATTTGGAGTGGTTGCGCCAGCGCTGGGCGAATCGGCATTAAACGGGATCTGTTCCCTCGTTAGATCGTCAGCCCAGGCAACAAAGACCCCCGGTCACCCCCGATACTCCGGCCGCCCAGCCAACCCTTCCTTCAAATATTCCACCAACTTGCGCACCTTCGGCGACAGATGCCGCTGCTGTGGATACAACGCCCACACTGCCGTATTCGGCGGCTGATGGGCTTCCAACAGCGAGATCAATGCACCGCTGTGCAAATGCTCCAGCACGTAATAATCCGGCAGTTGGCACAACCCCACACCTTGCAACGCCGCATCGAGCACCGCTTGCCCGCTGTTGCAGCGCCAGTTTCCCTGTACCCGCTGGGAAAATTCCCGCCCATTCTGCTCCAACTGCCAGATGTCGGAGCTGCCGATCAGGCAGTTGTGGCGGCTCAGTTCCGACAGACTATGGGGCCGCCCGTAGCGTTCCAGGTATGAGGGGGAAGCGCACAGGTACATGCGCCGCGGTGCCAGGCGCGTAGCGACCAGGCGGGAGTCCTGCAAGCGACCCAGGCGAATCGCCAGGTCCAGGCTCTCATGTACCAGGTCCAATGGGCGATTGCTCAGCTCGATGTCGACCCGCAACTGCGGGTAGAGCCCCATGAAACGCGTCACCAGCGGCACGATAAACCGCTCGCCGTAGGCCACGGCGCAGGTCATGCGCAGCATGCCCTTGGGTTCGCTGGCCAGGTCGCCGACGGCCCGCAGTGCTTCCTCGCGTCCGTCCTGCAGGCGCTGGCAATGCTGCAAAAAGGTTTGCCCGGCTTCGGTCAGTGTCACCCGGCGGGTACTGCGGTACAGCAAACGTGTTTGTAGACGTTCTTCGAGCCGTACGATTTGTCGACTGATATGGGAGGACGACACCCCGAGGCGTTCGGCGGCGGCGGTGAATTGACTGCATTCGGCCACGGCCACAAATTCGTCGATCCCCTCCCAGCGGTTTTCGGACATGAAAGATTATCCCTGTACGGCAATAATGTTTTGCTTTTGGTTGGATTATTCATCGTCCGGCGGAGGATTACACTCCCGGTCTTGTTTTTATTTGCTGGAGAGACCGGATGATCAAGTCGCGCGCTGCCGTTGCCTTCGAGGCCAAGAAACCCCTGGAAATCGTTGAAGTCGACGTCGCCATGCCCAAGGCGGGCGAAGTGCTGTTGCGCGTGGTGGCTTCCGGTGTCTGCCACACCGATGCCTACACCTTGTCGGGCGCCGACCCGGAAGGGATCTTCCCGTCGATCCTCGGCCACGAAGGCGGCGCTATTGTCGAAGCCGTCGGCGAAGGCGTGACCTCGGTCGCGGTGGGGGACCATGTGATCCCGCTGTACACCCCGGAGTGCGGCCAGTGCAAATTCTGTAAGTCGGGCAAGACCAACCTCTGCCAAGCGATTCGCGCCACCCAGGGCAAAGGCCTGATGCCGGACGGCACTTCGCGCTTTTCCTACAAGGGCGAGACGATTTTCCACTACATGGGCACCTCGACGTTCTCGGAGTACACCGTGCTGCCGGAAATCTCCGTCGCGAAGATTCCAAAAGAAGCGCCGCTGGAAAAAGTCTGCCTGCTGGGTTGCGGCGTCACCACCGGCATCGGCGCGGTCCTCAACACTGCCAAGGTCAAGCCAGGTGATACCGTGGCGATCTTCGGCCTGGGCGGCATTGGCCTGTCGGCGGTGATTGGTGCCGTGAAGGCCAAGGCCTCGCGCATCATTGCCATTGACATCAACCCGGCCAAGTTCGAAATCGCCAAGCAACTGGGCGCTACCGATTGCGTCAACCCAAAAGACTTCGATCGTCCGATCCAGGAGGTCATCGTGGATATGACCGACGGCGGCGTGGACTTTTCCTTCGAGTGCATCGGCAATGTCCAGTTGATGCGTGCCGCGCTGGAGTGCTGCCACAAAGGGTGGGGCGAGTCGGTGATCATCGGCGTGGCCGGCGCCGGCCAGGAAATCGCCACCCGTCCCTTCCAGTTGGTGACCGGGCGCGTCTGGCGCGGTTCGGCCTTTGGTGGCGTGCGCGGTCGCAGCGAATTGCCAAGCTACGTGGACATGGCCGAGAAGGGCGAAATCCCGCTGGATACTTTCATTACCCACACCATGGGCCTGGAAGATATCAACAAGGCATTCGACCTGATGCATGAAGGCAAGAGCATCCGCACCGTTATTCATTTCTGAGGTCGGTCATGAGCCTGGAAAACATTTCTTGCCAGAAAAGCTTCGGCGGCTGGCACAAACGTTACCGGCACCGTTCCGACGTGCTCGGTTGTGACATGGTGTTTGCCGTGTACCTGCCGCCGCAAGCGGAGCAGGGCGGCAAGTTGCCTGTTCTGTACTGGTTGTCCGGGTTGACCTGCACCGACGAGAACTTCATGCAAAAGGCCGGTGCCCAGCGCATGGCCGCCGAGTTGGGCCTGATCATCGTTGCGCCGGACACCAGCCCCCGTGGCGCCGACGTGCCGGGCGATCCGGACGGCGCCTGGGACTTCGGCCTGGGGGCGGGTTTTTATCTGAACGCCACGCAGGATCCGTGGGCGCGGCACTATCGGATGCATGACTACGTGGTGCAGGAATTGCCGGCGCTGGTCGAAGCGCATTTCCCGGCTTCTGACAAACGTGGCATCAGTGGCCACTCCATGGGCGGCCACGGTGCGCTGGTCTGCGCCTTGCGCAACCCGGGGCGTTACCGTTCGGTGTCGGCCTTTTCGCCGATCAACAATCCGATGGATTGTCCATGGGGCCAGAAGGCTTTCTCTCGTTACCTGGGGGAAGACCGCTCGAAATGGCGTGAATGGGATGCCTGTGCGTTGATTGCCGAGGCGCAGGAGAAGCTGCCATTGCTGGTGGACCAGGGTGATCGTGATGATTTCCTGGCCAACCAGCTCAAGCCCGAAGCCCTGCAACAGGCGGCCAAGGCTGCCGATCATCCGTTGGAATTGCGCCTGCAACCGGGCTACGACCACAGCTACTTCTTCATCGCCAGCTTCATCGACGACCACTTGCAGCATCATGCGCGCGCTCTAAACCTCTAATGCAGGTAGAATCACGCCCTGACAAAAATCGGGGCGTTTTTTTATGCGTATTGGCCACGGCTACGATGTTCACCGTTTCGCTGAAGGCGACTTCATTACTCTGGGCGGCGTGCGGATCGCACACGGCTTCGGGCTGCTCGCGCATTCTGACGGTGATGTCCTGCTGCATGCCTTGAGCGATGCACTGCTCGGCGCCGCGGCCCTGGGTGACATCGGCCAGCACTTCCCCGACACCGACCCGCAATTCAAGGGCGCCGACAGCCGCGTGCTGCTGCGTCATGTGGTTTCGCTGATCCACGCCAAGGGCTGGAAAGTTGGCAATGTCGATAACACCATCGTTGCCCAGGCCCCCAAGATGGCGCCGCACATCGAAGCGATGCGCCAATTGATTGCCGAGGATCTTCAAGTTGAATTGGACCAAGTGAACGTGAAAGCCACCACCACCGAGAAGCTGGGCTTCGTCGGTCGCGAAGAAGGCATTGCCGTCCACTCCGTTGCCTTGTTGCTGCGCCCATGACTGAACTGGAACTGTTGGGCCCGCGTGCCTACGGCGAACCGCTGGGCAGTGCGGTACTCAAGGCCACCGCTGAAGATTTCCAGGTCGATGAAGTGCTCGACATCCCGTTGACCGGTGATGGCGAGCACTTGTGGATCTGGGTTGAAAAACGTGGTTTGAACACCGAAGAAGCCGCCCGGAGAATCGCCAAGGCTGCCGGCGTGCCGTTGCGCACTGTCAGCTACGCCGGGCTCAAGGACCGCCAGGCCCTGACCCGCCAGTGGTTCAGCATCCAATTGCCGGGCAAGGCCGATCCGGACCTGTCGGCGGCAGAGAACGACACGCTGAAAATCCTCAAGACCGCACGCCACAGGCGCAAGCTGCAACGCGGCGCGCACTCGGCCAATGGCTTTACCTTGCGCCTGACTCAATTCAACGGCGACACGACGGCGATCGATGCGCGGCTGCAACAGATCGTCCGCCAGGGCATCCCCAACTATTTTGGCGCCCAGCGCTTCGGCCATGACGGCGGCAATGTCGTCGATGCCCGGGCCTGGGCGGCGCGCAAGGCGTTGCCGGAACAGCGCAATGTACGCTCGCGGTTGTTGTCCACCGCCCGCAGCTTTCTGTTCAACCGGGTGTTGGCGGCGCGGGTCGCCGACGGTACCTGGCAGCAAGCGCAGGTGGGCGATTTGCTCGCCTTCACCGACAGCCGCAGTTTTTTCCCCGCCGGCGAGGCTGAGTGCAGCGACCCGCGCCTAGCCATTCTCGACTTGCACCCGACCGGGCCGCAGTGGGGCGAGGGACCTTCGCCTGCCGCTGGCGCGACGTTCGAGTTGGAACAAGCCATCGCCGCGGGCGAAGCCGACCTGCGGGACTGGTTGATAAACGCGGGAATGAGTCACGAACGTCGCATCCTGCGACTGCCCATTGGCGGCCTGTCGTGGCATTATCCCCAGCCTGACATTCTGCAACTGGAATTCGTCCTGCCGGCCGGATGTTTCGCCACTGTCTTGGTGCGCGAACTCGTCGATTTGGTGCCGGTGGGGCAGACGGACAGCCCATGCGTATTCTGATTTCTAACGACGACGGGGTGACAGCACCCGGTCTTGCCGCGCTTTATGCTGCGCTGGCGGATTTTGCCGAGTGCGTGGTCATCGCCCCGGACCAGGACAAAAGCGGCGCCAGCAGCTCGCTGACGCTCGACCGTCCGTTGCACCCCTGCTATCTGGATAACGGTTTCATCAGCATCAACGGTACTCCGACCGATTGCGTGCACCTGGGCCTCAACGGCTTGCTGGAGCGTGAGCCGGACATGGTGGTGTCAGGTATCAACCTGGGCGCCAACCTGGGGGACGACGTGCTTTATTCCGGCACGGTTGCCGCTGCCCTGGAAGGTCGTTTCCTGGACAAGCCATCGTTTGCCTTTTCGTTTGTTTCGCGGCAGGTCGATAACTTGCCGACCGCTGCCTATTTCGCTCGTAAACTGGTCGAAGCCCACGGCGAGTTGGAGCTGCCGCCACGCACGGTGCTGAACGTGAATATCCCCAACCTGCCGCTCGATCATATCCGTGGCATCCAGCTCACTCGCCTGGGCCACCGTGCCCGGGCCGCCAAACCTATGCATGTCGTCGACCCGCGCGGCAAGGCCGGTTACTGGATCGCCGCCGCCGGTGATGCCGAAGACGGCGGGCCGGGCACTGATTTCCATGCGGTGATGCAAGGTTATGTCTCGATCACGCCGTTGCAGTTGGACCGTACCTTCAACGACGCCTTTCGAAATCTCGACGGCTGGCTGGAGGGGCTGCGCTGATGGCTCGTGAGCAAGACGATATGCTGCGCCGCGGAATCGGCATGACCTCCCAGCGCACCCGTGAACGATTGATCCAGCGTCTCTACGAAGAAGGTCTCTCCAACGCCCAGGTGTTGGAGGTGATTCGCCGTACGCCGCGCCATCTGTTCGTCGATGAAGCCCTGGCCCATCGCGCCTATGAAGACACGGCGTTGCCGATCGGCCATAACCAGACCATTTCCCAGCCATACATGGTGGCCCGCATGAGCGAGTTGCTGCTCGAGGCCGGGCCGCTGGACAAGGTGATGGAGATCGGTACCGGCTCGGGTTACCAGACGGCGGTGTTGTCGCAACTGGTCGAGCGGGTGTTTTCCGTAGAGCGGATCAAGGTACTGCAGGATCGCGCCAAGGAACGCCTGGTGGAGTTGAACCTGCGCAACGTGGTGTTTCGCTGGGGAGATGGCTGGGAGGGGTGGCCGGCCCTGGCGCCGTACAACGGCATCATCGTGACTGCGGTGGCCACCGATGTACCCCAGGCCCTGCTGGATCAGCTTGCTCCCGGCGGACGACTGGTCATTCCGGTGGGCGCAGGTGAAGTCCAGCAGTTGATGCTGATCGTACGTGAAGAACATGGTTTTTCACGACACGTCCTGGGGGCGGTGCGGTTCGTGCCGTTACTCAATGGGCCGTTGGCCTGAGCATTTATAAACACACGCTGAATTCCGTGGCCTGGCCTGTGTCTTACAGCGGCACCGATTTGCTGAACAGAGTCCAACGGCGTCGAGCAAACGTGTGCGGCCACACGTTGCGCTTCATTAATAGAGGCGTAGTCGTTGCCAGCTATATTTGTATGAGTTCTGCCTGGACAGGCAGTTTCCAATTTTTCTGCCACCACAAAGGGAGCGGCGGGTGAGTCTCACAGTCATTGCGCAGCGTATGGGTATCACGAGCTTTCAGCGCCTGGTGACTGGCCTCGTCTTGAGCACTTTGCTGGTCGGATGTTCCAGTACGCCGTCGAGCAATGTCCGGGTTGTCGATCGCAACAGTGCAACACCGCAACGTCCTACAGTAACGACCGGTCAATATGTAGTCCGTCGCGGCGATACGCTGTTTTCCATCGCTTTCCGCTACGGCTGGGACTACAAAGCCCTCGCGGCGCGCAACAACATTCCTGCGCCTTATACGATTCACCCCGGTCAGACGATTCGCTTCGATGGCCGTAGCGGTTCAACGCCTACCGCGGTGGTTACGCAGTCGGGTTCGACGCCTTCTTCGTCGAGTAAGACCACGGTCATTCGCCGGCCGACGGGGGCTGGGACGGCGGCAGTACCGTCCGTCGCGAGCAAACCGACCCCTGCTCCGATGCCTCCCGCAGGCCCCGCCCCGACCGGCTGGGGATGGCCTTCTAATGGCGTTCTCATTGGAAAATTCTCTTCAAACGGTAGTTTGAATAAAGGAATTGATATCGCCGGGGATTTGGGACAGCCTGTTTTAGCCGCGTCTGATGGCACGGTTGTGTACGCCGGGAGTGGTTTAAGGGGCTACGGCGAACTCGTGATCATCAAACACAGCGATACCTACGTCAGTGCCTACGGTCACAACCGCAGGCTGTTGGTTCGGGAGGGGCAGCAGGTCAAAGTCGGACAGACAATTGCCGAAATGGGATCAACGGGAACAGACCGGGTGAAACTGCATTTTGAGATTCGCCGGCAAGGTAAACCAGTCGATCCGCTGCAATTCCTGCCTCGGCGTTGATTTGATTGTCAGCCTGTTCCGTCACGTAGAGGGAACAGGCTCCAGCGTTGCCAAGGATAAAGGCGTCGCTTGGGCTTGAGGTCGAACTCACCAAAGGACTATAACAATGGCTCTCAGTAAAGAAGTGCCGGAGTTTGACATCGACGATGAGGTTCTCCTTATGGAGACCGGCATCGCTATGGATTCGATGTCGAATGATGAAGGGGCGACTCCACCTTCCGTTCGTGCCAAATCCAAACACTCCGCTTCGCTTAAACAACATAAGTACATCGATTACACCCGGGCGCTGGACGCCACTCAGCTGTACCTCAACGAAATCGGTTTTTCGCCACTGCTCTCCCCCGAGGAAGAAGTTCATTTTGCGCGGCTGTCGCAAAGTGGCGACCCGGCCGGTCGAAAACGCATGATTGAAAGCAACCTGCGCCTGGTGGTGAAAATCGCCCGACGCTACGTCAATCGTGGGCTTTCGCTGCTGGACCTGATCGAAGAGGGCAACCTGGGCCTGATTCGTGCCGTCGAGAAATTCGACCCCGAGCGCGGCTTCCGCTTCTCGACCTACGCCACCTGGTGGATCCGCCAGACCATCGAACGGGCGATCATGAACCAGACCCGGACGATCCGGTTGCCGATTCATGTGGTCAAGGAACTGAACGTCTATCTGCGGGCCGCCCGCGAGTTGACCCAGAAACTCGACCATGAGCCTTCACCCGAAGAAATCGCCAACCTGCTGGAAAAACCGGTAGGTGAGGTCAAGCGCATGCTTGGGCTCAACGAGCGTGTCTCTTCGGTAGATGTCTCGCTGGGGCCGGACTCGGATAAGACCCTGCTGGATACCCTGACCGACGATCGTCCGACCGATCCGTGCGAGTTGCTCCAGGACGATGACTTGTCCCAGAGCATTGACCAGTGGCTTTCGGAACTTACGGACAAGCAACGGGAAGTGGTGATTCGCCGCTTCGGCTTGCGCGGTCACGAAAGCAGCACGCTTGAAGATGTAGGCCTGGAGATTGGTTTGACCCGTGAGCGGGTCAGGCAGATCCAGGTGGAGGGCCTCAAGCGCCTCCGGGAGATCCTGGAGAAGAATGGCCTGTCGAGTGAGTCGCTGTTCCAATAACCCGAGTGCAGCGCAGCAAGAAAAGCCCCGACTGGTTCGGGGCTTTTCCGTGTTTGGGCAGATGTATTGAGCACTACGCTATGCGATGCACTCTTGTGGCGAGGGGATTTATCCTCGTTGGGGCGCGAAGCGGCCCTGAAACAGAAACCGCGGCGTTCAATTCAATAATTTGAGACTCTACGCAGTCCCACGGGGCGGTGCGACGTTTCGCTAAATCCCCTCGCCACCAGAGTGCGTTTCTACGCCTTCTCTATTTATAGATTCAGCGTGTAAGCCTTTGCCTAGTGTTGCGTAAGTGATCGGTTTCTCATTGGCGGGACAGACCGCTATAAACGCCGTGTTATTTTCTTATTTATATGATTTATAAGGAAAATTTGTTGGTGAACGAAACGTTACAAAGCAAGCCACCTGTATCAGCCGCGTTGCACTCGCCTGGGAAAATACTAATATCAGTCCTGTGTCGACGGACAGACACACCCGTCAAGGATGATGGGAAGGAAGGACATCGCAGGACGCGATTCATCAGGATGATGAAAAGGATTAAAGGGATTAGGGAAAAAATGTGGGCGGGTCAAACCGCCCCTTTTTTTGCCTGCGATTTCTTGAATCCGGAAAAGCAAAAAGGCCCGCAAGGGGCCTTTTCGACGAACGCAGGGATGATCAGCGTTCGAGCTCCTTGAGCTTATCGTCCTTGCCATCCCACTCAGCGGCGTCCGGCAGAGGATCTTTCTTCTCGGTGATGTTCGGCCAGATGTCCGCCAGTTCGGCGTTCAGCTCGATGAAATTCTCCATGCCAGCGGGCACTTCATCTTCGGAGAAGATGGCCACGGCAGGGCATTCCGGCTCACACAGGGCGCAGTCGATGCACTCATCCGGGTGAATGACCAGGAAGTTCGGGCCTTCGTAGAAGCAGTCCACCGGACAGACTTCTACACAATCGGTGTACTTGCACTTGATGCAGTTGTCGGTGACGACGAAGGTCATTTCTAATTCTCTCCTCAGGCGGCGGCAGCGAAGCCCCTTCACGGTAGGGTCGCCAGGTTTGGGAGCGATAGTCTGCGAACCAGGCTAATAGCCCGCAGCATCCCAAACCGCGCGCGATTCTAACAGCTTGAAAGCCTGTATGTTAGATCCGTGTCTTCAATGTATAGAGTAAATCCAGTGCCCGACGAGGTGTCAGGTCGTCCAGGTCGAGCTTGGCCAGTTCATCGAGTACCGGATGCGGCAGGCTGGCGAACAGGTCGCTTTGCTGCGGTGCGGCCGGTTTGCCTTTGGTCGGGCGCGGCGCTTCGTGGGGCAGGCTGGTGGTTTCCAGGCGGCTCAGATGCTCGCGGGCACGGGTAATGACTTCACTTGGCACGCCGGCCAGTTGCGCCACCGCCAAGCCGTAGCTCTGGCTGGCCGGGCCGGGCAGCACGTGGTGCAGGAAGACGATGCGCTCGTTGTGCTCGGTGGCATTGAGGTGAACGTTGGCCACCAGCGGCTGGCTTTCCGGCAACACGGTGAGTTCGAAGTAATGGGTGGCGAACAGCGTGTAGGCCCGCAGGTGCGCGAGGCGCTCGGCCGCGGCCCAGGCCAGGGACAAGCCGTCGAAGGTGCTGGTGCCGCGTCCGACTTCGTCCATCAGCACCAGGCTGCGTTCGGTGGCGTTGTGCAGGATGTTTGCGGTTTCGCTCATTTCCACCATGAACGTCGAGCGTCCACCGGCCAGATCGTCACTGGAACCGATCCGGGTGAAGATCCGGTCCACCAGGGACAATTCGCAACTGGCCGCCGGGACGAAACTGCCGATGTGGGCCAGCAGCACGATCAACGCGGTTTGGCGCATGTAGGTGGATTTACCACCCATGTTCGGACCGGTGATCACCAGCATGCGGGTGTTGTCGTCCAGGCTCAGATCGTTGGCCACGAACGGCGTGGTCAGTACTTGCTCGACCACTGGGTGGCGACCCTGGCTGATGCGCATGCACGGCTCGCTGACGAAACGTGGGCAATTCAGGTCCAGGTTCAGCGCGCGTTCGGCCAGGTTGCTCAGCACGTCCAGTTCCGCCAAGGCGCCGGCGGTGTCCTGCAAGGGGGGCAATTGGCTGATCAGGTCCTCGAGCAGCGCTTCGTAGAGCATCTTTTCCCGGGCCAGGGCGCGGCTCTTGGCGGACAGCGCCTTGTCTTCGAACGCCTTGAGTTCCGGGGTAATGAACCGCTCGGCGCCCTTGAGGGTCTGGCGGCGAACATAATCGGCCGGGGCCTGTTCGGCCTGCTTGCTCGGCAACTCGATGAAATAACCGTGGATGCGGTTGTAGCCGACCTTGAGGTTGGCCAGGCCGGTGCGGGCTTTTTCCCGGGCCTCGAGGTCGATCAGGAACTGGCCGGCGTTCTCGCTCAGCGCTTGCAGCTCGTCGAGTTCGGCGTCGTAGCCGGTTTTCAACACACCACCGTCACGGATCACCGCCGGTGGGTTATCGATGATGGCTTTTTCCAGCAGCGCGGCCAGTTCCGGGTAGGTGCTGGTGGTGCGTGCCAGTTGTTGCAGGTGCGGCGCTTCGAGGTCGGTCATCGCCACCTGCAGTTCAGGCAACGCACCGAGGGCATCGCGCAAGCGCGCCAGGTCACGGGGACGGGCGTTGCGCAGGCCGATTCGGGCGAGGATTCGCTCGATGTCACCGATTTCCTTGAGTTGCGGTTGCAACTGCTCGAAGCGATAGCGATCCAGCAGGCAGGTAATGGAGGACTGGCGCGCCAACAGCACGGTCAGGTCCCGCAGCGGCCGATTCAACCAGCGAGTCAGCAGGCGGCTGCCCATGGCGGTCTGGCAGCGATCGACCACCGATTGCAAGGTGTTGTCGCGCCCGCCGGCCAGGTTGGTGTCCAGCTCCAGGTTGCGTCGGCTCGCGCCGTCCAGCACCACGGTGTCATCCAGGCGCTCGTGACGCAGGCTGCGCAAATGGGGCAGGGCGGTGCGCTGGGTTTCCTTGGCGTAGGCCAACAGGCAGCCGGCAGCGCCGATGGCCAGGGTCAGGTTTTCGCAGCCGAAGCCCTTGAGGTCCTGGGTGGAGAATTGCTGGCAGAGACTTTTCAGCGCCGAATCACGTTCGAAATCCCACGGCGCCCGACGCCGTACGCCACGGCGTTTTTCCGCCGGCAGGTCTTTGGGCCAGTCGTCCGGGATCAGCAGTTCCACCGGGTTGACCCGCTCCAGTTCGGCCAGCAGGTTTTCCCAGCCCTTGATTTCCAGTACCGAGAAATTGCCACTGGTGATGTCCAGCACCGCCAGGCCGAACAGGCGTTCATCCCCAAGCACTGCGGCGATCAGGTTGTCCCGGCGTTCGTCCAGCAAGGCCTCGTCACTGACTGTACCTGGGGTGATGATCCGCACGACTTGGCGTTCCACGGGGCCCTTGCTGGTGGCAGGGTCGCCGACTTGCTCGCAAATCACCACGGATTCGCCGAGCTTGACCAGCTTCGCCAGGTAACCTTCCGCCGCGTGGTAAGGAATCCCACACATCGGAATCGCCATGCCTGCCGATTGCCCACGTGCCGTCAGGGTGATGTCTAGCAACTTGGCGGCTTTCTTCGCATCCTCGTAGAAGATCTCGTAGAAGTCGCCCATGCGGTAGAACATCAGCTGATCGGGGTGCTGGTTCTTCAGGCGCCAGTATTGTTGCATCATCGGCGTGTGGCTGGAGAGGTCGTTCACGGCGGTATTCATGGGTGTCAGGCAAGCTCGTTGAAAGGTGTGGGGCAAAAGGAGGGGCATTGGCCCGGCTTTTCCGCGATGGGCGCAAGGTTAACATGGGCGGTCTGGTGCTACCCAGCGTTTGGGATTGTGTGCATATCCGTTGCTGCGGTAACGGCTGCTTAGGGTTCCGCCCCGACGGCGGGCTCACTTTCGAAAATCCAGCGTGGTTAATGGGGCGCGGAGATCAACGTCCACCGCGAGGCGGCCTGATAGCCGACCTGATTCTTGGCGGGACCGCGTTTCCCCCTGTGGGAGCGGGCTTGAACTCGTGAAGGCGGCACCACAGTCGATGAAAATGTTGGACGGCATTACGACACTTGATCGAGCTCTCTTGAATCTGGAGATCAGGCTCGTTTTACCTCGGCTTGCATCATCACCAGATTCTGCTGCTTGGTAGCCTCGGCCAATACCTTGCGGTAAACACGCTTCTTTTCCTTCGATTTTGCGTTACGAATGAAATCAGCAAAGGGGCGTTTGGCTCCTTTGGACAAGCCTTGCTTGATCGAAATCATAGTGCGCTCCCGATGGCGGTTCATTGGCGCTCCAGCGCGAAGCGCTCACTCGCGACTAAACGAGGGCGGCGGCTGTACGCAGGTTAGTCGACCGGGGATCCAAGGAACCGGCGCGCCCGAGGGCGCCCTGCGCACAGCTACCATCAAGTGCAGGAATAGAAGGACCTGACTGAATGGAGCAATGAGCACCTTGGAATACCGAGCGACTAAACCCGATCACTGATGGGCAGTGACGAGTCCAAAGTACCGATGGGATCCAAGGTGGACAAGCCGGCGGATTCTGGCGTAGTCGTAGGCAGAGGCGAAAGGCGATGTAGCCTGGTGTCGCACATTTGAAGGACGCGGATTGAGGGATTTCCCAAGAAGTTGTAGGGGAAATTCCCCAATATAAGGATTGGACTGAACCCGTGGCGAGGGAGCTTGCTCCCGCTGGCGTGCGTAGCGCGCCCAAAAGGACTGAGCTCAATTCGCCGAATGCTCAGTGATTGGAGGTTTTTTGGGGCTGCTGCGCAGCCCAGCGGGAGCAAGCTCCCTCGCCACGGTGGATCGGGCCGACCTTGAGTGAATGGTTTCTTCATCGATATGCACGCTTATGCAAAACAGCATTTGTCTTCTGCGAAAAGAACAAGCACTATGCGCGTTATGCAAAAACGCAACGTTTCTACCGTATTAAGAGCATTGCTCGATCAGCACGGGATCTCCCCCACGGAGCTTCACCGGCGTACCGGCGTGCCTCAATCCACCCTCTCGCGGATCCTCAGCGGCAAGATTGTCGATCCTTCGGATAAACACATCTCGAAGATCGCCGAGTACTTCGCCGTGAGCACCGACCAGTTGCGCGGGCGCGCGGACGTTGCGCCCGCCGGCAATGCTCGCCGCGATGAGCCGCATTCCGAACTCAAGGACATAAGCCTGTGGGACGACGAAACACCCGTCGAAGAAGACGAAGTGTCGGTCCCTTTTCTGCGCGAGGTTGAATTGGCTGCTGGATCAGGAAGATTCGTCATCGAGGAAAGCGAGCGCTCCAGCCTGCGCTTTGGCAAGCGCAGCCTGCGCCATAACGGCGTGCAGTTCGACCAGGCCAAGTGCGTGACGGTGCGCGGCAACAGTATGTTGCCGGTGCTGCGCGACGGTGCCACGGTCGGGGTGAACGCAGGCAAATGCGGGATCGGCGACATCGTCGACGGTGACCTCTACGCCATCAATCACAACGGCCAACTGCGGGTGAAGCAGCTTTATCGCCTGCCCACCGGCATCCGCCTGCGCAGCTTCAACCGCGATGAGCATCCGGACGAGGACTACACGTTCCAGGAAATGCAGGACGAGCAAATCGTTATCCTCGGTCACGTCTTCTGGTGGGGCATGTACGCCCGTTAACCCCTCCGCTGTCAGATAAAACCCGCCGCCGTGCGGGTTTTTTTTCGCCTCTCGAAAACCCGCAACCCCGTATTTGCAAGGGGTCCATGCATTTGCGCATTCGATCTGCATAAATAAATGCATTTACGCATTGACTGTATATGCATCCGTGCATATTCTGTGTCCAAGCCGCTCGACAAAGCGGCTGGCAACGAAGCTCTTTAGTTCCACTAACAGGCAGCGATGAACCGGCCTTGACGGTTCAGAGGGTTGGCAACTGACCCGGGTGTGCAGCGTAAAGCACCAGAAGCAGTTATCCGGCGGGCAGGGACCGCGGTCGGAAAAACAATTTGAATGGATCCGTACCGCGCCAGTCGCGCCGAAAGATCAAGCGCATTACTGAAAAGCCTGGGCAACCGGGCTTTTTGGAATGCCTGCACCGTGAGGTGCGTTCAACCACATCACCGCCGCCAATGGAGGGCTTCCGATGCTGAAGGATTTCAGATGCGGTCACTGCAAACGACTTCTGGCCCGCGTGGGCGAGAACATCGAACTCCAGATCAAATGTTCCCGGTGTGGGGCGTTGAATCATGTGAAGGCCCTGAGCCTCGAGTTATCGCCTTTGAGCGACATGGATGCGGAATGCTCCGCGCAAAAACATCGACTCTTAAGGTGAACGCATGAAAAAAATCAAACGTCTTATCGGCTCGTTCGTTCTGTCCATGGCGCTGTTGGCGGCCAGCGGTGCTGCCTTCGCAGCCAACCTGGTTGTGAACGGCAGCTTTGAAACCCCCGGTTGTGGCAATGACTGCGTACTGAATACCCCGGCCCAAGCCGACTTCGTGACCGGTTGGACCACGTTTCTGTCAGGCGTGGAGTACATCAATGTCAGAGCTGCCATTGGCAGTTCGGTCGCCGCCGAAGGTGTAATGAGCGTCGACCTCGCCAACTACACCTATCAAAACGGTGGTGGCATCCAGCAGAACATCAACACGGTAGTAGGCGCACGTTATCGCCTGACGTTCAGTGCCGGCAGTTCCAGGTACGTGAACCGCACGGGGACCGGCATCATCAACGTCAAGGTGGCAGGCCAGACCACCCGTTTCGACACCCCTGTCGCCACTAGTGATGCGACCGTATGGGAAACCAGAACCTACGATTTCACCGCCGTGAGCGATCAAACTACGTTGAGCTTCTGGAATGAGCAGGATCCGAATGCTCACTTCGCCTTTATTGACAACGTCATTGTCGAGCGACTGTAAACGTCGCCGGCCTTACGCACGATCCCGTCAAGCTTAATTTATCCAAAGGAAATCAATTAATGAAAAAATTGCTCAGCGTATTGATCGCAGCCGTCCTGGCGACCCAGGCCCTCCACGCGTTTGCCGAAACCTCACCTGTCGGTTCCTGGCAATTCGCTTATTACCACGTTCCGGGCGGCGGTTTTTATGCCAACCAAACTATCTGTTTCAAAGAAGACAACACCTGGTACTCGAGTTCCCAGGCCGGCTGGAAGGGCGCATGGTTCCAGAACGGGGACGATCTCCAATGGAACGGGAGTGTGCCCATGCCGGGTGCAGGGAGTGCCAACAATCTCGCGACCATTGCCATGGGTAAGTTAGCTGTCGCTGGTTCGATGTCGGGTAACTACGCGGAATGGGCCGCACCCAGTGCGCTACCGCTGTCTTGGGACAGGCACTACACCTACACCATGACTTACAAAGGCGCGACCTGCGCTGCGCCAAAGTGATGTCAGCCCCCAATTGCCTGACAAACGTTTGAACGCCGTTTCTAGCGACTTAATGGGTTTCATCGACCCACATCTCTTTCAACTTCAAACAACTTCCCCGCCCAATCTTAATCACCCCCAGGAAACGAGACATGACAAACGAGCAACAAGCGTTGCTGGACATGCCGATCTGGCTGGTCATCGTGCTCGCCCTGGTGGGCGGGGTGTCCGGCGAGATGTGGCGCGCTGACAAGGAGGGCGCCCGTGGTTGGCCGTTGCTGCGCCGCGTGGTGCTGCGCTCCGGTGCCTGCGTGGTCTGCGGCGTGTCGGCAACCATGCTGTTGTATGCCCTGGGCATGTCGATCTGGAGTGCTTGCGCACTGGGTTGCCTGACCGCCATGGCCGGTGCCGATGTGGCGATCGGTCTTTACGAGCGCTGGGTCGCCAAGCGGCTCGGCGTTTGCGAAGTCCCTCCGCGGGACCTACCGCCCGACCAGCAGTGAATCGACAGCGCTGATCCATACACAAGGAGGCGATCAATGCCTGCCCTTATCGAAAAACCGTCGCAGTTGTTCTCGGCCATTGCCCAGACGCTGCGCGCCATTTATCCCGCCTTGAAAGTCGGCAGCCCCCAGGCGTTCGATGGCGCCGACGACCAACCCTGGGTGCTGATTGCGCTTGAGCGCGATGCGCCCGGTAACCGCGCCAATGACGGGCGTATCGCCCATGTCCTGACGGTGTCTTTGCAAGTGGTCATGGCCGTTCCAGGATGGGAGGCCTGTGATCTGGCCGGTGAATTGAAACACCTGGTCATGGATAACCGCTGGGGCCTGTCGGGTGATCAATGCGACCTGCCCACGGAAATCGATGGCATCGCATCCACGTTCATCCACGAAGCACGGGCGTACAGCGCCTGGACTCTTTCCTTCAACCAAACCCTGTACCTCGGCCCGACGCTGCTGGAGGACCCGTTGGGCATCCCGAAATTTGCCCGTACCTGGGAAGTGTCGAACATCGACGACCCGGATCAATACACCGCACTCGAGGGCTGAGCCATGTTCGATGGGCTGTTACGGATGCACCTGGGGCCGATCGTCGAGCGTCTGGCTCAGATGGAAACCGAGCTGGAAGATTTGCATCGGCGTGCGGAGAGTTTCTGCCGCATTGGCGTTTGCCAGGAAGTCGATGCGGCCAGCAACACCTGCAAGGTCAGCCATGGTGGCCTGCTGACCCCGGCGATCCGCTTTTTCAACCCGAGCGCCGGCGCCCAGAGCGAGTCGCGGATTCCGTCCGTGGGCGAGCAGTGCCTGTTGCTCAACCATGGCGGCGGCGAGAGCGGCGGGCAGGCAGTGGCGTTGTTCGGCCTTAACGGCGGTCAGTTTCCGCCCGTCTCGACCCGAGCCTCGCTGACGCGGCGCCTCTATCAGGACGGTACGGAAAACGGCTACGACCATGCCAGCCATGTCCTGCACTGGCAGAACGGCCCGGCGACGTTCAGCGGTTCCCGTGAAGCGCTCCAACTGAGCATCGGCCCGTCGCGGTTGGCGATGACCGCCGACGCCATCGAATGGCAGTTGGGCGCCGTCGGCATTCGGCTCGACGCCTCCGGCGTGCACCTGAGCGGCCCGGTGGTGGACCACCAGGGACGCGTCATCAGTACCGCATAAGGGACTTCCTCATGATTGGAATCGATCGAAATACCGGCGCCACGGTCGACGACTGGCTGCAGTTCGTACAGCGCGCCACCCGGGCGTTGACGACGCCGTTGGGCACTCGCCAGAAGCGCCCGTTGTATGGCTGTGCACTCACGCAACTGCTGGGGCAGAACCTTGGTGACGACCTGCTGATTCTCGCCCAGAGCCACGCGGCCCAAGCGTTCTACAACCCCCAAAACGGCATCGGTGATTTCGAGCCGCAGGTCATTGTCGCCAGTCGACACGGCGCCGGCTTGCTGTTGCGTTTCGCCGGTACCTGGAAAAACCGCAAACAGACGTTCGAGGTGGTGACATGAGCATGCTGATACCCGGCCAGAACCAACTGGCCGAACCGGCCATCGTCACTGTCGAAGCGTTCGAGGACTTGCTCGCAGAGTTCAAGACCTTCGTGGTCGAGTACGTCGGCGCGCGCTCGCCAGCAAGTGCGGCGAAGCTGGTGGACAGTCTTGAAAACGAAAGTGAACTGCTGACCCTGGCGCTTGAAGCCTTCTGCGTGCGGCTGCAAACCCACGAACGCAAATACAACGCCCGCATCAAGCAGATGTTGGCGTGGTGGGCCACGGGCACCAACCTCGACGCTCGTCTCGCGGACATGGGCCTTGAGCGTCAGTTGCTCGACCCGGGCGACCCGGCAGCGTTCCCGCCCATCCCCCCGGTCTACGAGAGCGATGACGATGCGCGGTTGCGCTACTACCTGGCGCCCCACGCGCCAGCGGCGGGCTCGCGCATGCAGTATCGGCGGGAGATTTTTACCTTGGGTGAACGGCCAGTGGTGAAGGTGGACAGTGCCGCTGGCGGTGTCGTGAACGTGACCTACACATTCGATCCGGACGGTCTCGCCGCGCAGGTCAAGGACGGCAACGGACGCCGGACGGCACCGGGCGAAGTCACGGTCACGGTGCTTTCCCGCGAGGGCGATGGCACACCGTCCGAGGCGCTGCTCAACGGTGTTCGCCAGCACTTCGCCCGGCCTGACGTGCGACCGGAAACCGATCTGGTCATCGTGCAGGCCACACAAATCAAACCCTACAAAATCCGTGTCGTGGCGAGGATCAATGCCGGCCCGGATTCAGGCTTGACCCAGGTTGCCGCCGAGCAGCAGTTGCAGGCGTATGCCCAGGCCTGTCATCGCTTGGAAGGGCGGGTGGACCCGAGCTGGATCGACTACACGCTGCACAGCGCCGGCGCGGTCCAGCTTGAGATTCTCGAACCGCTGGTGCCGATTGTGACCACGGCTTTCCAAGCCCCGTACTGCACGGGCGTCGAGGTTGAGGTGGACACGTTATGAGTGACGACACACCTCGCCCGAGTCTGCTGCCGGCCAACAGTTCGCCACTGGAAAGGGCCCTTGACCTCGGTTTCGCCCGCTTGCTTGAACGCATCGATCCGCCGTTTCCCGAGTTGATGAACCCGGCCACCACGCCCTTGGCGTTCCTGCCGTATCTCGCGGCGGATCGTGGGGTCAACGAGTGGAGCTCCACGGCGCCCGAAGCTGAAAAGCGCCTGACCGTTGAACTCGCCTGGCCAACCGCCCGGCAGGCCGGGACGCGAAAGGCGCTGGAAAATGCTGCCAAGGGTTTGCAGCTGATGCCTGAAGTGCGCGCCTGGTATGAGCAAACACCCGCTGGCCCGCCCTACAGTTTTTCCGTCAGGGCATTTACCGAGCAGCCCTACAGCGAAGAAATTGACGCCCGTCTCGACCGTCGCCTGGCGGATGCCAAAAGCGAACGCGACACCTTGAAGGTGTCTGTCGGCTTGAGTGCATTCGGCCGTCACGTCATCGGCGCCGCGACGCTGTGCGGCGAACTGACGACGGTTTACCCGATCATCATCGAAGGACTGGAAGCCTCGGGCCAGGCCTTCATGGCCGCCGGACTCTACACCGTCGAAACCTCCACTATTTATCCACAGGGGTCCTAAATGGCCGACTACTACACCCTGCTCACCGATGCGGGGATCGCCTACGAAACCGCCTGCAAGGCGGCGGGCACACCCATCAAGCTGTCGCAGATTTCCGTCGGTGATGGCGGCGGCGAAGTTTACAACCCGGCCGCCACCGCCACGGCGCTCAAACGCGAAGTGTGGCGTGGGCCGCTCAATGCGCTGTTCCAGGATGAGAAAAACCCGAGTTGGTTGCTGGCCGAAGTGACCATCCCGCCGGAAGTGGGCGGCTGGTATGTGCGAGAGGCCGGGATCTGGACCGATACCGGGATCCTGTACGCGATTGTCAAATATCCAGAGTCGTTCAAACCGGTGTTGGCGACTTCGGGGTCGGGGAAAGAGTTTTACATCCGGGCGATTTTCGAGACCAGTAATGCTGAGTTGGTGACGTTGCTGATCGACGATACGGTGGTCAAGGCGACGCGGGCTTGGGTTGCAAGTTATGTCGCTGATGAACTTGCCAAGCTCGACAGGAAACAGTCGGTGCGGGTAGCGACGACGGGCAATATTGTCTTGAGTGGCGCGCAGGCAATCGATGGTATTGCAGTGATCGCCGGGAATCGGGTCTTGGTCAAGTCCCAGACTTTGGCGAAAGACAACGGTATTTACGTGGCCGCGAACGACGCTTGGGTTCGGGCAAAGGATGCCGATGCGAGCGCCGAAGTGACTTCGGGGTTGATTGTCTCGGTGGAGGAGGGCGCGACGCTTGCCAACACGATCTGGCAGTTGGTTACCGATGGGGCGATTGTGTTGGGCACTACGGGGTTGGTGTTTCAGAACATCACTCAAGGGTTTGCGCCGCTCAATTCGCCGGTGCTCGTTAATCCGACGGCAAATACGCCGCCGCTATTCGACAACACGAAGTCGATCGCGACGACTGAATACGTTATGCGCGCTAGTGGCAGCTATCGTGGCTTTACAAGTTTGACTGCGACCACCACGTTGACGGCATCAGCTGTTGGCACGCTGGTTACTGCCATCGGATCTTTCTCCATCACCTTGCCTCCAGTCAATTCCCTGCCGGCAGGTGGTGCGATCCATTTTCGGAATATCGGTAGCGGCATTGTCACCGTTGTTTGTGTCGATGCTGACAACATTAATTCGGGGGCAGGTCAGATTACGAGCATCGACTTGCAGGTAGGTGCGACCCTGGAGTTGACCGGTAATGGTGCGAGCGCGTGGTGGGCGGGTGGGACGGCACAGTTGCAATATTCAAGAATATTTGGCTCGACTGCGGCCCAGTTCGACAGCTCTCTCAGATTGGTGAACGCAGCCTTTGCCAAGCGGATGGGCGTCGAGTATTCGGTGTTTGTGCCGCTTACTGCCAGTTCCGCACTCGGTGCTTCGAGTATCGGCGGCATCATATCGGCGATATCACCTACACCGATCAGCATCACGTTGCCGCCGACCGCCGGAGTTGCAGAGGGTGCGACTATTGAGATAGTGGCTACTGGAAGTGGTGCTGTAACTGTTCTTGCTTCAGGGGGAGACGTATTGGCGTCTCCGGTTGCGACAGGGATCACTGTCGTTCTAGGTATGGGGGACAACGCAGAATTCGTAAAGGTGTCGACGACTTGGCGCTTGCGTGGCGGGTCCTTAGCCCTTAAGTACGCTGCTTCCTTTGCTGCCTTATTCGGTTCCGCGGGCTATCAAAAATTACCGGATGGTTTGGTTTTACAGTGGGGGGCAGGGACAACTTCTACGGGGGGGACCGCTACCATCGCCCTTCCTATCACGTTTCCGACCGCGGTAATGAAGGTTCTGGTTTCTGCATCTGGAACTAACTCTGTCCCGACGGTCGGTGTGGTTGCTACCAACTCGGTCGGAATTAACTGCTTCAACGGGAGTACCGGCGCCGGAAAGTCTGAAAACGTCCAGTTCCTAGCCATCGGTTACTAAGGAGAAAAGTATGTTCGCTTCAAAAATAGCCCGTGGTTTCTACGACGCAGCTATTAATGTTTCGATGCCAGATGATGTGGTCGAAATTTCTGCTGAACGCCACGCTGAGCTGCTGGCGGGACAATCGGAGGGTAAGGTTATTGCCTGGGATGATGACGGTCTTCCTATGCTTGTGGATCCGCAACCGTCCAGCGATGAGGAGTTGGCAGTTGTCGAGCGGGCTTGGCGGGATCAGTGCTTGTCCGAAACGGACGGCGTGGTGGCTCGCCATCGCGACGAACTGGAGGAGAATGTTGGAACCACGTTATCTCCTGCACAATATCTCGATCTTCAGCAATACCGGCGTGCGCTTCGCAATTGGCCTGAAGCGCAAGCGTTTCCTCGGCTGGATCACCGTCCGATAGCCCCCTCCTGGCTATCTGAGCAACCCAAATAAACGCCCCGCACCGACGGGGCGTTTTCTTACCCATCCAAAACCCAACAGCCCCTTCCTCAAGGGGCTTTTCCGTATCTGGAGAACCAAAAATGGCACCACGCCAAACCTACACCGTACTCCTCCCATTCCCCACCGGCGGCGGTCACTGGTCGACCACTGGCCAGGAACTCGACCTGCTCGACGTCGAGGCCAATGCCTTGCGCAGCGCCGGTCGCCTGGAGCTGAAAAAAACCGAGGCCGGCGAATCGGCCTCTGCATCCACCCCGGCCAAAAAGGCCGCCACCAAAAAGGCTGAATAACCATGGCTGAGGTTTTGAACTTCGAGCACAACGGCATTACCGTCAATGCCACTGAATCTCCCGAGGCCATGGGTGGCCTGGGTGACAACGTCATCGGGCTGGTCGGCACCGCGCCGAATGCCAATCCGCTGATTCCGAAAAACACCCCGTTCCGCATCAACAGCTTCACCACCCAGGCCCAGTTGGACCCGACCGGTGCCGAAGCGGGGACGTTGTTCCAGGCGGTCTACCAGATCCTCAAAGTGGTCAAGGTGCCGGTCTATGTCGTCATCGTCGAAGAGGGCGCCACGCCGGCCGACACGCAGAACAATGTGATCGGCGGCATCGAAGCGCAGACCGGTCGCAAGTTGGGCTTGGCGGCGTTGAGTGGGGTCGCTGAAGACCTGACCATCATCGGCGCGCCAGGCTTTACCGGCACCAAGGCCGTCGCCAGTGAGTTCGCCTCGTTCGGCAAGCGCATCAAGGCGCGTGTGGTGCTCGATGGCAAGGATGCCTCGGTCGCCGACCAGGTGACTTACAGCCAGGAGCTGGGCGGTGCGGACCTCGGTTTCGACCGTTGCCTGGTGGTGCACAACATGCCGGCGGTGTACTCCAAGGCCGCGAAGAAAAACGTCTTCCTGGCGCCGTCGAGCCTGGCCATCGCCGCCCTCGCCAAGGTCAAGCAATGGGAGAGCCCGGGCAACCAGGTCACCTACGCCGAAGACGTTTCCCGCACCGTGGAATACAACATCCTCGACACCTCCACCGAAGGCGACCTGCTCAACCGCTATGGCGTCAGTTACTACGCCCGGACCATCCTCGGCGGCTTCTCCTTGCTGGGCAACCGCTCCATCACCGGCAAGTTCATCAGCTACGTCGGCCTGGAAGACGCCATCAGCCGCAAGCTGGTCAAGGCCGGGCAGAAGGCCATGGCGAAGAATCTGACCAAGTCGTTCATGGACCAGGAAGTGAAGCGCATCAACGACTGGCTGCAAACCCTGGTCGCCGACGAAACCATCCCCGGCGGCAGCGTGTACCTGCACCCGGAATTGAACAGCGTCGAGAAGTACAAGAACGGCACCTGGTACGTGGTCATCGACTACGGCCGCTACGCGCCGAACGAACACATGATTTATCAACTCAATGCCCGCGATGAAATCATCGAGCAGTTCCTGGAGGACGTTCTCTAATGTTTACCAACCGCGTAAGACAGGCCATCGCGGCCACCCTGCAAGGCTTGCCGTTGTCGGCGACCGTGGAAGAGTTCACCCCGCCGAAGATCGAATTCGACATGGAGGAGATGCGTGGCGGCCGTTTCATTGGCGAGGAAATGGCCAAGGCCGGCAAAGTGCTGACAGCCAAGCTGACGCTGCAAGGCCTTGGCCCGGAAGTCATGCTGGCGCTGGGTGTGAGCGTGGGCGACGACATTCTGCTGAACGTGCGTGAAGCCGGCCAGGATCAGGACGGCAACACCTGGTTTACCTACCACACGGTGGGTGGCAAGTTGAAGTCCCTCGAGGAAACCCTGCTGAAAATGGGCGAGAAACCCAAGACCAACCTGGAGCTGTCCTGCCGCACCTACAACCGCCTGGAAAACGGCGTCCCGGTGATCGACATCGACGTGCGCACCCAGAAGTTCGTGCTCAACGGCGTCGACATCCTCGGCGATGCTCGCCGTGCGGTGTTGTTGCCTTAAACCTTTGCCAGTCGGCTAGATGCAGCCCCTGTGGGAGCGAGCTTGCTCGCGATAGCGGTGTGTCAGCCAACATCGATGCTGACTGATCCGACGCCATCGCGAGCAAGCTCGCTCCCACAGGGGGCACATCGTGATTGACCGGAAAATCGCAGCACTTTCCAGTATCCACCAAGGAATTCACTTCATGCCCTGGACACCTCCCGTTCACGTCTTGCTGTCGCCGATCATCGGTGACGACGATGCGCGGATCGAGCAGCTCCCCCTCAAACCGCTGTACTACGCCGCGCAAAAAGACGCCCTGGCCCGCGCCGGCGATGATGAAGACGATCAGTTCTTCGAACTGGCCAAACTGGCCACCGGGTTGTCGGTCAAGGAACTCGACCAGCTCAAGCGCCCGGACTACGTGAGCATTGCCCAGTACGTGCACGACATGTCGACGCGCCCGGCGTCGCACTTTCTGGATGAGCCACAGGGCGATCCCGACCAGGTGCAACTGCTGCAACCGCTCGACGTCGCGGGTCGCAGCCTGACGTCGCTGACCCTGGAAATGCCGGTGCTGCGTGCGACCAAGGCGATGAAAAAACTGAAGACGGCCAAGGAGCGCGCCGAGTTCATCACCGCCCACTGCACCGGCCTGATGATTCCCGACCTGGACCGGCTGACCGTGCCCGACTGGACGCAACTGCAGGTGCGCATCGACGATTTTTTAAACAAACCGGCGGACTTCTTTCGGAGCGCGACATCGAAGTGATCCTCGATGTGGTGCCGCTCATTTACTCGGTAAGTGAGGCGGAAATCCTGGAGTGGGACGCCGGCAAGGCCTTGCGTCGCTACGACATTGCGATCACTCGCCTTGGCGTGAAACAGGAGTAGAGCGGGATGGCGGACGATAGATATTCGCTCAAATACGCAGCCTTCAATGAGAGTGGGTTGGCGTTCGGTAATACCAGCCCTACGAACGGTGTGTCAGCACAAGGCACGTTCGCCAGGGATCAGCTGTCGGGCCTCGACCTGGCGCTGGAGAAACTTGGGCTCAAGCTCGGGTTGCTGACCACGGCGATCGAGTCGCTGACCGTGAAGCTATCGGCGCAACGATTGTTTTCCCAAACGATGGGCGCCGGCACCAAGGGTGAGTCGGCCAATGAGCCAAAGGGTAAGTCGGGTGGCGGTATCGAACCACCGGCGCTGCTCAAACCGGCGATAGCGATGGATGCGGCCATGGCCGATCTGAAGCAGGCCGGCCACTTCACGCCTCGCCAGATTGCAGAAATGGCGGAGCCAACCCAGCGTATCGCCAGTGCGCCGTTGGTGGCGGCCGGCGGGACCACGGCGGTTGAGGTGGTGAGGATGCAAAGCCTGGCGGCCAGGGCAGGAGTCGGCAGCGATCTGCCCAATGCCTCGGACCGGCAATTGGCGCTGTTGCGCTTCGCCAGTGATGCGGGTGTCACAGCATCGACGTTCAAAATGCCAGCCATGGAAGCCGCCGAGATGCTGCTCGGCTGGCGCACCTCCATGAAGCTCAGCGCAGAGAAAGCGTTTGATCTGGCGGACGCTACCAACCACCTGAGCAAGATTCCCGGTGGTGCGAAAGCGAGTGAGATCGGCACAGTGTTGCAGCGTGACGGTGCGGCCGCGACCTCGGCGGGCCTGCAGCCTGCCCAAGCTGCGGCGCTGACGGCGGCACTTCTCAATACCGGCGCGCAACAAGCTGAAGCGGGTGTGGCGCTCGATCACTTCACGACTGCTCTAGGCAAGGGCGATCAGGCCTCCGCGACCGAGCAAGCGGCTTGGAAGCAACTGGGACTTGATCCCAAAGAGGTGGCGAGCGGCTTGCGTGACAAGGACGCCGCGCCGGGGACAGTGATGTCGGTGCTGGCGGCCTTGAACGCGCAGCCGACCGAAAAACGCTCGTCCCTGGCCTCTTCGCTGTTTGGCTCTGGGGATGCCGCGGTGTTGCGCATGTCGCAGAAACTCGACGATGTGAACGCCGCGTTCTGGCAGGTCAAAGACCCAGGCCAATACGCCACTTCACAATTGGACAACAACGGTTCGGTGCGGCAGGACGCGTTGGCGCTGTCGAATACCCGGCAGGGCCAACTGAACGTCCTCAACGCCCGCAGCGAGCGTTTGTCGCTGGCCACGGGCAATGCCCTGATGCCCTCGGCGGATACCTCGTTCCAGTGGTTGGGGTCGCTGGCCGATGGCATGAGTGAGTTGGCGGAGTCCTCACCTAAAGCCGCTGCGGCCATTGTGTTGATTGGCGCGGCGATCAAACCGCTGGTGGGCGCGCTGCTCAAGGCTGTAGGGGATGAGATGTCCAATCAGGTGGCCAAGCGGGTGTTGGGCAAGGTCGCTCCGCACCTTCCCGGCCGATTGGGGGAAGTGATCTCCGAAGATTTCAGAAATCCTCGTGGGGACAAGCTGGATACACGCAATGCCACCCAGCGTCCCGAATCCCCGAGCGGGACGAAAATACGTGTCAGTACACGAGGCTCACTGGGAGGCGCAGGGCGTTTTTCACTCGGGTCAACGGCCTCATTACGCTCGATGACCCGCAGGGCGCCCGGCCCATTAAAAGTAGTCGGTGCCGTCGCTGATGTGGCCGAGGGTGTACTGACCGGCGACAAACGAATGATGAGTGCAGGCCTGGGAGCGGCAGGTGGCGGCTGGGCAGGCGCTGCTGCGGGGTCTGCGGCCGGTGCCGCTTTGGGGAGCGTCGTTCCGGTGATCGGCACTGCCATTGGTGGTCTGGTTGGCGGACTGCTGGGCGGCTGGTTGGGGAGCGATGCGGGCGCGTCCTTGGGGGAGAAGCTCGTCGCCCCCGCCGACAGACTCGCCGCTCCAGACCAGGTCAGCAAAGACCTGGCTAGCACCCAGACAACCACGCAACAAAACACCATGACCGCAAACATCTACATCAACGGCCAGGACCAGGCCAGCGCGAGTCAGTTGGCCAACCTGGTCGTGCAGCAGCTCTCGGGCCAATTCGGCTTGATGACCATGCCCAACTCACTCGCCATGCGCAGTGACGCGGCCCTGACCGACGGAGGTACGTGATGCGTCAGCAAATGGCACTCGGCAGTTTCATTTTCGGTTTGTCGAGAAACTTTGCGTACCACAGCCTGGTACGCACCTCGGACGGTGGCTGGAAGAGCATCGACATCCTCACCAGCAAACCCAAGTCCAGCCAGGTCGGCCAAGGCCTGCAAGGGCTGACGATCACCGGCAAGTCGATGTACGCCACCGCCATGGATCGCCTCGATGAGTTGCGCGCCTTGCAGGCGCAGCGAGTCCCCGTGCCGTTGGTCGATGGCATCGGTCGCAATTGGGGCCTGTGGCAGATCAACAAGGTGACGGAAACCCAGACCGAGATCATTGATGACGGCACGGCGATGGTGGTCGGCTGGGTGGTTGAATTGACGGAGTTCGCCAATGCGTAGGGTTCGAAGTATCGCCGGTGATTCGGTGAATCTGTTGCTGTACCGCGAGCTTGAGCGCTGTGACGACATCGTCGAAGAGGCGCTCTGGCGGCTCAATCCGGGGCTGGCTGAATGGGGGCCTGTATTGCCGGCGGGCGTATGGGTGGTCTTGCCGGAAGTGGACCTCAAGCCCGTGGCAACCCCACCGGTTTCGGCCTGGGATTAAGGAGGCAACATGTCATTGGGTTTCACGCCTGCGGTGGAAGTGTACGGCGCGAACGCCGCGCTGCTCAACGCACGATTGCTCAGTTGGACACACGTCGACGCGGCAGGAATCGAGTCGGATCAACTGACCCTCACCATCAGCCTGGACGGGCTGGAAGGGTTGCCCAGCCTGGGCGGGAAAATCGGTTTGCGGGTCGGCTACGTGGAGTCGGGGCTGGTGGACAAGGGCGAGTTCGTCATTACCCGGCGCACGCCGACGCTGTTCCCGTTGCGCCTGACCTTGGTGGCCATGGCCGCGCCGTTCAGTGCGGCGGACCAGACCGGGTTCAAGCAGCGCCGATCCGTCAGCCATGGACCGACGACCCTGGGGGCGCTGTTTCGTCAACTGACGTCCAGGCACGGTTTTTCTCCCCGGGTGGCGCCAGACCTGGCGCTGATCAAGATCGAGCACATCGACCAGTCCAACGAAACCGACATGGGGTTCCTGACGCGCCTGGCCCATCGTTATGACGCCGTCGCCAAGCCGATCAACGAGCTGTATGTGCTGGCGCGGCGCGGCCAGGCGAAGTCGCTGTCGGGCAAGGTCCTGCCCGAGATAAAACTGTCGGTGACGACCAACAATCGTCCTGGCGACCAGGCTTTTATTTCGGCCAAGCTGGATGAAACCGCCCGGGCGAAATACCAAGGCTGCAAGACCCGTTGGTGGGACGCGACGGCCGGCAAGTTGCAGGTCGAAGAGAGCGGCCTCGCGCCGTTCAAGACCCTGCGCCAGCGCTTCCAGAGCGCAGATGACGCCCGCGCTGCCGGTGAAGGCGAGGTGCGCAGGATGATGCGCGAAGCCCTCAAGGTGGCGATCGAGTGCCCTGGCAACCCGGGGCTGTCCGCCGAGGGCATCGTACTGCTGGACGCCACCTGGCCGGATTTCATGCGCGGTCGCTGGTCGATCGACAAGGTCACCGCCAGTGGCGACCGGGAAAAAAGCTATCGCTGCCTGATTGATGCGACCTGCCTGGATGCCAAGGCCTGACGCCATTCCTGTGGGGCTGGTGACTGCACTTTCTCTCGACATGCCTTGGGAGCGTGGCCGTAGGATGAGTGGTTCCCCGCGGCCAGGCATCGTCGCGCCGCCCTGGCTGGCAACGCAACTTCAGTAATGTTTTTTCGAGGGACGGTCTATGGACGTCACCCAAGCACAACTTATCAGCATCATGCCCAACGCCCGCGCCCAAGCGGGCGTTTTTGTTTCAGCCCTTAACATCGCCATGTCCCGCCACCGTATCGTCACGCCTAAACGCATCGCTGCGTTCCTGGCGCAAATCGGCCACGAGTCGGGGCAGCTACGGTATGTGCGCGAGCTGGGCAGCGAAGCCTATCTAAGCAAATACGACACCGGCGCGTTGGCCGTTCGCCTGGGCAACTCGCCCCAGGCTGACGGCGACGGCCAGAAGTATCGCGGCCGAGGACTGATCCAGATTACCGGCCATGACAATTATCGTCGCTGTAGTCTTGGCTTGTTCGGTGATGAACGGCTGCTGGCGCTGCCTGAGCTTCTTGAGCAGCCGCAATGGGCATCCGAATCCTCCGCTTGGTTCTGGGAGCAGAGCGGCTTGAACGAGCTGGCCGATCGTGATCAGTTCAACAGCATCACCCGACGCATCAATGGCGGTTTGAACGGCTTGGAGGATCGCCTGCAACTCTGGGCGCGGGCGAGGGCGGTGTTATGCCAGCCTTTGGCCTGATGCCTTTCTCTACTCGTACCCTGGGTATCATCGTTTTACTGGCATTGTTGGCGGGTGGCCCGGCGATGCTGGCGTGGCGAATCCAGGATTGGCGTTATGGCCAGCAGTTGGCGCAGTTGGCCCAAGCCCAGAGCGAGACGTTGAATCAGATAACCCAAGCGGCCGCGACGCAGCAAAAGACCGAGCAAGACAAACGTCTGGCCCTTGAGCAGCAGCTGTCCGCCAGCGAACAAACCCATTACCGAGCCTTGAGCGATGCCCAACGTGACCAGGATCGCCTGCGCGATCGCCTTGCTACTGCCGATGTCCGGCTGTCAGTCCTCCTCGACGCCAACGATGTTGCCGCCGGTTGTGCAGTGCCTGCCGCCACCGGCGCCGGCGGCCTGGATCATGGCGCCCCACGCGCCCGACTTGACCCGGCGCATGCTCAACGAATTATCGCCATCACCGACGCCGGTGATCGCGGATTGATTGCCTTGCAGGCCTGTCAGGCCTATATCAGAGCGCTGGATCGGTAATCCGCCAAGCCTTGCAAGCTTCTATTGCTCGTGTACGGTAGGCCTCAATTGTGTGGAATCAGGAGAGCACCATGGACGACATCACCGAACTGGCCGCTGAGCTGGGCAGGCGCCTGCAGTTGCTCAATGCCCACGTCACCACGGCTGAGTCCTGCACGGGCGGCGGGATTGCCGAGGCGATTACCCGGATTCCCGGGAGTTCGGCCTGGTTCGAGGCGGGTTACGTCACCTATTCCAATCGCCAGAAGACCCAGCAGTTGGACGTACCGGCCGAGTTGTTCGGCACGGTAGGGGCGGTCAGCCGCGAGGTGGTCGAGGCCATGGTGCGAGGCGCCCAGCATAAAAGCCTGGCGCGTTTTGCCGTGGCGGTCAGCGGTGTAGCGGGGCCGGATGGTGGTTCGCCGAACAAGCCGGTGGGCACGGTGTGGCTGGCCTGGGGCGTTGGCGAAGCGGTGATCAGCGAGCAGCGATTCTTTCCGGGCAACCGCGACGAGGTCCGCCGACAAACGGTGAAGGCCGCGCTAGAGGGGCTGCTGCAACATGCCGCTGTAGAAATCTCAAATCAGGGGTAGGCGATCCTCAATCGCTGTGGAATAATACTGGCTACTTATACAGGTGTTGGCCGTCAGGCCTTATTGATTACGTGAGGACTTTAATGGACGACAACAAGAAGAAAGCCTTGGCTGCGGCCTTGGGTCAGATCGAACGTCAATTCGGCAAGGGTGCCGTAATGCGTATGGGCGATCAGGACCGTCAGGCTATTCCTTCCATCTCCACCGGCTCCCTGGGCCTGGACATCGCGCTTGGCATCGGCGGCCTGCCAAAAGGCCGAATCGTTGAAATCTACGGTCCTGAGTCGTCCGGTAAAACCACCCTGACGCTGTCCGTGATCGCCCAGGCCCAAAAAGCCGGTGCAACCTGCGCCTTCGTCGACGCCGAACACGCCCTGGACCCGGAATACGCCGGCAAACTGGGTGTCAACGTCGACGACCTGCTGGTTTCCCAGCCGGATACCGGCGAACAGGCCCTGGAAATCACCGACATGCTGGTACGTTCCAACGCGGTTGACGTGATCATCGTCGACTCCGTGGCGGCACTGGTACCCAAAGCTGAAATCGAAGGTGAAATGGGCGACATGCACGTGGGCCTCCAGGCTCGCCTGATGTCCCAGGCCCTGCGCAAGATCACCGGTAACATCAAGAACGCCAACTGCCTGGTGATCTTCATCAACCAGATCCGTATGAAGATTGGCGTGATGTTCGGCAGTCCGGAAACCACCACCGGTGGTAACGCGCTGAAGTTCTACGCCTCGGTTCGCCTCGATATCCGCCGTACTGGCGCGGTGAAGGAAGGTGACGAGGTGGTCGGCAGCGAAACCCGCGTCAAGGTCGTGAAGAACAAGGTGGCTTCGCCGTTCCGTCAGGCCGAGTTCCAGATTCTTTACGGCAAGGGCATCTACCTTAATGGCGAGATGATCGACCTGGGTGTGCTGCACGGTTTCGTCGAGAAGTCGGGCGCCTGGTATGCCTACAACGGCACCAAGATCGGTCAGGGCAAGGCCAACTCGGCCAAGTTCCTGGCGGATAACCCGGAAGTCGCCGCTGCTCTCGAGAAGCAATTGCGTGACAAGCTGTTGAGCCCGGTGGCAGACGTCAAGTCCGTGGCTAATCGCGAGACCGCTGACGACCTGGCTGACGCTGACATCTGATCGAATCGATGACCGTCGTCCTCGATACCCTCGTCGCGGTGCGACGAACCGCGATGGACCTGCTCGCCAGGCGCGAGCATGGTCGAGTCGAGCTGACGCGTAAGCTGCGTCAGCGCGGCGCTCCCGATGAGTTGATCGACACAGCCCTCGACCGTTTGACCGAAGAGGGCTTGCTGTCGGAGTCCCGTTACCTGGAAAGCTTTGTCTCTTATCGCGCTCGCTCCGGTTATGGTCCTTTGCGAATTCGTGAGGAACTGGGTCAGCGTGGTTTGCAACGTCCGGATATCGAACTTGCCTTGCGCGAAAGCGGTATCGATTGGCAGGAGCAACTGACGGACACCTGGCGCCGCAAGTTCTCAGGACATTTACCCATCGATGCGCGGGAACGAGCCAAACAAGGGCGTTTCCTGGCGTATCGAGGTTACTCCATGGAAATGATCAACCGCTTGTTCAGCGGTCGCGGTATGGATGACTAAACAAAAACGGCCTGCTATTTCGATAGCAGGCCGTTTTTTTATGGGCTCAGGTTACCTTGATCGGCTCCCATGTGAGGGGGTGGGGTTTTGAGGCGGGCTGGGCCCAGTTTTGCGGCAGGTTGATGTAATCCACCAGTTCCCTCAAGCGACCGTGATCCCGGGCGTTGAAGGCAAACGCCAGTCGGGTCAGATGACTGAACTGGGCTTCGTCGTGCTCTTCACCGCTGTAGTCATGTTGATGAAAACAGTCGTTGAGGCACAAATCGGCGAATTCTCCCTGCATCTGCTGCAACGCCTGTTCGTTTAGCTTGTGATTCATGCGGATCACGAACTGATGCTTGAGCCAGCGACTGGAGTGAAAGTTGCGGTAGAACTGGTTGATTTCTTCCACGGCCTCTTCGGCGTTGTACACCAGGCGCATCAGCTTCATGTCGGTGGGCAGGATGTAGCGGTTTTCCTCCAATTGCTCGCGGATAAAGTTCAGGGCTCCTTGCCAGAACTTGCCCCCTGGCACATCCAGCAGGACCACCGGTACCAAAGGGCTCTTGCCTGTCTGTACCAGCGTCAGGACTTCCAGCGCTTCATCAAGCGTGCCGAAACCGCCGGGGCAGAGCACCAGTGCGTCGGCCTCTTTGACGAAAAACAGTTTACGGGTGAAGAAGAAGTGGAACGGCAGCAGGTTCGGCGTGCCCTCGACGGTCGGGTTTGCGTGTTGCTCGAAAGGCAGGGTGATGTTGAATCCCAGGCTGTGGTCGCGCCCTGCGCCTTCATGGGCGGCGGCCATGATGCCACCGCCGGCGCCGGTGATGACCATCATGTCCGAGCGGGCCAGCGCCGCCCCCAGCTCTCGGGCCAGGCCATACAGCGGATGTTCGATGGGTGTTCGGGCCGAGCCGAAGACCGTGACCTTGCGTCGGCCCTTGAACTGCTCGAGGGTACGGAAGGCGTGTTCCAGTTCCCTCAGGGCTTGTAGTGTGATCTTGGCATTCCAGCGGTTGTGATCTTCCTGGGCCATGCGCAGCACGGTCAGGATCATGTCTCGGTAAATGGGGAGGTTGGGGCTGTTGGGGGAGACCAGGTTGAGTTGCTCTTCGACCTTGCGGGTGAGGTCGTGGCCATGGTTCTCAAAATGACGACTGAGCAGGTCATTCGGTTTGTAAGGCATTCAGCTTCTCCTTCTTAACAGGACCCCGGCCCGGACGAGAGATTCATCGAGGCCACGACACTCCATGTGTCGTTGTCAGCCCAAGCATCGGCCTGGAGGGTGACCTGGCTTGACGCGGTCTGCAGCAAGGCGACCAAGCCATCCAGCGGGTTCTGCTTTTCCCTTTGATAAAAAACAATCACACACCAAGGTGTTGGCCAGGCAGCCTCTTTCTGCCCGATGAAAATACTATGGATACTTTGAATCTAGACCGTCATGCCGATCTTTGCTGCCCTGATCATGGCGCGCAAAAGTGACCGTTGGCAACCGCTGATACATGCCGTGAACGATTGCACCGCTCGTCAGATCGCCGGCCGGGTGCGTGTCGCTCTGATTTACTGATAACAAGCGTGCCAATGCAATTTGACGCCCAGGGTTGGGTGCCACGTGATGGATTGAAGCGAATCGGGGCAGGGAGGCGGGAGAAATGACCAGGGTCACTCTGGAGCTCGACAGGCAGTTGTACTTGATGTTGTTGGAGTCGGCACAGGCCAATCGGGTGAGTCTTGAGGACGAATGCTGTCGTCGGCTGGGAGGGCGAGCATGGCGCTCGCGTTACTTGCAGGCGCTGGTGGCGGAGTTGCGCGCCGACGATGAGCAGCGGCGCGCAAGTTCAGGTTGACTACTTCTTCGTCTTGGCCGGTTTCGGGCAATCCGATTCCTGGAAGCGCTCGGTCGCGACCGGGCGGTTGGTCTTAACCTCGGTGAACTCGTAGCGCATGGTGGCGCCCTTGGCCATCAACTTGCGGAAACCTGGATTGGTGCACACCGTGGAGCCCAACTGGAAATACACAGCCTTGGGGTCTGCGCGCATTTTCTGGGCGTGGCTGCTTTGCACACTGAGATGGTTGATCAGCTCGGTGCCTTCGACGGTATAACCCTGGTCGAGAATGTCTTCGTTGATCGCCCGCGGCGTACCGACGCTGCTTTCCTTGGCGACGTTCTGCAGCATCTTGTTCAGTTCGAGTTCTTTCAGCGAAGCAGCCTGAGCGCTGAAGGACGTCGCCAGCAGAACGGCAACGGTAGGGACGATAAGGCGCAGCATGAAACTCTCCTGGTTCAGTGACTGGTGGTTCGACCGATCACATGACTGTGCGTTCAGTGGCCGGGAATTATAGGGGAGCCAGGGTGGACGGTACAGGCTCGTGCGCTCTGGTAGACTGCCGGCCTTTATTGCCCTGCCGAGTGTTGTTCGTGTCGAGTTTTCCTTTCTGCCGGCGTTGCCCATGATGAATCACGCCCCTAACGCCGTAGCTCGCCTGCGCGACCAACGCATTGATGAAGGGATCAGGCCGATCCAGGCCCGTGGCTGGCGCGCGCCCCGTTGCAGCGCCTGCCGAGTGATCGAGAGCCATTGCCTGTGCGCTTGGCGTCCGAGTGTCGAGACCCGCTCCGGGGTCTGCCTGATCATGACCAACAAGGAAGTGTTCAAACCGAGCAACACTGGTTGGCTGATTGCCGACGTCGTGCGCGACAATCACGCGTTCATCTGGTCGCGCACCGACGTCGACGAGCAACTGCTGGCGCTGCTGAACGATCCGCAATGGCAACCGTACCTGGTGTTTCCGGGCGAATACGTCGAGCCATCACGGGTGACCCATGCGGTTGATCTTGATCATTCCAAGCGCCCGCTGTTCATTCTGCTGGATGCGACCTGGACCGAGGCGCGGAAGATTTTTCGTAAAAGCCCGTATTTCGACCGACTGCCGATCCTGAGCCTGCTGCCTGACAGACTGTCGCGTTACCGCCTGCGCCGTTCGACCCGCAGCGAGCACCTGTGCACCGCCGAAGTGGCGGCATTGTGTCTGGAGCTGGCGGGGGACAGCGATGCTGCTTCGGCCCTGGACGCCTATTTCGATGTGTTCAGCCAGCATTACCTGGGCGCCAAGGGCCAGCAGGAGGTGAACGTCTCGACCCCGGCCCACGCCGAGTTGCAACCCTTTATCCGTACGCCGCAAGCAGTATTGGACCAATAGTGGCGCATACTCGACACTGTGATGGCTGTGCTGCTTGACCACCCCGGCTTCGCTGGGCATGCTTGGCGCCGACCGGGGCGCCGCCAATGTTTGAAACGCCGTGTTTGGCGTTGAATGTGCCCCTGTGGATGCCGCTGCATGGCGGTGTCTTGAGTTGTCTTGGCGAGGCGCGAATGCATCGGGCCTGCCATTAAAAACAGGATCATCTGAAAAATGGCCACATACGAAATCCTGATTGCCGATGACCATCCGCTCTTTCGCAGCGCGTTGCATCAGGCTGTGACCCTGGGCCTCGGCCCAGCTGTCCGGTTGACGGAGGTGGCCAGTATCGCGGAACTGGAGGTCCAGTTGACGGCGAAGGCCGATTGGGACCTGGTGCTGCTAGACCTGAACATGCCCGGTGCCTATGGTTTTTCAGGGCTGGTGCTGTTGCGGGGCCAATACCCGCAGATCCCCGTGGTCATGGTCTCGGCCCAGGAAGAAGCCTCGGTGATGGTCAAGGCCCGGGAGTTCGGCGCCAGCGGATTCATACCCAAGTCCAGTTCCCTTGAGATGATTCAGAAGGCCGTGAAGGCGGTCCTGGACGGCGATGTCTGTTGGCCGCCCCAGGCGTTCGAGGCGGTGAGCGTGTCCGAGGAAGCCAAGGCCGCCAGCGAGGGGCTGGCCAGTCTCACGCCGCAGCAGTTCCGGGTGTTGACCATGGTCTGCGAAGGCTTACTGAACAAACAGATTGCCTACGAACTGAACGTTTCGGAGGCCACCATCAAGGCTCACGTCACGGCGATCTTTCGTAAACTGAACGTGCGCACTCGGACCCAGGCGGCCTTGCTGCTGCAACAACTTGAGTCAATTTCACCGCAGGCTTAGTGTTCCGGTTCACGCTTTTTTGACCGGGTTTGAATTAGCTTCTCCACTCCTTTTCGATCAGTTGCCCACTCTATGTCACCTTTTAAAGGCCAGACCGGCCTGAAACGCATCCTCAACGCCTCCGGCTATTCCTTGGACGGGCTGCGTGCAGCTTTTGTCGGTGAAGCGGCTTTCCGTCAGTTGGTGTTGCTCAATGTCGTGTTGATTCCGTTGTCATTCTTCCTGAACGTCAGTCGTGTCGAGCAGGCGCTACTGATTGCCGTGTGCCTGTTGGCATTGATCGTGGAATTGCTCAACTCGGCGGTGGAGGCGGCCATCGACCGCATCTCCCTGGAACTGCACCCATTGTCAAAAAATGCCAAGGACATGGGCAGCGCGGCCCAGTTAGTCGCCCTGACGATGATCGCGTTGGTGTGGGGCGTGGTGCTGTTGTAACGGTTCAGGCAATGGTCGGCAGCACGATTTCGTCGCTGCGCTGGGCCCCGGCGGTGAAAGCCCGGCACAGCTCGAGGAATTCGCGCATGGCCGAGGTCTGGTACTTCTGTTTATGCCAGATGAAATAAAACTGCCGCGCCAGGTCCATGTCCGGGGTTTCCACTGCGACAAGGCTGCCCCGGCGGAAGGCGTCGCGCAGGGCCAGGCGTGAGATGCAGCCAATGCCCAGGCCGGATTCCACGGCGCGCTTGATGGCTTCGGTGTGTTCCAGCTCCAGGCGGATATTCAGCGCGCTACGGTGATGACGCATGGCCTGGTCGAAGGTCAGGCGTGTGCCGGAACCCTGTTCCCGTAGAATCCACGCCTCATGGGTCAGTTCCTCCATCGTCGCCTGGCCGCGCTTGGCCAGCGGGTGTTGAGGGGCGCAGAACACCACCAGTTCGTCCTCGACCCAGCTCTGCACCTCAATGTCCGGATGGCTGCAGTCACCTTCGATTAGACCCAGATCAATTTCATAGTGAGCAACCTGGTGCACGATATTGGCAGTGTTCTGCACGTGCAGCTTCACCTGGCTTTCTGGATGGCGCTGCATGAAACCGCCGATCAACAAGGTCGCCAGGTAATTGCCGATGGTCAGCGTTGCGCCGACCGCCAGTGAGCCGAAACCGGACTTGCCGTTGAGCAGGTCTTCGATTTCCTTGGCCTGGTCCAGCAGCGCCACTGCCTGGGGCAGCAGTTGTTTGCCCAGGGCATTGAGGCTCAGGCGCTTGCCGGCACGGTCGAACAATTGGCAGCTCGATTGCCGCTCCAGTTCGGTGATGGAGGTGCTGGCCGCCGACTGCGACAGATTGAGTTGGCCCGCAGCGCGAGACACGCTTTCCTGCTGGGCCACGGCGACGAAGACTTGAAGTTGACGGAGAGTAAATCGCATATCGATATAACCGATAACCCTTATCTTAATAATCCATTTAACAGATATTGTCGCCGCCATTAGAATGCGATGCAATTGCGCAGATTATCGGCGCAGGCATTATTCCCAGGAGTCCCCGTACATGAGCAACATGAACCACGAGCGTGTCCTCAGTGTTCATCACTGGAACGACACTCTGTTCAGCTTCAAGTGCACCCGCGATCCGGGCCTGCGCTTCGAGAACGGTCAGTTCGTGATGATCGGCCTGCAACAGCCCAATGGCCGCCCGCTTATGCGCGCTTACTCGATTGCCAGCCCGAACTGGGAAGAGCATCTCGAATTCTTCAGCATCAAGGTGCCTGATGGTCCGCTGACCTCCCAGTTGCAGCACCTGAAGGAAGGCGACGAGATCATCATCAGCAAGAAACCAACCGGCACCCTCGTGCTGGACGATCTCAAGCCTGGCAAGCATTTGTACCTGCTCAGCACCGGTACTGGCCTGGCGCCGTTCATGAGCGTCATCCAGGATCCGGAAACCTATGAGCGCTTCGAAAAAGTGATCCTGTGCCACGGCGTGCGTTACGTCAATGAAGTCGCTTACCGCGAGTTCATCACCGAACACTTGCCGCAGAACGAGTTCTTCGGCGAAGCGCTGCGTGAAAAGCTGATCTACTACCCGACCGTGACGCGCGAGCCGTTCGAGAACGAAGGCCGCCTGACCGACCTGATGCGCAGCGGCAAGCTGTTCCGCGACATCGGCCTGCCACCGATCAACCCGCAGGACGACCGCGCCATGTTGTGCGGCAGCCCGAGCATGCTCGACGAGACCAGCGAAGTGCTCAACAGCTTCGGCCTGACCGTTTCGCCGCGTATGCGCGAGCCGGGTGATTACCTGATCGAGCGGGCGTTTGTAGAGAAGTAAGCTGCAGTCTGTGGAGTGGCTGATGACCGCGACTCGGTCCAACAGTTGTCCACAAAAAAAGCCCGCGCCGCCTGAATAAGGCCGCGCGGGCTTTTTCGTTCCTGGCGATCACTGCTTAGCTGGAATCACTTCCAACACCCGGATCAACCCCGGCTGCGGGTAATGCCAGCGAACGTCCACATCCCAGAACTGCGCACCATATTCCCGCTCCGCTGTAGGAACCTGGTATGCCGGGCGTGGGTCTTGGGCCAGACATTGTTCGATCAGCGCCACCAAGGGCTCTGCCAGGCGCGTGGCGTGATCCTGGGCTTGTAGCAGGGCTGTGTCCGCCCATTGCACGGGGATGAGCTCAGGTGCTGCACTGGCGATGTTGTTGGACGCCGCGCCTATGATGTCGGCGTAAGGCACGTAGGGCTTGATGTCCAGCACCGGCGTGCCGTCCAGCAAGTCGATACCCGAGATCCACAGGCGCCCGGCTTCGACCCGCTCCAGCTTCACCACCGATTGGCCGATGCCATTGGGACGGTGGGTGGCGCGGGTGGCGAACACGCCCATGGACTTGTTACCACCCAGGCGCGGCGGCCTTACTTTCAACCGCGGCTTGTCTTCCAGGGCCTGGTGGAACAGGAACAGCAGCCAGACATGGCTGACCTGCTCCAACCCCTGCACCGCTTCGCCTTGATCGAACGGCGCCACCAGCTCCAGCACTCCGCGCGCGGCGGGGGCCAGTTGCGGTTGGCGGGGAATGGCGAACTTCTCCTTGAAACAGGAGCGGACGAAGCCGATGGGGGAGACGCTGTAGGTCATGGGTTGAAATCGAGGCGAGATGGAGAGGGCATGATAACGCGAGAGCTGAAATCGACACGGTCCTCTGTGGCGAGGGAGCTTGCTCCCGCTGGGCTGCGAAGCGGCCCCCTGGTGCTGTCTGACACACCGCGAGGGGCCGCTGCGCGTCCAGCGGGAGCAAGCTCCCTCGCCACAAAAGCCCCCAGGATTCAGCTGTCCTTCAACGTCAGCCGCGCACGCGCAGCGTCAGCCCCTTGAGGAAGTTGCGCAGCAACTGGTCGCCACATGGGCGGTAGTTGGTATGGCCGAACTTGCGGAACAGCGCGCTCAGTTCCGGCTTGGACACCGGGAACTCGGCGGCCTTGAGGATGGCGTGCATGTCGTCTTCCTTCAGCTCGAAGGCCACCCGCAGCTTCTTGAGGATGATGTTGTTGGTCACCGGGATTTCGATCGGTTGCGGCGGACGGCTTTCGTCCTTGCCGCGCTTGAAGATCACCAGGCCGTCGAGAAAGTGTGCCATGACGTCATCGGGGCAAAACACGAAGCCTTCTTCCTCGTCTTTCTTGAGGTAGCCCGCCAGGTCAGCCAGGGACACGTCCAGGCCGCCCAGCTTGATGATCTCGATGACTTTCTTGTCGCTGATGTCGAGCATGTAGCGCACGCTGCGCAATACGTCGTTGTGAACCATGTGTGCAATCCTGATCAATCGACAGTGGGCGCCCCAGCTCGGTGCGGCGCCGGAAAATTAGAATTTCTCTTTGGTAGCCAGGTAGCGCCACTGGCCCAGCGGCACCTTGCCGATGGACACGCCGCCGATGCGAATGCGGCGGATGGCGATCACCTTGAGGCCGACCGCCTGGCAGAACAGTGCAATCACACCCGGTTGCGGGTTTTTCATGGCAAAGCGCAAGCGGTTCTCGTTTTGCCAGCTGGCCTTGACCGCTGGCAGCTCCTTGCCCTTGTAGGTCAGTCCATGGTTCAAGCGATTGAGGCCATGGGCGACCATCTCGCCTTCGACTTCCACCACGTATTCCTGTTCGATCTTGGCGGCATCGGCGGTGAGTTTGCGCAGGATCTTCCAGTCCTGGGTAAACACCAGCAGCCCACTGGCATTGGCCTGCAGGTCGGCGCTGGCGGTCAGGCGCAGGAAGTGGCCCTTGAGCGGCCGCTTGCCGAAGCGGTGTTCCTCGCTCAGGGTCTGTGGCCCGAGGGAGGCCATCGCGGTGTCCACATCCATGCCCACCGGGGCGTTCAGCAGAAGAGTCACCGGTTCCGGCGCGGTGGCCTTGGCCTCGGGGTCGAGTTCAACTTTCTGGGTGGTGACCTTGAATTGCGGCTCGTCGATCACTTCGCCATCCACGGTGACCCAGCCGCCCTCGATGAACAGCTCAGCCTCCCGACGGGAACAGCCGACGAGTTCGATGAGGCGTTTGGAGAGACGAATCGGGTCAGTCATGACAGGGCCGTAACAAAAAGAGGGTGGGCATTGTACCTGCCTGGCGCCGGTTAATCGCGGGTCCATTTGCCTCATGCCGTTTTTAGCCGCGTCCAGCCTTCAGGTCGGGCTGCTTGTAGCGCATGTGCAACAGCGGGTAGGGTTGGTTCATGCCATCTTTCGCCGAGCGCCCGACCACTTCGAAGCCTTGCTTGAGGTAAAAGCCCAGGGCTTGCGGGTTCTGCTCGTTGACGTCCAGTTGATCGGCGTTCAGCTGTTCCATGGCGTAGTGCAGCAGTTGCTTGCCCAGGCCCTGGCCACGGTGTTGCGGGTCGATGAAGAGCATCTCGATCTTGCCGGCCGCGACGCCGGCGAAACCGGTGATCCGCTGGCGCGAGTCCCGGGTGCAAATGAGCATCACCGCATCCAGGTAACGGGTGAGCACCAGGTTTTTCAGCAGCTCGATGTAGCTGTCCGGCAGGAAGTCGTGGGTGGCTCGTACCGATGCCTCCCACACCTGGGTCAGTTCCTGGTAGTCGCTCGGTTTCGGTGTGTGGATGACCGAATGCTGACGCATGCCCGCCTGTTCCTTGTGCTGGATGTTCGGTGTTTCTCCATACGATAGCCGTAAAAAAGCCCCGCATCTTGTCGCAAGGGCAGGGCTTTTCAGTTTTTTCGAGGTGGCCGAGCAATGGCTGGAGGCACAGAACCTGTGGCGAGGGAGCTTGCTCCCGCTGGGCAGCGCAGCGGCCCCCGGTTTTTTGCGATTGCTGCGCAATCGAGCGGGAGCAAGCTCCCTCGCCACAAAAGCCGGCTCGGCTTGAGCCCAAGAAGCCTGGATCAACCGATCTGCTCAGCCCACAAATCGTACTCGTCGGCATCAGTCACCTTGCACCAGACTTTGTCGCCCGGCTTGAGGTTGCTGCCATTGTCGATGAAGACGTTGCCGTCGATTTCCGGGGCGTCGAAGAAGCAGCGGCCCACGGCGCCTTGTTCGTCCACTTCATCTACCAGCACTTCGATTTCACGGCCGATGCGCATTTGCAGGCGCGCCGAGCTGATGGCCTGTTGGTGCGCCATGAAGCGTTCCCAACGGTCCTGCTTGACGTCGTCCGGCACCACGTCCAGGTCCAGGTCGTTGGCCGGTGCGCCTTCGACGGGGGAATACTGGAAGCAGCCGACGCGGTCGAGCTGGGCTTCGGTCAGCCAGTCCAGCAGGTACTGGAAGTCTTCTTCGGTCTCGCCGGGAAAGCCGACGATGAAGGTCGAGCGGATGATCAGGTCCGGGCAGATTTCGCGCCAGTTCTTGATGCGGGCCAGGGTCTTGTCTTCGAAAGCCGGGCGCTTCATGGCCTTGAGGACTTTCGGGCTGGCGTGCTGGAACGGGATGTCCAGGTACGGCAGGATCTTGCCGGCGGCCATCAGCGGGATCAGTTCGTCGACATGCGGATACGGATAAACGTAATGCAGGCGGACCCAGACACCTAGGGTGCTGAGGGCTTCGCACAGTTCGGTCATGCGGGTTTTCACCGGCGCGCCGTTCCAGAAGCCGGTGCGGTATTTCACGTCGACGCCGTAGGCGCTGGTGTCCTGGGAAATCACCAGCAGCTCTTTGACGCCAGCCTTGACCAGGCGCTGGGCCTCGTCGAGCACATCGCCCACCGGACGGCTCACCAGTTTGCCGCGCATCGACGGGATGATGCAGAAGCTGCAACTGTGGTTGCAGCCTTCGGAAATCTTCAGGTAAGCGTAGTGGCGCGGGGTCAGCTTGATGCCTTGTGGCGGCACCAGGTCGATCAGCGGGTTATGGTCCTGGCGTGGCGGCACTGCGTCGTGCACGGCGTTGACCACCTGCTCGTACTGCTGCGGACCGGTCACGGCCAACACGCTCGGGTGCACACTGCGGATATTGCCTTCTTCCACGCCCATGCAGCCGGTGACGATGACCTTGCCGTTTTCCTTGATGGCTTCGCCGATCACTTCCAGGGATTCGGCCTTGGCCGAGTCGATGAAGCCGCAGGTGTTGACCACCACCACGTCGGCGTCCTGGTAGGTGGACACAACGTCATAGCCTTCCATGCGCAGTTGGGTCAGGATGCGCTCGGAGTCGACCAGAGCCTTCGGGCAACCCAGGGATACGAAGCCAACCTTCGGATTGGCGGGCGCGGTAGTGGTGGACATGTCTAACCTCGGTGTAGGGGGGATCGTCTCTTGCCGAGACAGGGCGCCTGGCGCGCCTCTGATCAAAAAGTGCGCAATTCTATCCATGGTCGACGCACTTGACCAGCTTTATACCGGGAAATACGACGAGTGCTGCGCTATGCTTCGCGCCTTTGCGTTTCTTCGGTTTTTACAGTCAATAAAACATCTGTAACGACATGTAAAAAACAGCGCATGCTGCATCACACAGCATAGTGCTTCGTTGAAGCAGACAGGTCTGGGCAATCAGGAGTGTTGGATGGGTCATGCAAGTAGTCAGGCGGCGGGTGCCGAGCATTCGGCAGCGAAGCCGGTGAGCATGCTGGTCGCGGCGGTCGGAGTGGTTTATGGCGACATCGGCACGAGCCCGTTGTACACCCTCAAGGAAGTGTTTTCCGGTGGCTATGGCGTGCCCGTCAATCACGACGGGGTGCTGGGGATTCTGTCACTGATTTTCTGGTCGCTGATCTGGGTTGTGTCGATCAAGTACATGATGTTCGTCCTGCGCGCCGACAACCAGGGCGAGGGCGGGATCATGGCGCTTACCGCCCTGGCGCGGCGGGCAGCGGCGGGACGGGCGAGGTTGCGCAAATTGCTGGTGGTCTGCGGCTTGATCGGGGCGGCGTTGTTCTACGGCGACAGCATGATCACGCCAGCGATTTCCGTGCTTTCGGCGATCGAAGGTGTTGGCCTGGCGTTCGAGGGCATCGATCATTGGGTCGTGCCACTGTCCTTGGTCGTGCTGGTAGGGCTCTTTATCATCCAGCGCCACGGTACTGCACGGATCGGCATCCTGTTCGGCCCGATCATGGTCACCTGGTTCCTGGTGCTCGGCGCCCTCGGTGTCTACGGCATCAGCCAACACCCGGAAGTGTTGCAGGCGTTGAACCCTGTCTGGGCCGTGCGTTTCTTCGTCGTCCATTCGGGCATGGGCGTGGCGATCCTCGGCGCCGTGGTGCTGGCGCTGACCGGTGCCGAAGCGTTGTACGCCGACATGGGCCACTTTGGCCGCAAGCCGATCGCTCGCGCCTGGTTCATCCTGGTGTTGCCGGCGCTGGTGCTCAACTATTTCGGTCAGGGTGCGTTGTTGCTGGGCGACCCGGAGGCGGCGCGCAACCCGTTCTATCTGCTGGCACCGAGCTGGGCGCTGATCCCGCTGGTGGGCCTGTCGACCCTGGCCACGGTGATCGCTTCGCAAGCGGTGATTTCCGGGGCGTTCTCCCTGACGCGCCAGGCGATCCAGCTCGGTTACATCCCGCGCATGTACATCCAGCACACCTCCAGCGCCGAGCAGGGCCAGATCTATATCGGTGCGGTGAACTGGTCGCTGATGGTCGGCGTGGTACTGCTGGTGCTGGGGTTCGAATCTTCCGGCGCGTTGGCTTCGGCCTATGGCGTGGCGGTGACCGGTACCATGCTGATGACCACGATCCTGGTGTCCGCCGTGATACTGCTGTTGTGGAAGTGGCCGCCGCTGCTGGCTGTTCCGTTGCTCCTCGGTTTCCTTTTGGTGGACGGCCTGTACTTCGCCGCCAACGTGCCGAAAATCATCCAGGGCGGTGCGTTCCCGGTCATCGCCGGTATTGCCTTGTTCGTGCTGATGACCACGTGGAAGCGCGGCAAACAATTGCTGGTGGAGCGCCTGGATGAAGGGGCGCTGCCTCTGCCGATCTTCATCAGCAGCATCCGCGTACAACCCCCTCATCGCGTCCAGGGCACCGCGGTATTCCTGACCGCGCGTTCGGACGCTGTGCCTCACGCCCTATTGCACAATCTATTGCACAACCAGGTGCTGCATGAGCAGGTGGTGCTGCTGACAGTGGTGTACGAAGACATTCCCCGGGTGCCGCCGCAGCGGCGTTTCGAGGTCGATGCCTATGGCGAAGGGTTCTTCCGGGTGATCCTGCACTTTGGTTTTACCGACGAGCCGGACGTCCCGCTGGCGCTCAAGCTCTGCCATTTGGATGACCTGGACTTCAGCCCGATGCGTACCACTTACTTCCTCAGCCGCGAAACGGTCATCGCGTCGAAACTCGAAGGCATGGCCCGCTGGCGCGAGGCGTTGTTCGCCTTCATGTTGAAGAACGCCAACGGCAATCTGCGCTTCTTCAATCTGCCGTTGAACCGGGTGATTGAACTGGGGACGCAGGTGGAGATGTAGCATCAGGAAAACAAAAGCCCTCGTTGCCTTGCGGCGGCGGGGGCTTTTTTGTAGGCGACACAAAAGCTGATGCCAAGGTAATGCTGTCCACTTAAGGCAATCGACAAGCCCGTGGCGAGGGAGCTTGCTCCCGCTGGGCCGCGAAGCGGCGCCAAAACCTGCCAAATGCGGGGAGTCAGGCACACCGCACCCGCCGGTTTTCGACTGCTTCGCAGTCGAGCGGGAGCAAGCTCCCTCGCCACGGGTCCATCATTTTTCTTGAATGAACGGTAATAGCTCCCATAGAGATGGGGCAGTCGAGCACAAAAAAGCCCCGGCAACCTTGAGGCTGCCGGGGCTTTTTGTCAGGCGTGTGTCGACTTACTGTTCGGCGACCTTGTTCTGCCGCTCGTTGATCTCATCGATCAAGCGCTTGGCCAGGGCCGGGTAGTTTTCGTCGAAGTGATGGCCGCCGGGCAGCTTGATGGCTTCACCCACGGCAGTCTTGTCGGTGCAGCCGCTTTCGTCGGCTTCTTCACCGCCGTAGATGCACACCACTTTCTCGGCTGGCAGCTTGGCCATTTCCGGGCCGGTGGCGGCTTCGGTGCCGGCGTTGCCGAGCCAGCCTTCGACTTCGATCTCGAAGCTGCCGGTGCGGGCGAAAGCCAGCAGGATGATCGCATCGACCCGCTGTTGTTCGGTGGCTGGCAGGCGATTGTAGATGGCTGGCAACACGTCGGCACCGAAGGAGTAGCCGGTCAGGATGAAGCGCTTGGTGCCCCAGACCTGACGGTAGTGCTGCATCAGTTCGGTCAGATCCGCCGCGCTTTGCTCCGGGCTCTTGTGCTGCCAGTAGTAGCGCAGGGTGTCGATACCGACCACTGGGTAGCCAATCTTGGCCATTTCATCGGCCACGTCGCGGTCCAGGTCACGCCAGCCGCCGTCTCCGGAGAGAAACAGGGTCACGGTATCCCGCGTCTGGCTGGCTGGGACTTCCACCACCGGGATGCTCAGGCCGCCCTTGGCCTTGTCGGTGCCGACCAGGATCTTGCGCAGTTCGTTGTTCAGGACTTGTGGCAGATTGATGTCGTAGTCGCTGATGCTGGTCTCGGCATTCGACTGATCGCGTACGAAGCCGGCGCTGGTGTCGTCGGGATTATCGTTCCAGGCCACCAGCCAGTGGCCGTGGGCTGCGCTTTTGGGCAGCAAGTGTGTGCAGCCGGGTTTTTCCAGGGCCAGGTCCACCGACACGGCCTTGGCCTTGTCATCCTTCTGCTCGGCCAGCCAGCGCCAGGCCAGCACAGCGCCAGGGCCGATGCCGCTGACCAGCGTGGCTGGCCCTTGGAGCTGCCGCAGACCCGTCTGCAGGGCGCGACCTTGCAACAGGCAGTCCTTGGGCAGGATCACCTGGACGATCTGTGCCGAGCCGCTGCGGCTGAGGGTCGTCAACTGCGTGTCGCTGAGCTTCTGGTCTTCATTGACCGCCACCAGCACCTGGGCGCGCGGCTTGGTGCCGGGGATGACCCGAGTCATCGCGACGCCATCGGTGGGCGCCAGTTGTTCCAGGGTCGGTTGCGGGGCCGGGCGGTTCCAGTACCAGTAACCACCACCGAGAATCACCGCCAGCACCAGCAGGGCGGCCACTACGTATCGCCAGGAGCGTTGCATCATCAGCGTTTCACCAATCCAGTCAGGCCGCCTGCAATCAGGGCGGCGGTATCAGCCAGCGCCACCAGCGGATCGAGTCCGGCGGGCACGGCCATGTAGCGAGGTTCCCAGTCAGGCTGGAATTTGTCTTTGAAGCGGCGCAGCCCCTGGAAGTTATAGAGCTGCTCGCCACGGCGGAACACCATCGAACCCAGGCGTTGGGTCAATGGTGCGCCGCGACGCGGTTGCAGGCCTGACAGCGGGACCATGCCGAGGCTGAAGCGGGCGTAGTCATGATTTTTATAATGCTGGATGAGACCGACCATCATGAATTCCATGGTCAGTTTCGGGGCCTCGGGGTGGGCGCGCATCAGGTCGAGGCTGGCCAGTTCGTGGCTGTGGGTTTCCAGCAGGTTGGCGAACGCCACCGGCCGGCCCTCGAAACGAATCACGGCGATGCGGAAATGCTTGAGGTAGTCATCACTGAAACGGCCCAGGGAGAAACCTTTCTCACGCACGTTCTTGCCGGTCAGCCAGGCATCTGAAATGACCTTGAGCTCATCCATCGGCGCCTGGCCCGGTTCGTGGATCTCCAGCGACAGGCCGTCACGGGTGCCGCGGTTCCAGGTGTAGCGCAAATCCTTCATCTCTTTGCCCTTGGCTTCGAGATCGAAACGCTTGAGGTCGACCCGTGCTTCCTCGCCCAGCTTGATGGCTGTCAGGCCGATGTCCATGTAGTACGGCAGGTTCTCGGCACGTACCTGATAGAACACGGGGCGGGCGTGGTGGATGTCACACAGGTCGCGGAACTGCCAGATCATTTCAGCCCGTTGCTGGGTAGGACCGATCGGATCGTACAACGCCACCAGGCTGCGACCACGGCGGGCATACATCAGGAACGCTTCGTCGTTGGGGTGAAACAGCAAGGCCTTGTCGCCGGTCAGGGCCAGTCCGCCATCAGGTTGCGAGGAGGTCATGAGAATCGTCTTGGCCCGCTCCAGTTCTTCTGTCGTCGGCAAATGGATCACCGGTCGTGCGGTGCGCAGCAACCAGGTCAGGGACACCACCACCAGCAACACCGCGGCCCCCAGCAGGGAGCGCAGGCCGCGAGGGGCGTCGGCATCAAGCGTGAACTGCCACCAGAGTTGATGGCTGTAGGGCACATCCTGGTAAGCAAACAGCAGCAGCCAGATCGACGCGCCCAGCACGCAGATACTGGCGATCAGGAACAGTGGGGAAAAGGGCAGTTCAGTCAGGCGGCTGGGACGATAAAAGGAACGCCGGAACACCGCCAGCAGGGCGGCCGTCAGGGTCAGTAACGTGGCTTCTTCCCAGTCGAAGCCCTTGAGCAGCGAGAGCAGGGCGCCCACCAGGAGCAAGACCGTGGTCAGCATCCAGGCGGCTGACAGGCGACGGCGCAAGCCTTGGGCGAGCAACAGGCACAACACGCCCACCAGGCTGGCGCCGAAGTGCGAAGCGTCGACCAGTCGATGAGGGATCAGGAAGCCGATGTGCTCCAGGCGGGTGTCGATTTCCGGTGTCACCCCGGAAAACAGCAGCACCACGCCCGAAAGAAACACCAGCACCGCCAGGATCGGCGCAGCGAAACCCGATGCCGCCCGCAGGCTCTGGCGCGTCTGGAACAGCCGTTGCGCTTCGTTGATCAGCAACAGTACGCAGGCCACCAGCATCGGCAACAGCACATAGATCAAGCGATACAGCAACAGCGCGGCGGCCAGTGGCGCGGCCCCGAGTTTGTCGGCGAACGCGGCCAGCAGGATCGCTTCGAACACGCCGACACCGCCCGGTACATGGCTGAGCACCCCGGCAGCCAACGCCAGCAGGTACACCAGCAGGAAGGCGCCAAACGGCGGCGCTTCGGGCAGCAACAGATACAACACGGTGGCGGCGGCGGCGACATCCAGCGCGGTGATCACCAGTTGCAGGAAGGTCAGGCGTCGGCCCGGCAGGCGCAGTGTGCGGCGCCCGGCTTTTACCAGCAGGCTGTCACGATGAGGCTGTTCCGGCAGGCGTCTGCGGTAAATGCCGATGGCCAACACGCTGGTGAGCAGCAGCACCGCCACGGAAATGGCCCCCAGCAAAGTCGCAGGCAGGTGCAGCGCGGCGGACGCGGCGGGCAGGTTGCTGAGCGTCGCCAGGGCCGCCAACGGCGGCAACGCGCAGCCCAGGGACAGGCTGGCGAACAGCGTCATGTGGGCGACATCCGAGGCCCCCAGGCCATGACGCGCGTACAGACGGTAGCGAACAGAGCCGCCCGACAGCAGTGACAGGCCAATGGCATTGCCGATGGCGAACGCGGTGAACCCACCCAGGACCATGGTTTGTGGCGGCAGTGTCACCCCGGCATAACGGCTGGCGGACCATTCGTAGCCCAAAAGAATGATGAAGCCGGCTACCGTGGCGGCGATCGCGCCCAGCAGGGCCGGTCGTGGCACTTCCAGAATTGAATCGTGCAGGGCGTAAAGATCGAGCTCGCTCAGCAAGTGGCGACAGGCAATCAAGGCAATCGCAAACAGTAGCAACGTGACCGCGAGACCAATAGGCTGACGGTATTGACTGATCCGATCCAGCCAGCGCAATCGTTCGGCTTTGATCGGTTGTGTTGCAGTAACAGGGTCTTGCGGGTCAGACGAGTGGGCGCGCATCAATCACCTCTTGAGCTATGCGCGACAGGATGGGGGTATCCAGCCAAGTTACCAATCCCCGCGAAGGAAAATAATTACAAAATATTTGTAATGTAGAGCTTTTTCTGCCAGGCACAAAAAAGGCCACTCTTTCGAGCAGCCTTTCTTGATGTTTGGTTGCGGGAGCCGGATTTGAACCGACGACCTTCGGGTTATGAGCCCGACGAGCTACCAGACTGCTCCATCCCGCGTCTGTGTGGCGGCATTCTACAGGCGAACGCCCGAGTGTCAACCGTTAAAAGGTAATGGGCTCAAATAAACGCTCGATCCGCCCTTGTCTTCCTAAATACTCGGAATTTAAAGGAAATTGTCCTACAACTGTTGCATGCAGGCGGCGACTCTCTGACCAGGCAGTCAAAAATGGACACGCACAAAAAAGGCCACTCTTTCGAGTAGCCTTTCTTGATGTTTGGTTGCGGGAGCCGGATTTGAACCGACGACCTTCGGGTTATGAGCCCGACGAGCTACCAGACTGCTCCATCCCGCGTCTGTGTGGCGGCATTCTACAGAGGATCGCGCTGCTGTCAACCCTGGCCTTACAAAAAACTGTTCCGCTTCAAGCGGTTAGCCTTGGAGAAAGGCATTGTGACAGCGCTGTGACGCAGGCCCGGCAAGGGCTGAGCTCTATTGGAGGCTTGGTTGCGATTGATGAAGTAAATTTGTGTGGGCACTTTCGGCTCTCAACGAAGGATCTTTCAAACTACTGGTGCTATATACAGGTGTCGGTGCGATACTGGTGGCCCGATTCGTCGCATACTCTGCTTCTTTATTTATGACGCAACGTAAGATCATTCATGTCGACTGTGACTGTTTCTATGCCGCTATCGAAATGCGCGATGACCCGCGGCTGGCCGGCAAGCCCTTGGCGGTGGGAGGCTCGGCGGATCGGCGGGGCGTGATTGCCACCTGTAACTACGAAGCGCGGGCCTATGGGGTGCGCTCGGCCATGTCCTCCGGCCACGCCTTGAAGCTTTGCCCGGACCTCACCATCGTCAAGCCACGAATGGATGCCTATCGGGAAGCGTCGAAGGAAATTCATACGATTTTCAGCGATTACACTGACCTGATCGAGCCGCTGTCGCTGGACGAGGCCTACCTGGACGTCTCCGCCAGCGCCCATTTCGGTGGCAGCGCCACGCGCATCGCCCAGGACATTCGCCGGCGGGTTTCCAACCAGTTGCACATCACGGTGTCGGCAGGCGTCGCGCCGAACAAGTTCCTGGCCAAGATCGCCAGCGACTGGAAGAAGCCCAACGGGTTGTTCGTCATCACCCCCGACCAAGTCGAGGATTTTGTCTCGGCCCTGCCGGTCAGCAAGCTTCACGGTGTTGGAAAGGTCACCGCCGATAAGCTGAACCGGCTTGGCATCGTCGATTGCCTGCAGTTGCGCCAATGGGACAAGTTGGCGCTGGTGCGCGAATTCGGCAGTTTCGGTGAGCGGCTCTGGAGCCTGGCTCGTGGGATCGATGAGCGGCTGGTGCACAACGACAGCCGACGGCAGTCCATCAGTGTGGAAAATACTTACGATGTAGACCTGCCTGACCTGGTGAGTTGCCTCGACAAACTGCCGGAACTGATGGAAGCCCTCAGCGGACGCATGGCGCGGATCGACAGCAGTTATCGACCGGGCAAGCCGTTCGTCAAAGTGAAATTCCACGACTTCACCCAGACCACACTGGAACAGGCCGGGGCAGGGCGGGACCTGGGCAGCTACCAGTTGCTGTTGACCCAGGCGTTCAACCGGGGCGGCAAGCCGGTGCGGTTATTGGGGATCGGGGTGCGGCTGGAGGATTTGCGCGGTGGGTTTGAGCAGTTGGAGTTGTTTGAGCGGTGAGGCTGTCGGTTGGCTGAATTCCTTGCCTTGCCTTGCCTTGCTCTTGTGGCGAGGGAGCTTGCTCCCGCTGGGCTGCGAAGCGGCCCTTGAATCTGCCGCCTCGGTGTGTCAGGTTCATTGAGTCAACCGCTATTGGGTCTGCTGCGCAGCCCAGCGGGAGCAAGCTCCCTCGCCACAAGAGAGGTTGACCAATCCAAGCTGGACTCAGTTGGCGCCTGGATCCGCCACCAACCGCCCACCATCCTTGGTCAGTGCTTTCAAAAACTCGGTTTGCAACTCCGGATCATTGCGGGTCAGTTCGATCAGGCTCTGTTCCAGTTCGCTGGCCTCTTCTTCAAGCCCCAGCTCCGACAGGCGCTTGACTCGATGCACCCATTGGCTCACCTCGTCATCTTCCAGGTCGTCGTAGATCAACGCGTGGGCTTCCAGCAGCTTGCTGCGCAGGGTGCTGCTGATGCTCAGGGATGAATCGGTGTGCACTTCGTCCTGGGCATCCGTCACGCTGATCTGCAATTTGCCGAATTGGCTCAGGTCCTGCTCGGCGAACGGGCTTTCCAGCAGGTTCAGGCGCAGCACGCCGTTACGGTCGGTGCTCAGCTCGAAGGTTTGCCGGGCGGCCTTGACCTCCACCGGGCGTTCGCTCCAAGGCAGGCTCGAGTGTTCCGTACGCTTGTCGCGCTGGACTTCGTCGATGCCCGCCAGGTTCTGCTGGGCGCGGCCATGGGAGGGGACGTTCATGAACGGGTTGAGCCCGGCGAAGCCATAGCTGATCCAGTCACGGGTCGCCGAGTCCGGCAGGTTGCCAAGGGCGAACACATTGACCACGTTCGCACCGACGCCGGCCACCACGGCCACCGCGCCCAGGGGAATCTCGTAGATCTCCCGCCAGGGTTGGTACGGCGTGTAGCGATCGTAATGACGAGTGACCTCGAACTCGGTGACTTCGAAGGTCTTCTGCTCATTGATGCGCACCCGACGCTGCGGCAGGTCGAGCACCTTGGGTTCGCCCACGTCGATTAGCAGGCTGTGGTCGAGCAATTTGCGCTCGATCCGCTCTTCGTGCTCGCTGCGTTGCGACATTTGGTTGGCACAGCCGCTGACCAGCAGGGCGCCGCACAGGGCGGCGCCACCGAGGCCTAAGGTGTTTCGCTTGAACATGACGTCTCTATCTGGTGTCAGCGGCGGATACGGGCCTGGAGGAACGACAGCACGTCGGCGACCGGCAGCGCTTGCGGCTCGGCTTCGGTGCGGCTCTTGTATTCCAGGTTGCCTTCGGCCAGGCCACGGTCACTGACGACGATCCGGTGGGGGATGCCGATCAGTTCCATGTCCGCGAACTTGATGCCGGGGCTGGTTTTCTTGTCGCGGTCGTCCAGCAGCACTTCAAAGCCGGCGGCCGTCAGTTCGGCGTAGAGCTTGTCGGTGGCTTCGCGCACCAGGTCGGTTTCATAGCGCAGCGGCACCAGGGCAATCTGGAAAGGCGCCAGCGTGTCGCTCCAGATGATGCCTTTCTCGTCGTTGTTCTGCTCGATGGCGGCAGCCACCACGCGGGAAACACCGATGCCGTAGCAACCCATTTCCAGGGTGACCGGCTTGCCGTTCTCGCCCAGTACTTCGCACTTCATCGCCTTGCTGTACTTGTTGCCCAGCTGGAAGATGTGCCCGACTTCGATACCGCGCTTGATTTCCAGGGTGCCCTTGCCGTCCGGGCTCGGGTCGCCGGCCACGACGTTGCGCAGGTCCGCGATGGTAGGAACCGGCAGGTCGCGTTCCCAGTTCACGCCGAAGTAGTGTTTGTCGTCGATGTTGGCGCCGATGGCGAAGTCGCTCATCAATGCCACCGAACGGTCGATGATGATCGGCAGTGGCAGGTTCAATGGGCCGAGGGAGCCGGCGCCGGCGCCAATGGCGTCGCGCAGATCGGCTTCGGTGGCCATGACCAGCGGGCTGGCGACGCCTGGCTGGTTGGCGGCCTTGATTTCGTTCAGCTCGTGGTCGCCACGGACGATCAGGGCAATCAGCTTGCCTTCCTCTTCGGCCCGCACGATCAGGGTCTTGATGGTGCGTTCAATTGGCAGGTCGTAGCCTTCCACCAGTTGGGCAATGGTCTTGGCGTTCGGCGTGTCCACCAGGCGCAGCTCTTCGGTCGGCGCGGCGCGGGAGGTTTCCCGTGGCACGGCTTCGGCTTTCTCGATGTTGGCGGCGTAGTCGGAGCCATTGCTGAAGACGATGTCGTCTTCGCCGGACTCGGCCAGTACGTGGAACTCGTGGGAGCCGGCACCGCCGATGGAGCCGTTGTCGGCTTCAACCGGACGGAATTTCAGGCCCAGGCGGGTGAATACGTTGCAATATGCCTGGTGCATGCGGTCGTAGGTGACTTGCAGCGAGGCCAGGTCGGTATGGAACGAGTAGGCGTCCTTCATGATGAATTCGCGACCGCGCATCAGGCCGAAGCGTGGACGGATTTCGTCACGGAATTTGGTCTGGATCTGATACAGGTTGATCGGCAGTTGCTTGTAGCTGCTCAACTCGTTGCGCATCAGGTCGGTGATCACTTCTTCGTGAGTCGGGCCTGCACAGAAGTCGCGACCGTGACGGTCTTTGATGCGCAGCAGCTCAGGGCCGTATTCTTCCCAGCGCCCCGATTCCTGCCACAGCTCGGCCGGTTGGGTGCCCGGCATCAACACTTCCAGGGAGCCGGCAGCGTCCATCTCTTCGCGAACGATGGCTTCAACCTTGCGCATGACCCGCAGGCCCATTGGCAGCCAGGTGTACAGGCCCGAGGCGAGTTTGCGGATCATGCCGGCACGCAGCATCAACTGATGGCTGATCACGACGGCGTCGGAAGGCGTTTCTTTCTGTGTGGCGAGCAAATATTGACTGGTGCGCATGGTTGGCCGTTGTCGGTTGCTGATGACGAGAAGTGACGGGGCATTGTACGGGCGAGATGCCCTGGCGTACAGGCGCGTGGCCGGTCGCCCGATGCGAACGCCGGTTTCCCCGGCGTTTTCTGACGTTTCCTACGACTCTTCCGCAGGTCGGGTAGGCGTCGGTTCGGCGGTGGGCGTCGAGCCCTGGCGACGGTTCTCCTGGAACCAGTGCAAGGCGATCAGCAGCAGGGTCGGAACGCCCAGCAACGCGGTGATCAGGAAGAAATTGTGATAGCCGAACTTCTCCACCATCACCCCTGAATAACCACCGATCAGGCGCGGCAGCAACAGCATGATCGAGCTGAGCAGGGCGTATTGGGTGGCGGAGAATTTCAGGTTGGTCAGGCTCGACAGGTAGGCGACGAACGCCGAAGTGGCCAGGCCGGAGCTGAAGTTGTCCAGGGAGATAGTGACAATCAGCATCTTCAGGTTGGCGCCCATGTCGGTGAGCATCAGGAAGAGGATGTTGGTGCCCGCCGAGGCGACACCGCCGATGAACAGGATGGGCAGGATGCCGAAACGTACGATCAGCAGGCCGCCCATGCCGGCGCCGACGAGGGTCATGATCAGCCCGAAAATTTTGCTGACGCTGGCGATCTGGTCCTTGGTGAACCCTTGGTCGATGTAGAACACGTTGGCCATGACACCCATGACGGTGTCAGACATGCGATAGGTTGCGATCAGTCCGAGCAGCAGCAGGGCCTGCCAGCGGTAACGCAGAATGAAATCGTTTACCGGCGTCAGCACCGGCGCTAATCCGCGGCGGCCCACGGCCGACAGGCACAGGGCGGTCAGGATGATATAGAGGATGGCCCGCAGGAACGCGCGGTCTTCGAGCAGCAGGTCAAGCAGGCTGACGCCCTCGAACAGCACGCTGGCGAAGTCGGTGTTGTAGAGCTGGGTGAACATCGCCGGGACAGACACCAGCAGCACGATCAGTACGAACACCGACGCCAGTTGATGGGCGAACGAGTAGCGTCCGGCCTGCAGTTGGGTGCGCAGAGGCACCGGCGGTTCGCGCATGAACAGCGAGGTAAGCAACGCCGGGACCATCAATACGCCGAACAGCAGGTAAGTGCCGGCCCAGGCCGAGTGTTTGTAGCTGAAGCCAGTGGAGCCAAACCCTTCGGCGAAAAACAGCGCGCCAGCAGTGGCCAGCAGTGCCGCGATGCGGTAGCCGGACATGTAGCTGGCGGCGAGGGCGGCCTGGCGGGTGTCGTCGGCGATCTCCAGGCGATAGGCGTCGACGGCGATGTCCTGCGTTGCAGAGGCGAAGGCCACGATGACGGCGATGGCGATCAACCATGACAGGTGTTTCTGTGGGTCGCAGAACCCCATGCCGATCAGGCCGAGGATTACCAGGCCTTGGGAGAGCACCAGCCATGAACGCCGACGCCCGAGTTTACCCAGCAACGGCAGGCGCCATTGGTCGAGCAGCGGCGACCAGACCCATTTAAAGGCATACGCCAGGCCGATCAGGCTCGCGTAGCCGATGGTTTCGCGGGCCACACCGGCTTCGCGCAACCAGACCGAAAGTGTGGAAAACACTAGCATGTACGGCAAGCCGGCGGCGAAGCCAAGCAGCAACAGCACGAGCGTCGAGGGACTGGCATAGGCGGCGAGGGCGGCGCGCCAGGTTTTACGGGGCATGGGCTGGAGTCTGCCTCAAAAATTGCGAAAACAAAGCGCGCACTCTAACCGCTGTGCTCTACCGGGCGCCAGCCATGGCGCTGAATATCAACACGATTGTTCAGGACACTGATGCCTTCCATGCGCAGGCGTGCGCGCTGTTCATCCCCTGAGGCGCTGCCCGCCGGTAGGCTGATCCGACCGCCGGCACCCAATACCCGATGCCAGGGCAGCTTCGTGTCGTTCGGCAACTGGCTGAGCGTCCGCCCGACCCAGCGCGCCGCGCGGCCCAGGCCGGCCATTTCAGCCAGTTGGCCATAGGTGACGACCTTGCCCGCCGGCACTTGTGCCAGGGTCAGGTAAAGGGTCGTGCGGCGGATCTGGGCGGCGTTCTCGGTGTCCGTTGGGGTGTCAGTCACGTAAAGGTTCCTGAATGAGGTGTCCGTCTGTAGATTAATTCCTACGAGGCGGGTTGAGAAATGAACTCATCCGCCCTACATGGGTCAGTCCTTGCTGAGGTGTCATCCTGGGGGATAATGCCGCCTTTTCACTGAAAACTTGAGCCCATTATCGCTTATGTTGTCTAGAACCCTGTTGTGCCTAGCTGTTACCAGCGCCTCCATGCCCTTGCTTGCCGATACCGTCTGGTTGAAGAACGGTGACAAGCTGACCGGTAAAATCACCGTTTTCGATGGCGGCAAGTTGCTGATCCAGACTGATTACGCTGGCGCGATTCCCATCGACTGGAAGCAGGTCAAGACCCTCGAAAGCGACCAGCAATTGCTGGTCAAGCAGGATGCCTACACCGGCGAGAAAGCCAAGGCGCTCCAGGCCGCCGAGGATGGCAAGGTCACCTTGGCCAACGGTGATGCGCCCAAGACCGTTGATCTGGCCAGCATCCAGCAGATCCTCAAGCCCAAGCCGGTGGTCGAGGACCTGGTGTGGAAAGGCAACATCGATGCCGCGCTGGATTACCAGCGTGCGGAAAACGATACCGACGATTACGACATCGACTTCAAGACCTCGGCTCGCCACGGCAGATGGCGGCACACCGCCGAGGGTGAATACAACCGTGAGTTCCAGGACGATGTGGTTTCCGCCGATAACTGGCGCCTGGAATATTCCCTCGACCGGTTCCTGACGGACAAATGGTTCTGGCAAGGCCGCCTGAACTACAAGCGTGACAAAGTCGAAGACCTGGCGCGCCAGCGCGTGGTGGGTACCGGTCCGGGTTATCAGTTCTGGGATGACGAGCTGGGCGCGTTCTCGCTGGGTTCGCTGTTGAACCGCACCGACTATGAATACCGCGACGGCGGTAAGGACAACTTCTATTCCGTCGCCATGAAATGGGACTACAACCGCTACCTGATTGGCAAGCGCGTCGAGTTCTTCACCAATGGCGAAGTGGGCAAGCCGCTGTCCGACGTGGCGGATTATGCCTACGACGCCGAGGTGGGGCTGCGCTACAAGGTCACCGATTGGGCGTCGCTCAACCTCAAGGCTGAGAAGGATGTCATCGAGGGCACTGAAGACAGTGACTTGAGCAAGACGCGGTACACGGCAGGGTTTGGCGTGACCTGGTAATTCGGGCTCACCCACACACACCTGTGGGAGCGAGCTTGCTCGCGATAGCGGTCTGTCAGCCAACGTTGATGTTGCTGATCCACCGCTATCGCGAGCAAGCTCGCTCCCACAGTTTTTTTGTGCCCTGGGAAAAACACCCAGGCACAAAAAAGCCCCGCTTTTGAGGGCGGGGCCTTTTACTAAAGCAAGGACAAGTTAGATAACTTGAACTTCTTCAGCTTGCATGCCTTTCTGACCGCGGGTAGCGATGAAAGAAACCTGTTGGCCTTCTTTCAGGCTTTTGAAGCCGTCGGATTGGATAGCTTTGAAGTGAACGAACAGATCGTCACCGGATTGTGGGGTGATGAAGCCGAAGCCTTTTTCATCGTTGAACCACTTAACGGTACCGGTTTGGCGATTAGACATGGTGTAACTCCTTGAACAAAGATAACTGCGACTCAGGAAGAACCCTGGCCGAGACTGAGTGCAAAGAGCAGGAAAAATTCTTGTAGATGGTTGGATCGAAATTCAACATATCGTGTAGAGATTCTCAGTGACACAAGCAGCACAGTGGCGCCACCTTAACCCTTTTTCCAGAATGTGCCAATGGTCTTTGCGAAGGTTTCTCTTATTTGGTGACTGACGGCGCGGGCGATGGCCGGCAGGACCCGGAAATCAAGGCGGATCGGCGAGATTTGCGTGCCGCGCTTTGAACTCGGACCCGTGCCCCAGTAAGATGCCGGACGTATTTTTTCCACCTCGCTATTTCAGGAAACCGCCATGAGCATCAAATCGGACAAGTGGATTCGCCGCATGGCGCAAGAGCACGGCATGATCGAGCCCTTCGTCGAACGCCAGATGCGTGGCGAAGGCGCCGACCGGCTGATCTCCTTCGGTGTCTCCAGCTACGGCTACGACGTGCGCTGCGCCGACGAATTCAAGGTGTTCACCAATATCAACTCGGCCACCGTCGACCCGAAGAACTTCGACGAAAAGAGCTTCGTCGACGTTAAAAGCGACGTTTGCATCATCCCGCCGAACTCCTTCGCCCTGGCCCGTACCGTCGAGTACTTCCGCATCCCGCGCAATGTGCTGACCATCTGCCTGGGCAAGAGCACCTACGCCCGTTGCGGCATCATCGTCAACGTCACGCCGCTGGAACCCGAGTGGGAAGGTCACGTGACCCTGGAGTTCTCCAACACCACGACCTTGCCGGCGAAAATCTACGCCAACGAAGGTGTGGCGCAGATGCTGTTCCTGGAATCCGATGAAGAGTGCGAAGTGTCCTACAAGGATCGTGGCGGCAAATACCAGGGCCAGCGCGGTGTGACCCTGCCGCGTACCTGAATCTGACGAGCTGTTGGAATTCCTGGGCGGGCAGACACTCTATTGCGTGTACTGCCCGTTTTTGTGTGTCAGCGCAGCGGGCCTTCGCTCAGGAGTTGCTCTATGAAGATCGATCCGCGAATCAGTGCCGAACTGGCAAGGCTTGAGCCCAATCAGATCGGCGTCATGGCCTGGTCATTGCTGGCCCATCCTGTCGAAGCGGCGGGCGGCATCCCTGGCCAGCCTGATCCCGACACCCCCAACGAACAACCTACCGAACCCGGCGAGCCTACGCTGCCGGATGAGCCGCCTCCTGCGCCTGTGGCATGACATCAGCTGCAAGTTGCGAGCTGCAAGTTGAGACACCTAGCCTTGGCTTGAAGCTTGAAGCTTTCAACTGACAGGCCATATTTCGTTATCGCCGATGACAAAAATCCTGCAATCGCTGCCCTGCTCGACCCGGTAACCGCCCGTGAACGCACCGAAGGCCGGCAGCAGGCTGATCTCGCTGCCCAGCCGAAAGCAGGCCAGGCGAAGGCGTTGCCGGCCCTTGCCGCTCAGGTGGTAGACCGGGTGCACGTGACCGGCCAGCACATGGCGGCTGGGATGTGGGGCAGGCTCGTGTTGCACGGCGAAAGGGCCCAGAAGCAACGGCTCCGGTACGACGCGAATGTTCAGCGCTGGCGGTGGGTCACCGGCGCGTTTGTCGTGGTTGCCACGAATCAGTGTCATGGCCAGGTGCGGATGTCGCACACGCCAATCGGAAAGTGCCTTCAAGGTGCCGGGCGCATGAGAGCCGGGGCCGTGGAGAAAATCCCCGAGAAAAATCAACTGTCGGCATGGCAGGCTGGCCAGCAATGCATCCAGTACGGCGATGTTGCTGGCGGTGGTGCCGTGGGGCACCGGTTGCCCGAGGCTGCGATAGGCGGCGGCCTTGCCGAAATGAACATCGGCCACCATCAGGGTTTCCTGGGCGGGCCAGTACACGGCTTTTTCCGGGAGCAACCAGAGTTCTTCGCCGGCCAGGCTGACGGGGTAAGGCGCTGGCATCAGGTGTCACCGCGATCGGCAGTCTTTTCCAGTTCGCTGACCATCCGCCGGATGCGGTCGGCGAGCTTTTCCGAACTCATGCTTTCCCGGAATCGCTCCACCAGCAGCGGAAACCCGAGCGGGGTGGGGCGCTTGATCACGTGCAGGTCCAGCTTCAAGGTATTGAGGCGTTGCAAGGTCTGCTCCAGTCGACGGATATCCAATTCTTCGCGCAAGACTTCCTCCCCGGCCTGGGCCAGCAAGAGATTGTCGGCGTCGTATTGCTTGAACACCTGGAAGAACAATCCGCTGGACGCCTGGACTTGCCGGGTGCTTTTCGGCGCGCCGGGATAGCCGGCAAAGACCAGTCCGGCGATCCGGGCGATTTCGCGAAAGCGCCTCAGGGCCAGTTCCCCGGCGTTCAGGCTCGCAAGTACGTCGGTCAGCAGATGATCGACGCTCAGCAGGCCCGGGGTCAGGTATTGCGACCAATCCACTGCCGTGGCGCTGAGCAGTTCCAGGCCGTAATCGTTGACCGCAATGGAAAACGTCAGCGGCTGTTGCTGGCTGACACGCCAGGCCAGCAGGCTGGCCAGGCCCAGATGAACCTGGCGACCGGCAAACGGGTAGAGGAACAGGTGCCAGCCCTCCCGGGACTTGAGGGCTTCGGCCAGCAATGTGCTCTGCGTGGGCAAACCGGACCAGCGTTGTTGAGTCAAGAGCAGGGGCTGCACGGCGTGCATCTCCGGGCCCTCGAAGCGGCCCGCGGCGGCTTCGCTCAACCGGGCCACGACGGCGGCGGCCAATTCGCTGGAGAGCGGCATGCGCCCGCCGTTCCAGCGCGGCACAGCGGCCTTCTTGGCCTGGCTGCGTCGCACGTAGGCGGTCATGTCCTCGACCCGGACCAATTCCAGCAAACGCCCGGCGAACAGGAAACCGTCACCGGGGCGCAGGCGGGCGATGAAGCCTTCCTCTACGCTGCCCAGGGTCTTGCCGCCCCCGCCTTTGCTCCAGAACTTCAATTGCAGGCTGGCATCGCTGACGATGGTGCCGATGCTCATGCGGTGACGCCGGGCCAGGCGTGCGTCAGGCACTCGCCAGATCCCGTGTTCGTCCGGTTCGACGCGTCGATAATCGGGGTAGGCGGTCAATGACAGGCCGCCATGACGCACAAACGCCAGGGCCCAGGCCCATTCGGCCGGGTTGAGGTCGCGGTAGGCCCAGGCACCTCGCACTTCCTCGAACAATTCGGCGGGAACGAAGCCACCACCCAGGGCCATGCTCACCAAGTGCTGCACCAGGACATCCAGCGGCTTGCGGGGCGATTCGCGCGGTTCGATGCGCCGTTGGGCCACGGCGTCCTGCGCGGCGGCGGCCTCGATCAATTCCAGGCTGTGGGTCGGCACCAGCGTCACCCGCGAGGTCCGGCCCGGTGCGTGGCCGGAGCGCCCGGCCCGTTGCATCAGCCGGGCTACGCCCTTGGCCGAGCCAATCTGCAGCACCCGTTCCACTGGCAGGAAGTCCACCCCCAGGTCCAGGCTGGACGTGCAGACCACCGCTTTGAGCTGGCCGTCCTTCAATGCCTGTTCCACCCAATCCCGGGTGTCACGCGACAGCGAGCTATGGTGCAGGGCGATCAACCCGGCCCAATCGGGCCGCGTCTCAAGCAGCGCCTGATACCAGATTTCCGACTGTGCCCGGGTGTTGGTGAAGACCAGGCAGCTGCTGCTGGCGTCGATTTCGGCCACGACCCGGGGCAGCATTTTCAGGCCGATGTGCCCGGCCCAGGGGAAACGTTCGAGGGTCGGGGGTAGCAGTGTGTCGACCCGCAGCGCCTTGCCATCGACTCCCTGCACGCTGATTCCGTTGCCTTGCGGGATCAATACCTGTCCGGCGTGGGCCTGGTTGCCCAGGGTCGCGGACACGCCCCAGACGATGAGTTCGGGATGCCAGTGCCGCAAGCGCGCCAGGGCCAGTTGCAATTGCACGCCACGTTTGTTGCCGAGCAACTCGTGCCATTCATCCACCACGACCATGCGCAGGGTCGAGACGGCGGTATGCGCATCGGCCCGGGCGAGGATCAGGGTCAGGCTTTCGGGGGTGGTGATCAGCGCGGTTGGCAGGCGCCGGCCCTGGCGGGCGCGTTCGTTGGCGCTGGTATCGCCGGTGCGCAGGCCGACACTCCAGGGCACTTGCAGGTCTGCCTGGGGCGCTTCGAGGGCTTTGCCGGTGTCGGCCGCCAATGCGCGCATCGGCGTGATCCACAGGACGGTCAGCGGTTCGGCCGGCGGTTTGCGTTTGCGCGGTTTATCCAGCGGCGGTGCCGGTCGAGCGAAACGGTTGAGGGCGGCTAACCACACGGCATAGGTTTTGCCGGCACCGGTACTGGCATGCAGCAGCCCGGACTCCCCCCGCTTGACCGCGGCCCAGACCTGCTTCTGAAAGACGAACGGCTTCCAGCCGCGGGCATCGAACCACTGTTTCGCGAAATTGTTGGATGTCGCCATGCCTGCCGCGTGCGCCCTGAAAGTCCTTCTTCAGTGACCACGGTGGGAGGTGAAAGGTTTTATGCCCAAGGGGATCGTCTGGCCGGAAGGCTCTTGTGGCGAGGGAGCTTGCTCCCGCTGGGCTGCGAAGCGGCCCTCTGGTTCTGGCTGACACACCGCAGGGGGCCGCTTCGCGCCCCAGCGGGAGCAAGCTCCCTCGCCACGGGGCTTGCCAGGGAGTTTATTTCAGGTTGCCACTGAGAAACTGCTTGAGCCGTTCACTGGTGGGATTGCCCAGCACGTCTTCCGGTGCGCCTTCTTCTTCCACCAGGCCCTGGTGCAGGAACAGCACCTGGTTCGAGACCTTGCGGGCGAAGCTCATTTCGTGGGTCACCATGATCATGGTCCGGCCCTCTTCGGCCAGGCCCTGGATCACCTTCAGCACTTCACCCACCAGCTCCGGATCCAGGGCCGAGGTGGGTTCGTCGAACAGCATCACCTCCGGCTCCATTGCCAGGGCGCGGGCAATGGCCACGCGCTGTTGCTGGCCGCCGGAGAGGAAAGCCGGGTACTGCTCGGCAACCCGCGCCGGCAGGCCGACCTTGTCGAGATAACGACGCGCACGGTCGTCGGCTTCCTGCTTGCTCACGCCCAACACCCGGCGCGGCGCCATGGTGATGTTTTCCAGCACGGTCATGTGGCTCCACAGGTTGAAGTGTTGGAACACCATGGCCAGGCGCGTGCGGATACGTTGCAGTTCGTCGGCGTCGGCCACGTGCATGCCGTGGCGGTCCTTGATCATCTGGATCGGCTGGCCGTCCAGGCTCATGGCGCCGTCGTTGGGTTGTTCCAGGAAGTTGATGCAGCGCAAAAAGGTACTTTTGCCTGAGCCGCTGGCGCCAATGAGGCTGATGACGTCGCCGGTCTTGGCCTTGAGCGAAACGCCCTTGAGCACTTCATGTTCGCCATAGCTTTTATGCAGGCCTTCGATGGTCAGTTTGTACATGGAGCATGCATCCTCAAGGCGAAAGTAGGTAGCCGCTGCGATAGGCTTCGGTGCCGGCGACATGGGCGATCACCATGCCGGCCGTGGCCATGCGGCGCAGCGAACGGGCGTACAGCAGCCCGGCGTTACGGCAATGAACGGGGGTGACGGTGTCGTTGACCGGATCGATGACTTCCGCGATCAACTGCCCTGCCTCCAGGTATTCGCCGGGCAGGGCGCTGTAGACCAGCAACCCACCCACGGGCGTCGCCACCGGCTCGACAGCGGCCAGCGGCGTGGCCGGGTAGGGCAGCTCGGGCATGGGCATCGGTTCGCCGTCGATGGCGCCGAAACGGATCAGGTATTCGATCAAGGCCTGGCAGTCCAGGCTCGCCAGCCCGTGGTTGACATCACCCTGGCCACGCAACTCCACGGTGACCGAAAAACTGCCCAGGGGAATCTCGAAGCGTTCGCCGAAGCGTTCTTTGAGTTGCCACCAGAGCAGGGTGAAGCATTCATCGAACGACTGGCCGCCCGAATCGGTCGCCAGCAGGCAGGCTTCGGCGCCGATGTAGCGGGCCAGCGGTTCGACTTGTGGCCAGGCTTCGGGTGTGGTGTAGAGGTGGGCCACGGCTTCGAAGTCGCAATGCAGGTCCAGCACCATGTCGGCGTCGCAGGCCAGCCGTTGCAGGGCCAGGCGCAGGGATTGCAATTGCGTGCCTGGGGACTGCCGGGCGAGGGCGTCGCGCAGGCGGGTGCGGATCAGCATCAGGTTGTGCTGCGGATCGTCGGTGAGCAGGTCCTGGATTTCGTTGCCGATCTCTTCGCTCAGGTCGACGAAGCGGCGGTTGAAGTTCTGCCCGCTCTCGGTTTCGTAGCGGCCCAGGGGCACGTCCATCAGCACTTGTTCGAGGCCGATGGGGTTGGCGACGGGCACCAGCACGATCTCGTGGCGCAGGTGGCCCGACGCTTCGAGTTCGGCCAGGCGCTGCTTGAGGTGCCAGGCGACCAGCATGCCCGGCAGTTCATCGGCGTGCAGGGACGACTGGATATAGATTTTGCCGACGGCTTTTTCCGGGCCGAAGTGGAAGCTGTGGATCTTGCGTGCGGTCCCCGGTACCGGGGCCAGCAGGTCATGGATCTGGTGGCGCATTTGCGTGTGTGTCCTGGAACGGAAGCCCTAGTGAGTCGGCCCGAGAAAGGCCAACCAGCGGCGTTCGGCGAGGCGGAAGAGGCCCACCAGTGCAAAGGTGACGGTCAGGTAGATCAACGCGGCGATCCCGAACGACTGGAACGTCAGGAACGTCGCCGAGTTGGCGTCCCGGGCCACTTTCAGCACGTCTGGAACGGTAGCGGTGAACGCCACGGTCGTCGAGTGCAGCATCAAGATGACTTCGTTGCTGTAATACGGCAGCGAGCGCCGCAGCGCCGACGGCATGATCACGTAGGTGTACAGCTTCCAACCGGTCAGGCCGTAGGCCTTGGCCGCCTCGACTTCGCCATGGTTCATGCTGCGAATCGCCCCGGCGAAAATTTCCGTGGTGTAGGCGCAGGTGTTCAAGGCGAAGGCCAGGATCGTGCAGTTCATCGCATCGCGAAAGAAACTGTCGAGCAGCGGCTGGGCGCGCACCGCCGCGATGCTGTAGATGCCGGTATAGCAGATCAGCAGTTGGATATAGAGCGGTGTGCCACGGAACAGGTAGGTGTAGAACTGCACCGGCCAGCGGACGTAGAACTTGGGTGAAACCCGGGCGATGGACAGCGGGATCGATACCAGGAAACCGATCAGCAGCGAGGCGCTGAGCAGCCACAGGGTCATGGCCAGGCCCGTGACGTTGACACCATCGCTGTAAAGGAATGGCCGCCAGTATTCTTGCAGAAGTTCGATCATCGCACCGCCTCCCGGGCTCCAGCGGCGTAGCGGCGTTCAAGCCAGCGCAGGATGAAATTGGACGCGCTGGTGATCAGCAGATAAATCAGCGCCGCCAGCACCAGGAAGTAGAACAACTGGTAGGTGCTCTTGCCCGCATCCTGGGCCGCCTTGACCAGGTCGGCCAGGCCGATGATCGACACCAGCGCGGTAGCCTTGAGCATCACCATCCAGTTGTTGCCGATACCCGGCAGGGCAAAGCGCATCATTTGCGGAAACACCACGAAGCGAAAGCGCTGGCCACGCTTGAGGCCATACGCAGTGGCGGCTTCGACCTGGCCTCGGGGGACCGAGAGGATCGCACCGCGAAAGGTTTCGGTGAAGTACGCGCCATAGATGAAGCCCAGGGTGATCACCCCGGCGCCGAATGGGTCGATCTCGATGTATTCCCATTCCATGAAGTCGGTAAGCGAGGTCAGCCAGGTTTGCAGGCTGTAGAAGATCAGCAGCATCAGCACCAGGTCCGGCACGCCGCGGATCAGCGTGGTGTAGAGCTGGGCAGGGATTCGCAGCAGTTTGACGCTGGACAGCTTGGCACTGGCGCCCAGCAGGCCGAGCAAGACGCTCAACAACAAAGACAGGGCCGATAGCTTGATGGTCATCCAGGTGCCTTGCATCAGCAGCGGGCCAAAGCCCTGCAGGCTGAAGGCGGAGAGCCCCAGATTTTGTAGGAGTTGTTCGAACATGGAAGAAAGCCTTTGGCAGGAGAAAAGCGCCCATCCGAGACCGGATGGGCGCAGCGCATTATTTGCCGCTGTACAGATTCAGATCGCCAAAGTGTTTTTTCTGGATCTCGGCGTATTTGCCGTCGTCGTGTAACGCTTTGATACCTTTATCCAAAAGTGCCTTCAGCTCACTGTTACCTTTCTTGATACCAATCGCGGTCTTGGAGGGCAGCAATTCGCTGTCCACTGGCTTGCTGACTTCATAACCTTCGCCTTTTGGCGACTTCAGGAAGCCCAGCTCGGCCTGGAGCATGTCCTGGATCGCCGCGTCGAGGCGACCCGAGGTCAGGTCGGCGTAGACCTGGTCCTGGTTCTGGTAGGCCTGGGTCTTGACGCCGGCCTTGTCCAGCACGGCCTTGGCGTAGGCTTCCTGGATGGTGCCTTGCTCGTAGCCGACGGTCTTGCCTTTGAGCGAGGCAACGTCTTCGCTCAGGCCCGAGCCTTTCTTGAAGACATAGGCCGTTGGGCCGGAGAACAGCTCGCTGGAAAAGTCGATGGCTTTTTCGCGGGCCGGGGTAACGGTCATGGAGGAGATCACGCCGTCGAATTTATTAGCCTTGAGGCCCGGGATCATGCCGTCGAAATCACTTTCGACCCATTTGCATTTGACCTTCAGCTCTGCGCAGATCGCGTTGCCCAGATCGATGTCGAAACCGACCAGGCTGCCGTCGGCGGCTTTGGACTCAAACGGGGCGTAGGAAGGGTCGACACCAAAACGCAGTTCCTTGTATTCCTTGGCCGTGGCGACGCCAGCAGCCATGCACAACGCCAGTGCAGAAAGGGTCAGCAGTGCTTTTTTCATTATTCAATCCCTAAAACCAATATGAGCGCTTGTGGCGCGTAAGTATTGTTACCGGTGAAGGCGAGAACGGTATGACGGCATAAAGGTAGCAATTTCCGAACCAGAGTGCCGAACAAGTGTTTTAAAAGCTTCGGCGACGGGTGACGGAATGCGATGGTGCGCGGGGATGAGCGTACATCAAAAAGTGCACCGGGATGGAGCGCTCTTCGGTGGCGAGGGAGCTTGCTCCCGCTGGGGCGCGAAGCGGCCCCCTGCGGTGTGTCAGTCAGAACCAGGGGGCCGCTTCGCAGCCCAGCGGGAGCAAGCTCCCTCGCCACATGTGTTTGTGCAAACTTGACGACCCCGGACATGCAGAGGGGGCTATTTCAGCAGGTCCTGAAGCGTTGCCAAGGTATCTGCCTCTTCGACGGTTTTGTCCTGGCGCCAACGCAACATCCGTGGAAAGCGCACCGCGATCCCACTCTTGTGGCGATTGGACAGGGCGATGCCTTCGAAACCCAGTTCGAACACCAGGGTGGGCGTGACGCTGCTCACCGGGCCGAACTTCTCCACGGTGGTCTTGCGCACGATGTTGTCGACCTGGCGCATTTCTGCATCGGTCAGCCCTGAATAAGCCTTGGCAAATGGCACCAGTGTGCGCTCGCGACTGTCCGGCGGGTTGTCCCATACGGCGAAGGTGTAGTCGCTGTACAGGCTGGCGCGCCGGCCATGGCCGCGCTGGGCATAGATCAGCACCGCGTCGACGCTGAAGGGGTCGATCTTCCATTTCCACCACACGCCCATGTCCTTGGTACGGCCGACGCCGTACAGCGCGTTGCGGGCCTTGAGCATCATGCCTTCGACACCGAGGCGGCGAGAGCCTTCGCGTTGCCGGGCGAGGTCGAACCAGTCTTGGCCGGTGACCGTTGGCGACGGCAACAATACCGGACTGCGAACACGGGCGATCAGCGCCTCCAGCTGTTCGCGGCGCTCGGCCTGGGGACGGCTGCGCCAGTCCTCGCCTTGCCATTCCAGCAGGTCGTAGGCCATCACCACCACCGGGGCATCGTCGAGGATTTTCTTGCCAAGGGTCTTGCGACCGATGCGCTGTTGCAGCAGAGCGAAGGGTTGCACCGCAGGCTGCAACGGTGCGTCCGGGTCGAAGGCGTCTTCGGTAACCGACTGGGGGGCTTTCCAGACCACAATTTCACCGTCGATCACCGTGCCGTCGGGCAGCGCCTGGGCCAGTGAATGCAGTTCCGGAAATCGCTCAGTGACCAAGTCCTCGCCTCGCGACCAGACCCACAAATGGCCGTCGCGCTTGATCACCTGGGCGCGGATCCCATCCCATTTCCATTCCACCTGCCAGTCGCTGGCGGGCCCCAGCAGCGTGTCGAATTGCTCCACGGGTGCAGACAGCGCATGGGCCAGGAAAAACGGATAAGGCTGGCCGCCGCGCTGGGCATGTTCATCGTCGGATTCGGCCGCGATCAGCTTGAGGTAACTGGCCGCCGTCGGCCGATGGGACAGGTCGGTGTAGCCCACCAGGCGCTGGGCCACCCGTTTGCTGTCCAGCCCGGCCATGCCCGCCAGGGCCCGGGTCACCAGCAGTTTGGATACGCCGACGCGGAAACTGCCGGTGATGAGCTTGATGCAGAGCATCAGGCTGGGCCGGTCGAGTTGCGCCCACAACGCCGGTAAGCGTTGCGCCAATACCTCGGGCGACTCACCGCGCAAGGGCAGCAGTTTCTCCTCGATCCACAGCGCCAGGCCTTCGTCGGAGCTGTGGGGCGATTCGGGTAATACCAGCGAAATGGTTTCGGCCAGGTCGCCCACGGCCTGATAACTTTCTTCGAATAGCCAGAGCGACAACCCGGATATCTGGACCGCCAACTCCCGCAGGATTTTTACCGGCACCAGTTGCCGTGGGCGCCCGCCGGAAAGGAAATACACGGCCCACGCCGCGTCCTGGGGTGGGGCTTTGCTGAAATAGTCCTGCATGGCGGCGAGCTTGGCATTGCTGGAGGTGGTGGCGTCCAGTTCGGCGTACAACTCGGCGAAGGCTTTCATGGCGCCTCCTCCCCGCTGTTGGTGGCCATGGCGAGGTCTTCTTCATCGTCACCGTATTCGGTGCTGAACGCTTGGGCGTCGAGGCCTTGCTCGCAGAGATGGCGCACCAGCACGCTGACCGAACCGTGCGTGACCATCACCCGTTCGGCGCCGGTCTGTTCGATGGCCCAGAGCAGGCCAGGCCAGTCGGCGTGGTCTGACAGCACAAAACCCCGGTCCACGCCACGCCGCCGACGCGTACCGCGCAGGCGCATCCAGCCGCTGGCGAAGGCGTCGCTGTAGTCGCCAAAGCGGCGCATCCAGCTGCTGCCTCCGGCAGAGGGCGGGGCGATGACCAGCGCCTGGCCCATGATCGGGTCGTTCTTCTTGACATCGCCGGCGTAGATCGTTGGCGGGAGATGGACCCCGGCCTCGCGGTAGACCCGATTCAGCGGTTCCACCGCGCCATGGGCCAGGATCGGGCCGAGGCTTTCGTCGATGCCGTGGAGAATTCGCTGAGCCTTGCCGAAGGAATAGCAGAACAACACGCTGGCCCGGCCGGCGGCGATGTTCCCGTGCCACCACTGGTTGATCTCGTCGAAAATCTGCGCCTGGGGCTGCCAGCGGTAGATCGGCAGGCCGAAGGTGGATTCCGTGATGAAGGTATGGCATTTCACCGGCTCGAATGGGGTGCAGGTGCCGTCAGGCTCGACTTTGTAATCCCCCGACGCCACCCAGACCTCGCCTTGATATTCCAGCCGCACCTGGGCCGAGCCCAGCACATGGCCGGCGGGGTGAAAGCTCAAGGTCACGCCATGGTGCGACAGGCGTTCGCCGTAAGGCAGCGTTTGCAGGTTGATGTCCTGGCCCAGGCGTGATCGCAGGATGCCTTCGCCGGGTGCCGCTGCCAGGTAGTGTTGGTTGCCACTGCGGGCATGGTCGCCGTGGGCGTGGGTGATGACCGAGCGTTCCACCGCCCGCCACGGGTCGATGTAGAAATCCCCGGGCGGGCAGTACAAGCCTTCGGGGCGGGCAATGACAAGATCCATGCGGTCACCGGAGCGATGGGCTTGTCAGGTAGAGGCGCAGGCGAGGGGGGAAGTTCTATCGGGTTTAGTGGGGGATGGACTGGACCCGTGGCGAGGGAGCTTGCTCCCGCTCGGCTGCGCAGCAGTCGTAAACCGGCTGATGCGGTCTGCCTGTAGACATGCAGGGGACTGCTTCGCAGCCCAGCGGGAGCAAGCTCCCTCGCCACAAATACTATCTCCAGTCCCGGGCTGCAGTTACTTGCCAGGCACCAGGGTCAACCGCGTCTTGCCATACGCCCGATCGAAGTTCTGTGACTGCAGCGGCAGGCTCTGGTACTGCCCCTTGATCCACGGATCGATGCCATTGGCATAGTTCGGGCTGACCGGGTTGCCAGACTGGCCGGCGCCGTCCTGGATCATCAACGGTTCAGGCTGGCCGAAGTCAACGATAAAGCGCATGGCCGGCGCCAGGGTGGTGGTGAAATCCTGGCCCCAGGCGAACGCCGCCGAGTTGAGCGTGCTGGCGTCGCCACCAGCCGGTAGCGGGCCGCGTACGATCTGGCCGTTGCTGTTTTTCCACGCGTAGCGATGCAACTGGCCCCACTGCCAAGCCTTGTGGTCACCGCCCAACTGGCTGTCACCGGCGTTGATGGTGGCGACCAGGCTGCGGGCGAGGATGACGGCCTTGTCTTCTTTCTGAGGGGTGCGTACATCGTCCCAGAACGGGCTGTCTTCACGTCCCAGCAGATGATCGGCCTGGGCCGAGTAGGACAATTGGCCGTTGGCGACCAGCGCCTTCCACGCCGGGCTGCTGTCCGGGCCCAGTTCGTCGAGGAAAATCTGCTTCATGCTTTCCTGCAGGAACAGCTCATAGATCGCCGCGTCGGCGGAGGTCGGGTTGAGCCGGCCATCGAATGCCATCAAGCGAGTGTAGGCCTCGCGGGCCTTGGCCCGGTCAGCCACCGGCAGGGCTTCGATCGCCTGTTTGAGCGGATGGGTCATGCCCGGTGCTTCGAAGACTTGCTTGAGCTTGGCGGCGAACGTTGTGCCCTGGTCGTATTGCATGGCGGTCAGGCTGCGGGTGTCGTGCTTGCCCGCGCCGGCCAGTTCGGCCATGCGTTCGCCACGCTCCGGTGCGGCCCACGAGTTGGACAGTTGCATGCCGTAGCCGTGGGGGATGACCCGTTGGTTGGCTGTGCCAAGCCAGCCCTGGGGCGGGTCCTGATCGTAGGGGTGCAGCATCGGGTCGGCGTAACCGTCCCAATCGTAGCGACCGTCCCAGCCCGGCGACGGCAACAGACCCTCGCCTTCACGGCGGTTCGGGTAGCGACCGGTGACTTGCCAGCCGACATGGCTGGCGTCGGCAAAGACCAGGTTCACCGCCATGGCGCGGATTTCCCGGCTGGCGTCGGAGGCTTTCTCGACGTTCTGCGCCCGGGACAGGTCGAAGAAGGCATCCAGGGTCTTGTCGTCGCTCAAGCTCGGCGTCTGCAAGGCCAGGCCAAAGCCGTTGGCCATGGCCGGGCCCTGGGCGCTGTTGAGCAACGGGCCGTGGCGGGTTTCGAACACCGCTTCACGAATCGGCCGCTGGCCTTTGATGAAGTAGGTTTCGTTGCGCACGATCGCCGGTTGCCATTTGCCGTTGACCTCGTAGGACAGGCCATTGCCCTGACGGCGGATTTTTTCCAGGAACAGGTCCTGGTTGTCCCCCAGCACGCTGGTCATGCTCCAGGCCACTTTGCCGTTGAACCCGGCCAGGATCATCGGGATGCCCGCCACGGAAACCCCGGCCGCCTGGTACTTGGGCGCACGGATCTGTACCGGGCTCCACAGCCCCGGCATGCCCAGCGGCCCGTGGCTGTCGCTGGCCAGCAGGCTCTTGCCGCTGCGGCTGCGTTGTGGCGCGATGGCCCAGTTGCTTGAAGACGCAGCACCCAACAGGTTCAACCCGGCCAATTGCTGGGTGGCCTTGCTGATTTCGCTCAGGCCCGGGATCTGGCCATTGAGGCGCAGGCCCTGGAGCTTGTCGGCCTCGGCCACGGGGAGTTGCTCGTCCGGATAGGACGGGCTCAGCCAGGCGAGCTTGTCGTTGGTGACGGTCTGGGCCAGCACCAGGCTGGCGATCTCTTCCGGGAGGTTGGCTGACTGGCTGAAATTCAGCAGGCAGAACATCAGCGCCGAGTCTTCCGGTTTCCAGTACTCGGGTTTGTAACCAGTGGCGGCCAGGTCCGACGGCAACTTGTCGCGGTAGCGGAACAGGTAGGCGTTGACGCCGCGGGCATAGACTTCAAAGAAACGCTTGAGCCTTGGCGAAGACGCCTTGTACAGCTCGTCGGCGTTTTTCTTCAGGTTGACGGCGCGCATGTAGCGGTCGACGTCCAGCCGTTCGGCGCCGGACATTTCTGCCAATCGTCCTTGGGCCAGCAGGCGCAGGGTGACCATTTGGGTGATGCGATCGCTGGCGTGGACGTAGCCGAGGGTGAACAGGGCGTCATGGAAGCTGTTGCTTTCGATCAGCGGCATGCCGGTGGCATTGCGCCGGACCGAGACGTTCTGCGCCAGCCCCTTGAGCGGTTGCACACCGGAAGTCGGCGGGACAGTGTCCTGGGCGTTCCAGGTCTGGCATCCGCTCAAACCGAGCACACTGGCCATTGCGGCGGCAACGCCGAGCCGGGGGATAAGGGAAATAGAGGCTGGCGAGGCCATGGCAAAGCTCCTGCGGGAGGGGGTGGCACCAATAAAGGCGCTACGTTAGTGAGCAGGAGGGGGCCGCGCAAGCGGGGGCGAGGGTTATTTGTTGGTTTGGCGATAAAACTCCGGGGCCGGGTCATCGCTTTGCTCGAAGGCTTGCCTATAGGAAAAGGTGATGATCAAGTGTGGAACATTCAAAGACCAAGCAAGAGAAACTGGCATGGAGCTACAGAACGACGCGGCGCTGATTCTCATCGATCAACAAAAAGGCATCCTTCACCCCAGGCTCGGCCCTCGCAACAATCCCGAGGCAGAGCTGCGCATGCTGGAGCTACTGGCTTTATGGCGACGGACGGCGCGTCCGGTGATTCACGTCCACCACCTGTCCCGCTCGCCGGACTCGGTGTTCTGGCCGGGGCAGTCGGGGGTGGAAGTCCAGCCACGGTTCGAGCCGCAGGCAGGGGAACGGTTGGTGCAAAAGCAGGTGCCGGATGCGTTCAGTGGCACCCACCTGGAGCAAGACCTGCGCAACGCCGGAATCAGGCAATTGGTGATCGTCGGGGTGGCAACGCACAACTCGGTGGAGTCCACGGCGCGTACGGCCGGCAACCTGGGATTCGACACGTGGGTGGTCGAAGATGCCTGCTTTACCTTCGACAAGAGCGATTACTTCGGCAACGCCCGTTCGGCTGCCGAGGTGCATGCCATGTCCCTGGGCAATTTGCATGGCGAGTATGCGACGGTGGTCGCTGTGAAGCGGATTCTGCAGGCGGGCTGATAGATCGGTGTTGACAGTGCCGGCCTCATTGTTGGATCGCCGCCCGGAGCAAGCTCCCACAGGGTGTTGAAAGCGGCACGGTCCCGTGGCGAGGGAGCTTGCTCCCGCTGGGGCGCGCAGCGGCCCCAAAAAAGCGATGAGCGCTTCGCACTCAAGCGGGAGCAAGCTCCCTCGCCACAAAAAGCTTCCAAGCCATCACACCCTGGATTGGTTAATGGCAAACTCTGTGGGAGCGAGCTTGCTCGCGATGACGCTCTAACAGGCGAAAAAGTTTTTCGCCCGGACCCTCAAGCCCCGTGGCACTTCTTGAATTTCTTGCCATTGCCGCACGGGCAAGGGTCGTTGCGGCCGACATCCTTCAGGGCGTTGCGCACCGGTTCCTGGTGGGCGTGGCCGCAGTTCGGACCGTGGACATGGCCGTGGTCATGATCGTGATGATGGTCGTGATCGTGGTTGCAATCAGGGCCATGGACGTGGGGTTGTTGGGTCATCGGGGTTACTCCGCAATAAAATCGGCGGCGATTATCACGCCATTACGTTCCAGGTGCACGTAGTGAGCGATGAATAATCCGGTTTCCAGCTCACCTTCCAGACGATAGGGGATCTGTTCCCGGGGTTTCTCCAGCAGCTTCACCACTTCCCGCACCTGTGGCCACAGGTTGGTGCGCACCGGCACCTTGAAGTAGGCGCTGTGCTTGGGACGCACGGTGAACCAGTGCTCATGCTCGCCTTCGGTCAGCAACAGGTCGCCCAGGTGGATGCGGTAGGTCAGGCCGCGAACGGTGAGGTCGCTGTCGCCGGGGTTGTCGACGCGAAAGTGCAGCGTGAACCTCTGTTCCACCAGCCGAGCCCGCACCACCTCGACTTTGACCAGATGTACCTGTGGTTCCGGAGCTTCTTCACCTCGCCAGGATGCACAGCCGCCGAATCCAACGAACAGCAGCAGGCAGGTGATGCGCAGCAAGAATGATGGAGGGGTCATGTCCGTGCCTCTGGTTTATCCCCAGTCTAGCCCTATGGGCCGATGGACGAGCGTCGGACGTTTCCTAAATTCAGCGATTGAAGTAGCCGGCGCAGCACTTCTTGAATTTGTGCCCGCTGCCACACGGACAGCTGTCGTTGCGTCCTGTCTTGACCGGCACGGTCGGATCGATGAAATACCAGCGCCCGTCGTTCTGCACGAACGAGGATTGCTCACGGTGGCTATGCTCGCCCTGGCCGTCGTGCCAGCGTGCCGTGAACGTGACAAAGGCGTGTTCCGGTTGACCACCTAGCACTTCGCTGCTTTCCACTTCCAGCCCCAACCAGGTGCTGTTGGCGCTCCACTCGCTGATCGACTGGCGATCGAGGCCTGGCTGCTGGGCGGGCAGGGTGGTGGCGACCAGATAATCCACCAGGCCCAATACATAGGCGCTATAGCGCGAGCGCATCAAGGCTTCGGCGCAGGGCGCCGGGTGACCGTCGTGGTAATGGCCGCAGCAGGCGTCCAGTGGATTGCCACTGCCGCAGGGGCAGATGGGCGTGTGTGGGCTTGTGTTCACGGTTACCACCAATATTTTCCAAAATTTTCCGGGTTGGCCCAAAAGCGCGAGTTGAGCCAGTCGGGGACTTGTTTGTATTCAAGCAGATCGTAGGTAAACAGGGTCAGCACCTGATCTTCGCGCTGGAATCGCTCGCTGGCTTGCAGGGCCAGTGAAAAAAAGTCTGTCTCTTGCCAGCCGCAGGCGTTGAGATCTGCCAGCACGGCAATGCGACTGGCATTGAGATTGCGGATGCCACCCAACAGGTTCAGACCTTCGCGCTTGGGCAAATGCTCCAGGCAATCGAGCGCCAGGGCCAGGTCAAAACGCCGCGCCGCCACGTCCGCCGGCAGCGCGCCGGGGCCGGCGTGGACCACTTCGGTGCCGGGATGGGCCTGCTGGAATGCTTCAAGCGCTGGAAAGCCGCTGGCACCGATCAGCAGCAGTTTTTGCGGGGCATAACGGTCAAGCACGGCCGCCAGGGCTTGCTGGGGCGTACGCGCAGAAATGGCAACAGTCATCGAAGCTCCTCAGTCAGAACCACCACGATAGCCTGCCCGGACATCGTGGCCTAGAGCGGTTTGTCCCTGAACGTGCGGAATCTTCGTAAACACGGGGCGAAAACCCGCGATTGCTCAGGCTGGCGCAGATTCGAAGACGGGTCTTTACTCCCCTGAATCGGCGACAAGCCGATCCCTCAAGGAGAAACCCGATGAGCATAGTTCGGACAGCGTTACCCCTGGTTCTGCTAACCAGTGTGTTGACTGGTTGCGCAGGTTTGCAGAAAACCGACTGGCCGACCTGTGCGGCCGTCGGCGGTGCGATCGGTGCGGGATTAGGCGCCATAGAAAGCACTTCCTGGGCTGGCGGCGGCGCGCTGTACGTTGGCGGCATGGCGGCAGCTTATTGCTGGGTGCACGGCGACGGCGACGAAGATGGCGATGGCGTGCCGGACAGCCGCGACAAGTGCCCGGGCACACCGAAGGGTGTGCAGGTCGATGCCGACGGTTGCCCACCACCTGCACCACCGCCAATGGCTGAAGAGCCTCCAGTGGTCAAGGAAGAAACCATCGTGATCCGCGACGTGCACTTTGAGTTCAACAAAGCCACGCTGACCCCAGCCGACAAGGATGTGCTGAGCACGGTCGCCACCCGACTGAAACAGGAAACGTCCACCGCGCAACTGCGGGTCACCGGCCATACGGACAGTGTCGGCAGCGATGCCTATAACCAACGGTTGTCGGAGAAACGGGCCAACTCGGTGGTGCAATACCTGGTCGAAAACGGCGTACCGCGTGCCAGTTTCGTCTCGGTGTCCGGCGCCGGTGAGAGTCAGCCGGTGGCCGATAACAAGACCGCCGACGGCCGCGCGATGAACCGTCGCACGGAAATCAAGATAAGCCGCTGAAACCCTTGCGAATCGCGGCTTGTAGAGTTGCGGATGCGGGTCTTTACTCCTGTGTGACCGGTATGGGCCGGTGACACAGGAGCCTTCACCATGAACGTTCTAATCAGGGCCGCCTTACCGGTACTGCTGGCGAGCAGTCTGTTGTCCGGTTGCGCCACTCACAGCGATGGCAGCGCACCTCTCAATCAACGCACCTGGCCAATCTGTAGCCTGATCGGCGGCTTGGTTGGCGGCGGGTTGGGGGCCATTGAAAGCAGTGGCTGGGCCGCCGGTGGCGCCGCACTGGGATTGCTGGGCGGTGGTCTGATCTGCTACGCCCAGGATGGCGATGAAGACGACGACGGGGTGTTCGACCGCCGCGACCGTTGTCCCGATACGCCGGCCAATACCCCCGTCGAGCATCACGGTTGCCCGCTGCCGCAATACCCGGCCAGCGCCCCGCCGGTCGAACCGCAAGCGCCGGCGAGCGAGGTCATCACCCTCAACGACGCCGGCAAGGTACTGTTCGATTTCGACAAATCCGACCTCACGGCAGACGCTCGAAGCCAACTCGATGGGCTGATGGGCAAACTCAGCCATGCCAATGTCGCCAGCATCCGGGTGGTGGGTCACACCGACAGTGTCGGCACTGATGCCTATAACCAAGGGCTGTCCGAACGTCGGGCCAGCAGCGTCGTGGAGTATTTGCTGACCCAGGGGCTGGCCCCCGACAAACTCACCAGCGAAGGCAAGGGCGAAAGCGAGCCGGTGGCTGACAATGAGACTGACGAAGGGCGGGCACAGAACCGTCGGGTTGAGCTGCATATCCAGCGTTGAAGCTCGGACCAGGGCTGCCGGGTCGTCGGGAAGGCGATCCGGGGCTCGGGTCAGATTAAATTTGCCTGGCCCTCTGGCTTATCCTGCGCGCAAGCCGTTACTGTGCGCGCAAAGAATAATTCCCGATCAGGGGGGCGTATGAAGGTGTTTTGGGGGCTGGGGCGCTTGCTGACCCTGCTGTTCTGGCTGGTGGTGCTGGTCAATCTGGTCGTGCCGTTCGTCCATCCGCTGCATCTGCTGGTCAATGTCGCCGGCGCGTTTTTGCTGGTGCTCCATTTGCTGGAACTGCTGTTATTCCGGGCCAGTTTCCGTGGCCGCCCCGCGCCTGGCCGTGATCGCCTCAGAGTGCTGTTGTTCGGTATCTTCCATTTGCAAACCCTCCCGACCGCGCCAGAGGCTTCCCATGCGTAAATTGTGTCTGCTCGCCGCACTCGTATGCCCGTGGGCTTCGGCCCAGGTGGTCCAGGTAGAAAGCCATTCGTTGATGCGCCTGCCAAACACCACCAGCACTCTGGTCCTCGAGCGACTGGACGTGGCCGACTACGGCACGCTGTTGGTGCCTTCCAATGTCACTGAACTGACTATCGACCAATTGCACCTGGGGCGTGAAGCACGGATCGCCATCGTGCCGGCGCAGCAGGCATTGGAAATGAAAGTGGCCCGGGCTGAGCTGGCCGAGGGCAGCCAGATCACTTCACGCGGCGCACCGGGTACCTACACCAGGGCCGCGCGGTCGGGGCGCGATCTCAACCTGCGTTTCAATGCCTTGAATGCGCCGCTGTTGTCGGTGGATGCCCGCGGTGGAACCGGTGCGCCGGGTTTCGTCGGTCTTGACGGTGCCAATGGCCAGGCGCCGGGTTGCACCTGGGGTTCGGCCGGTCGCGGGGCCGACGGCAGCAATGGCAGCGATGGCCAGCCGGGTGCGGCCGGTGCGCTGGTACGCCTTGAGCTGCCTCGCGCCTATCCTGCCGAGCAGATAAAAGTGACGGTGGACGGCGGTGCCGGTGGCGCGGCGGGGCGCGGCGGCAAGCCCGGGGCCGGTGGCAAGGCCAAGGGCTGTCTGGTCTATACGGCTGACGGCGGCAAAAGCGGTCGTCCTGGCGCCGATGGCCTGCCAGGGCCTGCCGGAGCGGCGGGGACGGTGACGGTGCAGCGGTTCTGAAGAAAATCTGATCTGAACCTGTGGGAGCGAGCTTGCTCGCGATGGCGTTGTGTCAGTCGATGAAGTAGTGCTGATACACCGTCATCGCGAGCAAGGTCGCTCCCACAGGGTTTTATGTGATGTTCAGAACATTGGCCGCGCCGCGCCAATCGCCACCACCAGCAACCCGATCAACAAATTGATCCCCACCAACCGCCGGATCTTCCCCAGCACCGCCGCACCCGTCGGCCAGTCCTGCGCCGTCACGGCGTTGCGCAATGCGGGCAGCTGCAAGCCCTGGATGCGGATAAACAGCGCCGTCATCACCACATACAACCCCATCATCACCTGCACGTAACGCGGCGCGGTTTCGAAACCGGCGAAGCGCACATGGATCAGGCCTACACCGCTGATCGGTAAAAGCACCACCGCCACCCAGACCCAGACAAAAAAACGCTGAAACACTTCTACCCACAACTTTAGCCGGGCAGGGCCCTCAAGCGCCGTCATTGCGGCCGGGCGCAGGATCATCCAGGCGAAAAACATGCCGCCGACCCAGACCAGGGCCGCCAGTAAATGCAGGGTGTAGACGAGGGCAAAGGATGTCATTGGGTTACTCCGTTCTGCGCAGGATTCATTCGCGGGGTATGATAGCCGCCGATCCGAACCACTGAAAATTTATCCAGCGTTTTTTGCGCCCGACCATTCATGATCAGCACCGAACTCAAAACCACGATCCAGGGCGCCTATTCGCGTTTTCTCGAAGCCAAGAGCCTCAAGCCGCGATATGGCCAGCGCCTGATGATTGCCGAAGTGGCAAAAGTCCTGGGTGACATCGATACCGACGACGAAGGCCGGCGCAGTGGCGAGCCCGCCGTCGTGGCGGTGGAGGCCGGCACCGGTACCGGCAAGACCGTGGCCTACAGCCTGGCGGCGATTCCCACTGCCAAGGCCGCCGGCAAACGCCTGGTGATCGCCACGGCCACCGTCGCCCTGCAGGAGCAGATCGTCTACAAGGACCTGCCCGACCTGATGCGCAACAGCGGGCTGAACTTCACGTTCGCGCTGGCCAAGGGCCGTGGGCGCTACATGTGCCTGTCCAAGCTCGACATGTTGCTCCAGGAAGGCCACGCGCAGACCGCCACGGCCCAGTTGTTCGAAGAAGAAGGCTTCAAGATCGAAGTCGATGAGGCCAGCCAGAAGCTGTTCACCAGCATGATCGAGAAGCTGGCCGGCAACAAATGGGACGGCGACCGCGACAGTTGGTCCACCGCCCTGGAAGACGCCGACTGGTCCCGCCTGACGACCGACCATAGCCAGTGCACCAACCGGCATTGCCCGAACTTCGGCCAGTGCGCCTTCTACAAGGCCCGCGAAGGCATGGGCAAGGTCGATGTCATCGTCACCAACCACGACATGGTGCTGGCCGACCTGGCCCTGGGCGGTGGTGCGGTGCTGCCGGACCCGCGCGACACGATCTACGTGTTCGACGAAGGCCATCACCTGCCGGACAAGGCCATCGGTCACTTCGCCCATTACACCCGGCTGCGTTCCACTGCCGACTGGCTGGAAACCACCGCCAAGAACCTCACCAAACTGTTGGCCCAGCATCCATTGCCGGGTGACCTGGGCAAGTTCATCGAGCAAGTGCCGGAGTTGGCGCGGGAAATCAAGACGAACCAGCAGTTCATGTTCACCGCTTGCGAGCAGGTGGCCGATTTCAAGCCCGGCGAAGACGTCGAGGGCCGCGAACGGCCACGTCATCGCTTCGTCGGCGGAGTGATTCCTGAACACATGCGCGAAATGGGCATCGAGCTCAAGAAAGGTTTCGCACGCCTGACCGACCTGTTCACGCGCCTGACCGACCTGCTCAAGGAAGGCATGGACGGCGAGGTCAACATCGGAATCGCCAGCAACCAGGCCGAGGAGTGGTACCCGCTGTTTGGCAGCCTGTTGTCCCGCTCGCAAGGCAACTGGGAACTGTGGACGGCCTTCACCGCTGAAGACCCGGAAGACAACCCGCCAATGGCGCGCTGGCTGACCCTGGCCGAAAGCGGTTCGCTGTTCGACATCGAGGTCAATGCCAGCCCGATCCTGGCGGCGGAAATGCTGCGGCGCAACTTGTGGAACGTGGCCTATGGCGCGCTGGTGACGTCCGCCACGCTGACCGCCCTGGGCACGTTCGACCGCTTCCGCATGCGCGCCGGCCTGCCGAAGAAAGCCGTGACCGCCGTGGTCCCGAGCCCCTTCCACCACGCCGATGCCGGCGTGCTGCGGGTGCCGGACCTCAAGGCCGACCCACGGGATGCCGCCGCCCACACCGCGGCGATCATCCGCGACCTGCCGGAACTGGTGGAAGGCTCACGGGGCACCCTGGTGCTGTTTTCCTCGCGCAAACAGATGCAGGACGTGTTCGACGGCCTTGACCGTGACTGGCGCAAACAGGTGTTCATCCAGGGCAACCTGTCGAAGCAGGAAACCCTGAACAAGCACAAGGCCCGGGTCGATGGCGGGGATTCCAGCGTGCTGTTCGGCCTGGCGAGTTTTGCCGAAGGCGTGGACTTGCCGGGTGCCTATTGCGAGCACGTGGTGATCGCCAAGATCCCGTTCTCGGTTCCCGACGACCCGGTGGAAGCCGCACTGGCCGAGTGGATCGAAGCCCGTGGCGGCAACCCGTTCATGGAAATCTCCGTGCCGGACGCTTCGCTGAAGCTGGTCCAGGCGTGTGGTCGGTTGCTGCGCACCGAAGAAGACCGCGGCACCATCACCTTGCTCGACCGCAGGCTGGTCACCCAGCGCTATGGCAAGGCGATCCTCAACGCGCTGCCGCCGTTTCGGCGGGAGATTTCCTGACAAAGCGGGTTCTTCTGGTGATGGACGCTGTTGTGGCGAGGGAGCTTGCTCCCGCTGGGTTGCGTAGCAGCCCCAAGAAGGCTGGTCGCGATCAATCTGGCACACCGCAACGGCGGGTTTTGGGGTTGCTGCGCAACCCAGCGGGAGCAAGCTCCCTCGCCACAGGGGCCGGTTTCAGGTTAACCAGCCGTCCCATGGCGGTTCCCAAAATCCCCAATGGCTGAAACAATGCCAGCCACTCTAAAAAGTCTTTGTTTCAAAGGAGTTGCGGGTGCAGATTCAAGGCCATTATGAACTTCAGTTCGAGGCGGTGCGTGAAGCGTTCGCGGCGCTGTTCGATAATCCCCAGGAGCGCGGCGCGGCGTTGTGCATTCAGGTGGGTGGTCGCACGGTGATCGATCTGTGGGCCGGTACCGCCGACAAGGATGGCCATGAGACCTGGCACAGCGACACCATCGCCAACCTGTTTTCCTGCACCAAAACGTTCACCGCCGTCACCGCCCTGCAACTGGTGGCCGAAGGCAAGTTGCAGCTGGATGCCCCGGTCGCCCGCTATTGGCCCGAGTTTGCCGCCGCCGGCAAGCAATCCATTACCCTGCGCCAGTTGCTCTGCCATCAGGCCGGGTTGCCGGCGCTACGTGAATTGCTGCCGCCCGAAGCGCTTTATGACTGGCAAGCCATGATCGATGCCCTGGCCGCCGAAACACCTTGGTGGACGCCGGGCGAGGGTCATGGTTATGCCGCGATCACCTACGGCTGGCTGGTTGGCGAGCTGTTGCGCAGGGCCGATGGGCGTGGCCCGGGGGAGTCCATCGTGGCCCGTGTGGCCAAGCCGTTGGGCCTGGATTTTCACGTTGGCCTGGCCGACGAGGAGTTTCATCGCGTGGCCCACATCGCCCGTGGCAAAGGCAACGTCGGCGATGCCGCGGCCCAACGCCTGCTGCAGGTGACGATGCGCGAGCCCACGGCCATGACCACCCGGGCCTTCACCAATCCGCCGTCGATCATGACCAGTACCAACAAACCGGAGTGGCGGCGCATGCAGCAACCGGCGGCCAACGGCCACGGTAACGCCCGCAGCCTGGCCGGGTTCTATGGGGGGCTGCTGGATGGCAGCCTGCTGGAAGGTGAAATGCTCGACGAACTGACTCGCCAGCACAGCTTCGGCGAGGACAAGACTTTGTTGACCCAGACCCGTTTCGGCCTGGGTTGCATGCTCGACCAGCCGGATGTACCGAATGCGACCTATGGCCTTGGCCCACGGGCGTTCGGTCATCCGGGGGCCGGTGGCTCCATGGGGTTCGCCGACCCGGAGCATGATGTGGCTTTTGGCTTCGTGACCAACACGCTCGGGCCTTACGTATTGATGGACCCGCGCGCGCAGAACCTTGCGAGGGTCCTTGCCACTTGTCTATAAACGCCATTGAAGGCGGCGGGCACCGGAACCTCGTGGCCTTTTCAGATTCCAAGCGACTGTTTATGCGGCCAAAACATGGCCTTTATTTTCCATTTACATCATTTTGTGGATATCCAATGTCATCGAATAAAACCCTCGCTCTGGCGCTGTGCTTCGCTATCACTGGTTGCGCACAAACCCCACAAAATGATGCCGAGGGCAGCAGCGGCTGGTGGCCGTTCGGCTCTTCCGACAAGGTGGCGGCCAAGGACACGGCGCCAGCGGCGCCTCTGAAACCGGCTGCCGTCGCACCGCAAGCCAAGGCCGAGAGCGCCACCCACTGGTGGTGGCCGTTCGCTTCCGATGATGCTGCCGACGTTGCGAAGAAAGATGACGTCAAACCCCAGGACAAACCTGAAGCCAAGGCACCGGCCCTTGCCAAGGCCGAAGCCGAAAGCAACGGCAAGTGGTGGTGGCCGTTTGGCGGCAAGGATCAGGAGACCGCCAAGGCGGTGCCGATGCCCGATCCTAAAGTCACCCAGGCCTGGCTCGACGACTACGAGCCGAAGCTGCGCACAGCCATCCAGGACAGCAAGCTCCAACTCGAGCGCCGCGACAACGTGCTGGTGGTCACCGCGCCCGTGGACGGCTCCTTCAACCCGGACCGTCCGGCCATGCTGCTGCCCGTGACCCTCGGGCCGTTCACCCGCGTGGCGAAGATCCTTGAAGCCGACCCCAAGACCGCCGTGCTGATCCTCGGCCACGCCGATACCTCGGGCGCCGCACCTGCGAACCTGAAGCTCAGCCAGGAGCGTGCCCAGTCCGTTGCGGCGATTTTCCGTCTCAGCGGCCTGCAACGTGATCGCCTGATGCTGCGCGGCATGGGCGCAGTGGCGCCACGTGCGGCCAACGACAGTGTGGAAGGGCGTGCCTTGAACCGTCGCGTGGAACTGCTGGTCACGCCGGCCAACACCATGGTTGCGCTGCTGAGCAAATACAACATGCCGGCTCCCGCACCCGTGACGCTGGTGGCGGCCCAGGACGTGAAGCCCGTGGCCCCGGCCCCAGCGCCTGCGGCGAAAAAAGCCGTGACCCCGACCAGCAAAAAAGCACCGGCCAAAAAAGCCGTGGCCAAGGCGCCTGCGAAGAAAGCCCCTGCCAAGGCCACTACCCCGGCGAAGAAAACCCAACCGGCCAAAGCCGCCACCGATACCAAGAAAGTCGCGGCTGCCGATACCCCCAAGCAGTGATGGGCTAACCACAAGGAACGCGCCATGACCCAACCGCTGGCTGATATGCGCCGCGACTACACTCGCGATGGCTTGACCGAGGCACAAGCCCCGGCCGAGCCGTTTGCACTGTTCCACCAATGGTTCGCCGACGCGGTGAAAACCGAGCAGGCGCCGGTGGAGGCCAACGCCATGACCCTGGCGACGGTGGATGCAGAAGGGCGCCCGCACTGCCGGATCCTGCTGCTCAAGGGCCTGGATGCCCTGGGGTTCACGTTCTTCACCAACTACGACAGCGCCAAGGGGCAGCAACTGGCCGCGAATCCATTTGCGGCCATGACGTTTTTCTGGCCGGCCCTGGAGCGCCAGGTGCGCATCGAGGGCAAAGTGGTAAAGGTCACCGCGCAGGAGTCGGACGCCTATTACCAGGTTCGCCCGCTGGGCAGCCGTCTCGGCGCCTGGGCTTCACCCCAGAGCCGGGTAATTGCAGGGCGTGGTGAGCTGGACGACCTGCTCAAGGCCACCGAACAACGTTTCAGCGACAGCCAACCGCATTGCCCGGAGCATTGGGGCGGTTATCGTTTGCTGCCCGAGCGCATCGAGTTCTGGCAGGGGCGTCCGAGCCGCCTGCACGATCGCCTCAACTATCGCCTGCAAGGGGCGAACTGGACGCGCGAGCGTCTGGCGCCTTAGCGTCGGGGTAATATGCCGCAGCGGTTTCAAGCCATTGCGGCAAGTCCCGGCGTTTGACCCCTTGCTCCCGGGCGCGGGCCAATTGTTGCAGCATGTAGGTCTTTTTCTGCTCATCCTGCCCCGCCAGGGACAGCGCCAAGTCGCGGTCCATCCAGCGTTTGATTCGTACGTACAGCCACCAGTGGAAGTACAAACCGGCCACGGTGACCGCGACGATGATGAAATAATCCATGAAAATCCCCGGGTTGATGACGCAGGTTTCGGAAATTGGCGCTACTGTTTGGTGAATTTTTCGGGTGCGCCTGTATCCCACCTGAATGAAAACAATTTTATCCCGGCGAGGCCGTGACAGGCGTCAAGCTGCGGAGTTTAATGAATCCCTGTCTTTTGGAGTTTGATGCTATGCGTAAGTCTGTTTTGCTGGTTGCTTCCTTTTCCACGATGGCGATGTTGCTCACTGGCTGTCAGTCGAGCCTGACCGGTGACTCCTACTCCCGTGACGAAGCGCGTCGCGTGCAGACGATTCGCATGGGCACGATCGAAGCCTTGCGTCCGGTCAAGATCGAAGGCACCAAGACCCCTATCGGCGGTGCGGCCGGTGCTGTGGTCGGTGGTGTAGGCGGCAGTGCCATCGGTGGTGGCCGTGGCAGCATTGTCGCCGCTGTGATCGGCGCGGTGGCCGGTGGCCTGATTGGCTCCGCTACTGAAGAAGGCCTGACTCGTACCCAAGGCGTGGAAATCACTGTTCGTGAGGACGATGGCAGCATGCGTGCCTATGTGCAGCAGGTTCAGGAGAATGAGGTGTTCCGTGTGGGTGAGCGGGTTCGTATTTCTACTGTGGATGGTACGAGTCGCGTATCGCACTAATTTACGGGAGGGATTCTAGAGTTGTGTGTATATCCGTTGCTGGTGTAACGGCTACTTATGGTTCCGCTCTTACAGCGGCTCACTTTTGAAAAGCGCAAAAGTAAGCAAAACGCTCTTGCCCCACCACTCGGTGCCTCGCCTAGGCTCGGCATGCCCGAACGCAGGCATTGCTCCGTGGGCCGCCGCGAAGGGCCATCCATGGCCCTTCGCGGCGGGCCCACGGAGCAATGCCGGAGTGAGGGCACACCGAGCCTACGCGAGGTGCCAAGTGGTGGGGCAGAAGCGTTTGCTTACTTTCGCGCTTTTCGAAAGTGAGTCGCTGTAAAAGCGAAACCATAAGTGGCCGTTACCGCAGAAACGGATATACACACCATTCCTTAACCTCCCATGGCTCTCAAGACGCTAACGCAGAAGTAAGGATCAACCAGGCAATGCGGGCTGCTTGCGACTGGCCGCCGCCGTCACCGCATAACCCAACAACGCCGCCAGTATCGAACCAGTGAGAATCCCCATCCGGTCCATGCCCGCATAGTCGCTGACACCCGGCTCAAACGCGAGGGAGCCAACGAACAGGCTCATGGTGAACCCGATACCGCACAGGATCGCCACCCCCAATACCTGGCCCCAGTTAGCGCCAAGGGGCAGGCTGGCGATGCCGATTTTCACCGCCAGCCAGGTCAGGCCGAAGACGCCGACGGTCTTGCCCAGCAACAGGCCAATGGCGATACCCATTGGCACATGATGGGTGAAGCTTTCGACGGTGACGCCGCTCAGGGACAAGCCGGCGTTGGCGAAGGCGAACAGCGGCAGGATGCCATAGGCCACCCAGGGATGCAGGGCATGTTCCAGGGTTAGCAGCGGCGAAGTCTCGGCGTTTTTCGTGCGCAGCGGGATGCAGAACGCCAGGGTCACCCCGGCCAGGGTGGCATGGACACCGCTCTTGAGCACGCAGACCCACAGAATCAGGCCGACAACCATGTAGGGTCCGAGCTTGACCACGCCCATCCGGTTCATCGCCACCAGGGCGGCGATGCAGGTTGCCGCCAGTATGAGCGACAGGCTGGACAGGGCGCCGGAGTAAAAGATCGCGATGATGATAATGGCGCCCAGGTCGTCGATGATCGCCAGGGTCATCAGGAACAGCTTGAGCGACACCGGCACCCGCTTGCCCAGCAAGGCCAGCACGCCGAGGGCGAACGCGATGTCGGTGGCCGTCGGAATCGCCCAGCCGGCGAGGGCGGCCGGGTTGTCGCGGTTGAGGAACCAGTAGATCAGCGCCGGCACGACCATGCCGCCAATCGCCGCCGCACCCGGCAGGACGATTTGCGAGGGTTTGGACAGTTGCCCATCGAGTACCTCACGTTTGACTTCGAGGCCGATGAGCAGAAAGAACATCGCCATCAGGCCGTCGTTGATCCACAGCAACAGCGGCTTGGCGATCTTTAGCGCCCCGACCTGGGCCACTACCGGCGTGTCCAGCAGGCCGTTGTACAACCAGGAGAGCGGCGAATTATTGATGGCCAGGGCCAACACGGCGGCGGCGATCAACAGCAGGCCGCTGGCCGCTTCCAGTTGGAAGAAACGCGTCAAGGAATTACGTAGAGGCATGATCGCTCTCCCTATCGAATCAAAAAGATGGCACACCCTAACCCGTACTGTTAGTTGTTAAAACAAAAGTTATATTCTTTTTTGTTATATGTCGTTACGACGCGTGCGCCGCACAGTCGGGCAGTTGCGGCGCATATTGGACCTTAGCTGTACCTGTGCGTGATGTCGGTTTTTTCCTAAGCTTGCGCCTGGTTTTTCCGAGACCACGTCGCGCCTGCATGACCGTCAGGTTTCCCCGCGTCGAACCGAGCCAGTGAGAGGACACCATGAACGACCACCGCCAGTGGGCGCGCGAAGCGATTCGCATCATTGAGGCTGACTTCCAGCGCAGTGCCGATACACATCTGATTCCCCTGCCGCTGCCAGGCCTGCCGGGAATCGAGCTGTATTTCAAGGATGAGTCCAGCCATCCCACCGGCAGCCTCAAGCATCGGCTGGCTCGTTCGCTGTTCCTCTACGCATTGTGTAACGGCTGGCTCAAGCCCGGCGCGCCGGTGATCGAGGCTTCCAGCGGCTCGACAGCCATTTCGGAAGCGTACTTTGCAAGGCTGCTCGGCCTGCCCTTTATCGCGGTGATGCCGGCGACCACCTCCCGGGAAAAAATCGCACAGATCGCTTTCTATGGTGGCCAGAGCCACCTGGTGGACGACCCTACGCAGATCTACGCCGAATCCGAGCGTCTGGCCCGTGAGCATGATGGGCACTTCATCGACCAGTTCACCTACGCCGAGCGCGCCACGGACTGGCGGGCCAATAACAACATTGCCGAGTCGATCTTCCAGCAGATGCGCTTCGAGCGACATCCGGAGCCGAGCTGGCTGATTTCCAGCCCCGGCACCGGCGGTACCACAGCCACCTTGGGACGTTATGTTCGCTATCGCCAGCATGGTACCCGCGTGCTGTGTGCCGACGCCGAGCGGTCGGTGTTCTTCGATTACTACCGCAGCGGCGATGCCAGCCTGCGCCTGGATTGCGGCTCGCGAATCGAGGGTATCGGCCGGCCACGGGTCGAGGCGTCGTTCTTGCCGAAAGTCATCGATGCGATGGTCAAGGTGCCGGACGCCTTGTCGCTGGCGGCCATGCATTACCTGGCCGAGCGTCTGGGACGACGCGTCGGTGGGTCCAGCGGCACCAACCTGGTCGGCGCGCTCATGGCGGCCTGGCAGATGGCCGATGCGGGGGAGTCGGGGTCGATCGTGGCGATCTTGTGTGACGGCGGCGAGCGCTACGCCACGACCTATTACGATCCGGCATGGCTCAAGGCCCAAGGCTATGAGTTGAGCGGGTTGATGGACATCGTGGCGGCATGTGTGGAACGGGGCGAGGCGCTGCCGGAGAGTGTGTTGCGGGCCAATATCTGACCTTGAAGGCACTGAGGTCTTTTGTGGGAACGGGCTTGCTCGCGAAGGCGGTGAGTCAGTCAACTTATCGGTGAGTGATGTACCGCATTCGCGAGCAAGCCCGCTCCCACAGGGTCATGCTGTCTACTTAGGCTGAGTCATTAGCCCCTCAGGCCTCGAGGCCAAGGATATCCCGCGCCACGGCCTCGGCAATCCGGATCCCGTCCACCCCCGCCGACAGGATCCCCCCGGCATAACCGGCGCCTTCACCGGCCGGGAACAGGCCCTTGACGTTCAGGCTCTGCAGCGATTCGTTGCGGGTAATGCGCAGGGGCGATGAGGTGCGGGTTTCGATGCCGGTCAGCACGGCGTCGTGCAGCGAGTAACCGCGAATCTGTTTCTCGAACGCTGGCAGGGCCTCGCGGATGGCTTCGATGGCAAAGTCCGGCAGGGCCAGGGCCAAGTCGCCCAGGGATACCCCAGGCTTGTAGGAAGGTTCGACGCTGCCCAGTGCCGTGGACGGCTTGCCGGCGATGAAATCACCCACCAGTTGCGCCGGGGCCTCGTAGTTGCTGCCACCGAGCACAAACGCGTGGGATTCCAGACGTTCCTGCAACTCGATGCCGGCCAGCGGGCCACCGGGATAATCGACTTCCGGCGTGATGCCGACGACGATACCGGAGTTGGCGTTGCGCTCGTTGCGTGAATACTGGCTCATGCCGTTGGTCACGACGCGGTTCGGCTCGGACGTCGCGGCTACCACGGTGCCGCCCGGGCACATGCAGAAGCTGTACACCGAACGACCATTCTTGGCGTGGTGCACCAGTTTGTAGTCGGCGGCGCCAAGTTTCGGGTGACCGGCGTACTTGCCCAGGCGCGCGCTGTCGATCAGCGACTGCGGGTGTTCGATACGGAAACCCACCGAGAACGGCTTGGCTTCCATGTACACGCCGCGGCTGTGGAGCATGCGGAAGGTGTCCCGGGCGCTGTGGCCCAGGGCAAGGATCACATGTTTGGAATGAATCTGTTCGCCGCTGGCCAGTTCGACGCCGACCAGTTGGCCGTCCTCGATCAGCACATCCGTGACCCGCTGCTGGAAACGTACTTCGCCGCCCAGGGCACGAATCTGCTCGCGCATGGTTTCCACCACGCCTGTCAGGCGGAACGTGCCGATGTGCGGCTTGCTGACATAGAGGATTTCTTCCGGAGCCCCGGCCTTGACGAATTCGTGCAGAACCTTGCGGCCAAGGAATTTCGGGTCCTTGATCTGACTGTAGAGCTTGCCGTCGGAAAACGTCCCGGCGCCGCCTTCACCGAACTGCACGTTGGATTCGGGGTTGAGCACGCTTTTGCGCCACAGGCCCCAGGTGTCCTTGGTGCGCTGGCGCACTTCCGGGCCGCGCTCGAGGATGATCGGCTTGAAGCCCATCTGCGCCAGCAACAGGGCGGCGAAGATCCCGCACGGGCCGAAGCCGACCACGATCGGTCGCTCGCTCAGGTCGGCCGGTGCCTGGCCTACCACTTTGTAACTGATATCCGGCGCTTCGTTGACGTTACGGTCATCGGCGAACTTGCGCAGCAGGCTGGCTTCATCGCGCACCGTCAGGTCGATGGTGTAGATGAAGCACAGTTCGGAAGATTTCTTACGTGCGTCATAGCTGCGTTTGAACAGGGTTAAGTCGAGCAGGTCATCGCTGGCGATGCCCAGGCGCTGCACGATGGCAGGGCGCAGGTCTTCTTCGGGGTGGTCGATCGGCAGCTTGAGTTCGGTGATTCGTAACATGGCGGGGTCCGGTTCGCGGGGCGCACAACTGCGCCAAGGCGTTTGAAGCGGGCGATTATAAGCCGCAATCGCCGGTTCCCCTATAACGCTGTTCACTTAAAGCGGCTATGACGCTTTCGTGGCGAGGGAGCGGGGACGGTATGCTGCCGCGGATCGATCATTCCCACGCTCCGCATGGGAATGTCGCCAGGGACGCTCCGCGTTCCGCTTCTGGACGACGTGAAGCTGCGGTGACGCCACGCAGTCAGTCGTCGCGCGCGCCGCCGAAGTAGGCGCAGCCGCGTTGGACCTGGCCGTTGACCCGCAACTCGGCGCTCATGTGTTGCACGCTGTTGCTGACACTGTCGACACAACGCGCAGGTGTGACCCAGAGTTCGACTTTCTGGCCGTTGGCCTCGGTGCCCAGGTTGAAGCGGCCATCGCCCAATTGCTCCTCGACGTAAGGCACCGCCAGCGGCGGCTGGCCTTCGCGGTCCAGCACCAGGCCCTTGCCACTGGCCTTGAGGGTCCATTCCGGGCTGTGTCCTGCGGCGCGCAGGATCACTCGTTTGAAGTCAATGTCTTCGCAAGCCGTTCCCGAGCGTTCCAGGCGATACAGCTGTTCAACGTCCAACTGACTGTCGGTGCCGGCCGCTGCGCTGGAGACGATGCGACCGCGCACATCGGCAAACAGTTTGCCCTGGTCATCGGCCAGGCTGGCGGCCTGCTGCAGCACGCTGGTGCCGCCGCTGTCGTTGACGATGTAGCGGCGCTGTTCCTGGCATGGCTGGAACACCAGTTTGCCATCAGCTGCGGTGAGCTCACCCTGCATGCGAGTCTGGCCCGCATGGGACGCGCTCTGCCGTGGGGCTTCGAGCAATTGGCAGCCGGTGAAGATGGAGAGGAGGGCGACAAGCAACAGGGAACGGGCGGCACGCATCATTGGGTCTCCAGACAAGTGCCGCCACGTTACTCAGACTGATTCTACAGTACAAGCCATCAGGCAAACCTGGCGGGCCAGCAAGGTCTTCGCGGTTACATTGCGAATCATACCGATGGCCTGGGCAGGGGGCGGATGCAGTAGGCTTCGCGGGTTCCTGGCCTAGGGGTGGCATATGAAAAAGACACAGCGATTCATGTTCATAACCTTGGGGATGACCGCGGCGTTGCAATGCATGGCGGCTGATATCCATTTTTCGTCCGCTTCGGATTTCACGGAAATCGATTTGAATCTCAAGCGTGCGGATGGCATCGACCTGAGAAACGTGACGTTGAAGGTGGCGCTTGCCCCCGACGCCCAGCGCCGCATGGCAAGGGTTACTCGAGAGGAAATGAACAAGCCCCTGCGCTTGTACATCAATGGTGTGTTGGTCAGTACCGCGACAATCAAAGGGGTGATTGAAAGTCCCGAGGTCGTGATAGGCGTGCCGCGTGAGGTCGCCTCTTCATTGATACCCACATTGCTCGAGCCGTCGGCGCCCTGATGAAATCAGGCGCGCCTGCGGGCGTCCGTTTCTCAACCCACGTGATAGGTCTGGCCGGTCTGCAGGCCTTCGACGCTCTTGGCGTAGGCCAATGCAACATCGACGGCCGGCACCGGCTTGTAGCCCCGGAAGTAAGGTGCGTACTTGTCCATGGCTTCCAGCAATACGTTCGGGCTCACCGAGTTGACCCGCAAGCCCCGTGGCAACTCGATTGCCGCGGCGCGCACGAAACTGTCCAGGGCGCCGTTGACCAGGGCCGCCGAAGCACCGCTCTTGATCGGGTCGTGGCTGAGTACGCCGGTGGTGAAAGTGAAGGAGGCACCGTCGTTGGCGAATTCACGACCGATCAGCAGCAGGTTGACCTGGCCCATCAGCTTGTCTTTCAAGCCCAGGGCAAAACTGTCTTCGGTCATGTCAGCCAGGGGCGCAAAGGTGACGTTGCCGGCGGCGCAGACCAGGGCATCAAAACGGCCAGTCTTCTCGAACAGGGCGCGAATCGAGGTGCTGTCGCTGATGTCCACCTGCAGTTCACCGCTGTGGCGGCCGATCCGAATGATTTCGTGGCGCGGCGACAGTTCGTTATCGATGGCCGAGCCGATGGTGCCGTTGGCGCCGATCAACAGGATTTTCATGAGCTGTTCCTCAATGGGTTGAATGAGTTTTCAGTCTAGAGGGGTTCTTTCCATGGATAATCATGCTAATAGGCAACCTTTGGTTTTCAATTGGAAACAATCCAATGAGCGAAATGGATGACCTGGCGGCGTTTGCCGTATTGATGGAGGCCGGCAGTTTCACCCTGGCGGCCCAGCAGTTGGGGTGCAGCAAGGGCCAGTTGTCCAAGCGCATCAGCCTGCTGGAGAAGCGGTTTTCGGTGGTGTTGCTGCAACGCACCACGCGGCGCTTGAGCCTGACGGCGGCAGGGGCGGCGTTGCTGCCCCAGGCTCAGGCGTTGCTGGTGCAGGTGGAAAGGGCCCGTCAGGCATTGGCTCGGTTGAAGGACGATATTTCCGGGCCGGTGCGTATGACGGTGCCGGTTTCGTTGGGCGAAACGTTCTTCGAAGGCTTGCTGATGGAGTTCGCTCGTACGTATCCCAACGTGCAGATCGAGCTGGAGCTCAACAACGGTTACCGTGACCTGAGCCGCGATGGCTTCGACCTGGCGATCCGTTCCGACGCCGCCATCGATGAGCGATTGGTGGCCCGGCCACTGCTGGCGTGGCACGAAATGACCTGCGCCAGCCCGGTCTACCTCGAACACTATGGCGAACCCGAGACGCCCCAGACCCTGGCCGAACACCGTTGCCTGCTCAATAGCCATTACAGCGGGCGGGAAGAATGGTTGTATCACCAGCAACACGAACTGCTGCGGGTCCGAGTGTCGGGGCCGTTCGCCAGCAATCACTACAGCCTGCTGAAAAAAGCCGCCCTGGCCGGTGCCGGAATCGCCCGTCTGCCGTCGTATCTGCTGCATGAAGAGTTGGCTGACGGACGCCTGCATTGGCTGCTGCGCGATTACCAGACCCGGCGCATGCCAATGTACCTGGTGCATCCCTACCAGGGCGGCCTGCCCAAGCGCACCCAGGTGCTGGCTGATTATCTGATCGACTGGTTCAAACGCAGTGGCGAGGCTCTGGATCGGCTACAGCGATAAGCCAGCCATGGGACACCCCCTGTGGGAGCTAGCTTGCTCGCTCCTACAGGAGATTTTCAATCTCAGTCAGTGGGCGTAACGCTTGGCAATCAGGTGGTCGATGGACAGTACCCCCGGTCCGCGCGCCATCAGGTAGAGCAATACCGCCGCCCAGGTACCATGGGTCGGGTAGGCGTCCGGGTAGACGAACAGTTGGATGGTCAAGGTCATGCCCAGCAAGGCCAGCGCTGAAAAGCGCGTCGCCAGGCCAAGCAGGATCAGCACCGGAAATACATGCTCGGCAGAGGCCGCCAGGTGCGCAGCCAGTTCCGGCGACAGCAACGGCAGGGCGTATTCGCTTTTGAACAGGGGAATGGTCGAGTCCGCCAGCCGCGGCAGACCGATCTGGAAAGTGCCGTCGACCAGGTCGATGGCCAATCCTTCGATTTTGGTCTGGCCGGATTTCCAGAACACCGCGGCAATCGAGAAGCGTGCGATGAAGGCGATCAGGCTGTGGGGGATTTTCTCCAGCCATTGAATGAAACCGGCAATCAGGGCGTTCATGGGGATACCTGTTCAGCTAGGAGGTGAGTGATAGCGCTGTGACGAATGAGCCCCGCCAGGGTCTGTTCCAGGTCGAGGTCGATTGAGGCTTCAATGGCAGCGGCCAGGGACAGCCCCTGTTGCAGGGCGGTGATGAACCCGTGGGCCGCGTGATTGATCGCGAACACTTGCACCTCGAGGCCGTTGCGCAGCACCAAGGCGTTTTGCGCAGAAAACGCCTCGAACGGCACGGGTGTCTCGTGCTGATGGGCGGCCCAGATCGTCACCACGGCGAAGGGCGAGTGCAGCAGCCGCAGTGACGGGTGCAGACCGATCTTCAGGTGCTTTGTCTGTGTGGCGGACGACAGCACCTCGACGATCCGTTCTGCGGCCATGGGCTCGGCGTCGGCGGCATGCCAGGCCTGCACGTGCAGTCGCTCCAGTCGGGCGACATCCGCCAGGTACGGTACGCAGGCGGCGGGTTCGAAGCGTTCGATGAAGCCGGCGAAATCATCCCCGTAGTCGTTCATCACCGGGCTTCGCGGTGGCGCCGACTGGACGTAGACCCCAGCCATGCCTCGGAAAAATTCCTCGCCCACCAGTTGCGCCACCACCGGGTAATTGTCGGCCAGGGCGTTGATCAATGAGCTGAGCACGTTGTTGCGGTACACCGCGAAGCGACTCTGCGGGTCGGCGCCGTTGGCGCTGAGCAGGCCGGAGGGGCAAGCCTTGCGCGGGTCGAGCAGGGCGGCGGCGAATGTGCACTGGTCGCTCATGATCGGGCTCCAACGGCATTTAAAAGCTGATCGGCCTGGCGCGCTTCGGCCAGCAGCACTTCCCATGGGGGGATGTGGTTGTCGCGCTCGATCAAGGTGGCTACCGGCCCGGTCTGCGCCAGAACCTTGAGGTACAGTTGCCAGACTGCGTTATCGATTGGCGCGCCGTGGTCGTCTATCAACAGGCGCTCGCCAAGGCTGTCGGTGTCTTCGGCAAAACCGGCCAGGTGGATTTCGCCGGTCGCTTGCAGGGGCAGGGCGTCGAGGTAGGCCAGTGGATCGCGGCAGTGGTTGACGCACGAAACGTAGACGTTGTTCACATCCAGCAGCAGGCCGCAGCCGGTACGACGAATGACTTCGCTCATGAAGTGCGGCTCGTCGAGTGTCGAGGCTTCGAACGCCAGATAGGTCGCCGGATTCTCCAGCAGCAGCGTACGTTTGAGGCTGGATTGCACCTGGTCGACGTGTTCGCAGACGCGGTCGAGGGTTGCTTCGTCGTAGGCCAGGGGGAGCAGGTCATTGAGGAACACCGGGCCGTGGCTGGACCAGGCCAGGTGTTCGGAAAAGGATTGGGGCTGATAGCGGTCGATCAATGCAGCCAGGCGCTGCAAATGCGCGATATCCAGCGGCCCCTCCCCACCGATCGACAGGCCGACACCGTGCAGCGACAGCGGGTACTGTTCGCGTATCCGCCCCAGGAAGTGATGAAGCGGCCCGCCGGCCACCATGTAGTTTTCCGCGTGCACTTCGAAAAAGCCCAGGTCCGGTCGGGCCTGGAGTATCTCGCGAAAATGCTCGCTCTTGAGCCCCAGCCCTGCCCTTGGCGGCAGCCGGTTATCAGTGGCGAGGGATGGGGTATTCAACATGGTGGCAGAGGCCTCAGGCAGATGCGATCAGGACTTGGCCTTGAACGCTTCGAGCTGGCCGAAACCAGTCGGGGAGGTTTCGCTTTTGGTGGTGGTGCAAGTGCCTTTGGGGACCGATTTCCAGGCGTTGCCCTGATAGTCCATTTTTGCCGTACCGGCGCAGGTGGTGCCGGCGCCGGCGGCGCAGTCGTTCTTGCCTTTGAGGGCAACGCCGAAGCATTTTTCCATGGTGTCATCGGCTGCGTGGACGGTCGAGACGGCTGTCATGCTCAGGGCAGAACCCAGGGCCAGGATCAGGGCGGTGGCGGACAGGGTGCGGGTCGAAGCAGTCATGATGATTCTCCAGTCATTCAGGGAAATGAACCGGCGTCAGCGCCGGTCTGCTGTACTAGAGAAGGGAGGTGGGGGAGTGTTACAGCGGCTGTAGATTTTTTTTCGGTTGTCCCCAAAACTGTGGCGAGGGAGCTTGCTCCCGCTCGGTTGCGCAGCGACCGTAAAATCTTGGGGCCGCTGCGCGACCCAGCGGGAGCAAGCTCCCTCGCCACAGGGGATTGCGGCTGGCCCGGGCGAAAAAAAACGGCCCGAAGGCCGTTTTTTTACTGCGACAGACTCAACCGCCCAGGTACGCCTCACGCACTTTCGGGTCGGTCAGCAGGGCCTCACCGGTGCCTTGCATCACCACGCGACCGTTTTCCAGCACGTACGCCCGGTCGGCGATTTTCAGCGCCTGGTTGGCGTTCTGCTCCACCAGGAACACCGTTACGCCGTCCTTGCGCAGTTGTTCGATGATGTCGAAGATCTGCTGGATGATGATCGGTGCCAGACCCAGGGACGGTTCGTCGAGCAGCAGCAGCTTGGGTTTGCTCATCAGCGCACGACCGATGGCGAGCATTTGCTGTTCACCGCCGGACATGGTGCCGCCGCGCTGGGTGAAGCGTTCTTTCAGGCGTGGGAAAAGGTGCAGGACCTTGTCCATCTGTTCCTGATAGTCGCCCTTGTCGGTGAAGAATCCGCCCATGGCGAGGTTTTCTTCCACCGTCAGCCGGGCAAATACCCGACGACCTTCCGGCACCACCGCGATGCTCTTGCGCATGATGTGCGACGAGTCCTGGCCCACCAGTTCCTCACCCATGTAGCGGATGCTGCCGCTGTGGGCCTGGGGCGAACCGCAGAGCGTCATCAGCAGGGTGGATTTGCCGGCACCGTTGGCACCGATCAGCGTGACGATTTCGCCCTGGCGGACTTCGACGTTGACGCTGTGCAAGGCCTGGATCTTGCCGTAGAAGGTGGAAACGTTTTCGAATTGCAGCATTTACGCTTCCCCCAGGTAGGCTTTGATCACTTCAGGATTGTCGCGGATCTGTTCCGGCGTACCGTCGGCCAGGGGCGTGCCCTGGTTGATCACGACGATGTGGTCGGAAATGCTCATGACCAGCTTCATGTCGTGCTCGATCAGCAGCACGGTGACGTTGTGCTCTTCACGCAGCACGCCGATCAGGGCTTTCAGGTCTTCGGTTTCCTTGGGGTTCAGGCCGGCGGCCGGCTCGTCGAGCATGAGGATCCGCGGACGGGTCATCATGCAGCGGGCGATTTCCAGGCGCCGTTGCTGACCGTAGGCCAGGGTGCCGGCGGGACGGTTGGCAAACTCGGTGAGGTTGACCTTGTCCAGCCAGTACTCGGCGTACTCCATGGCCTCGCGTTCGCTTTTGCGGAACGCCGGGGTCTTGAACAGGCCGGCAAAGAAGTTGGTGTTCAAATGACGATGTTGGGCGATCAGCAGGTTCTCGACCGCCGTCATGTCCTTGAACAGCCGCACGTTCTGGAAGGTGCGTACCACACCCTTGCGGGCGATGTGGTGGCCGGGCAGGCCCTGGATCGGCTCGCCGTCCAGCAGGATGGTGCCGCCGGTGGGCTGGTAGAAGCCGGTCAGGCAGTTGAACACGGTGGTCTTGCCCGCGCCGTTCGGCCCGATCAGGGCAACCACTTGCTTCTCTTTCACGGTCAGGGCCACGCCGTTGACCGCCAGCAAACCGCCGAAGCGCATGCTCAAGTTTTCGACTTTCAGGATCTCGCGGCTCATTTGCGCAGCTCCATGTGGGGGCGTTGCATAGGCAGCAGACCTTGAGGACGCCAGATCATCATCAGCACCATCAGGGCACCGAACATCAACATGCGGTATTCGCTGAATTCACGCATCATTTCAGGCAGCAGGATCATCACGATGGCCGCCAGGATCACGCCCAACTGCGAGCCCATCCCACCCAGCACCACGATGGCGAGGATGATTGCCGACTCGATGAAGGTGAAGGATTCCGGCGTCACCAGGCCCTGGCGGGCGGCGAAGAAACTGCCGGCAAAACCGGCGAACGCAGCGCCGAGGGTAAACGCCGACAGTTTGATCACGGTTGGGTTGAGACCCAGGGCGCGGCAAGCGATTTCGTCTTCACGCAGTGCCTCCCAGGCGCGACCGATCGGCATGCGCAGCAGCCGGTTGATGACGAACAGCGCGGCCAGGGCCAGCAACAGGGCAACCAGGTAGAGGAAAATCACCTTGTTGATCGAGTTGTATTCCAGGCCGAAGTACTCGTGGAAGGTCTGCAGGCCTTCGGCGGCTTTACGTTCGAAGGTCAGGCCGAAGAACGTCGGTTTCTCGATGTTGCTGATGCCGTTCGGGCCACCGGTGATGTCGGTCAGGTTGCGCAGGAACAGACGGATGATCTCGCCAAAACCCAGGGTCACGATGGCCAGGTAGTCACCGCGCAAGCGCAGGACCGGGAACCCCAGCAGGAAACCGAAGGTGGCGGCCATCATCCCGGCGATCGGCAGGCAGATCCAGAAGCTCAGGCCGAAGTAGTGGGACAGCAGCGCATAGCTGTAGGCACCGACGGCGTAGAAGCCGACATAACCCAGGTCCAGCAGGCCGGCCAGGCCTACCACGATGTTCAGGCCAAGGCCGAGCATCACGTAGATCAGGATCAGCGTGGCGATGTCCACCGCGCCACGGGAGCCGAAGAATGGCCACACCAGTGCGCCAACGATCAGGGCCAGGACGATCCAGCGCTGGGTGGTCGGCAGGGTCAGGAAGTTGCTGGCCTTGGCCGGGATCACCGGCAGGCCGGGCGACGACTTCCACATGGCGCTGATCTGTGTGCTGAACAGCACCCGCAGGAACATCAGCAGCGAACACACGGCGATGGTCGCCAGGATGGCCGGGCTGGTGCCGTGCACTTCCAGGTTGATACCGACGATGGTCAGTTTAAGACCCAGTACCGGGTAGGCCACGGCCCAGACCAGCAGGGCGCTGAAGAGCGCCGATTTGAGATGCCTAGTCATACTTTCTCAACCTCCGGACGGCCCAGGATGCCGGTCGGCCGGAATAACAGAACCAGAACCAACAAGCCGAATGCCACGACGTCCTTGTACTGGTCGCCGAAGATGTCGGCGCCAAAGGCTTCCGCCACGCCCAGTACCAGCCCGCCGAGCATCGCGCCGGGAATGCTGCCGATGCCGCCCAGTACCGCGGCGGTGAAGGCTTTCAGGCCGACGAGGAAGCCGGCGTTGGGGTTGATCACGCCGTATTGCATGCTCAACAGCACCGCGGCGATGGCCGCCAGGGCCGCACCGATGACGAAGGTCAGGGCGATGATGTTGTTGGTGTTGATGCCCAGCAGGTTGGCCATCTTGATGTCCTCGGCACAGGCGCGACAGGCGCGGCCCAGGCGGGAACGGGAGATGAACAGCGTCAGGCCGAGCATGGCGACCAGGGTCACCACGAACACCACGATTTGCATGTAGGAAATCAGCACTTCATGTGCCCCACCTGGCCCGATGGCAAAGTTGCCGGGAATCAGGTTGGGTATGGATTTGTCCTTGGAGTCTTGCGAAAGCAGTACCGTGTTCTGCAGGAAGATCGACATGCCGATGGCAGAAATCAACGGGATCAGACGGTTGCTGCCGCGCAGGGGGCGGTAGGCGATCCGTTCGATGCTGTAGCCATAGGAGCTGGTGACGACGATGCTCGCGATGAAAGCCGCGGTCATCAACAGCGGGACACTGTCGAGTCCCATCATGGCCAGCCCGGCGATGGCGATGAACGCCACGTAGGAGCCGATCATGTACACCTCGCCGTGGGCGAAGTTGATCATTCCAATGATGCCGTAGACCATCGTATAGCCGATGGCGATCAGGGCATACGTGCTGCCAACGGTCAGGCCGTTAACCAGCTGCTGGAAGAAGTGATAGATGTCAGGCATTACAGCGCTCCTAAAAACCTGATACGCATTTCACTGGTGGAGTCATTTTCCCGCCCGGCCCCGTGGATCTGCATCCACTTCGAGCACGAGGTTTGCCAGCGAACCGCTGATGACGGTTTTGAGATTTTCAGGTGGGGAGACTGGCGGATCACGCCAGCGCGGCCCAATACATTTAAAACAAAGCCCACGGCACGCCGTGGGCTTTATTGGCAGTCAGTCAGGCCAGGCCTTACTGAGGCGAAGCTTCGGTTTTAGGTTTGCCGAAATGCCACTCGTAGACCACGAACTTGAAGTCTTTCAGGTCGCCGTTCTTGTCGAAGCTCAAGTCACCGGTAGGGGTCTTGAAGGTGCCGGCGTGGATGGCTTCAGCCACTTTGCCCGCGTCTTCACTCTTGGCAGCCTTGATGGCGTCGGCGATCACGGTCACGGCAGAGTAGGACGGGAACACGAACGGACCGCTCGGGTCTTCTTTCTTGGCCTTGAAGGCGTCAGCCAGGGCGATGTTGGCAGGGTCCTGGTCGAAAGATTTCGGCAGGGTTACCAGCAAGCCTTCGGAAGATTCCTTGGCGATCTGCGAGATGGAGTCGTTACCCACGCCTTCCGGACCCATGAACTTGGCTTTCAGGCCTTTTTCCTGGGATTGACGCAGGATCAGGCCCAGTTCCGGGTGGTAGCCGCCGTAGTAGACGAAGTCGACGTTGGCTTGCTTGAGCTTGGCGATCATCGAGGAGAAGTCTTTGTCGCCGGCGTTCACGCCTTCGAAGACGGCCACTTTCACGCCTTTGTCTTCGAGGGTTTTCTTCACGGCGCTGGCGATGCCTTCACCGTACTGCTGCTTGTCGTGCAGGACCGCAACGATCTTCGGCTTGACGTGGTCGGCGATGTAGTTGCCGGCCGCAGGGCCTTGGGCGCTGTCCAGGCCGATGGTGCGGAAGATCATCTTGTAGCCGCGAGCGGTGATGTCCGGGCTGGTAGCGGCCGGGGTGATCATGACCACGCCTTCGTCTTCATAGATGTCCGAAGCCGGCTGGGTGGAGCTGGAGCACAGGTGGCCGACCACGAACTTGATGCCGTCGTTGACGACTTTGTTCGCGACCGCGACCGCTTGTTTTGGATCGCAGGCGTCATCGTACTCAACGGCGACGAGTTGCTTGCCGTTGACGCCACCCTTGGCGTTGATCTGCTCGATGGCCATTTTGGAGCCACTGAATTGCATGTCGCCGTATTGGGCTACAGGGCCGGTTTTTGGGCCGGCAATGCCGATCTTGATGGTGTCGGCGGCGAACGAATGGCTGGCAACCCCGGCCAGAACCATAGCGGCAAACAGTTTGGAAATCTGCTTAGTAGCCTTAGTCATAGTGCTCCACTCATGCTGTTGTAGTTTTTATAGTCCTGGCGCCGTAGCAGCAGAACCGGGTCAGATATCTTGGATACCCTCGCGGAAAATGCCCCCGGCAACTGTACCGGTACAGTGTAGAGCGCCGATTGTTGGCAAGGGAAGCTGGCGCTTGGGGGCAAAACCTGAGGGTGTCGCTTAATTGAAAGAAAAAGACAGAATGGCGGCGGGGTTTGTCCGGTCATATCGGCAATCCTTGGCTTTCCTGCGCTTTTCAATCGGTACTGCAATTGCTACCGGGTTTTTCTGCCAGACCACCGACGTTATCATTCGCGCCGATTTCTTTTCCGGACAGGTCCCATGAATCAAGAACCTAGCACCCTCTATGCCAAGCTGCTTGGTGAAACCGCATCCATCACCTGGAAAGAGCTGGAGCCGTTCTTTGCCAAGGGTGCCCTATTGTGGGTCGATCCGGCACTGGATTTGATCGCCGCCGCCGAGGCCGTCGCCCAGGACGAAGGCGACAAAGTCGCCGCCTGGCTGGCCGCCGACCAGCTCGCCAAGCTGTCTGAAACGCGGGCGCTGGATTTTCTGGAACGCGATCCGCAACTTTGGGCGGTGGTGGTTTCGCCCTGGATTATGATCCAGGAAAGGGCGTCGAACTGATCAATGCACCAAGTTGGTTCGTGTTCGGGTAAGCAATAAAGTGTGTAGGTGAGTAGCGTGATGGCTTCCTGCCGTGGCGAAACGCCACAAGACAGGGTGACGTATACGTAACGGGAACAGTTCATGGAGCAGCCTTTGGGCTGCTCAATTGTTTCTGGATGTTGTCCCAGTGTGTGTTCAAGGCCGCCTTCGCGAGCAGGCTCGCCCCCACAGTGGGCCGCATTCCTTCTGAAGAAACGCGGTTCCATGTGTGCGAGCCTGCTAGCGAAAGGCGCGACGCAGTGCTGCGCCTGGCCTCAGTAAGTCCTGCCAGTATGGTTATTCAAGGAAATGACCTTGGTCTTGCCAATGCGGTGACGGTAGATCTCGCGCAGGTACTTGATGGCCTTTTTCACGCAGTCGCGGGACAGGCGGATATCGTTGATCGAGACGAACTTGTCCTTGTCACTGATCAGCTCGCGGTACTTCTTCTCGTACATCGGCTTGATCGCGTACCAGTTGGTGTCGAGGATCTTCGCCGGGTTTTCGAATTCGTTGAGCAGGTCGTCGATCCGTTCTTCGTCGAAATCTTCATTGATGATGAAGTCCAGGATCGAGTTGTCCAGGGTGTCGTCGAAGCGGTATGGCGTGCGGGCGAAGCAACGTTTGATGAAGGCCACGATCAGGGTCAGGAAATCATCCGACAGGCACGGGCTCTTGGCGATCAGGGTGGTCAGCGACAGGTTGGCCGACGCGCCGATCACCAACGCGTAACGCTTGAGGGTGGTGTTGGGGAACAGGCTGTTGAGGTGGGTCTTGAGCCGGTTCAGGTCCATGTAGGACAGCTTGTAGTCCTTGGGCAGGGAGACGATGGACACCACCGACGAGCAATTCTTGAAGAAGTGCAGGTCATGCAGGGCCGCGGCGTCGTAGCCGGAATTCTTGTACTGCTCCAGCGAGGCGCGGTAGCGCTTGGATTCGATCGGCAGCAGGCTGATGCCTTCGATGGCCTGGGTGACTTTGTTGAAGTGCGGCAGGTCGATGGAGCGGAAGAACAGGTCGTCGATGTTCAGGCGTGGCGGCTCTTTCTCGAACACTTTGAACTTGTCGCCACTGGGCGCCGGGGTTTCCGGGACGACGGATTCGGCGTAGGCAATCGCCACCGGCCCGGCCAGGCTCATGAACAGGTCGTTGGCGTCCAGGCGAATGGTTTCGCCGATGTCGATGCCGGCACGTCGGAAGTAGTTCTGGTCGTAGTCGGTCGTGACCGCCTGGGCCGTGAGGATGTTGAAGATCTGCTGGGAGATGTACTGGTTGGCGTGCTTCTCCATGGCATTGACGTCAATGTTCTGGATGTTGCCGTCATCGCTTTCTTCAGCGTAGCGCATGATGTCGTTGGAGATCAGCATCATCGCGTTCCAGGGGCGGATACGCCCCATCACGCTGGCTTCGCTGCTGTCTTCGTTGGCGAAGTTGTACGAGAAATCCCATTCTTCCGACAGGTACTTGCACAGCAGGCGTCCGGCGTTGATGTGCAAGGCCTCGGACATTTCGCTACGGTGATCGGAGATGTTCGGCAGCACGCAGATGCCGCTGGTGAAGATCGGCTCGAAGACGAAGGAATGACCGCTTTTGCTGTCGTGTTCGTCCATCGGCTTGGTGTCGAACGTCTTGTTCATGTACGAGTACTGCTGGGCCAGGCCGAATTCCGAGGCCATGCCCGAGCCGGTACCGCCGCCGGCACTGAAGATCGAGAAGTACAGGCGCGACTGGTTGGCCTTGATGCCGCAGCTGTCGATCAGGTACGAGTGGATCATTTTCCAGTCGGGGCTGGAGAAGCGCTGGGTGTCCTTGTTCAGGATGATCTTGGCCAGGTATTGGCCCAGGATCGGCGCGTTACCGGCGCCACCGGCGTGGACTTCCGAGAGGTCCATGATTTTCATCTTGCTGTAGTCGCGCAAAAAGCCGCTTTTCTCACCCTTGCGCGAGAAACGGATGCGCCCGGCGATGTCCTTGTCCAGGTCGCCGAGCATCACCAGCGGTTCCACCAGGAACACCGGTTTGCTGGCCTTGCTGGTGCCCAGGCGCAGATTGTTGCGGATCCACTGCGCGGGGCTGTAGCCCTTGTCGCTGTAGGCCTTGTCTTCAGCATTGAATTCGTTGAGGTAGAACTTGCGGGCGTTGTACACCAGCTCCGCCACGTCGAGGGCGATGTTGGAGCCGCAGCGGCCCAGGCCGATCAGGCAGACCGAGGGGAATTCCTGCTGAGTGCGGTCGCTCTCGTCCTCTACCAGATGGGGCGGTCGTGGGAACACCGCGTCGCGCAGGCCGTCGAGGTTGTCGAGGATGCGGTCGGTGTTGGTTTCGGTGAAATACAGATACTGCTGAGTCGACAGGGGACGCGAGCTGCTCGATGGTTTCGAGGCTTCAGGGCCATTGGCGGCTGGGCTCAGGGTCAGATCGGATACCGCAGTGGCTGTTTTTTTGGAAGTCATTGTGCGCCATTTGCCTGAACTGGTTGGCTCGACGAGCGCTGTCATCGAACCATCGCGGATGGGAGCTCGCGTCCTGGATGGCGCGAAGGTCGGCCCCGAGCGTCCAGGGCTATAGCCTGGGGGGCAGCTCGAGAGATTCTTTCCTGATAGGTTGAATCGGCCATCGGCAGACGATCTTTAATCAAGAATGGGCGAAATGATGGCAATTGTTACAGGAAATTGACCGTTATCAAGAAACGCGCCGCTCGCCATGGGTGGGTATCAGCCTTGCGAATGATTGGAGACAGCCCGCGCGCCGCTGTCTAGATTGCAGATTCCGCTAATGCTCCATAACAATAAAAGAGACGGACCCATGCAGAACTCGACCCAAGCGGCGAATGCCTGGCGCATTCTGCTCCTGTTGTTTTTGGCCAACCTGTTCAACTTCTTCGACCGCACCATCCCGGCGATCATCATCGAGCCGATCCGCATGGAGTGGAGTCTCAGCGACTTCCAGATCGGCATCATCGGCACCGCTTTCACCATCGTCTACGCCATTGCCGGGTTGCCATTGGGACGCTTGGCCGATACCGGTTCGCGCAGCAAGTTGATGGGCTGGGGCCTGGCGACCTGGAGCGCGCTGACGGCGGTCAACGGCCTGGTGGGCAGTTTCTGGGCGTTCCTGGTGGTGCGCATGGGCGTCGGGATCGGCGAGGCGAGTTATGCCCCAGCGGCCAACTCACTGATTGGCGATCTGTTCCCGGCCCATCGCCGGGCGCGGGCCATGGGCATCTTCATGCTGGGCCTGCCGATTGGCTTGCTGCTGGCGTTCTTCACCATCGGGGCGATGGTCAAGGCGTTCGACAGTTGGCGCGCGCCGTTCTTTATCGCGGCTGTGCCAGGCTTGGTGCTGGCGCTATTCATGTTCTTCATCAAGGAACCCAAGCGCGGTGCGGCGGAAACCGTGCAGGTGTCCCAGGAAAAGATCGACCGGCCGATCCGTCGGGTGCTGGCGATTCCCACGTTCCTGTGGTTGGTGTTGGCTGGGTTGTGCTTCAACTTCGCCACCTATGCCTGCAACTCCTTCCTGGTGCCGATGCTGCAACGCTATTTCCTGATGCCGTTGCACGAGGCGGCGGTGGCCACCGGGATCATGGTGGGCGTGACGGGGTTGTTCGGGCTCACCCTGGGCGGCTGGGTCGCGGACAAGATCCACCAGCGCGTGCCCAACGGCCGCCTGCTGTTTGCAGCGTTCAGCCTGGCGATTTCGACGGTCACCACAGCATGGGCCCTGCATGCCGGGCGCATTGAAATCGGCGTGTTCGTGGCGGTGTTCAGCGTGGGTTGGCTGTTTGCCTATAACTTCTACACCTGCGTCTACACCGCGATCCAGGACGTGGTGGAGCCGCGCCTGCGCGCCACGGCGATGGCGTTGTACTTTGCGGGGCTGTATTTGCTTGGCGGCGGCCTGGGGCCGGTGGTGGTGGGCGGCTTGTCCGACTACTTCGCCCGCACGGCCATGGCCGCAGCCGGAGTCGACCAGATGACAGAAGCGTTCAAGGCCATCGGCCTGCATGACGCGATGTACCTGATCCCGGTGGCGCTGTTCCTGACCATGGTGTTCCTGTTCCTGGCGTCACGTTGTTTTGTGCGCGATGCCAAGCGGATGAAGGAGGGGATGAGTGTGGTGGTGGTGCCGGGAAGTGTGGCGGCGACGGTTTGACTAAAGCCATACACCGTTCCCCTGTGGCGAGGGAGCTTGCTCCCGCTGGGGCGCGAAGCGGCCCTCTACTGTACCGGCGGACACTGAATTTTTGGGTCTGCTGCGCAGCCCAGCGGGAGCAAGCTCCCTCGCCACAGGGTTCTGTGTTGAACCACGGGGCTGGTTCGATCACAGGCCTGTGGGGCTGCGGCTCTATCTGCCTAGTGAACCTTATCCTCTCGCCCACGCAGCAGTTGATTGGGCATCACCACCGCCGCCGCCAGCCCCAGCAACGACACCGCCGCGCTGATCACCAGCAAATGGCGGAACGTCGCCTGCAATTCCTGGCGCAAGGCGTTCTGCGCCTCGCCCGGGGCGGCGTTCAGGCCGTCCAGCAAGACGCTGCCGGAATGCCCTTCACCGATCAACGACGAGCTGGCGAGCTGGGCGAAGCTGGAATCCTGCAGCAAGGCCAGCAGCAACGCTGACATCAGTGCCACGCCCACCGCGCCGCCAAGGGCGCGGAACAGGTTGGTGGTGCTGGTGGCGACGCCGATGTCCTGTTGGTGTACGGCGTTCTGCGCACCCACCAGTGACGTGGGAAACTGCATGCCGGAGGCGATGCCGCTGAGCAGCATGAACAGGCTGCTCAGCCAGAGCGCGGCGGGCGGGGTGAAGGCCATGCCGAGGATAGCGAACGGGAAGAGCAGGGCGCCGCCCAGGATCATCGGCTTGTAGCGCCCCGTGACCGAGGTCCGGCGACCGGCGAAATACGCGCCGACCGGCAGCCCTATCGCCAGCGGCAACAAGTGCAACGCCGCACTGTCGGCACCGGCGCCGGTCACGCTCTGGAAGCGCAACGGCACCAGCACCGTCAGGGAAATCGCCTGGAAGCTGGTGAAGAACACCGTACACCAGCACAGCACCGCATCGCGGTTGGCGAACAGGTGCATCGGCAACAACGGCTCCCGCGCCCGGCGCTCGTGCCAGGCGAACACCCCCAGCGCTGCGCCTGCGCAACCCAGCAACCCCAACACTTCACGGCTGTGCCAGGCATGACCCTGGCCGACCTGGGTAATCCCCAGCAGCAGCGCCGTCAGGCCGATGATCAGCAACACGGTGCCCAGGTAATCAATGATCGGCGTGCGTTGCGGCACCGGCAGCCCGACCAGGCTGCGTCGGGCGACCCACCAGGCCACCAGGCCCAGCGGCAGGTTGATCCAGAACACCCAGCGCCACGACAGGTACTCGGTCATGTAGCCGCCGAGCACCGGCCCGGCCACGCTGGCCACCGCGTACATGCTGCTGAAATAACCCTGGTAGCGACCGCGTTCGCGGGGCGGGATGATGTCGCCGATGATCGCCTGGCTCACCGAAATCATCCCGCCGGCGCCGATGCCCTGGAAAATCCGCGCCAGCACCAATTGCTCCATGTCTTGTGCCAGGCCGCAGAACAGCGAGGCCAGGGTGAACAAGCCCATGCCGAACAGCATCAGCGGCCGGCGACCGTAGAGGTCACCGAGCTTGCCGTAGATCGGCACCGCCACGGTCATGGCGACCATGTAGCCGGAAATCACCCAGGCCAGCAGGCTGACGTCGGCAAACTGTGCGGAGATGGCCGGCATCGAGACGGCGACGATGGTCTGGTCCAGCGCCCCCAGGAAAATCGCCAGCATCAGGGCTACCAGCACGCTGCGGATGGCCGGTTTTGGGGCTTGGAGCGTATTGAACCGAGTCAAGGCAGAACCTGCGGGCATCGCGCCGGAGAGGCAAAATGGACGAAACCCGCAGTTTAAGTCGATAGGCGACTATTCGATAGCCTCGTAAGGAAGTCCGACGTAATTTTCCGCGATGGTTTTTCGGCCGGCCTCGGAGTCGACGAAATACTCCAGCTCCGCTTCGCTGATACGCTGGTTGAAGGCGTCGTCGTCAAAGCGGTGCAGCATCGAGGTCATCCACCAGGAGAACCGTTCGGCTTTCCAGACGCGCCGCAGGCAGATGGCCGAATACTTCTGCAGCAGATCCACACGGCCGTCGCGATAGACCTTGAGCAGGATGTTGAACAGCGTGCTGACATCGCTGGCCGCCAGGTTCAGCCCTTTGGCGCCAGTGGGCGGGACGATGTGGGCCGCATCGCCCACCAGGAACATCCGCCCATACTGCATCGGCTCGACCACGAAGCTGCGCAGCGGGGCGATGCTTTTCTCGATGGACGGGCCGGTCACCAGGGCTGCGGCCAGGTCGGCGGGCAGGCGGTTTTTCAGTTCGCCCCAGAAACGCTCGTCCGGCCAGTCGGTCACTTGTTCCTCGGCCGGCACTTGCAGGTAATAACGGGTGCGGGTCTTGGAGCGCATGCTGCACAAGGCAAAACCGCGCGCGTGGCGAGCGTAGACCAGCTCTTCGTGGACCGGCGGGGTATCGGCCAGCACGCCGAGCCAGCCAAACGGGTAGACGCGTTCGAAGACCTTGAGTTTTTCCGCAGGAATGGACTGTCGCGCCACACCGTGGAAACCGTCGCAACCGGCAATGTAATCGCAGTCCAGGCGCCAGGTTTCTCCTTCATGCTCGAAGGTCACGAAAGGGGTTTGGGTTTGCATGTCGTGGGGTTGGGCGTTGCTGGCCAGGTACAGGGTCCGGGCGCCGGCGGCTTCACGGGCGGCCATCAAGTCACGGGTCACTTCGGTCTGACCGTAGACCATGACGTTTTTACCACCGGTCAGGCCCTTGAGATCGATGTGCACCCGTCGATCGTTGAGCACCAGTTCAAAACCATCATGGGGCAGGCCTTCGGCGTCCATGCGCTGGCCAACGCCGGCCTGGCGCAGCAGTTCGACCATGCCTTGCTCCAGCACGCCGGCGCGGATGCGGCTCAGTACGTATTCCGGGGTTTGGCGTTCGAGGATGACAGTGTCGATCCCGGCGTTGTGCAGCAACTGGCCGAGTAGCAGGCCAGAGGGGCCGGCACCGATAATAGCGACTTGGGTCTTGAGGGTTTTCATTGTTGTTATGACTCGCACGAAGCACGCGACCAGGGTCGGTGTTGATTATTAGAAATCGAGTGCCTACATTTTTCGCTTGCGGACCTGTCAGTTGAAGGGGAAAACTGAGCCGATACCTGTTCTTTTTGCCAATTGGTGCGATTATCGCCCGCAACCCCAGGCCCGGATCCACGTTATGAAAAAACCTGACCTGCCTTCGATCCCGGTGTTCAAGCTCTATGGCGAGAGCCAGGAATGGCCGACGCCGGACTTGTTGCACTGCGAGACCATCTCCAAGCGCAGCCGCGAGCATCAATGGGAAATCAAGCCCCATCGCCATGCCGATCTGTGCCAGTTGTTGTTTGTCTTCAAGGGCCAGGCGGAACTGGAAATCGAGGGCCGGCGCACGTTACTCACCGAGCCGGCCGTGCAGATCCTGCCGCCGCTGTCGGTCCATGGTTTTCGTTTTTCCGAGGATGTGGAAGGTTACGTGGTGACCCTGGCAGCGCCGCTGGTCACGCACCTGCAAGCGCAACTGGGGCATTCGGTCAACGTCCTGGCCCAGGCCGAAAGCTACCCCGCCCTCGAGAATGCCGAGTACCTCAACAGCCTGTTCAGCGCCTTGCAGAATGAATACGTGGGGCATCAACCGGCGCGGGAAATGCTGATGCATGCGCTGGTCAGCGTGATCATGGTCTGGGTCAGCCGCCAGGTGATGCAGCGACACACCCAGGCCCAGCGCCCGCAACGGGCCCGGGAATACCTCAATGGCTTCATCCAGTTGGTGGAAGAAACCTATCGCGAGCACGTCAAGGTCGAAGACCTGGCCCACCGCTTGGGCATTTCCGTGTCGCACCTCAACGGCACCTGCCGGGAACTGGCGGGGCAACCGGCGCTGCAGATCATGCATGAGCGCCAGTTGCTGGAAGCCAAGCGCCTGCTGACCTACACCGGCATGACCATCTACGAGATTTCCGAAATGCTCGGGTTTTCCGATCCGACCAACTTCACCCGGCTGTTTCGCCGACGCGTCGGCATCTCGCCCAAGACGTTCCGGGACCGGCTCAAGACCGATCAACAGGACGACTGAGCACGCCTCAGCGCAGGGCGTTCAGGGTTGCGCTGTGGGGGATGCACCGTTCGAAGTTGCAACTGGCGTATTCACGGGGCAGTTGCCTGGCCTGCTCGACCCGGTAGGCCGCAGTGCCGTACAGCGCGAGCGTGGCGGCGCAGGTGACAAAAATGGCGAGGCGTCTTCTTGTTTTAATGTTCATGGCGGTGACCTCTGAACGAATACCCGGGGGTACTACTTTCAGAATAGGTCAGCTGTGGCGAGTTGCCAGTCAGGCAGCGAGTATGTTTAACCCGATATTCAGAGCACTGATAACCCGGTGGGAACCCAGTTCCTTGGGGATCAATGCAGTGCTTTTTTGTGGCTAGGGAGCTTGCTCCCGCTCGGTTGCGCAGCGACCGCAATATTTTGGGGCCGCTGCGCGGGCCCAGCGGGAGCAAGCTCCCTCGCCACAGGTCCACTTCAGCAATGGAAGTGTTCTGAGCCTATTATTCCAGATGCTCTGGCTTCATCGGGTCGCCCGGCTTGACGTCCAGTTGCTTGCGCACGTCTTCGAACATTTTGTCGTAGTACTCGTGCATCGAGCCGATGCTGGCGGTCTTGGGCAAGCCATACTTCTGGGCGATGCGCGTGGCGTGGCGGGCGAAGTCGAAGGCCTGGTCCTTGGCCAGGAAGAATGTCTCGTCCATTGACTTGTCTTCGACGGTGCCATGCACCCGGAACGACATGCCCGTGCCTTCCTTGCCGTCCTGGTCGACCTTGTAGTCGATGCACAGGTTGTAGCTGAAATCATCCTTGTTCAGCGCATGGCGCTCCATGTGCAGGTGTCCGGGTTCGAACATGGCCATAAGCAACTCTCCTTTGAAGGCATGGGGAGTAGGGCAGACCCTGGATCCGCCCCCAAGTTTCCTGTTATCGATAAGCGATGCCAGGTGTCGCCGTGCTGATACGGGTGCCGGCCTTGCCCAGGACGATCGCGTCGATGTCCGAGAGTGAACCGATCACCGCGACCTTGCCAGTGTTGCGCGCGAATTCGCAGGCGGCCTGCACCTTCGGCCCCATGGAGCCGGCGGCGAAGCCGAGCTTTTCCATTTCGTCGGGGTGGGCCTGGGCGATGGCTTTCTGGGTCGGCTTGCCGAAGTCGATGAACGCGGCGTTGACGTCGGTGGCGATCACCAGCAGATCGCTTTCCAGCTGTTCGGCCAGCAGCGCCGAGCACAGGTCCTTGTCGATGACCGCTTCCACGCCTTGCAGCTTGCCGTCGGCGTCGTACATCGTCGGGATGCCGCCACCGCCGGCACAGATCACGATGCTGCCCTTTTCCAGCAGCCATTTGATCGGGCGGATTTCAAAGATGCGCTTGGGCCTGGGGCTTGCGACCACGCGACGGAACTTGTCGCCGTCCGGGGCGATGGCCCAGCCTTTTTCGGCGGCCAGTTTCTGCGCCTCTTCCTGGCTGTAGACCGGGCCGATGGGTTTGGTGGGTTTTTGGAAGGCCGGGTCGTTGCCGTCCACTTCAACCTGGGTCAGGAGCGTGGCGAAGGGGACTTCGAAGTCCAGCAGATTGCCCAGTTCCTGCTCAATGATGTAGCCGATCATGCCTTCGGTTTCGGCGCCGAGCACGTCCAGCGGATACGGCGTCACCGAGGTGTAGGCCGCTGCCTGCAACGACAGCAGGCCGACCTGCGGGCCGTTGCCGTGGGCGATGACCAGTTGGTTGCCGGGGTGGATTTTCGCGATCTGTTCGGTCGCGGTGCGGATGTTGATGCGTTGATTGTCTGCGGTCATGGGTTCACCCCGACGCAGGAGGGCGTTACCGCCCAGGGCAACGACGATACGCATGGTGTTGTCCTTCTAAAAAATGGACGAACAACGCGGTCCCTTGTGTGCGAGCTTGCTCGCGATAGCGGTGTGTCAGTCGACATCAATGTTGCCTGTTCCTGCGCCATCGCGAGCAAGCTCGCTCCCACAAGGGAACTGCGTTGGTTTCAGATATCCGCCAACGCCGAGACCAGGATCGCCTTGATGGTGTGCATGCGGTTTTCCGCTTGCTCGAAGGCGATGTTGGCCGGCGATTCGAAGACCTCCTCGGTCACTTCCACGCCATTGGCCAGGTTCGGGTAACGGGCGGCGATGTCCTTGCCGACCTTGGTTTCGCTGTTATGGAACGCTGGCAGGCAGTGCATGAATTTCACCCGCGGGTTGCCCGAGGCTTTCATCATTTGCGCATTGACCTGGTAGGGCAGCAATTGCTCGATGCGCTCATCCCAGGCTTCCACCGGCTCGCCCATGGACACCCAGATGTCGGTGTGGATGAAGTCCACGCCCTTGACGGCTTCCTTCGGGTCTTCAGTGATGGTGATGCGCGCGCCACTTTCGGCGGCGAAGGCCTGGCACTGGTCGATGAAGTCCTGATGCGGCCACAAGGCTTTCGGCGCGCCGATGCGCACGTCCATGCCCAGTTTGGCGCCGATCATCAGCAGCGAATTGCCCATGTTGTAGCGGGCATCGCCCAGGTAGGCGTAGCTGATGTCATGCAGCGGCTTGTCACTGTGTTCGCGCATGGTCAGGGTGTCGGCGATCATCTGGGTGGGGTGGAATTCGGCGGTCAGGCCGTTGAACACCGGCACGCCGGCGAACTTGGCCAGTTCCTCGACGATCTCTTGTTCGAAGCCCCGGTACTCGATGGCGTCGAACATCCGCCCCAGGACCCGGGCGGTGTCTTTCATGCTTTCCTTGTGACCGATCTGCGATGAAACCGGGTCGATGTAGGTGACGTGGGCGCCCTGGTCATGGGCTGCCACTTCAAAGGCGCAGCGGGTGCGGGTGGAGGTCTTTTCGAAGATCAGCGCGATGTTCTTGCCCTTGAGGTGCGGTTGTTCGGTGCCGGTGTACTTGGCACGCTTGAGGTCGCGGGACAGGTCCAGCAGAAAGTGCAGCTCGCGGTTGGTGTGGTGCATCAAGCTCAGCAGGCTGCGGTTGCGCATGTTGAACGCCATGATGTGGATCTCCTCAGGTGTAGGTTATCCCCTGGGCGGGTATCGGATCGATACCGGCCCAGGCTCAAAGGTCAGTAGTCGATCGGGTCGCGGATGATCGGGCAGGTCATGCAGTGACCACCGCCACGGCCCCGGCCCAGTTCGCTGGCGCTGATGGTGATGACTTCCACACCGGCCTTGCGCAGCAGGGTGTTGGTGTAGGTGTTTCGGTCGTAGCCGATCACTACGCCCGGCTCCACGGCCACTACGTTGTTACCGTCGTCCCATTGTTCGCGTTCGGCGGCGAAGCTGTTGCCGCCGGTTTCCACCACCCGCAGCGCCGGCAGCTTGAGGGCCGCGGCCACGGTATCGAGGAAGCTGCCGTCCTCGCGACGCACATCGATGCCGCCGGGCTTGCTCTCGTCAGGGCGCAGGGAGAAGGCGACGATCTGGCTCACCACTTCGGGGAAAATCGTGACCAGGTCGCGGTCGCAGAAGCTGAACACGGTGTCCAGGTGCATGGCCGCGCGGGATTTCGGCAAGCCGGCGACGATCACCCGCTCCACGGCCTTGTGCTTGAACAGGTTCAGCGCCAGTTGGCCGATGGCCTGGCGGGACGAACGTTCGCCCATGCCGATCAGCACCACGCCGTTGCCGATGGGCATCACGTCGCCGCCTTCAAGGGTGGCGTTGCCGTGCTCCTGGTCCGGGTCGCCGTACCAGACCTGGAAGTCGGCGTTCGTGAACTCGGGATGGAATTTGTAGATGGCGCTGGCCAGCAGGGTTTCCTGGCGCCGCGCCGGCCAATACATCGGGTTCAGGGTCACGCCGCCGTAGATCCAGCAGGTGGTGTCGCGGGTGAACTGGGTGTTGGGCAACGGCGGCAGGATGAAGCTGGAGTGCCCGAGGAAGTCGCGGAACATCTGAATGGTCTTGCCACCGAAGCTGTCCGGCAGGTCATCGGCCGAGACGCCGCCAATCAGGAATTCGGCGATATGGCGTGGCTCCAGGCTGCGCAGCCACGAACCGACTTCATTCACCAGGCCCAGGCCCACCGAGTTGGCGGTGATCTTGCGCTGCAGGATCCAGTCCAGGGCTTCGGGGATGGCGACGATGTCGGTCAGCAGGTTGTGCATTTCCAGCACGTCGATGTCGCGCTCGCGCATCTTGGTGACGAAATCGAAATGATCGCGCTTGGCCTGGTTGACCCAGATCACATCGTCGAACAGCAGCTCGTCGCAGTTGTTCGGGGTCAGCCGCTGGTGGGCCAGGCCTGGGGAACACACCATGACTTTACGTAATTTGCCGGCTTCGGAATGCACGCCGTATTTCACTTTTTCCGTGGTCATTACAAATCCTCCAGTTAGAACAATCAGCCAACTACAAGGTCAGGAAGCCGTCGTAGAGCCCGTAGGCCGCCACCAGGGCGCCTGCGATCACTGCGGCGAAAATCAGCTTCTCGACAGAGGTGAAAATCGGTTTGCCCAACTCGCGCTTGGCCTTGGCGAACAGGATCGCGCCGGGGGCATAGAGCAGGGCAGAGAGCAGCAAGTACTTGATCCCGCCGGCGTACAGCAGCCATACGGCGTAGATCAGGGCGACAGCGCCGATGATCAGGTCCTTGCGCCGCTCGGCCGCGAAGCCTTCGTAGGTCTCGCCGCGCACCGCCAGCAGCACGGCGTAGGCCGCCGACCACAGGTACGGCACCAGGATCATCGAAGTGGCGAGGTAGATCAGTGACAGGTAGGTGCTGGCCGAGAACAGGGTGATGACCAGAAACAGCTGGACCATTGCGTTGGTCAGCCACAGGGCGTTGGCCGGTACGTGGTTGGCGTTTTCCCGGCGCAGGAACTCGGGCATGGTGTGGTCTTTGGCGGCGGCGAACATGATCTCGGCGCACAGCAATACCCAGGACAGCAGGGCGCCGAGCAGCGAGATGATCAGGCCGACGCTGATCAGCACCGCGCCCCAGTGCCCTACGACATGCTCCAGCACGGCGGCCATGGACGGGTTCTGCAACTTCGCCAGTTCAGGCTGGGTCATGATGCCCAGGGACAGCACGTTCACCAGTACCAGGAACAGCAGTACGGTGATGAAGCCGATGACGGTGGCCTTGCCCACGTCGGTACGTTTCTCTGCGCGGGCGGAAAAAATACTCGCGCCCTCGATGCCGATGAACACCCACACGGTGACCAGCATCATGTGCCGCACCTGGTTCATCACGCTGCCCAGGTCCGGATTCTTCAAGCCCCAGATGTCGGCGGTGAAGATATCGAGCTTGAAGGCGAACACCGCGATCAGCACGAACAACACCAGCGGCACGACCTTGGCCACGGTGGTGACGAGGTTGATGAACGCGGCTTCCTTGATGCCGCGCAGCACCAGCCAGTGCACTGCCCACAACAACACCGAGGCGCCGATTACCGCCGCAACGGTGTTGCCTTCACCAAAGATTGGGAAGAAGTAGCCCAGGGTGCTGAACAGCAGCACGAAGTAGCCGACGTTGCCCAGCCAGGCGCTGATCCAGTAACCCCAGGCGGAGGAGAAACCCATGTAGTCGCCGAAGCCGGCCTTGGCGTAGGCATACACGCCGCCGTCCAGATCGGGTTTGCGGTTGGCCAGGGTCTGGAACACGAAGGCCAGGGTCAGCATGCCGACGGCGGTGATGGCCCAGCCGATCAGCACCGCACCGACGTCGGCGCTGGCGGCCATGTTTTGTGGCAGGGAAAAGATCCCGCCGCCGATCATGGAGCCGACAACCAGTGCAACCAACGCACCTAATCGAAGTTTTCCGGGCGTATCAGACATTTGCGAGACTCCAGTGCAGGAGAAGAGAGCCAACAGACTAAGTCGATTTGAAAGTTGAATAGCTGATCTGGATCAGTGCATGGCAACATTCCATTGTTAATGAAGGAGTTAACACCGTCCGTTGGCGTCTTGAAGTTGCTCGAAAGGCCCGTTTCAGGGCCTTTGGCAAAGGCTTTGTGAAGGTTTTCTTGCCGCAGGATTATTCACGCTAGTTGATTTCCACTGAGTCGCAACTATTTTGTAGGCTGCGTTCGTGACAATAATGATGGGGTGTCATGGTCTTTTTAATTAGGGCCTTGGAGAATGGCCGGGTCATAAGTCTTTGGACTTTGTGTGGATGACGTTATTCAAAAACGTTATGTCGCTTTATTTACTTAATTTAATAGTGAGAGAAGATGCCGCAGCCGATTGAAAAGTTGCCACTGGGTGCACTGATCGCACTGGTGGTGGGGTCAATGATCGGCGGCGGGATTTTTTCCCTGCCGCAAAACATGGCGGCCCGGGCCGACGTCGGAGCGGTGCTGATCGGCTGGGCCATCACCGCCATCGGCATGCTGACCCTGGCCTTCGTGTTCCAGACCCTGGCCAATCGCAAGCCGGAATTGAATTCGGGCGTGTACGCCTATGCCAAGGCCGGCTTCGGTGACTATATGGGCTTCTCGTCTGCCTGGGGCTACTGGATCAGTGCCTGGCTGGGCAATGTCGGTTACTTCGTGCTGCTGTTCAGTACCTTGGGCTACTTCTTCCCGGTGTTCGGCCAAGGCAATACGCCGGTGGCCATCGGCTGTGCGTCGTTGTTGCTGTGGGCGGTGCATTTCCTGGTGCTGCGCGGGATCCAGGAGGCGGCCTTCATCAATCTAGTGACCACCGTGGCCAAGGTCGTGCCGCTGTTGATGTTCGTCGTCATGGCCGCCGTGGCCTTCAAGGCCGAGGTTTTCACCCGCGATATCTGGGGCGCGATGAATCCGGACCTGGGCAGTGTGATGGACCAGGTGCGCAACATGATGCTGGTGACGGTGTTCGTGTTTATCGGCATCGAAGGCGCCAGCGTCTATTCGGCACGGGCAGAAAGACGTGCGGACGTAGGGCGTGCGACGGTGATCGGGTTTCTCGGGGTATTGGCGCTGCTGGTGCTGGTGAATGTGTTGTCCCTGGGGGTCATGAGCCAGCGGGAACTGGCACAGTTGCAGAACCCATCCTTGGCCGGTGTGCTGGAGCACATTGTCGGGCCCTGGGGCGCGTTGCTGATCAGCCTGGGGCTGGCGGTTTCACTGCTGGGAGCCCTGCTGTCCTGGGCGCTGTTGTGCGCTGAAATCCTCTACGCCACCGCCCGGGACAAGACCATGCCGGCGTTCCTGACCAAGGAGAATGCCAACCGTGCGCCGGTCAACGCGCTGTGGCTGACCAGTGGCATGATCCAGCTGTTTTTGCTGATCACTCTGTTTTCCGCAGGCACCTACACCAGCCTGATCTACCTCGCCTCGTCGATGATCCTGGTGCCGTACCTGTGGTCGGCGGCTTATGCGGTGCTGCTTTGCGCCCGGGGGGAAACCTACGAACAGGGCTCGGCACGGCGCATGAAAGACCTGTGCATCGGTGGTGTCGCGCTGTGCTACGCGGTGTGGCTGCTGTACGCCGGAGGCGTGAAATACCTGCTGCTGTCGGCGCTGTTGTATGCGCCCGGGGTGATCCTGTTTGCCCAGGCCAAGCGCGAGCAGGGACAGCCCTTGTTCACCCATGTGGAAAAGGGAATATTTGCTTGCGTGATGTCAGGGGCGGGCATCGCGGCTTATGGGTTGTACAGTGGGTTTTTGGAGTTGTGAGGCTACCACGTTGTCGAGGCGGACTCTTGTGGCGAGGGAGCTTGCTCCCGCTGGGGCGCGCAGCGGCCCCGAGGCCCGACGACGCGGTGTTTCAAGCTGATTGTAGTGGCTTTTGGAGGGGGCTGCTGCGCAGCCCAGCGGGAGCAAGCTCCCTCGCCACAAAGGGCATTTTTTAACCGGTAGTGAGCGTCACCACCGTGCCCGATGCGCGCCCAGTTCCGCCGCTGGCAAGGTCCATTGCAGCGGCGTCCCAGTGATTTTCAAGGGCACGTGCAAGCGATGGGCCGGTCCCCATGGCGTCTGTTCGACCACCAGGCCCTGATCATCCTCAGCCTCGGCTCGCAATAGGGTCGAATCCCCTGCGCCACGTTCGATCAACAGCTTCGCCGTGCGTGCCAGTGACAGGCGTGCCGAGCCGCCCTGACCGCTTGCCAGGCGCCGGGACAACAGCACCAGGGCGCTGGCCGCCAGCAGATAGCCGGTGCCATGATCCAGCGCCTGCACCGGCAGCGGTGTCGGTTTGTCGGTGTGTTTCCAGCCCATGGCGGCTTCGGCAATGCCGCTGCTCATTTGCACCAGGCTGTCGAAGCCGCGCCGGTTCTGCCACGGGCCGCTCCAGCCATAGGCATTGAGGCTGACGTCGATCAGGCCCGGGGCCATCTGCCGGCGCTGCTCGGCGCCGTAGCCCAGGCGTTCCAGGGCGTCGGCACGGTAGCCGTGCAAAAGGATGTCGGTGTCCTTGAGCAGTGCCTCGAATGCCGCGCGATCATCGGCCCGATGCAGGTCGAGGCGGGCGCAGCGTTTGCCCAGGGTGACTTCCGGCACCACGCCGGGTTCGTTCCAGGTCGGCGGGTCGATGCGCAGCACGTCGGCCCCCAGGCCGGCGAGGAAGCGGCTGGCGACGGGGCCGGCCAGCACGCGGGTCAAATCCAGCACCTTGAGGCCCGCCAGTGGCTGGGTCACGGAGCCGAGCCAGGGTTTGCGCCGCTCTCCAGTCGTTTCACTCAGGTGCACCAGCGGCTCGGCGTTCACCGCCAGCCCTTGGGGATGGGCCTGCCACGCTTGCCATGAACGCATCTCGGCGGCACAACCGCCTGCGTCGACCACGGCCTGTTCCAGCTCGGCCTTGTTCCATCGGGCCACCCTGGCCGCCATGTCGGCGCGGTCGGTGCAGGTGCCGAGGACTTTTTCCGCCGCAAGGCGATGATGCGGTGCGTTGGTGTGCAGGCGAATCCAGCCGTCGGCGCTGGCGTAGTCGCCGGCCACCGGGTCCCACATCGGCGGCACGCTCCAGCCGATGGGGCGCAGGGAGGTGGAGAACCAGAACGACGCCAGGCGTCGGTCGACCTCGACAGGTGGCAGGCGAGTGGTTTGTTGCTGGATGAGTTCGGCGGTCGCCTGGCCGGCCACGGCGATGCTGGCGCTGGCCAGCTCCGTGACGGCGAAGGCCGAGGGCAGCGCGCCATCGCCAGCGAAGGTGATCGGGGTCGTGGGCAAGTCGAGTGCGGTTTGCATGGACGTGAGCAGATCTGACATCGAAAGCCCTCCAGTACGAGAGGGCGATCATAGATCAAAAATCCGTTGGGGGCCGCTTTGCGGCCCAGCGGGAGCAAGCTCCCTCGCCACAAGAGCCCCGTGCCTGTTCCGGGCGCGACCAGATCCACAGATTGCCCAGGCCCATGCCGGCGAGCGCGAGGTAAAGCGGCCAGGCGTGGTCGAGCAGCACCAGCATCAAGCCTGCGCAGAGCAGCATGCTGGTAGTGGCACCGACCTTGGCCCGGCGCGGGATAACCTTGCCGTTGCGCCAGTTGTGCAGAATCGGCCCGAACAGACGATGGTTCTCCAGCCAGGCGCTCAGGCGCGGCGAACTGCGGGTCGCGGCCCAGGCGGCCAGCAGGATGAACTCGGTCGTCGGCAGGCCAGGCACGACGATGGCGACCAGGCCAATGCCCAGGCTAGCGTAGGCGAGCAGGGCGAAGAGCAGTTGGGTGAGTTTCGAGGGGCGGTTCATCAGCGTTTTTCAGTCATGCACAATCTCTGTGGGAGCGAGCAAGCCCGCTCCCACACTGGTTTCTGGGGGGCTGAAGATAGGCATCCACCCTAAATCTCCTGCGGGAGCTGTATGAGTCAGGCCAGGTCGGCTGCATAAGCTTGTTCCAGCAACACCGTAAACCGGTTGAACGCATCCAGCGCACCTTTGTCCGCCTCGGCTTCCTGCTGTTCGGTAAAGGCCAGGCTGTCGAGGGTGCGGGTGAAGGTTTTCCAGCCTTCGGCGCGCCCACCGGCAGGTTCTGCCAGGTGCCGGGCGCCGAAGGTCTCGCTCAACCCCAGGCCCTCGGCACGCTTGATCAAGAACGCGGCGCCGAGCTTGGAGCCTTCGGAGACGAACAGCCAGCCCAGGGCTTCGGCCCGGGTCGGTTTTTTCACCGCACCGGCCACTGGCGCAGGGATTTCGGTGTCCAGGTCTGCCAGATCCGCCTTGGCCGCTTCCGCCCTGCATCGGGCCGGGAGGTCGGGAATCAGGGCGGACAGTTCGGCGTCGTTGTACAGCGCCACCAGTTCCGACTGGAACAAGTACTGGGCAACGACGAAACGGGCGAAGCTGGCCGGGGTTTCGAACGGGGCGTGGGCCTTGACCAGGGCGTCGAGCTTGCTGTGAGGCTCGTGGGTGATCTGGTTCAGGCGTTGGGAGCGTGAAGTGGGGCGCAGGGTATTCATGAAAAAGTCCTTTGAGTGAGCACATTGTGTGGCGAGGGAGCTTGCTCCCGCTTGAGTGCGAAGCACTCACAAAAATGGGCCTGCTGCGCAGCCCAGCGGGAGCGAGCTCCCTCGCCACAGGGGAAATCCTTGGGCCTGGGTCAGATATCCCAGATCAGGTTCACCGCGAAGTTACGCCCCGGCGCCGTCAGACGATCGAGGTTGGCGGGGCTCAATACCGCCGCTTCGCCGACGCTGTCGTAGCCGCGCACGTCGTCCCACAGCCAGTACTTCTTGTCTGTGAGGTTGTAGAGGCCGCCACTGACGGTGACGTCGTCGGTCACCTTGTAGAAACCGCTCAGGTCGAGGATGCCGAAGCCTGGTGTCTTGAACTGGCTGCTCACGCCATCAGGCGAGTTGAAGTTGCTGTCGTCGACCCGGTCCTTTTTCTTGACCAAAGTCCAACTGAGCAAAGTGCCGTAGCGGTCTTGGTCGTAGCCCAGGCCGAACACTCCGGTCAGCGGGTTGATGCTGTTGAGCGGCTCGCCCGTGTCGTTGTTGCGACCGTACGCGTAGGCCACCGAGCCTTGGGTGTACAAGCCCTTCGGTGCGCCAAACACCTCCAGCTCCAAGCGTCCCCTGGCCTCGGCACCCTTGATGGTGGCGTGCTTGATGTTGTTGCTCCGGAAGGTCAACTGATCGGCGCCAGGGGTGATGGCGTCTTCGTTGATGAAGTCGCGGTACTTGTTGTAGAACACCGCCACGTCGAACGAGCCGGAATCGAAACGGCCGCGCAGGCCGGTCTCGTAGCTCTTGCTTTTTTCCGGTTCCAGATCGGGGTTGGGTTCTACGCTATAGCCGGCGTCGGTGTTCTCGAAACGACCGTACAGGGCCTTGGCGGTCGGGGTGCGGAAACCTTCGGCGTACTGGCCGTACCAGGTGTACTCATCGCTCAGGGCGTAGGTCAGGCCGAACTTCGGTGAGACGCGATGCCAGGTCTTGTTCTTGCCGCTGACTGTACCGCCGCCGGTAGGGTCCACGGTGTTGAGGAATTCCTCGGTCAGGTGCGGCTTGAGCCGGGTGTAGTCGTAGCGCAGGCCTGGCATGAAGGTCCAGCGCTCCCAACTGATCTGGTCCTGGGCGAACAGGCTGTAGGTGTTGATGGTCGGGTCCGGGAAGTCGCTGGCTTTTGCCAACACGTCCCGGGTGCTGATGGCGCCTACCGCGGAGCAACCGACGCCAACCGCCAGGCACACACCATTGCCGCTGCGCGAGCCGGTGACTTTCTGTTGCTTGAGGGTGGTGCCGTAAGTCAGCGCGTGATCGGTGTCGGCGACGCTGAAGGCCTTTTCCAGTTGCGCGTCGAAGACCCACTGTTTCTCTTCATAGAGGGTCTCCCGGGTGCGCAGGACCTGGCGGGTGATGGGGAAGTAGAATTCGGCGGTGCTCTGGTCGGTCTTGGCGACCTGGTGATTCAGGCTCCACTTCATGTGATCGGCCAGCAGGCTGTCGAGGGCGAAGCTGTGTTCCAGGCCGAAACGCTCGCGGCTGATGGTGTCGTTGCCGGTGCGCCACTGGTACATGCCGCCGGGCAGTACAAAGTCGGGGATCGCCGGCTGGCCGTTGGCGTAGGGGCCGCCGTAGGCGCTTTTCAGGTCGCTGTCGCGGTCGTCCTTGTACTTCTCGTAGACCAGGCCAAGGCGTGCGTCATCGCTGTAGTTCCAGCCGAGCTTGGCCAGCACGTTGTTGGCGCGCACGTCTTGGGGGTTGGCCGCGGTGCGGTCCAGGCCGGTGCCGTTGTGGTTGCCGTAGGATTCGGTTTCATGACCGTCGCGCTGGCTGTAGTGCAACAGGCCGTCGAACTGCCCGCTACGGCCAGCGACGGTGGCGGACTTGAGCCAGCTCTCGTCGGCGGAGCTGTAGCCGGTCTTCAGGCGGGCGCCAACATCCTCGCCTGGCTTGATGATGTCGTCCGGATCCAGGGTGAAGTAGCTGACGGCACCGCCGATGGCATTGCTGCCGTACAACACCGAGGCCGGACCGCGCAGGATTTCCGCGCGCTTGATGATTTCCGGGTCGACGTAGTTGCGCTGGGTCTTGGCGTAGGGGCCATTGAAGAAGCCGCCGGGAATTTCCACGCCGTCGACCTGGGTCAGGATCCGGTTGCCGTCGATGCCGCGGATGTTGTAGCCGCTGATATCGCCGCGCTGGCCCGCGCCGCCCACCGATACGCCTGGTTCATAGCGCACCAGATCCTTGAGGGTATTGACGTTGTTGCGATCCAGTTCCTGGCGGTCGTGGACCGTGACCGTGCTCGGTACGCTGGTGATGTCCTGTTCCTGGCGGGTGGCGCTGATGGTTACTTGTTGCAACTCCAGCGCGCCGCCGGCACTGCGTTTTTCCAGGACGATGCTGTTGTCGCCCAGCTTGCGGTAGCTCAGGTGGGTCCCCACCAACAGGCGCTCCAGGGCTTTTTCAGGTGACAGCGAGCCGTTCACCCCTGGCGAGGCGACGCCTGCGGCCAGTTCCGCGGGCATCCCGATTTGCCAGCCGGTGACCGCAGTGAATGCATTCAGGGCCGAAACCAGGGGCTGCCGGGCGATGGCAAAGGTGTAGTCGCCCATGTTGCGTGCAGCGGGTTGCACGGCGGTGGCGGCCAGGGCGAGCGGCGCTGTGCCGGCCATCAGGAGGGCGGCGGTGAGCAGTGACAGCGTGCAAGAGGGGGCAAGAAACCGGCAAGTAAGGCGAGAGGACATCGATAGCGCTCCGTGTCGCATCTGTTATAGGTGCAGATCCACATCGTTGGATGCGAATCAATTGCATTGGCTATAACGAGACGAATCAGCGGAGCCTATCGAGTAAAAATAATTCTCATTTAGTTCAGGATCACCAGCGCCGGGAACTCCTGAAGCCGCGCCGAGGTGATATGGGCCAGCGAACGGACCACGTCCAGCGGCTGGTCTAGGCGGTAGTTGCCGGTCACAGCCACGTTGGCCAATTGTTCGTTACTGTTGATGATCCAGCCGGGGTAATAGCGTCGCAGCTCGGCCAGTACCTGGCTCAGGGGCCGGTTTTCGAACACCAGCCGACCCTGGACCCAGGCCAGGTCGGTGTTGGCATCGAGCCGGGCCGGGCGGTCGAAGCCGTTGGGGCCGATGCGGATGCTTTCGCCAGCCGACAGCCGCACATGGGTGTCGTTGCGGGTGGCCCGCAGGTCCACGTCGCCACGCTGCACCTGGACCTGGGCCACGCCGTCGAGGTAGCGCACGGCGAACGCGGTGTCGCTGACGCTGGCCATGACCGGGCCGGCATCGATTTCCAGCGGCAGGTTACGGTTGCCCGGGACTTCGAAAAACGCCTCGCCCTTGTACAGGCGCGCCACATGTCGCTGCTCGTTGAACGTGCTGGAGAAGGCCGAATCGGTGTTGAGCAAGACCTTGGAGCCGTCCTCCAACTGTAGGCGCTGGCGCTCACCGACCACGGTCAGGTGGTCGGCCTGCAGGCGCAGGGGCAGGTCGCTGAAGTTGAACAGACCGAGAAACAGCACGGCGGCAGTGGCCAGGGGTTTCCAGTGGGCGCGCAGGCGCGACAGCGCGGTAACCTTGGGCGCGGCTTCAAGCTGGCGGGCACTTTCCATCACCTGCGGGCCGTTCCAGATCGCCTGGGCTCGGGCGAACGCCTCGCCGTGGCGCGGATCGGCCGCCAGCCAGGCGTGGAACTGCCGCGTCTGTTCCTCACTGGGGGTGTCCAGCAGGATCAGCCAGTCCAGCGCCTGCTCCATGGCATGGGCGGTTTCCGGCGTCGCAGTGGGCTCGGCAGAGCGGAGATTGTCCGTCACAGTGGGGTCTCGGTATTAGCGGCATGGGCTCAAGCTACAAGCTGTACGCAGCAAGTGGCAAGCGTGTACGCAGCTTATGGCCTGGCGCGTGGGGGCGGGTCACTGCTCGCCGTGGCTACGTTCAGCCACACCCACACAGATCGCCATGATCAGTTTCAGTTCCTTTTGCACGGTGCTCAGGGAGACGCCCAGGCGTTCGGCGATCTGCTGGTAACTGTGGCCATGCAGGCGGCTGAGAATGAAGATCTGCTGTTGTCGCGAACTCAGGGCCTGGAGGCTGACGTTCAGGCGCTCGAGCAGTTGCTGGGCATGGGCGGCGTCCTCGGCACTGCTCTGGGGGGCGACGACGTTGTGGACGACTTCCGGCGGTACGTCATCCAGCAAGGTCCGCGACTGGATGCGCCGGGCACGCAGATGGTCCAGCGCCAGGTTGCGGGCGGTCTGGAAAACAAAGGGTTCGAGGTGCTCGACCGTGCGTTCGGCCAATGCACGGGTGACACGCAGGTAGGTTTCCTGGAGCAGGTCTTCGGCGGTACTGGGGTTGCTGACCATGCGCTCGAGAGTGCGCAGCAGCGGTGTGCGTTGGGCGAGGAAAACGTGATGAAAGCGCGATTGACTCACGGTAGGGCCCGATCCGGTTCGAGTTGATGATAATGCTTATCATCTACGTTGCGGGTCAAGCCTTCATTTCATCACGCCAAGCCATGCGGGGAGCGCAACCTGTGGGAGCAAAGCTTGCTCGCGATAGCGTTCTCAAAGCCTGCACAGGTGCTGCATGCGACGGTGTCATCGCGAGCAGGCTTTGCTCCCACAGGCCTGCTCCCAAGGTTTGCTCTTACAGGCCCGCTCCACATTGGCCAGCAATGAGTTACTCGGCGTTACACAACGCCAGGCAGTTATCCAGCATACGGTTGGAGAAGCCCCATTCGTTGTCATACCAGGCCAGCACCTTGAGCAGCTTGCCGCTGGCCTTGGTGTGGTTGGCGTCGAAGATCGACGACAGCGGGTTGTGGTTGAAATCGCTGGAGACCAGCGGCAGGGTGTTGTAGCCGAGGATCTTCGAATGCTGGCTGGCGTGGCGCAGCAGTTCGTTGACTTCTTCGGCCGACGCTTCGCGCTTGAGTTGCACGGTCAGGTCCACCAGGGACACGTTGATCACCGGTACGCGCACCGCCATGCCGGTCAGCTTGCCTGCCAGTTCCGGCAGCACCAGGCCCACCGCTTCGGCGGCGCCGGTCTTGCTCGGGATCATGTTCTGGGTGGCCGAGCGGGCGCGGTACGGATCGCTGTGGTAGACGTCGGTCAGGTTCTGGTCGTTGGTGTAGGCATGGATGGTGGTCATCAGGCCGCTTTCGATGCCCAGCTCACGGTGCAGCACCTGGGCCACCGGGGCCAGGCAGTTGGTGGTGCACGAAGCGTTGGAGATGATCTGGTGGGACTGGCGCAGGATGTCGTGGTTCACGCCATACACCACGGTGGCGTCGGCGCCCTTGGCCGGGGCCGAGATGATCACCTTGCGGGCGCCGGCGCTGATATGCGCGGCTGCCTTGGCACGGTCGGTGAACAGGCCGGTGCATTCGAACACGACGTCGATTTTTTCAGCGGCCCAAGGCAGTTCGGCCGGGTTGCGGATGGCGCTGACCGAGATGCGGTCGCCATTGACCGTCAGGCTTTCGTGATCGTGTTGCACGTCGGCATCGAAGGTGCCGTGGACCGTGTCGAACTTGAGCAGATGAGCGTTGATCGCACTGTCGCCCAGGTCATTGATGGCGACGATCTGCAGGTCGCGACGATAGCCTTGGGTACACAGTGCACGAAGAACGTTGCGGCCGATGCGGCCAAAACCATTGATTGCGATTCGAAGAGTCATTAACGGCGCCGCCATCGATTTGTTGTTGGAATTACAAGATTATTCGCATAAAAATAGAAAACAAGCCTTTTTAGTGGCAATATTTTGTTTTATCTACAACGAGTGACCTGAATCAACTGGTCCGAATGGTCAATAAACCGCCTGTCGCCCAACGCCAGGGGGCTTTTGACCAGCATAGACAATCAGGTCGCCACACCCGTTAGCCTGGAGTTCTACACATGCATCCCCGCGTCCTTGAGGTCACCGAACGGCTTATCGCCCGCAGCCGCGCCACGCGTCAGGCTTACCTTGCATTGATCCGTGGTGCAGCCAGCGACGGGCCGACGCGCGGCAAGCTGCAATGCGCCAACTTCGCCCACGGCGTGGCCGGTTGCGGCACCGAAGACAAGCATCACCTGCGGATGATGAACGCCGCCAACATCGCCATCGTGTCTTCCTATAACGACATGCTCTCGGCCCACCAGCCTTACGAAACCTTCCCGGAACAGATCAAGAAAGCCCTGCGCGAGATCGGCTCGGTCGGCCAGTTCGCCGGTGGCACGCCAGCGATGTGCGACGGCGTGACCCAGGGCGAGGCGGGGATGGAACTGAGCCTGCCGAGTCGCGAAGTGATCGCGCTGTCCACGGCGGTGGCGTTGTCCCACAACATGTTCGATGGCGCGCTGATGCTCGGTATCTGCGACAAGATCGTCCCGGGCCTGATGATGGGCGCGCTGCGCTTCGGTCACTTGCCGACGATCTTTGTACCCGGCGGACCGATGGTGTCCGGAATCTCCAACAAGGAAAAAGCCGACGTTCGCCAGCGCTACGCCGAAGGCAAGGCCACCCGCGAAGAGCTGCTGGAATCGGAGATGAAGTCCTACCACAGCCCGGGCACCTGCACCTTCTACGGCACGGCCAATACCAACCAGTTGCTGATGGAAGTGATGGGCCTGCATTTGCCGGGCGCCTCGTTCGTCAACCCGAACACTCCACTGCGCGATGCCCTGACCCGTGAAGCGGCGTTCCAGGTCACGCGCATGACCAAGCAGAGCGGCAACTTCATGCCCATCGGCGAGATCGTCGACGAACGCTCGCTGGTCAACTCCATCGTTGCGCTGCACGCCACCGGCGGCTCTACCAACCACACCCTGCACATGCCGGCCATCGCCATGGCGGCGGGTATCCAGCTGACCTGGCAGGACATGGCCGACCTCTCCGAGGTGGTGCCGACCCTGAGTCATGTCTACCCGAACGGCAAGGCCGACATCAACCACTTCCAGGCGGCGGGCGGCATGTCGTTCCTGATCCGTGAATTGCTGGAAGCCGGTTTGCTCCACGAAAACGTCAACACCGTGCTCGGTCACGGCCTGAGCCGTTACACCCAGGAGCCGTTCCTCGAGGACGGCGAGCTAGTGTGGCGCGACGGCCCGATCGAAAGCCTCGACGAAAACATCCTGCGCCCGGTGGCCCGCGCGTTCTCGCCGGAAGGCGGCCTGCGGGTGATGGAAGGCAACCTGGGCCGTGGCGTGATGAAGGTCTCGGCTGTGGCCCTGGAAAACCAGGTCGTCGAAGCCCCGGCCATGGTCTTCCAGGATCAGCAGGACCTGGCTGATGCATTCAAGGCCGGCCTGCTGGAGAAAGACTTCGTCGCGGTGATGCGCTTCCAGGGCCCGCGCTCCAACGGCATGCCCGAGCTGCACAAGATGACGCCGTTCCTCGGCGTATTGCAGGACCGTGGCTTCAAAGTGGCGCTGGTGACCGACGGGCGCATGTCCGGTGCGTCGGGGAAAATCCCGGCGGCCATTCATGTCAGCCCCGAAGCTTATGTCGGTGGTGCGTTGGCCCGGGTGCAGGAGGGCGATATCATCCGCGTCGATGGCGTCAAAGGCACCTTGGAATTGAAGGTGGACGCCGAGGAATTCGCCGCGCGCACGCCGGCCAAGGGCCTGTTGGGCAACAACATCGGCACCGGCCGCGAGCTGTTCGGTTTCATGCGCATGGCCTTCAGCTCGGCGGAGCAGGGCGCCAGCGCCTTCACTTCTGCCCTGGAGACGCTTAATTGAAACTGGCTTTGGTCGGTGACATCGGTGGGACCAACGCACGCTTTGCGCTGTGGAAAAACCACGCCCTGGAAAACATCCAGGTGCTGGCAACAGCGGATTATGCCTGCCCGGAAGATGCCATCCAGGTGTACCTGAGTGGCCTGGGCCTGAAACCGGGCGCCATCGGTTCGGTGTGCCTGTCGGTGGCCGGTCCCGTGAGCGGCGATGAGTTTCGCTTTACCAACAATCACTGGCGCCTGAGCAACCTGGCGTTCTGCCAGACCTTGCAGGTGGAGAAGCTGTTGCTGGTCAACGATTTCTCGGCCATGGCCCTGGGCATGACTTGCTTGCGTCCCGATGAGTACCGGGTCGTATGCGAAGGCACTCCGGAGCCGTTGCGCCCGGCAGTGGTGATCGGCCCGGGTACCGGGCTGGGCGTTGGTACGTTGCTGGACTTGGGCGAAGGCCGTTTCGCCGCGTTGCCGGGGGAGGGCGGCCATGTCGACCTGCCCCTGAGCAGCCCGCGGGAAACCCAACTGTGGCAGCACATCTACAACGAGATCGGTCACGTCAGCGCCGAAACCGCCCTGAGCGGCAGCGGTTTGCCTCGGGTGTACCGGGCCATTTGCGCGGTGGACGGCCATGTGCCGGTGCTTGACACCCCCGAATCCATCACCGCCGCCGGCCTGGCTGGCGACCCCATTGCCCTGGAAGTGCTCGAGCAGTTCTGCCGCTGGCTGGGGCGCGTGGCCGGCAACAATGTGTTGACGTTGGGCGGGCGCGGCGGTGTCTACATCGTCGGTGGCGTGGTCCCGCGGTTTGCCGATTTCTTCCTCGAAAGCGGTTTCGCCCGTTGCTTCGCCGACAAGGGCTGCATGAGCGATTACTTCAAGGGCATTCCGGTCTGGCTGGTGACCGCGCCGTACCCCGGCCTGATGGGGGCGGGTGTGGCGTTGGAGCAATCCGCCGCCGCTTAAGGTTCGGTAGGTACTGTACTGTGGGAGCGAGCTTGCTCGCGATGACGGAGTGTCAGTCGCCATTGAGGTTGGCTGTTGCACCGCTATCGCGAGCAAGCCCGCTCCCACAGAGTTTTTGCAGTGTATTTGTAGGCCTTGTCCATCAGGCATAATCGCCCCAATCCAAACAACAAGGACGAGGCCCGTGAGTTCAGTAAACAAATCGATTTTGTTGGTCGACGACGACCAGGAAATTCGCGAACTGCTGGACACCTACCTCAGCCGTGCGGGGTTCCAGGTGCGGACCACGCCTGATGGCGCCGGGTTTCGCCAGGCGCTGAACGATGCGCCGAGCGACCTGGTGATCCTCGATGTGATGCTGCCCGATGAAGACGGCTTCAGCCTATGCCGCTGGGTTCGCCAACACCCACGCCAGGCTCATGTGCCCATCATCATGCTCACCGCCAGTTCCGACGAAGCCGACCGGGTCATCGGTCTTGAGCTGGGCGCCGATGATTACCTGGGCAAGCCTTTCAGCCCGCGTGAATTGCAGGCGCGCATCAAGGCACTGCTGCGCCGGGCGCAATTCGGCCAGGAACGCTCCGGCGGTGAAGTGCTGGCCTTCGATGAATGGCGGCTGGACATGGTCAGCCATCGGCTGTTCCACACCGACGGTGAAGAAGTGATTCTCTCCGGCGCCGACTTCGCCCTGCTCAAGCTGTTTCTCGATCATCCCCAGGAAATCCTCGACCGCGACACCATCGGCAATGCGACCCGTGGCCGTGAGCTGATGCCCCTGGACCGGATCGTCGACATGGCGGTCAGTCGTCTGCGTCAGCGCTTGCGTGACACCGATAAGCCGCCGCGGCTGATTCGCACGGTGCGTGGCAGCGGTTATCAGCTGGCGGCCAGTGTGGTTGCCAGCAATGGTCATTGACTGGATCAAAAAAGTCGCCCGACGGGTGCCGGTACCGCGCTCGCTGCTGGGACGGATGCTGCTGCTGACCTTGCTGGTGGTGCTGTTCGCCCAGACCTTGTCCAGCCTGATCTGGGTCTCGCAGTTGCGCGCCACCCAGCTCGAAGGCCTGGTCACCAGTGCCCGCAGCCTGGCCCATTCGATGACCGCCAGCGTCAGTTATTTGCGTTCGCTGCCGGTGGCTTACCGGCCGCTGGTGCTGGATCAGTTGCGCAGCATGGGCGGTACGCGATTTGTCGTCACGCTCAACGACAAGCCCCTGGGCATGGACGTGTTGCCGATCACGCCGCGCAAACTGGCGGTGCTCAAGGCGGTGGACGATGTGTTGCGCCGGTCGTTGGGCAGTAACGCCGACATATCGGTGAATTTTGTCAGCCCCGACGACCTGCGAATTTTCAACGCTGGGCTCAAACTCGATGAACTGCCCCGTTCGTGGGCTCACTACGCCTTGACCCTGGAACCGGTGAACCCGCCGGTGCTGGTCACGCAGATCCAGATGGCGCCGGGGGAGTGGTTGTACATCGCCTCGCTGCTGCCCGAACCTTACACCAGCCTCGAAGAGCAGGACCTGCCTACGCAACAGGTGGGTTTCATCGTGCTTACCAGCAGCTTGTTATTGCTGTTCATCGGCTTGCTGGTGCACTGGCAGAGCCGACCGCTCAAGCGTTTGGCCCGGGCCGCGCGGGACATGTCCCTGGGTGCCGAAGTGGAGCCGGTGGCCGAGGGCGGCGGCAGCGAAGTGGTGGAAGTGGGGCGGGCGTTCAATGCCATGCGCGAACGCATCAGCCGTTACCTGACCGAACGCAGCCAGTTATTCAGCGCGATTTCCCACGACTTGCGCACACCGATCACCCGCTTGCGCTTGCGGGTCGAGCTGTTGGAAGACGAAAACCTGCAGGCCAAGTTTGGTCGTGACCTGGATGAGTTGGAGTTGTTGGTCAAAGGCGCGCTGCAATGCGTCAAGGACACCGACATCCACGAAAACATCGAACCGGTGGACCTCAATCATGTGCTCGATTGCCTGGTCGAACCTTACCTGGCGCCCAACGGCAACGGTCGGGTGACCCAGGATGGCCGGGCGCTGGCGCCGTATCCGGGCAAGCCACTGGCGCTCAAGCGCTGCATCGGCAACCTGATCGACAATGCCTTGAAATACGGACAGAACGCCCACCTGCACATCGATGACGATGAAACCGCCTTCATCCTGCACGTCGACGATGAAGGCCCCGGCGTGCCGGAACAGCGCCTGGAGCAAGTCTTCGAACCGCACTTTCGCCTGGCCGGGCAACAGCAGGGCTATGGCTTGGGCCTGGGCATCGCCCGCAATATCGCCCACAGCCATGGCGGCGAAGTGAGCCTGCAGAACCTGCGTGAAGGGGGGTTGCGGGTGACCCTGCAATTGCCTCGTTCAACTGACTGATCGTTCCCACGCTCTGCGTGGGGATGCCTCAACGGACGCTCTGCGTTCGGCTTTAAAGGGGATGCAGAGCGTCCCGGGCGGCATTCCCACGCGGGGGGAACGATCATCAATGTCACAAGTCGGTGACATAACTCGCGCCTTTCGTTACCTGCCACTCCTCATCCCTTGTTTAGACTCCCTGCGTCAAAACAACAAAAAAGGTACCACCCAATGGACACCTTCCAACCGGCCTTCAGCAGTTGGCTGAACGCCCCTGCCCACCAGCAATGGCTTGCCGACGAAGGCTTGCGGCTGCTGGCGTTCGCCAAGGCATCGAAGCTGCCGGACGGCTTTGGCAACCTGGACGAGCTGGGGCGCCTGCCGGCCAATGCACGGGCCGAAACCATGAACACCGCGCGCATGACCCACAGCTTTGCCATGGCCCACATCCAGGGGCTGCCGGGGTTTGCCGAGCTGGTGGATCACGGTGTCCAGGCGTTGAGCGGCCCCTTGCGCGACGCCGAGCACGGTGGCTGGTTTGCCACGACACGGCCTGATGAAGATGGCGCGGGCAAGGCGGCCTACTTGCATGCATTCGTTGCCCTGGCGGCCAGTTCCGCGGTGGTGGCCCAGCGGCCCGGCGCTGCGGCATTGCTGGACGAAGCGGTGCGAATCATCGATGAGCATTTCTGGAGCGAAGAAGAGGGGGCACTGCGCGAATCCTTCAACCGCGACTGGACTGAGGAAGAGGCCTATCGCGGCGCCAACAGCAACATGCACGCCACCGAAGCGTTCCTGGCCCTGGCCGATGCCACCGACGACCCGCGCTGGCTGGCTCGCGCCCTGCACATCGTCGAACGGGTGATCCACGGCCATGCCGCCGCCAACGACTACCTGGTGGTGGAGCATTTCGATCGCCACTGGCAGCCGCTGCGCGAATATAACCAGGACAATCCTGCCGATGGTTTCCGTCCCTACGGCACCACCCCTGGCCACGGTTTCGAATGGGCGCGACTGCTGCTGCACCTTGAGGCGGCGCGCGTCCAGATCGGCATGCTGACCCCGGGTTGGCTGGCCCAGGACGCACAAAAACTCTTCGATCAGAACTGCCGCCACGGTTGGGGCGTCGACGGTGCGCCGGGCATTGTCTACACCCTGGATTGGGACAACCGCGCGGTGGTTCGCCATCGACTGCATTGGGTCCACGCCGAAGCGGCGGCCGCTGCCAGCGCCTTGCTCAAGCGCACCGACGAGGCGAAGTACGAAGCCTGGTACCGGCGCTTCTGGGAGTTCTGTGACAAACATTTCATCGACCGCTGCAACGGCAGCTGGCATCACGAACTCGATCCGCAAAACCGCCCCAGCGCCGACATCTGGCCAGGCAAGCCGGACCTGTATCACGCCTGGCAGGCGGTGTTGATTCCGCGCCTGCCCTTGGCACCGAGCATGGCGTCAGCCCTGGCGCGGTTATCCAGTCCTTCGCCTGTGTAACCATGTCGTGACATTTGCACGTCCCTTCGTTACCTGCGAAGGGATTCCCTCTGATTAGAATCCATGCAGCGCAAGCACCAGACTTGCATGCATAACAACAAGAAAGGTAATTCTAGATGAATGCGATTTCTCGCCTCGCTACTGTCATTTCTCTTGCTTCCCTGCTTCCCGTCGCAGCCTTCCCTGTCAGCACCCTTGCCGCCGAATCCAAAGGTTCCGTGGAAGTCGTCCACTGGTGGACGTCGGGTGGTGAAAAAGCCGCGGTCGATGTGCTCAAGGCCCAGGTAGAAAAAGACGGCTTTACCTGGAAGGACGGCGCTGTCGCCGGTGGTGGCGGTTCCACTGCCATGACCGTGCTCAAGAGCCGTGCCGTGGCTGGTAACCCGCCTGGCGTCGCCCAGATCAAGGGCCCGGACATCCAGGAATGGGCGTCCACCGGGCTGCTCGACACCGACATCCTGAAAGATGTTGCCAAGGCCGAGAAGTGGGACAGCCTGCTCGACAAGAAAGTCTCCGATACCGTGAAGTACGACGGTGACTACGTCGCCGTGCCGGTGAACATCCACCGCGTCAACTGGCTGTGGATCAACCCGGAAGTCTTCAAGAAAGCCGGCATCACCAAGAACCCAACCACCCTCGAAGAGTTCTACGCAGCCGGAGACAAGCTCAAGGCCGCGGGCTTTATTCCGCTCGCCCACGGTGGCCAGCCTTGGCAGGACAGCACCGTATTCGAAGCCGTGGTGCTCTCGGTCATGGGCGCCGATGGCTACAAAAAGGCCCTGGTCGACCTGGACGATGAGGCCCTGACCGGTCCGGAAATGATCAAGGCGCTGACCGAGCTGAAGAAAGTCGCGACCTACATGGACGCCGACGGCAAAGGCCAGGACTGGAACCTGGAAGCGGCCAAGGTCATCAACGGCAAGGCCGGCATGCAGATCATGGGTGACTGGGCCAAGAGCGAGTGGACCGCGGCGAAGAAAGTCGCCGGCAAGGACTACGAGTGCGTGGCCTTCCCGGGCACCGACAAGGCCTTCACCTACAACATCGACTCCCTGGCGGTGTTCAAGCAGAAAGACAAAGGCACTGCGGCCGGTCAGCAGGATATCGCCAAGGTCGTGTTGGGCGAGAACTTCCAGAAAGTCTTCAGCATCAACAAAGGCTCGATCCCGGTTCGTAACGACATGCTGGCCGACATGGCCAAGTACGGTTTCGATTCCTGCGCCCAGACCGCGGCCAAGGACTTCCTGACGGACGCCAAGTCTGGCGGCCTGCAACCGAGCATGGCGCACAACATGGCGACCACGTTGGCGGTACAGGGTGCGTTCTTTGACGTGGTGACCAACTACATCAACGACCCGAAAGCCGACCCGGCCGATGCCGCCAAGAAACTCGGCGCTGCGGTTCAGTCTGCGAAGTAATTAGCGCCGCTTCCCTTGTGGGAGCTTTTGTGGTGAGGGGATTTAGCGAAACGTCGCACCGCCCCGATGGGTCGCGCAGCGGCCCCGAAAAGTCGCAATGGCGGAGTGTCAGAAACACCGCATGCAATGGCTTTGCGGCTGCTTCGCAGCCGATCGGGGATAAATCCCCTCGCCACAGAGCTCGCTCCCACAAAGGGATGCCCTTGTAACCTTGTTTTGGATCTTCCCATGAGTTCTGTTGCTGTGTTCAGCAAGGCCTCGCCGTTCGATGCATTGCAGCGTTGGCTCCCGAAACTGGTGCTGGCGCCGAGCATGTTCATCGTCCTGGTGGGCTTCTATGGCTATATCTTGTGGACGTTCGTCCTGTCGTTCACCACTTCGACGTTCCTGCCGAACTACAAATGGGCAGGCCTGGCGCAATATGCCCGGCTGATGGACAACGATCGCTGGTGGGTGGCGAGCAAGAACCTGGCATTGTTCGGCGGCCTGTTCATCGGTATCACCCTGGTGATCGGCGTGTTGCTGGCGGTGTTCCTTGACCAGCGCATTCGTCGCGAAGGTTTTATCCGCACGATTTACCTGTACCCGATGGCGCTCTCGATGATCGTCACCGGTACAGCCTGGAAATGGTTGCTCAACCCGGGCATGGGCCTGGACAAATTGTTGCGTGACTGGGGTTGGGAAGGCTTCCGCCTGGATTGGCTGATCGACCCGGATCGCGTGGTGTACTGCCTGGTGATCGCTGCGGTGTGGCAGGCCTCGGGCTTCATCATGGCGATGTTCCTGGCCGGCCTGCGGGGTGTCGATCAATCGATCATCCGTGCCGCGCAGATCGATGGCGCGAGCATGCCGCGCATCTACTGGAAAGTGGTGCTACCGAGCCTGCGCCCGGTGTTCTTCAGTGCCGTGATGATCCTGGCGCATATCGCGATCAAGAGCTTCGACCTGGTGGCCGCGATGACGGCCGGTGGCCCGGGTTATTCCTCCGACCTGCCAGCGATGTTCATGTACTCCTTCACCTTCAGTCGCGGCCAGATGGGCATGGGCTCGGCCAGTGCAATCCTGATGCTCGGTGCGATCCTCGCAATCATCGTGCCTTACCTGTACTCCGAGCTGAGGACCAAGCGTCATGACTAGTCTCGCTGCCAAACCTTCCATCAGCCTGAGTCGCATCGCCATCTACGCGGTGCTGATCCTCGCCGTATTGCTTTACCTGGTGCCGTTGGTGGTCATGCTGTTGACCAGCTTCAAGACGCCGGAAGACATCAGCACCGGCAACCTGCTGAGCTGGCCGACCGTGGTCAGCGGCATCGGCTGGGTCAAGGCCTGGGCCACGGTGGACGGCTACTTCTGGAACTCGATCAAGATCACCGTCCCGGCGGTGCTGATCTCCACCGCCATCGGTGCCTTGAACGGCTACGTGTTGTCGATGTGGCGTTTTCGCGGTTCGCAGTTGTTCTTCGGTCTGTTGCTGTTCGGGTGCTTCCTGCCGTTCCAGACCGTCCTGCTGCCGGCCTCGTTCACCCTCGGCAAGATGGGCCTGGCCAGCACCACCACGGGCCTGGTGTTCGTGCATGTGGTCTACGGCCTGGCATTCACCACGCTGTTCTTCCGCAACTACTACGTCAGCATTCCCGACGCGCTGGTCAAGGCTGCGCGGTTGGACGGTGCGGGGTTCTTCACCATTTTCCGGCGGATCATCCTGCCAATGTCCACCCCGATCATCATGGTCTGCCTGATCTGGCAGTTCACGCAGATCTGGAACGACTTCCTGTTCGGCGTGGTGTTCTCCAGCGGTGATTCGCAACCCATCACGGTAGCGCTGAACAACTTGGTCAACACCAGTACCGGGGCCAAGGAATACAACGTGGACATGGCGGCGGCGATGATCGCCGGGCTGCCGACCCTGCTGGTCTATGTGGTCGCAGGCAAGTATTTCGTGCGCGGCCTGACGGCCGGCGCAGTCAAGGGGTAATCATGGCAACGCTTGAACTTCGCAACGTAAACAAGACTTATGGTGCCGGCCTGCCGGACACCCTGAAGAACATCGAGTTGTCGATCAAGGACGGTGAGTTCCTGATCCTGGTCGGACCTTCGGGCTGTGGCAAGTCGACGCTGATGAACTGCATCGCCGGCCTCGAGACCATCACTGGCGGCGCGATCATGATCGGCGACCAGGATGTCAGCGGCATGAGCCCGAAAGATCGCGACATCGCCATGGTGTTCCAGTCCTACGCGCTGTACCCGACCATGAGCGTGCGCGAGAACATCGAGTTCGGTCTGAAAATCCGCAAGATGAACCAGGCCGCCATCGACGAAGAAGTCACCCGCGTGGCCAAGCTGCTGCAGATCGAACACCTGCTCAATCGCAAGCCCGGCCAGCTTTCCGGCGGCCAGCAACAGCGCGTGGCCATGGGCCGGGCGCTGGCGCGGCGGCCGAAGATCTACCTGTTCGACGAACCACTGTCCAACCTCGACGCCAAGCTGCGGGTCGAGATGCGCACCGAAATGAAACTGATGCACCAGCGCCTGAAGACCACCACGGTCTACGTGACCCACGACCAGATCGAAGCCATGACCCTGGGCGACAAAGTGGCGGTGATGAAGGACGGGATCATCCAGCAGTTCGGTACGCCGAAAGACATCTACACCAACCCGGCCAACCTGTTCGTGGCGAGCTTCATCGGTTCGCCACCGATGAACTTCATCCCGCTGCGCCTGCAACGCAAGGACGGTCGCCTGCTGGCGCTGCTCGACAGCGGCCAGGCCCGTTGCGAGTTGCCAATGGGTATGCAGGACGCCGGCCTGGAAGACCGCGAAGTGATCCTGGGCATGCGTCCGGAGCAGATCATGCTGGCAGGCAGCGAGCCCAACGGTTTGCCGACCATTCGCGCCGAAGTCCAGGTCACCGAGCCCACCGGGCCGGACACCCTGGTGTTCGTCAATCTCAACGACACCAAGGTCTGCTGCCGCCTGGCGCCGGACGTGGCACCGCAGCCGGGGGAAACCCTGACGCTGCAATTCGATCCGTCGAAGGTGCTGCTGTTCGACGCGCAGTCCGGTGAACGCCTGGGCGTGGCTGGCCAGCCGCAAGCCGATGCTCGGTCGGCGAACGTGGCGCAGTTCAAAGGCCGATGAAGAACAAATGAGGGAGTCAACGTGCTCCCACAAAGAAGGAGTATGCGGTGAGTGGGGGACCACCCGCCGCAATCGTTGTAAACCGCGTTAGATAAAAACAGTTAATAACAATAAAGACGAGGATGTAGGGATGAAGAAGAAAAATAACGCCCAGCTTATCTGCCAGTTGTCAGCCGTTGCGGCGATGATGCTGGCCGGTAGCGCACAGGCTGCCGACGCCTTCAGCGCCGATTCGCCGTGGATGACGGGTGACTGGGGTGGTAAGCGTACCGAGCTGATCGAGCAGGGTATCGACATCAAGGCCGACTACGTCGGTGAAGTCGGTGGCAACCTGCATGGCGGCTACAACAACGACAAGACCGCGCGTTATTCCGACCAGTTTGGCCTGGGCGTGGCGCTGGACCTGGAAAAGCTGTGGGGTTGGGATAACACCCAGGCCAAGATCCAGCTCACCAACCGTAACGGTGAAAACATTTCCAACGACCGTGTCGGCGACCCGCGTGCCGGCACCTTGAGTTCTTCCCAGGAAGTCTACGGCCGTGGCCACATGGTCCGTCTGACCCAGTTGTGGATCAAGCACCAGTTCCTCGACGGCAAGCTGGACGTCAAGGCCGGTTACTTCGGCGAAGGCGAAGACTTCAACACCTTCCCTTGTGAATTCCAGAACCTGGCCTTCTGCGGTTCCCAAGTGGGTAACTGGGCGACCGGCATCTGGTACAACTGGCCCGTCAGCCAGGCCGCGATCCGCGTGAAGTACAACCTCACGCCTGAGTTCTATGCGCAGATCGGCGCATACAACCAGAACCCCTCGCAACTGGAACACGGCAACGGCTTCAAACTCAGCGGCAGTGGTACCAAGGGCACCGTGATTCCGGTCGAATTGGTCTGGTCGCCGAAGGTCAACAACCTGCCGGGTGAGTACCGTGTGGGTTACTACAAGAGCACGGCCGATGCCAATGACGTCCGTGAAGACGACAACGGTGACGATGCCGCGACCACCCTTAACGCCTATCGCAGCCACGATAGCAAGCACGGCTACTGGTTCGTGGCACAGCAACAACTGACCACGCACAACGGTGACGCGTCCCGCGGCCTGAACATCGCCGCCAACGCGACCTTCCACGATAAGGACACCAACATCGTCGACAACTACCAGTCGCTGATGTTCGTGTACAAGGGGCCCTTCGATGCGCGTCCAAAAGATGACATCGGCATCGGTTTTTCCCGCATCCATGTCAACGAAGACGTGAAGAAAAACGCCGAGCTGACCAACGCGGCCAATGGTGTCACCGATTACAACGATCCGCTGTTCGCACCGTTGCGTAGCACTGAGTACAACTACGAACTCAACTACGGTGTCCACGTTACCAACTGGCTGACCGTGCGTCCTAACCTGCAATACATCACTCACCCGGGCGGTGTGGATGAAGTCGACAACGCGCTGGTGGCCGGCCTGAAAATTCAGTCGGTGTTCTAACGCTGTTGCGATAAGCTCCTCTCTATGTGCGCATATTTGCGGACGGCCATGGCTGTCCGCTTTTTTTTGGGGAGCATAGGGTCAGTGCGAAGCCTGTGGCGAGGGAGCTTGCTCCCGCTGGGTTGCGAAGCGACCCCAAAACCATTCACTGCGGTGCGTCAGCCAGACCGCATTTGCCTCGTTTACGACTGCTTCGCAGTCGAGCGGGAGCAAGCTCCCTCGCCACAAAATAGTGTCGTACATAGTTGAGTATTCAATGATCTCCAGGACCGCGGCCCATGCATGAGCATCCGCTACAACGCTTTTTCAGATCCTTGCGCGAACGCCCGGTGTTCGCGTGGGAGCGCTATCGGCAGCGCGATGTGTTGGTGATCGATCACCCGTTGTGCCAGGCGGTGTTCAGTCGCCAGGGCGCACAGTTGCTGCATTTTCAGCCCAAAGGCCAGAAGCCCTGGTTGTGGTGCGCGGCCAAGTGGCCGCAAGTCGGTGCGATACGCGGCGGGGTGCCGGTGTGCTGGCCTTGGTATGGTCGGCATCCCAGCGAAAATGCCTGGCCGTCCCATGGTTGGGCGCGGCTGATCGATTGGAAACTGCTCGACAGCCGCAGTGATGACGAGGGCGTACACCTGCATTGGCAGTTGCAACTGTGCGACTGGCAGGTGGACCTGCATGCCGATCTGGGTGAAAGGATGGAACTGCGCTTGAGCACCGAGCACCAGGACAGCCTGCCATGCCAGTTGAGCCAGGCCTTGCACGCCTATTGGCGTATTGGTGATGTCGGCGAGGTAGCGCTGTCTGGCCTGGAGGGCGCACAGGGCTACGACCAGTTGAGCCGTGCGGTTTGCCAGCAGGAAGGCGAGTTGCGGGTCGAGGGCGGTTGCCAGCGGGTGTTCCAGCATGAGGGGGAATTGCAGCTCAAGGACCACGCCTGGCAGCGCGAACTGCGCATCGACACCGGCGACAGCGCCGACACCGTGGTCTGGCATCCCGGCGCGCGACCGTTGCTGGGGGTGAGTTGGGATGAAGTCAGTGAATTCGTCTGCGTCGAAGCGGCCAGTGGCGGCACCGACAGCCTGTGCCTGGCGCCGGGGGAGCGGGCGCACCTGAGTTTGCAGGCACGGATGGGGGCTTAACTCTGGATCGTTCCCACGCGGAGTGGGAACGATCAGGCAGCGAGGCTTCTGGATCGGTTCAGTTGAACTCATCCCCCACCGGATACCGGCTGGCATTCAGACTTTCCTTGATCTTGCGCAGATGCGGCTGGAAGTCCACGCCCCGACGCAGGGTCATGCCGGTGGCGAGCACGTCCAGTACGGTGAGTTGGATGATCCGCGAGGTCATCGGCATATAGATATCAGTGTCTTCGGGCAGGGGGATGTTCAGGCTCAAGGTGCTGGCCTTGGCCAGTGGCGAGCCTTCGGCGGTCAGGCCCAGCACCGACGCGCCGTTTTCCCGGGCGATGCGCGCCACTTCCACCAGCTCACGGGTACGACCGGTGTAGGAAATGATCACGAACAGTTCACCGGTATGGGCCACGGACGCGATCATGCGCTGCATCAGTACGTCGGCGTGCGCGGTCACTGCCAGGTTGAAGCGGAAAAACTTGTGCTGGGCATCCAACGCTACCGGGGCGGAGGCGCCGAGACCGAAGAAGTGGATCTGCCGGGCCTGGATCAGCAGGTCCACGGCGCGACTGATCAAATTGGGATCAAGGGCCTGGCAGGCGCTGTCCAATGAGGCAATGGCACTGCCAAAGATTTTCCGGGTATAGGCTTCCGGGTTGTCGTCGGCTTCCACCGCACGGCTCACATAAGCAGCGCCGCTGGCCAGGCTTTGGGCCAGTTGCAGCTTGAGTTCCGGGTAACCGCTGACGCCGAACGAGCGGCAGAAACGGTTGACGGTCGGTTCACTGACCGAGGCCGCCTGGGCGAGGGCGGCGATGCTGAAGCGGGTCGCCTGCTGCGGGTTGAGCAGGATGATCTCGGCCACCTTGCGTTCGGCCTTGTTCAGGTCTTCAAGGCGACTCTGGATCTGTTCCAGTAAATTTCGCACGCGGTCCATACAAGATTCCTAGGAAGACGGGTCTTTGATACGACCCTTTGCGGTGGCCTATCCTACTGATGGCTCCGACGGACCACCACTCGGAATCGGTGTTTTCGAAAAATGTTGTGGTTATTACTACATTTTTCCTTGAGTGATACCTTGAAAAAAGGTATTTGTAGTTTAACTTGATAAAAGAACAAACATCATGCCTTCGATTACGGTTGAACCGTGCACCTTTGCCTTGTTCGGCGCGTTGGGCGATCTGGCCTTGCGCAAGCTCTTTCCTGCCCTGTATCAGCTCGATGGCGCCCAATTGTTGCACGAGGACACGCGAATCATTGCGCTGGCTCGTGAACCCGGCGGCGAGCAGCAGCACCTGGCGTTCATCGCCGCCGAACTGCGTCGCTACGTCGGTGAAAAAGACCTGGACGAAGCCGTACTCGAGCGCTTCCTGGCACGATTGACCTACCTGCACGTGGATTTCCTCAAGGCCGACGATTACGTCGCCTTGGCCGAAGCAGCCGGTTCGACCCAACAGGTCATTGCCTATTTCGCCACCCCAGCGGCGGTGTATGGGGCGATCTGCGAGAACCTGGCGAAGGTTGGCTTGAGCGAAAACACCCGTGTCGTGCTGGAGAAACCCATCGGCTCGGACCTGGAGTCTTCGCGCAAGGTCAACGACGCCGTGGCGCAGTTCTTCCCGGAAAACCGTACCTATCGCATCGACCATTACCTGGGCAAAGAGACAGTCCAGAACCTGATCGCGCTGCGGTTTGCCAACAGCCTGTTCGAAACCCAGTGGAACCAGAATTACATTTCCCACGTGGAAATCACCGTGGCCGAGAAGGTCGGTATCGAAGGCCGCTGGGGCTATTTCGACAAGGCTGGCCAACTGCGGGACATGATCCAGAACCACCTGTTGCAGTTGCTGTGCCTGATCGCCATGGACCCACCGGCCGACTTGTCCGCCGACAGCATCCGTGACGAGAAGGTCAAGGTGCTCAAGGCACTGGCGCCGATCAGCCCGGAAGGCCTGACCACCCAGGTGGTGCGCGGCCAGTACATCGCCGGCCACAGCGAGGGCAAGTCGGTGCCTGGCTACCTCGAAGAACCCAACTCCAACACCCAGAGCGACACCGAGACGTTCGTCGCCCTGCGCGCCGACATCCGCAACTGGCGCTGGGCCGGGGTGCCATTTTACCTGCGTACCGGCAAGCGCATGCCGCAAAAGCTGTCGCAGATCGTCATTCACTTCAAGGAACCGTCCCACTACATCTTCGCGCCCGAGCAGCGCTTGCAGATCAGCAACAAGCTGATCATCCGCCTGCAACCGGACGAAGGGATTTCCTTGCGCGTGATGACCAAGGAGCAAGGCCTGGACAAGGGCATGCAATTGCGCAGCGGTCCGTTGCAACTCAACTTCTCCGATACCTATCGCAGCGCACGTATTCCCGATGCCTACGAGCGGTTGTTACTGGAAGTCATGAACGGCAATCAGAACCTGTTTGTCCGTAAAGATGAAATTGAAGCCGCGTGGACGTGGTGTGACCAGTTGATCGCCGGATGGAAGAAATCCGGCGATGCGCCCAAGCCGTATGCGGCTGGGTCCTGGGGGCCGATGAGCTCCATTGCACTGATCACGCGGGATGGGAGGTCATGGTATGGCGATATCTGAAGTGAAACTGCCGCAGGGCGTTAGCGCCCATGAGTTCAAGAACCCGGTGGTGCTGGCCGAAGGGCTGGCGCTGAACGTGGCCGAGCAATTGCGCAATGCAATCGACGCACGCGGTGAGGCGACCCTGGTGGTCTCCGGTGGCCGCAGCCCGGTGGCGTTTTTCCAGCACCTGGCCAAGCAGGCGCTGGACTGGTCCAAAGTGGTGGTCAGCCTGGCCGATGAGCGCTGGGTTCCGGTTGAACACGCCGACAGCAACGCCGGCCTGCTCAAGCGTTACCTGCTGCAAGGCGCGGCGGCCAAGGCCCAGTTCCTGAGCCTCTACAGCGCCAGCAGCAACCTGGAAGCGGCTGCCGAACAGGCGGATCGCTTGCTGGCCGAGCTGCCGCCCATCGACGTGCTGGTCTTGGGCATGGGCGATGACGGACACACCGCCTCGCTGTTCCCTGGCAGCCCGAACCTGGCCCAGGCGCTGGACGCCAATGGCACACGTCGCTGCTGGCCGATGCTGGCGCCGACCGTGCCGCACCAGCGCTTGACCATGAGCCGCGCCTTGCTGGCTTCGGCGCAACACAAAGTGTTGTCGATTTCCGGTCAGTCGAAATTGACCACCTTGAACGCTGCGGTGGCAGGTGACGATGTCGCCAAAATGCCGATCCGCGCGTTCTTGCAACCTACGTTAGAGATTTACTGGTGCCCATGAACCAAGGATCAGCCGCTATGACAAACCCATCCCCGACCGTTTCCATGGCGGACAAAGTTGCCCTGATCGACAGCCTCTGCGCCAAGGCGCGGATCCTGCCGGTGATCACCATCGCCCGTGAACAGGACATCCTGCCACTGGCCGATGCCCTGGCTGCCGGTGGCCTGACGGCGCTGGAAGTGACACTGCGTTCCCAATACGGCCTCAAGGCCATCCAGGTGCTGCGTGAGCAGCGTCCGGAACTGGTGACCGGTGCCGGCACGGTGCTTGACCGTCACATGCTGGACGCCGCCGAGGCCGCCGGTTCGCAGTTCATCGTCACTCCGGGCATCACCCGTGATCTGCTCGAGGCCAGCGTCTACAGCCCTATCCCGCTGCTGCCCGGCATCAGCAACGCCTCGGGCATCATGGAAGGCTACAGCCTGGGTTATCGCCGCTTCAAACTGTTCCCGGCCGAAGTCAGCGGCGGCGTCGCGGCCATCAAGGCCTTGGGTGGCCCGTTTGGCGAAGTGAAATTCTGCCCGACCGGCGGCGTGAGCCCGGCCAACATCAAGAGCTACATGGCGTTGAAAAACGTGATGTGCGTGGGCGGAAGCTGGATGCTTGATCCTGAATGGATCAAGAACGGCGACTGGGCCCGCATTCAGGAATGCACTGCCGAGGCCTTGGCACTGCTGGACTGATTGTTTTACCGAACCTCGTTGGGTGTTCTACGGTTTTACGGTGCGCTTGGTCGGCGCGCCGTTTTTTTTTGCCCGGGTTTTTATGGCAGCACAAAATTCCGGTGGCGAGGGAGCTTGCTCCCGCTGGGGCGCGCAGCGGCCCTGGAGTCCGGCGACGCGGTGGATCAGGTTGATTGAGTGAGCTTGAGAGGGGGCTGCTGCGCAGCCCAGCGGGAGCAAGCTCCCTCGCCACAAAAGCTCAAAAGCTCAACTATGTTCGGCTCAGATGGATCAGTGCCTGGGTCAACCGCTCGATATCACTCGCCAAGGTCATCAATCCTGGGGTAATGCGGATGCACGGTCCGACGCTGGTATTGCGTACCACGGTGAAGATCCCATGGTCGTTGAGCAATCGATCGGCCATCGCCCGTTGATCGGCCTGGGCGGTGAAGCGCATCGCGGTGATCCCGCAATAGAGACGCCGGTCATCCGGAGTCATGACTTCGATGCCCGGCACATCGCGCACGGCGCTCACCCACAGGTCACGCAGATAACAGAGGCGCGCGCCTTTGGCCGAAGCGCCACCCAGGGCCTGGTGTTCTTCGAAGACCAGCGGCAGGGTGAGCAAGGCAGGGATGTTGGGTGTGCTGTGGGGCGTGCGCGAGCGGACGTCGGTGGCGGGGTAGCTGTCTTCGTCCATGTCCGGGTCGATGTCGGCCAAGCGCTGCGGGGCGATGTACAGAAACCCCTGGGAGAGGGGCCCGCCGATCCACTTCTGCAGGTTGAAACCGGCGAATTCGATCCCGAGCTTCTTCAGGTCGAAATCGATCTGGCCCAGGGCATGGGCACCGTCGAGGATGATATCGACGGCGAACTCGCGGGCACTCTCGGCAATGGCCTGGACCGGCATCACCAGTCCGGTGAGGTGGTTGACGTAAGTCAGCGCCATCAACTTGATGCGAGGGTAGCGAATGAACGCTTCGCGATAAGTGCCCACCAGGCTTTCGAAACTGGCAGGGTGCTGGTGGACGATCTCGATTACCTCCACGCCACGCTGGCGGGCCAGCCAGCGCACTGCGCTCTTGACCGAGGCATATTCCAGGTCACAGATCAGCACTTGATCGCCTGGCTTGAGGCCGTTGTAGTTGCGAATCAGCGTCTGCAAGGCATCCACCGCGCTACCGGCCAATGCCACGCTCTGGGGGGATGCGTGGATCAGCCGGGCCACCTGTCGACGAATGGCTTCGCCGTGTTCACGGTCGAAATGCTGGCGCACGTACACCGAGTTGCCCCGGTTGATGAACTCGATGTTGCGCTGGTACTCCTCCACCACGGTGCGGGACATACGCCCGAAGTAACCGTTTTCCAGGTTGAGCGGCCCGGCGGGATCGATGTCGTAGCGGCCGACAAACGTCTGCCAAAAGGCTTCATCATGGGCGCGTAGCGTGTTTTCGGGCATGACAGGGGCTCAACTGGTCAGGGGCGAGGCTTGGGTTTGCCGTGTTTGGCACGCAAGGGATCGAGCAGGTCCGACAGCCCGTTGTGATCGATTTCCTGCATCAGTGCCAGCAACCCCCCCAGTTCACCGTGAGGAAAACCCTCGCGGGCGAACCAGTTCAGGTATTGACCGGGCAGGTCAGCCAGGATTCGACCCTTGTATTTGCCGAACGGCATTTGACGCGTGATGAGCAATTCGAGCTTTTCCGGGTTCATGGCAATCGTCTGATTCAAATCTGCCTCGAAAATACAGGCATTCTGCATGCAGGCCAAATGACAGATCATGCAAATAACGCGGATAGAGTTTTCTTGTTTTTTGTTAACTGACTGATTTTAAAGGAAATTAACGAGATTCTTTGACTGGCATGGCCGATGCAACATCCCTTGCAGGTTTTTTATTCACCAAGCAAAGGAACTGAAAAATGACTGACATCAACAAAGAATCCATCTCCGTCTTGAACGACCTGATCGAGACCAGCAAAGATGGCCAGGAAGGCTTCAAGACCTGCGCTGAAGACATCAAGCATCCAGAACTCAAGGATCTGTTCGTCAAGCGTGCCGCCGATTGCGCGACTGCGGCAGCCGAGCTGCAAGCGGCCGTACGTTCCTTGGGCGGCGATCCGGAAACCTCCACCAGCGTTGCCGGTGACCTGCACCGTCGTTGGGTCGACGTGAAATCCATGTTCACCGGCAAGGATGAAGAAGCCGTGCTCAACGAAGCCGAGCGTGGCGAAGACCATGCGCTCAAGGCTTACAAAGAGGCGCTGGAAAAAATCACCAAGCACAACCTGGTCGGTATTCGTGACCTGGTCGAGCGTCAGTACCATGGCGTTCAACGCAACCATGATCAGGTCAAGGCCCTGCGTAACCAGGCGCGCGCCAGCTAAACACGGGTCCTGACCTGAAAAAACGCCAGCTTGCCTGGCGTTTTTTTATGGCAAGAATTTTATCCCGTGGCGAGGGAGCTTGCTCCCGCTGGACTGCGGAGCAGGCCCAAAAAGAGGGTCGCTTCGCAACCCAGCGGGAGCAAGCTCCCTCGCCACAAAAGCGCTTAGGTTTATGTCTTGGCAAACAGCTCTGGACTCGCATAGTTAGCTAGCTAATAATTGGCGCCTGCCAACCACCCCATATTGCATCTATCGTTATTGCGTCCCCCCAGAAGAGCCTCTTACGTGCCCATTACCTTCCAGGCCTTGTTTGCCCCCGACCGTCTCGCTTTGCAGTTCGCTATCAAGACGGTGCTTGGCGCTGGGCTGGCGTTGTGGCTGGCGCTGCGCTGGGGGCTGGAGCAGCCGTCATGGGCGCTGATGACCGCGATCATCGTCGCCCAGCCACTGTCCGGGATGGTGGTGCAGAAGGGGTTGGCACGATTGGTCGGCACGCTGGTAGGCACCGTCATGTCGGTGGTGTTCATGGGCCTGTTTGCCCAGGCGCCCTGGTTGTTCCTGCTGGCCTTGGCGCTCTGGCTGGGGTTGTGCACAGCCTGTTCGACGTTGCTGCGCAGCGCCTGGTCGTATTCGTTCGTGCTGGCCGGTTACACGGTGGCGATCATTGCCTTGCCGGCCATTTCCCATCCGCTGGGTGTGTTCGACCAGGCGGTGGCGCGTTGCACCGAGATCAGCCTGGGCATTGTCTGCGCCACGGCGGCCAGTGCCTTGCTCTGGCCGTTGCGGGTCGAGCGGCAACTGGCCGGTCAGGCCCTTGCTGCCTGGCAGAGCGGCATGCAGGCCGCCCGTGCGACCCTGGCTGGTGATGTCCAGGCGCGAAAAGGGTTGCTGGAAATTCTGGGCAGGATCGTCGCGGTGGATGCCCAGCGCGAACATGCCTGGTTCGAAGGCAGCCGTGGCCGACAGCGAGCCCGGGCCATCAGCGGCTTGAGCCAGAAATTGCTGATGCTGCTGCGCCTTTCGCGCTCGGTGCGGCGGCAGTGGAAACAGCTCGATCCCGAGGAGGCCGAGGCTCTCCAGCCATGGATGAACGAGGTACAGCAGGCCCTCGACGCCGACAGTGCGACCCTGCAAGCCTTGCGCCCCCGGGTATGGAATGCGTCTCACGATTCGCAGATCAGCTCGGCGCAAAGCTACTGCCTGGCGCGGTTCGCCTTGTTGCTCGATACCGCCCTGGCCGCCTGCGCAGCCCTGACGGCGGTGCAGGAGGGCCGGGAGGCGGCGGATCCACCGCGAACCCTGGCGCCTCATCGTGATCTGTCCCTGGCCATGGTCTTTGGTGCTCGCAGCGCGCTGGCGTTCCTGGCGGTGGCCTGTTTCTGGCTGGCGACAGCCTGGCCCGCCGCTTCGGGCGCGTTGGTGCTGACGTGCGTGGTGTGCAGCCTGTTTGCCAGTCGCGAAAACGGCGCGCAGATCGGCATGAGTTTTCTACGGGGCATTCTGTTGGCCGTGCCGACGGCGTTCGTGATCGGTGAGCTCCTGCTCCCGCAATGGAGCAGTTTCGCGATGCTCTGCATGGCCATGGGCGTGCCGTTGTTTTTCGGCGCGCTGGGTATGGCCAAGCCGCAGATATTCGCCACGGCGACGTCGTTCTGCCTGCATTTCGTGGTGTTGATCTCACCGCTCAATGCCATGAAGTACGACGTCGCGGCGTTCTTCAACAACGCCCAGGCCATGATGATTGGCGTGGGCGCTGCGGTACTGGCCTTCAATCTGCTGATTTTGCGCAACCCGGCCTGGCACAGCCGCCGCCTGCTGGCCGCGACCCTCCACGATCTGGTGCGCCTGACCCATCGCAGCCTGCGTGGCGCCGAGAGCTGGTTCGGCGGGCGCATGGCCGACCGGCTGCTGCAACTGGCGCGGCATTACCCTGAATTGCCGGTGCAGGCGCGCAGCCGCTGGGATGATGGTTTGCTTGGCCTGGACATTGGCGATGAACTGTTGCATTTGCGCCTGAGCCTGGCCGTCGCCCAAGTGCCTGATACCCGGGCTCAGCGTCGTTATTTCGAAGCGCTGGAACAGGTGCTCGAACACGGCCCGACCGGTGACCAGGCCGATGCGCTGGCCCCAGCGAGCGCCGAGTTCCTGAAAGTCTTGTCGACCCAGCCGCCCGGTGATGCATTGAAGCTGGCCCAGGGCGCGGTGGTGCAATTGCAAAACAGCTGGCGCGCCTGGTGCCACCAGCACGAACCTGAACGACGGGAGCACAGCCATGGGCTTGCGTGAGTGGTCGATTGGCGGGGTGTTGCTTAGCCCGTTCCTGATTTATGTGGTGCTGGCGTTGCTGGTGACCGGTGCGTTGCGCCTGTTGCTCAGCCTGGTGCCGGCCGGGCGCTGGATCTGGCATGAAGCCTTGTTCGACTGCGCCCTGTATGTCTGTGTCCTGACCGTTATTACCGTGGTCCTCGGGCCGCTATAGGAGTTGAACATGCGTACATCCGTACGTGTCGCCGTCACGCTGTGCATGGTGGCCGTGGCGATCTTCGCCGGGTTTCACTTGTGGCAGTACTACATGCTCACACCCTGGACCCGCGATGCGCGGATCCGCGCCGACGTAGTGGTGATTGCACCCGACGTGTCGGGTTGGGTGCGCGAGCTCAAGGCGGTGGATAACCAGCAGGTCAAGGCCGGCGATGTGTTGCTGAATATCGACCGTGAGCGTTTCGAGGCGGCCCTGGAGAAGGCTCGGGCGGTGGTGCAGACGCGTCAGCAGCAACTGAGCTTGCGCGAGCACGAAGCCAGCCGCCGCGCCGCCCTTGGGCCTCAGGCCATCAGCGCCGAGCTGCGGGAAAACGCCCAGATCAACGCCGGCATCGCCCGAGGCGAACTGCGCGAAGCCCAGGCCGAGGCCAAGGTCGCCGAACTGAACCTGGCGCGCAGCCAGGTCCTGGCCCCACGCAACGGCCACATCACCAACCTGCGCCTGGCCGAAGGCAACTACGTGAATGCCGGGCAGCCGGTGATGGCGCTGATCGACGACTCGACGTTCTATGTGCAGGCCTATTTCGAAGAAACCAAGCTGCCGAGGATCCGCGTAGGCGATCCGGTCAAGATCTGGCTGATGAGCGCCGGCCATGCACTGGAGGGCCATGTCGAGAGCATCAGCCGTGGCATTACCGACCGCAACACCAATCCCGATGCGCAGTTGCTGGCGGAGGTTGAGCCGACCTTCAACTGGGTGCGCCTGGCTCAGCGGATACCGGTGCGGATCAAGTTGGACAAGGTGCCGGAGGGGGTGAACCTGAGCGCCGGGATGACGGCGAGCGTGCAGGTGCGTGAAGACCATCAGTAATTGCCGCGCCGCGTTCCCTGTGGCGAGGGAGCTTGCTCCCGCTGGGGGCGAAGCCCCCCAAAAAAGCCACCGCATTTGAACTGCTCAAACGCGGTCGCTTTTTTTACGACGGCTTCGCCGCCGAGCGGGAGCAAGCTCCCTCGCCACAAGTGAGTTTGAATCAACCGACGGTGATCGCCGGCAACGTCGGCAAGGTCACGGTCTGCTGCTTGCGCGGTGCGAGGATTTCGGCCTCGCCGTCCACCACCAGCTCGTCGCGCTGGTTGAACACACGTGTGGCGATGCGCACACGGAATTTCGGCAGTTTTTCCAGGATCTCCAGGCGCACGGTCAGGGTGTCGCCGATTTTCACCGGTTTCTGGAAGCTCATCTGCTGGCCGATGTAGATAGTGCCCGGCCCAGGCAACTCGCAGGCTACCGCCGCGCTGATCAGCGCACCGCTGAACATGCCATGGGCGATGCGCTCCTTGAACATGCTCGCGGCGGCGAACTCGGCGTCCAGGTGCACCGGGTTGTGATCGCCCGACATCGCGGCGAACAGCTGGATGTCACGCTCTTCGACAGTCTTGCTGTAGCTGGCGGTCTGGCCGATTTCGAGGGCTTCGTAAGGGGTGTTGGTAACCTGGGTCATCTGTTTCAAATCCTGTGAAGGAGTAAAGGATAAATGCTGCAAGCCTACTCGCTGCGTGGCGGCCGCTTGTGGCTCAGGGCCTGGGCAATCCAGGCCAGCACGTCGGCGGTCACTTCATCGCGGTTGGTTTCATTGAACAGTTCGTGTCGGGCCTGCGGATAAATCGTCAATTGCAGGTGCCGGATGCCGGCGTCACGCAAGGCGTCGGCCAGATCCTTCAGACGCTTGCCTTCGCTCACCGGATCACATTCGCCACCGATCACCAGCAGGGGCAGGCCCGGATCGATCTGGGCGAGATTGGACGCTTTGCTGATTTGCTGCAACCCGCCGAGCAGGTCGACCCACAGTTGATTGGTGCAGCGAAAGCCACACAGCGGGTCGTGGACGTACTTGTCGACTTCGACCGGGTCACGGCTGAGCCAGTCGAAGGGGGTGCGCGTGGGTTTGAATTTCTTGTTGAAGCTGCCGAACGACAGCCACTCGATCAACGCGCTGCGCCCCGTGGCACCCTGGCGCCAGCGTTCGAAGCGGGCGATCAGGCGAGCGCTGCGGTAGAGCGTCACCGGCTGAAAGTTCGAGCCGCTGAGAATCGCCCCGTGCAGGCTGGCGCTGTGATGCAATAGGTAACCCTGGGCGATGTAGCTGCCCATGCTGTGGCCCAGCAGCAGGATGGGGGTATCGGGATATTGCTGGACGATATGGTGGTTGAGGCTGGCCAGGTCGCCCACGACCTTGGTCCAGCCGTCCTCGTCGGCAAAATGGCCGAGAATCGCTTCCTCGCCGCTCTTGCCATGGCCGCGCAGGTCCACAGCGCAGACACCATAGCCTTCGTCGCACAGTGCCTGGGCCAGGCGGGCGTAGCGGCCGCTGTGTTCGGCCATGCCGTGAGCCAGCATGATCACCGCCAAAGGGGCGGTTTCGGGCAGCCACTGGTTGACGAACAGGCGGCTGTGGTCGGTCGCGGTCAGCCAGAACGTTTGGTGGATCATGGCGATTCCTTTGCACAAAGTCAGACGCAGCGTCGCTGCATTGTATAGCGCATCCGCTGCGTCTCGCCTGATCAGGCTATGCCATGGCAAGAAGATTCACACAATCTATGACGCAGGTTGCCATATTTGCCTGATTGGCCATAGCTGCTAGTGTCCCAGGAGCTCCGCCTCTGCAAGCGATACAGAGGCGGCCCGGACATGCTCAGGTAAAGAGGACAAAAACAATGCAGCCTGATTTCTGGAATGACAAACGCCCGGCCGGGGTGCCCCTGGATGTTGACCTTGGGGCCTACAAGTCGGTGATCGAGGTGTTCGAACGTTCCTGCAAGAAATTTGCCGACCGTCCGGCGTTCAGCAACATGGGGGTGACCCTCACCTATGCCGAGCTGGAGCGCTACAGCGCGGCTTTCGCCGGCTACCTGCAAGCCCATACCGACCTGGCGCCAGGTGATCGAATCGCGGTGCAGATGCCCAACATCCTGCAATACCCGATCGCCGTGTTCGGTGCCTTGCGCGCCGGGCTGATCGTGGTCAACACCAACCCTTTGTACACCGCGCGGGAAATGCGTCATCAGTTCAAGGACTCCGGTGCCCGGGCGCTGGTGTACCTGAACATGTTCGGGCAGAAAGTCCAGGAGGTGTTGCCCGATACGGACCTGCAGTACCTGATCGAAGCGAAGATGGGCGACCTGATGCCCACCGCCAAGGGCTGGCTGGTCAACACGATGGTGAGCAAGGTCAAGAAAATGGTCCCGGCCTATTCGCTGCCCCAGGCCATTTCCTTCAAGAGCGCCTTGCGCCTGGGACGCGGCCAGGGCATCAAGCCGCTGAAAGTCAGCCTCGACGATATTGCGGTGTTGCAATACACCGGCGGCACCACCGGGTTGGCGAAGGGCGCGATGCTGACCCACGGTAACCTGGTGGCCAACATGCAACAGGCCCGGGCCTGCCTGGGGCAGCTCGGCGATGACGGCCATCCGCTGTTGCGCGAGGGCCAGGAGGTCATGATCGCACCGCTGCCGCTTTACCATATCTATGCGTTCACGGCGAACTGCATGTGCATGATGGTGACCGGCAACCACAACGTGCTGATCACCAATCCGCGGGACATCGGTGGTTTCATCAAGGAACTGAAGAACTGGCGTTTCTCGCTGCTGCTGGGGCTCAACACGTTGTTCGTGGCCTTGATGGACCATCCGGATTTCAAGACCCTGGATTTTTCCAACCTCAAGGTCACCAACTCAGGTGGCACGGCGCTGATCAAGGCCACCGCCGAGCGTTGGGAGCAGATCACCGGGTGCGGTATCACCGAAGGTTATGGCCTGACCGAAACCTCACCGGTGGCCAGTGCCAATCCTTACGGCGGCAAGTCCCGGCTGGGCACGGTGGGGATGCCGGTGCCGGGCACGCTGATGAAAGTGATCAACGACGATGGCGTCGAGCAGCCCCTGGGCGAGCGCGGCGAGCTGTGCATCAAGGGCCCGCAGATCATGAAAGGCTACTGGAACAAGCCTGAGGCCACGGCCGAAGTGCTGGACCACGAGGGCTGGTTCAGGTCCGGCGATATTGCGGTGATCGACCCGGACGGTTTCGTGCGCATCGTCGACCGCAAGAAGGACATGATCATTGTCTCGGGCTTCAATGTGTACCCCAACGAGATCGAAGACGTGGTGATGGCCCATCCCAAGGTGGCCAACTGTGCGGTGATCGGCGTGCCGGACGAACGCTCGGGGGAGGCGGTGAAGCTGTTCGTGGTGGCGCGCGAAACCGGCGTCAGCCTGGAAGAACTCAAGGCCTACTGCAAGGAGAACTTCACCGGCTACAAGATACCCAAGCACATCGTGTTGCGGGACTCATTGCCGATGACCCCGGTGGGCAAGATCCTGCGGCGGGAGCTGCGGGATATCGCCTGAGGCCAGAGAGGTCCAGTAGAACCCCCTGTGGGAGCGAGCTTGCTCGCTCCCACAGTTTTTTGGGTATCCAGGGCGATTCAGATGAGGTTTGGTATTTTTACTCTAAAAATGACTATGAGGTATTCATGAGTCATGTTTGTGACTGTGGGGGCTGCTTTTGGCTCTAGTCGGCCCCCGGCAAAGCTGCTACTCTCGGCGCGCTTTTGTGACTTCTCGGCCTTGATTCAAGCCAGATTCACCAATAAACACACACCAATAATAATCGCATCAAATGCGGTGAGAATTCGCGTTGCTGAGGAGTGGGCTTCCATGATTGAAGACTTTTGGAAGGATAAGTACCCAGCTGGGATTGCTGCCGACATCAATCCAGACGAGTATCCGAATATTCAGGCGGTGTTGAAGCAGTCCTGCCAACGCTTTGCCAACAAGCCGGCATTCAGCAACCTCGGCAAGACAATCACCTACGGTGAACTCTACGAGTTGTCCGGTGCCTTTGCCGCGTACCTGCAACAGCATACCGATTTACAGCCCGGCGATCGAATCGCCGTGCAGTTGCCCAACGTTCTCCAGTACCCGGTGGCCGTGTTTGGTGCGATCCGCGCCGGGCTGATCGTGGTCAACACCAACCCGCTGTACACCGCGCGGGAAATGGAACACCAGTTCAATGACTCCGGGGCCAAGGCGCTGGTGTGTTTGGCGAACATGGCGCACCTGGCCGAGGCCGTGGTGCCCAAGACGAGCGTCAAGCACGTCATCGTCACCGAAGTCGCCGACCTGCTGCCGCCGCTCAAGCGCCTGTTGATCAATAGCGTGATCAAGTACGTCAAGAAGATGGTCCCGGCCTATCACTTGCCCAAGGCCGTCAAGTTCAACGACGTGCTGAGCAAAGGCCACGACCAACCCGTGAGCGAAGCCAACCCCACCAGCGACGATGTCGCCGTGCTGCAATACACCGGTGGCACCACCGGCGTGGCCAAGGGCGCGATGCTCACCCACCGCAACCTGGTGGCGAACATGTTGCAGTGCAAGGCGCTGATGGGCTCCAACCTCAATGAAGGTTGCGAGATCCTGATCACGCCGCTGCCGCTGTACCACATCTATGCTTTCACCTTTCATTGCATGGCAATGATGCTGATCGGCAACCACAACATCCTGATCAGCAACCCGCGTGACCTGCCGGCGATGGTCAAGGAGCTGTCGAAGTGGAAGTTCAGCGGTTTCGTCGGCCTCAATACGCTGTTCGTGGCCCTGTGCAACAACGAAGCCTTTCGCAAGCTGGATTTCTCGGCCCTGAAAGTCACCCTGTCTGGCGGCATGGCCCTGCAACTGGCAGCTGCCGAGCGCTGGAAAGCGGTGACCGGCTGCCCGATCTGCGAAGGTTATGGCATGACCGAAACCAGCCCGGTGGCCACCGTCAACCCGATCCAGAACATCCAGATCGGTACCATCGGCATCCCGGTGCCGTCGACGCTGTGCAAGGTGATCAATGACGCGGGCGTCGAACAGCCGTTGGGCGAAATCGGTGAACTGTGTGTGAAAGGGCCGCAGGTCATGAAGGGCTACTGGCAGCGCCAGGACGCCACCGACGAGATCCTCGACAGCGAAGGCTGGCTCAAGACCGGCGACATCGCGGTGATCCAGCCGGACGGCTACATGCGTATCGTCGATCGCAAGAAAGACATGATCCTGATCTCCGGTTTCAACGTGTACCCCAACGAACTGGAAGACGTGCTGGCAACCCTGCCGGGCGTGCTGCAGTGCGCGGCCATCGGCATACCGGACGAGAAGTCCGGCGAGGCGATCAAGATCTTCATCGTCGCACGACCGGGTGTCACGTTGACCAAGGAGCAGGTGATGGAACACATGCGTGCCAACGTCACCGGCTACAAGGTGCCCAAGGCCGTGGAGTTCCGTGATGCCTTGCCGACCACCAACGTGGGCAAGATCCTGCGGCGCGAGTTGCGGGATGAAGAGCTCAGGAAGCTGGGGCTGAAAAAGTAAAAGCTTCTAGACGAAAGCCCCGCAGAAGCGGGGCTTTTTGTTGGGCGATGACCTGAAGCGATACCGCCTTTGTGGCGAGGGAGCTTGCTCCCGCTGGACGCGCAGCGGCCCCTTGTGGAGTGTCAGTTGGATCGAAGGGGGCCGCTGCGCAGCCCAGCGGGAGCAAGCTCCCTCGCCACAGGTGATCTGGTGCTTCTCGGGTCCGGTTACAACCGGAACTGCGCAAAATCCAGGTTAGTACCACCTGGTCGCATGTCCTGCAGGTAGGAATCCTTGTCGGCGCTCAGCTCCAGGCTCAGGGCCGCCTTGCGCTTGCCCTGGTTGCGCACTTCCAAGCCTTCCATTTTCTCGCGCATGAACACGGTCGGCACCTTCAGGTGCAGCAGCTCATCGGTGGCCGGCGTGTGCAGCAGCAGGTGAATCCATTCGTATTGACCGATGGCCAGGCGCGCCACCGGGATATCGAACCAGAAGATGTTGCGGTTGCGGTTCAATTCGCTGAAGTGGCAGTTGTTGACGCCCAGTACGGCGCCGCCCAGTTCCTGGTTTCTGCGGGCGATGGCCTGCTTTTTATCGAGTTTCATAACGTTCCTACGGGGTTGGAGCTTCAGGCCGCAGCCTGAATACGTGGGGCATTCTCGGTGGTTGCCGGGCAAACATAAAGCCCCGCCTGTAGGAACAATGAAACTTGGCTTGGCAATCGCCGGTCAATTCAGCGTCGGGCATGAAAGACGAAATTGATCCAACGTCGCCAAACAGGCTACTTTGTTGTGATAACGGCCCCCTGAGTCGCCAAGCGACCCCCTTTTTTTGCGGCGAAAGGAGACGCACATGATGTTCCCGGCCTTGAAAGGCTTACCCTTGCATCGTGTGATGATGCGCACCGTGACCGAGTTTCTCGACGACGAGATGTCGACCTACGCCTCGGCATTGGCCTACCAGATGCTGTTTTCGCTGTTTCCTTTCATTCTCTTTTTAATCGCGTTGATCGGCTTCCTGCACCTGCCGGACTTCTTCTCCTGGCTGCGCCTGCAATCGGAACTGGTGCTGCCACCCCAGGCCCTGGAGCAGGTCAACCCGGTGATCGACCAGCTCCAGCAATCCAAGGGTGGATTGTTGTCGGTGGGTATCGTCATTGCGTTGTGGACCGCCTCGGCAGGCGTGCGACTGATGATGAGCGCGATGAACGCCGCCTACGATGTGGTGGAGGGCCGCCCGGCCTGGAAGCGTTTTCCGCTGTCGATCTTCTACACCGTCGGTATCGCCGGCATGCTGCTGGCCGCTGCGGCGTTGATGGTGCTCGGGCCACAGGTAATGGGCTGGATTGCGGCCCAGGTCGGCTTGGAGGAGTTCATCGTCACGCTCTGGACGATCGTGCGCTGGCCGGTGATCGTGATCTTGCTGATGGTGGCCGTGGCGCTGATCTATTACGTGATGCCCGACGTCAAGCAGGAGTTTCGCTTCATCACGCCGGGGTCGGTGCTGGCAGTGGTGGTATGGATCATTGCCTCCCTGGGCTTTGCGTTTTACGTCAAGACCTTTGCCAACTACAACGCCATGTATGGCAGCATCGGTGCGATCATCGTGTTGTTGCTGTATTTCTATATTTCTTCGGCAGTGCTGCTGCTTGGTGCGGAGATGAATGCGGTGATCGAGCACATGTCCACCGAGGGCAAGAACCCGGGGGAAAAGAGCGCCGGCGAGCACGAAAAACAGCATGTGTCGGGCCTGGGCCGCGACCATTCCATCCCTCATCCCCACCCTGACGAAGCCCGACCATGATCCGTGACATCCTGAAAATGGGCGACGAACGCCTGCTGCGCATCGCCCCGCCGGTGCCCACCGAAATGTTCGACAGCCCAGAATTGTGGCAACTGATCGACGACATGTTCCAGACCATGGAAAGCGTCGGCGGCGTCGGCCTGGCGGCGCCACAGATCGGCGTGGACTTGCAACTGGTGATCTTCGGCTTCGAGCACAGCGAGCGTTACCCCGACGCCGAGGCGGTGCCCCAGACCATCCTGATCAACCCGCTGATCACCCCACTGGGCCCGCAGATGGAAGAGGGGTTCGAAGGTTGCCTGTCTGTGCCGGGCCTGCGCGGGGCGGTCGAGCGCTACCAGGACATCCGCTACGAAGGCTTCGATCCCAAGGGCGAGCCGATCGTGCGTTACGCGTCGGGCTTTCATGCGCGGGTGGTGCAGCATGAATGTGATCACCTGATCGGACGCTTGTACCCGTCGCGTATCAGTGATTTCAGCAAGTTCGGGTTTACCGAGGTGATGTTCCCGGACCTGGACCCCGCGGCCGACGATTGATACCCCACCGAACCCTGTGGGAGCTTGCTCGCGATTGCAGTGTGTCAGTGGGCATTGATGCAACAGACCTGACGCTATCGCGAGCAAGCTCGCTCCCACATTGGATCTATGTCAGGAAGGGCGCGAAGGCTCCCACCCCATCGCAATCATCGGCTTGCTACGCGCATATCGGCTCAGGCGCTCAGCCATCGCATAGGGCAGTTCAGGGTCGAAGCTGAACCCGCGCCGCTCATAAAAGCCGCGCAAATCCGGGTGGCAGAACAGCCACACCGGCCCTTCAACGTCTTTCACCGCTTCAGCGATCAACCGTGCCGCGATCCCTTGTACGCGGTACGCCGGGTCGACGAACAACCCCGTCAACCAATGCCCGCCCGACACCGGTCGCAGGCACAGGGCGGCGACGATCTCATCCCGCCGCGCCACCCAAAGCTGCGCGTCACGCACCGCTTTCATCGAGGATTGGTGGGCGCGATAAAACTTATTCATCAGCGGCCAAAGCGATTCTTCGAGCGCTGCGTAATGGATTTCGGACATGACAGGGTCGTGGGCGATAAGGGGAGGGCGATTATAAAAGAACGCAGGGGCGGCGATAGGTGTATACCTGACTTCACATCCCGTATGAGTGGAGTACGTATCATGGCCAAAGGCATGGATTCAAAAAAAGCGGCAAAGAAAAAACCGGCGAAGACTGCCGATGAAAAGCGCGCCGACAAAAAAACCAAGAAGGTGAACCTGTTCGGTCATTGAGCCGACACTGCCTCGGTTGGCCTCAGGTTTGAGCTGGGGCGCTAACCCCAGCTCAAACGCTCCGCCATGTGCCGAGGCTCAAAGCGAGGCGAGAAACATGTCAGTGGCCGAGGCTTTGTCGTCGGTGCGGCTCTGCTGGGCCTTTTCCACTTGTGCCATCGCCGACTTGTCCTGCATGCGCTGGGCAATCTCCTGGCTGACCGCCATCTGCTTCTCGGGCGGCATCGCCTCGAACTCTTCCTCAGTAATGCCCATCTCTTCGAGAATGCTGTCGCGCAGGCGCTCTTCGGGCGTCTTGCTCATGTAGTCCTTGAATTCTGCTGTCGCAGAACCTCCAAGCGTCGTGGTTTCTTCGGATGCGGGTGAAGCAACAGTCTGCAATTGCACGCGGGTCTTGGCGAATGCCTCGTCGACGTTGTCGCTGATGGCGGTGCTCGCATTGACCTGTTGCGTGGCTCGTTTGGTGAAGGAGTCCTGGACTTGGGCAGCGCCCTGGCTGGCCTGGACCTGGACGTTATCGCGCAAGGCCTGCAACGCGGCACTTTGCAGGCCGCTGGCGGCTTCGGCGGTGGGATCTTCGCCCGGGCGTTTGAGCGGTAAGACCATCGCTTGCTGTTTTGCACTGACCAACATGATGAACACCTGTGGGTAATGGCTGAGCGATGGGCAGGAGCAATTCCCATGCCGCCCTCGCAAGGTCCGTATTCCAAGGGGTGTGGACGAGCGCGCGACGAGCGGGGCGGCCAACCCTTGCCGTCGGACGGCATGGATCGACCGCTTGAACGTGGCGCCTCAGGTGCTTTCGCGAACCTTGAGTTCGAAACCCAGGTCCACCACCGGCTGCGCGATGCGGTTGCCGGCCATCAGCGTCAGCATTTGCTCGGCGGCGCGGCGGCCGATGGCTTCCCGTGGGGTGCTGATGCTGCTCAGGCGCGGCACCATGTGGGCCGAGGCAGGCAGGTCGTTGAAACCGAGGATCGACACCTGCTCGGGAATCTTGATGCCGCAGCGCAATGCTTCGAGCAGGGCGCCGTGGGCCAGGTCGTCGTTGCCGAAGAAGATTGCGTCAACGTCCGGATGACTGGCCAGCAATTGCAGGAACAGCTCGCCGCCCAGGCCTACCGATGACGGACGCGGGGTCAGCAGTTCCAGGTCCGGGTCATAGCGGCCGGCTTTCTGCAGGGCGCGGCGAAAACCTTCGCCACGCAGCAGGGTGCGTTGATCCAGTTGCGCGCCGATGTAGGCCAGGCGCTTGCGGCCTTTGGAAATCAGGTGCTCAGCCGCCGTTTCGCCGGCCTTGAGCTGGGAAAAACCGACGCAGTTGAGCCCCGCGCCGGGGTCCAGTTCCATCATGTACACGCAGGGAATGTTGCTGGCCTCGATCATGCGTCGGGCGCTTTCGGTGCGGTCGAAACCGGTCAGCAGCAAACCACGCGGCTGATAGGCCATGTAGTTGCGCAGCAGGTCTTCTTCTTCGTCCCGGGAGTAGTGATAGTTGCCGATCACCACTTCGAAACCCTTGGGGCGCAGCACCCGATGAATGGCTTCCAGGGTGTCGATGAACAACAGGTTGGACAACGACGGCACCAGCACCACCACCGAATGGCTCTGGGCCGAAGCCAGGGCGCGGGCGGCGGGGTTGACGACGTAGTTGAGCTCCGAGGCGGCCTGGCGGACTTTTTCCACCAGATCGACGGCTACGGTGCTGACGCCGCGAAGGGCACGGGAGGCGGTGATGGGGCTGACACCGGCCAGGCGTGCGACTTCGTTGAGCGTAGGGCGACCGGTGGTGCGAGTATTTTTATCGTTTTTAGGGGCGGTCATCAGGGCGGCTTGCCAAACAAAAATCAAGGCACTAAGGTAGCGCTGTCTCGACGCGGCTGCAATTGCGTAAGTGGGGTTTGCCTGATCCCCCGTGTGCCGGTGTCGTGAACGAACATGCTGCAACCACAAAAATGACAAGAAGGCGTCGGCAACTTCTGCTTTTGCTGCGGTGTCATAACTGGCAAAGGTAGCGCTGTCTGCGCGCTGAGGTGTTACATGAATAATCCCATCACCGCCCTGGTCATCATGGGCGTTGCCGGTTGCGGCAAAACTTGCGTCAGCCAGGCGCTATGCGAGTTGAGCGGCGCCACTGCCATTGAAGGCGACACTTTCCATCCTGCGGCCAACATCCAGAAGATGAGCGCCGGTATTCCCTTGAACGACGACGACCGTGCCGGCTGGCTCGACAGTCTGTGCGATGAGTTGCGCCGTGTCGATGCCATGGGCGAGCGCCCGGTGCTGACCTGCTCGGCCCTCAAGCACAGTTATCGCGAGCGTCTGCGCAGTGCCTTGCCAGGCCTCGGCTTCGTGTTCCTTGAATTGACCCCTGAAGTGGCCGCCGACCGGGTTTCCCATCGTCCCGGCCATTTCATGCCGTCGACGTTGATCGACAGCCAGTTTGCCACCCTGCAATCCCCTGTCGGCGAGCCCCTGACCCTGGCTCTGGATGCGTCCAGCCACAGCGTTGAAGAGTTGGCACATCAGGCTTACGTCTGGTGGTTGGACCATGGTTTGAAGCTTGCTGGCTGAGTTTCAAAAAATTTGCGTCAGAAAGATAGCGCTACCCCGACGGCTAACCAATAACTGCTTCAATAACAACAACAAATCAGGAGACACCTCCCATGTTTGGCATGTCCCACGAGACGTTCCTGCTGCTCGATGCAGTGGTCACGGTGATCGGACTCATCATCCTCATCACCAAGTTCAAATTCCACCCGTTCATCGCACTGACCATCGCCGCCGCGTTCCTCGGCCTGACGTCGGGCATGCCGACCGGCACCATCATCAAGGCGTTCCAGGACGGCTTCGGTGGCGTGCTGGGCTTTGTCGGCATCATCCTGGCGCTGGGCACGATGCTCGGCAAAATGATGGCCGAGTCGGGCGGGGCCGACCAGATCGCCCAGACCCTGATCCGCGCCTTCGGCAAGGACAAGGTGCAGTGGGCCATGATGTTCGCCGCGTTCCTGGTGGGCATTCCGCTGTTCTTCGAAATCGGCTTCGTGCTGCTGATCCCGCTGGTGTTCATCGTTGCACGTCGCACCGGCGTGTCGATCATCAAGATCGGTATCCCGTTGCTGGCCGGTCTTTCCGCCGTCCACGGCCTGGTGCCGCCGCACCCGGGGCCGCTGCTGGCGATTGGCGTGTTTGGCGCCGACATTGGCAAGACCATTCTCTATGGCCTGATCGTAGCGCTGCCGACGGCCATTATTGCCGGGCCGATTTTCGGTACGTTCATTGCCAAGCACATCCCCGGCCATCCGAATCAGGAACTGGTGGACCAACTGGCGCGCGAGACGGACTCCACAGAACTGCCAAGCTTCAGCATCACCCTGATCACCGTGCTGTCGCCGGTATTCCTGATGCTGCTCAAGACCTTCGCTGACGTGGCGCTGCCCGATGGCAACCTCTTCCGCGCCTGGATGGACATGATCGGCCACCCGATCTCGGCGTTGCTGCTGGCGTTGCTGCTGTCGCTGTACACCTTCGGCTACAAGCAGGGCATCGGTTCCAGCCAGATGCTCAAATGGCTGGACGCCAGCCTGGCGCCGACCGCCGCGATTATCCTGATCATCGGTGCGGGCGGTGGCTTCAAGCAGATGCTGGTGACCAGTGGTGTGGGTGACGTGATCGGCCACATGGCGGTGAGTGCGCAGATCTCGCCGATCCTGCTGGCGTGGCTGGTGGCTGCGGTGATCCGCATTGCCACAGGCTCGGCGACAGTGGCGACCATTACCGGTGCCGGGATCGTGGTGCCGGTGGTGGGGATGATGCCGGGTGTGAACCGTGAGCTGCTGGTGCTGGCGACCGGTGCCGGTTCGTTGATCCTGTCCCACGTCAACGACGCGGGCTTCTGGTTGGTCAAGCAGTACTTCAACATGACCGTGGCCGAGACCTTCAAGACCTGGACCGCGATGGAAACCATCCTGTCGGTGGTGGGATTGATCTTTATCCTGTTGCTGTCGCTGGTGGTCTAACCGCAACACACCATGTGTGGCGAGGAGCTTGCTCCCGCTCGACTGCGAAGCAGTCGCAAACGGCTACCGCGATTCATTGGAATGCAGCGGTGGCCGCATTGGGGCCGCTTCGCGGCCCAGCGGGAGCAAGCTCCCTCGCCACAACGGGTTCTTGTCTCAGCCGTTGGTTTTGTGAACCAAGCCATCGGCCCTGAACATCCCACGGATCCCACGTACCGCCTGGCGAATCCGGTCCTGGTTTTCGATCAGCGCGAAGCGCACGTGATCATCCCCATATTCCCCGAACCCCACCCCCGGCGAGACGCAGACCTTGGCTTCGGCCAACAGCTTCTTGGCAAATTCCAGTGAGCCCAGGTGGGCATAGGCTTCGGGAATCTTGGCCCAGACGTACATCGACGCCTTGGGGTTTTCCACCATCCAGCCCAGTTCATGCAGCCCCTTGACCAGTACGTTGCGGCGCTGGCGGTACTGCTCGGCGATGTCGCGCACGCATTGCTGGTCGCCTTCAAGGGCGGCGATGGCAGCCACTTGCAGCGGCGTGAAGGTGCCGTAGTCGTGGTAGCTCTTGATCCGCGCCAGGGCGTTGACCAGTTCCGGGTTGCCCACCATGAAACCGATGCGCCAGCCAGCCATGTTGTAGCTCTTGGACAGCGTGAAGAACTCCACCGCGATGTCTTTCGCGCCGGGCACCTGCATGATCGACGGGGCTTTCCAGCCGTCGTAGACGATGTCGGCGTAGGCCAGGTCGTGGATCACCAGGACGTCGTACTGTTTGGCCAGGGCGATGACCCGTTCGAAGAAATCCAGCTCCACGCACTGGGCGGTGGGGTTGGAGGGGAAGCCGAGGATCATCATCTTCGGCTTGGGAATCGAGCCGCGGATGGCCCGCTCCAGTTCAGCGAAGAAATCCACCCCTGGCACCAGCGGCACCGAACGGACTTGGGCGCCGGCGATCACCGCGCCGTAGATGTGTATCGGATAGCTGGGGTTGGGCACCAGCACCGTGTCGCCCTGGTCCAGGGTGGCCAGCATCAGGTGGGCCAGGCCTTCCTTGGAACCGATGGTGACAATGGCTTCGGTTTCCGGGTCGATGTCCACCTCGTAGCGATCCTTGTACCAGCGCGAAATGGCGCGGCGCAGGCGCGGGATGCCTTTGGAGGTGGAATAGCCGTGGGTGTCTTCCCGCTGGGCGACGGTGACCAGTTTTTCCACGATGTGCGGGGGTGTGGCGCCGTCGGGGTTACCCATGCTCAAGTCGATGATGTCTTCGCCGCGCCGACGCGCAGCCATCTTCAGCTCGGCAGTGATATTGAATACGTAAGGGGGGAGTCGATCGATGCGCGCAAAGCGGCGCGGCGAACCTTGTTCGGCCATTGTTGCCTCGAGATACGTGAGCGCCCGGAACCGTCCGAGCGACGTTGGCCACTGCGGTGGCCTGCGGCGCAAGATAATCGGGCGGATGTCGGATTGTCCAGTAGCCGCGCGCAACTATTTTCGACGACACTGTCGACCTTGCCACGCAGCCATCAACGCCGGCTGCGGGCCGTTGAATTCGCTGTAGCCCAATCGAACGGAATGAATAATGGAATTTTCCAGCGGTTTCCTGCTGAGTCTCTCCCTGTGCCTGGACATAGGCGTGGCCAATATCGCAATGATCACCCTGGCGATGCAGCGCGGTTACTTCCAGGGTTTCGCCTTGGGCCTGGGCACCTGCGTGGGCGACCTGATCTACGCCGTCCTGGCCTTGGCGGGCATGACAGTCCTGCTGCAATACGAGGCGGTGCGTTGGGTGCTGTGGCTCGGTGGCTCGGTGCTGTTGCTGTATTTCGCGGCGAAGATGATCCATTCGGCGATTTATCACAGCGCCGTGCTCGCCGAGGCCGGGGAGGTGCAGGGCAGTTCCTCGCGCCAGGAGTTCTTTCGCGGGATTTTCCTGGCCATGTCGTCGCCCAGTGCCATCCTCTGGTTCGCTGCGGTGGGCGGTACACTTATCGCGCGTTCGGGTGGTGGCACCTTGCTCAGCTCGGCGCTGTTCCTCAGTGGTTTTCTCTGCGCCGGATTGTTGTGGTGCGCGGCCCTGTGCCTGGCGGCAACCCAGGGTGGCAAATTGTTGGGGGATAAACTGCTGCGTTACTCCTATTGGGCATCCGCCGCGATCTTCTGCTATTTCGCGGTGTACGTGATCGTTTCTGGCTACAACGAGTTTGTAGGAAAAGCTGTCGCCAACGCCTTGCCTGGAATCTGACAGGCGAAACGACCCTGGTAATCACGGTTTGGCTTCTATACTGCCAAACCCGACTTCACGTTTTGCTGGAGTGTTGCCGCATGGAAAAGCACAAACGCGATTACACAGCCCAACCACGCTTTGAACAGGGACGTTTTCAGCTTATCGCCGGCTTTGGTGCTCGGTTTACCCAGGACACTGCCCAGGACATCCCTTTGCTCTGGGAAAAGTTCCTGCCCTGGCTCGGCAAGGTGCCAGGGCAGCAAGATGAAGTGACCTACGGCGTGTGTTGCAACCCGGACGGGAAGGGTGGGTTCGAATACATCGCTGGCGTGGAAATCAGCCGGCTCGACGATCTGCCGGAACAATACCGCTGGGTCGAAATCCAGCCTGGGTATTACGCCGTCTTCGAACACAAGGGGCCGTTGAAACAACTACCGGACACGTTCCAATACATCTGGAACGAGTGGCTGCCACATTCCGGTCATACAGCGGCCGAGCTGCCGGAGTTCGAGCGCTACAGCGAGGATTTCAACCCCAGGACCGGCGAAGGCACCCTGGAGATCTGGATCCCGCTCAAGCCAAGCTGACCGTCGCCAGCTTCAGTACAGGCTGGCCTGCACCCGCGCAGGTGCTTCACGGTCATGAGTGTCTATGGGGCAAGGTCCATCAGAACGCCAACCCCATCCGCCGCTCGTAACCGATGCGGCCCTTGTAGGCCTCGCCACTATCGACCCAGCCCAGCCGGGAATACAGGCCGATGGCCGAGTCGTTATCGGCGTCAACCGACAGTTCCAGCCCGCGGATTTCCGGCCAGGCGGCTCGCGCCACGGCGGGTAGCGCCTGTAGGCAGGCCTTGCCATAACCTTTGCCCTGGGCCCGGTGATCGACTTGCAGGGCATGCAGGGTGGCGCTGTGTTCATTGGCCCAGGCGGGCAGTACCGGTGGGCGCTTGAGCAGCAGGAAGGCCACTGGCACCTCTTCAGCCAATAGCGCAAACCCTTTGACCCCGGGGCCTGGCTTGGACAGCAGCGTGTGCAGGGCGCCGTGGATATCGCCAGCGAACTTGATCTGTTCGGGGTGGATTTCGATGGCACCGACCTGTTCGCGTTGCAGCGGGGTCAGGTCTTCGTAGGGTACAAGCTCAGCGGTCACAAGAACGTCCGTTGTTTGCCAGCAGAATAGAACCTGGATTCTAGCGAATTTTTTCTTTGAATCATTTTTGTTGGGTTGTCGATTTGCTGTTTCTCCAAACGACAAAGGGTGTCCTCAACAAAAAACTGCGGAGAATCACCATGAATACCCAAGCCACTGAAACCGAAATCCAGGTCCTGATCGACACCTATCGCCAAGCGGTCATGGCCAAGGACGTTGAAAAGGTCATGGCACTCTATGACGAAGACATCGTCTCGTTCGATGCCATCCAGGCCTTGCAATTCAAGGGCAAGACCGCTTACCGGGCCCATTGGCAAGCCTGCATGGAAATGTGCCCCGGCCCGCACAAGTTCGACTTCCATCAGGTCAAGATTACCCCGGCAGAGAACATCGCCTTCGCCCACTGGCTGGCCTATTGTGGCGGCACCAATGACAAGGGCGAGGAACAGGCCTGCTGGATGCGTGTGACGGCCTGCTACCGGCGTGTAGCCGGGCAATGGCGGATCGTCCATGAACATTGGTCCGCGCCGTTCGACCCGATGGCCGGTACGACGTTGTTCGACCTGCAACCCTGATCGTCGGTTTTTTTGCCGAGCCACATTCTACCGTCCATAGTTGATCAGTCCGATCGTGGAGCCTTCCATGAAGTACCTATGCCTGGTGTATAGCAACGAACACACGCTGCACAACTCGCCCGACAGCCCGGAGGACGCCGAGTGCATGGCCTATGCCGAATCGATCCAGGGCAGTGGGCGGATGCTGGCCGCCGAGGCCCTGGAGTCGGTGCAGACAGCCACCACGGTGCGCATGCGCGGCGGCAAGCTGTCGATCATCGACGGCCCGTTCGCCGAAACCAAGGAGCAACTGGCCGGCTTCTACCTGATCGATGCCAAGGACCTCAACGAAGCCATCCAGGTCGCCGGCAATATCCCGGCGGCCCGGGTCGGCTGCGTCGAAGTGCGACCGGTACGCCAACTGAACCCCTGAACAATAAATACAAACAGGACTTCATTCATGAACCTTGCAACTGCCCCCCACGCGTTCATCAGCCGAACGATCGACGCCCCGCGTCAGAAGATTTTCCGTCCCCGGAGCGAGCCAGCCTTGGTGATCCAAGGGTGGGGCCCCCAAGGCATGCCCGACTGATGCCGGTCGAAGCGGTCAAGGCGCGGGTCGAGCAGGTTTATCGGCAAGACTCGCGGAGGATCCTGGCGACGTTGATTCGCCTGCTGGGGGACTTCGACCTCGCCGAAGAAGCCTTGCACGAGGCCTTCTTCATTGCGGTCGAGCGCTGGCAGCGCGACGGGGTGCCGGACAACCCGCGGGCCTGGCTGGTGTCTGCCGGGCGTTTCAAGGCCATCGACAGTTTGCGCCGGCGCGCGCGTTTCGCCGCGTCCCGGCCGATGTTGATCGCCCAGCTCGAAGAGCTGGAGCAGGGCCAGTGGAGTGACGAAGACGTGGAAGATGATCGCCTGCGGCTGATTTTTACCTGTTGCCACCCGGCCCTGGCGGCGGATGCCCAAGTGCCCCTGACGCTGCGGGAAGTCTGCGACCTGACCACCGAGCAAATCGCCCGGGCATTCCTCGCCGCCCCGGCGGCCATTGCCCAGCGTATCGTGCGGGCCAAGGCGAAAATCCGCGATGCCAGGATCCCCTACCAGGTGCCGTCCCGCGCGGAACTGCCGGAACGGCTGGACAGCGTGCTGCGGGTGATCTACCTGGTGTTCAACGAGGGTTATTCGGCCTCGATGGGCGCCGAGCTGACCCGCGAAGACCTGACGCGCGAAGCCATCCGCCTCGGGCGCCTGCTGATGGAGTTGCTGCCCGACGCGGAGGTCATGGGGTTGCTGGCATTGATGCTGCTGCACGAATCCCGGCGCCCGGCACGGACGTCATCGACCGGTGAACTGATCCTGCTGGATGAACAGGCACGATTCTTGTGGGATGCCGAGCTGATCGCCGAGGGCTGTGCATTGGTGGAGGCTGCGCTGAAGACCCGGCGGTTCGGGCCGTACTGCCTGCAGGCGGCGATTGCGGCGGTGCATGCCGAAGCACCGACGGCAGAGCAGACCGACTGGCCGCAGATCGTCGGGCTTTATGATGAGTTGCTGCGCGCCGTGCCGTCGCCGGTGATCGAACTCAACCGCGCCGCTGCCCTGGCCAAGCGCGACGGACCGGAAGTCGGCTTGCGCCTGGTCGAGGCGATCCTGGAGCGTGGGGAATTACTCGACTATCACCTGGCCTATTCGGCGCAGGCGGAATTCTGTCGTCAACTGGGACGATTGGACGAGGCGAGGGCGGCGTACCGCCGAGCGCTCGAACTGACGCAGCAACTGCCGGAACGGCGGTTTATCGAGGGGCGACTTGCGGGGTTGCAGTGACAGGGTCCCGCCGAACGCAAGACTCCTGTGGCGAGGGAGCTTGCTCCCGCTGGGCTGCGCAGCAGCCCCAAAACAGGGCCGCTACGCGCCCCAGCGGGAGCAAGCTCCCTCGCCACAGGGTTGTCGTTCGAATTTTTTTTCAACTGACCTGCATCAGATAAAAAAAAGCGACCCGAAGGTCGCTTTTTTCAGCCAGCCGGCGTTGATCAGAACTCGTGATCAGCGTTGTCCGGGTTCAGGTCGCTGATACCCAGTTTGCCCGCGGCCTGTTCGATCGAACCGGTCTGCTTGACCAGTGCGGCGATGGCGTCGCGCACGATCTGGTTGCCCGCGGTGTTGCCGGCGGCGATCAGTTGGTCGTAGTGCTCACCCTTGTTGGCGTGATCGACCATGACCTGGATCTTGGCCTCGGTGTCGGCCAGGTCGGCCTTGAGCGCCGTATCCGCGGCTGGATCGGCCTTGGCGACCAGGGACGACAGGCTCGCGCCGGTCATCTTGGTGCCGTCGACGCGGGTGTATTCGCCCAAGTACACGTTACGCACGCCCTTGGCATCGTAGAAGTGCGAGTTGTGGGTGTTGTCGCTGAAGCAATCCTGCTCGTCTTCTGGCGAGTTGGCTTCCAGGGACACCTTCATGCGCTCGCCCGCCAGTTCACCCAAGGACAGGCTGCCCATGCCGAACAGCATCTTGCGCAGGCCGCTTTCGGCCGGTTCGGCTTCCAGGGTGGCGCGGTAGTTGTCGGCCACGTTCGGCTTCCAGTTGCCGACCATCTCTTCGAGGTCGTTGACCAGCAATTGGGTCACGGACTTGAGGTAGGCACGACGACGGTCGTTGTGACCACCGGTGGCGCCAGTACCTTGCAGGTAGTCCGATGCCGGGCGGTTGCCCGCACCAGGGCCGGTGCCGTTGAGGTCCTGGCCCCACAGCAGGAATTCGATGGCGTGGTAGCCGGTGGCGACGTTGGCCTCGGAACCGCCCAGCTCGTTGAGGCTGGCGAGTTTTTCCGGGGTGATGTCCTTCACGTCGACCTTGTCTTCGCCAACCTGGACTTCGGTATTGGCGATGATGTTGGCGGTGGCGCCAGGGTTACCCAAGGCGTGCTCGTAGGATTTGTCGACGTAGTCGATCAGGCCTTCATCCAGGGGCCAGGCGTTCACTTGGCCTTCCCAGTCGTCGATGATGGTGTTGCCGAAGCGGAACACTTCACTTTGCAGGTAAGGCACGCGTGCGGCGACCCAGGCAGCCTTGGCGGCCTTCAGGGTCTCGGCGTTCGGCTTGGCCAGGAACGCGTCGACGGCGGTTTGCAGGGTTTTTGCAGTGGATTCGGCATCGCTGTAGACGGCATAGACGATGTCGGCATAGTGCGCGACGACGGCCTTGGCGGCCGCTTCGTCGATTTTGCCGGCGGCAGCAGGGGCGACCGGTGCCGCGGTGCTGGCGGCAGGCGTTGGCGCTTGCGGGGCGGCGGCCTTGTCTTTGCCTTCGCCGCAACCGGCGAGGGAAATAGCGATAGCCAGCAGACTGGCGGTAGCCAGGGGCATACGAATCATGGCAAACATCCTGCTTCGATGATGGATGGGACAGGCGCGAGGGTGCGCAAAACTGCGACATAATGCGAAAGATTTGCATTATGTGTAAAGGGTTGCAGGTGTAAATATTTCTTATTTAATGATGAAAGATTGCCGCCTTCGATAGTGTCTGTAGGAACTGCCTCGCAAAGCGAGGCTTGGCGCCCAGGGGCAGGAATCAGATGATGGACGCCTTGCTGCGCTCGGCCTGCTTCAAGTAAAGGCCCAATTCCCGTGCCGGCAGCGGTTTGCTGTAGTAATACCCCTGACCTTCGTGGCAACCCTCGGCGATGATGTAGGCTTCCTGCTCGACTGTTTCGACGCCTTCGGCAATGACCTGCATCCCCAGGCTCTTGCCCAACTGGATGATGGCCCGGACGATGGTTGCATCGTCCTCGTCGTCGAGCAGGTCCTGGACGAAGCTCTTGTCGATCTTGATCTTGTCCAGCGGCAGGCTCTTGAGGTAGCTCAGGGACGAATAGCCGGTCCCGAAGTCATCGATGGCAATCAGCGCCCCGGAGCGGCGCAGGCTCAGCAAATGCTGGGCAGCGGTGGTGATGTCTTCCATCAGGCCGGTCTCGGTAACCTCCAGCTCCAGGCTGCGCGGCGGCAGCCGGTACATTTGCAGGAGATTGTTCACCACCCGCGGCAGTTCGGCGTGGTGCAGTTGCACCGTCGACAGGTTGACCGCCATGCGCAGGTCGACGAAGCCCTGGTCGTGCCAGTCGCGCAATTGCCTGCAAGCCTGGTCCAGCACCCATTCACCGATGGCGATAATGGTGCCGTTCTGCTCGGCCAGGGGAATGAACAGATCCGGCGGCACCAGGCCGTGTTCGGGATGGTGCCAGCGGATCAGGGCTTCAGTGCCCACCACCCGCAGGTCGCGGTAGCTGATCTGCGGCTGGTACACCAGGGTGAACTGCTCGCGGGCCAGGGCCTCGCGCAAGTCTTTCTCCAGTTCGCGACGACGGCGCATCTCGCTGTCGACGCTGGCGATGTAGAACTGGTAGCGATTGCGCGAGCGGCTCTTGGCCAGGGTCATGGTCTGCTCGGCTTTCTGCAACAGTTTCTCGGTGCTGTCGCCGTCTTCGGGGAAGAGGGTGATGCCGATGGTGGCCCGCAGGCGGATTTGTTGATCGTCGATGGCGAACGGCGCTTCCAGGTCGTCGAGGATGCTTTGAGCCAGTTCGGCCGCCTCGTAAGGCTGTTCGATGTCGGCCTGGACCAGCGCGAACTGATCGCCCCCCAGCCGCGCCAGTGCGCCGAGCCGCCCGCTGTGGGCCCGCAGCCGATCGGCCAGAGCCAGCAGCAACTGGTCGCCGGTCTGATAGCTGAACTGTTCGTTGATGCCCTTGAAATCATCCAGCCCTACACACAACACCGCCACCCGGCGTTGCAGGCGTCCGGCGTCCACCAGGATCTTGTCCAGTTGCTGTTGAAGTTGCTGGCGGTTGGGCAGACCGGTGAGAAAGTCGTACTGGGCCATGCGCAGCAGGCTGTTTTCCGCTTCGTGACGCAGGTGCGTGTTGCGCTCGATGGATTCGAGCAGTTGGTTGGCCGTATTGATCCACAGGCCCAGTTCGTTTTGCTCGTGACCGCGCAGCTGCGGGATCTTGTGGGCGCTGGGGCGATCGGGGTTGATCTCGGTCAGGTGCTCGATGATCCGCGACAACGGTTTGGTCAGCAGCCAGTGATAGACCAGGTACAGCACCAGGCCCATGGCCAGGGCCCGCAGCATTCCGGAGATGAAGATGATCACCGAGCTGACGATGAAACCCTCGCCGTAGGTGGCGGTGTCGAGGGTAATGCTCAGGTCGCCGTAATATTCGCTATAGGGGCCGCGTCCCACCAGTTGCGTGGTGAAGGTGCGCTCCTTGCCCAGGATCAGGTCGGTCAGCCAGCGGCTTTCGGAGCGCTGCAAGGGCCGGGTTTTTTCGGCGAGCATGGTTTCGCGTGGATGGCCGATGGAAGCCATGCGTACGGCTTCGTCCTGGAACAGGCCCTCGATCACTTGCATGCCCATCTCCCGGTCCAGGCTGTAGACGGCCTGGGTCGAAGGATCGCGGAACATGTCGAGGATCCGTTGGGCGTCACTGGCGACGGCCTGGTTGGTTTTGTAGGCATCGAACACGATCTGGGCGCAGCTCAAGACCATGCCAACGATCAATGCCGAGAGGAGCACGACCCGGAGCAACTTCACAGACAAGCTGTTCTTGAGTTCCAGCTTCAAAGAGTGGTTCCTTGTTCCGTGCGGGTAGCGTCAAGTTGCCATGAGTATTGGCAATCCTGTGATGTCAGTCAAAGGGACAATCAAACACAAGGTTTTTCGCTTGAAACCTTACCGGTGTACGTTTTTTCCAGAGTGATTGCTCTACGACCATTGTGTCGGTTGGAAGGGGCCGCAACTTGAGGCCTCCAGGGATTTTTTCTTGGGGTTCCAGACGCGAGGTAGCTTGCCTGCGGTCATTTTTTCCGGCAAAAAAAACCCGGCACGACGCCGGGTTTTCTTGTCTGGCATTGGCGCTTAGGCGGTGAAGGCTTTGCCTTCGAACTGCTCGGCGACGAATTTCCAGTTGACCAGGTTCCAGAACGCTTCGACGTATTTCGGGCGAAGGTTGCGGTAGTCGATGTAGTAAGCGTGTTCCCACACGTCGCAGGTCAGCAGCGGGGTGTCACCGCTGGTCAGCGGGTTGCCGGCACCAATGGTGCTGGCCAGGGCCAGGGAACCGTCGGCCTTTTTCACCAGCCAGCCCCAGCCGGAACCGAAGGTGCCGATGGAGGTTTTGCTGAACTCTTCCTTGAACTTGTCGAACGAACCGAAGGCCTTGTTGATGGCTTCAGCCAGCGCGCCGGTTGGTTGACCGCCGGCGTTCGGTGCCAGGCAGTTCCAGTAGAAGGTGTGGTTCCAGACCTGAGCGGCGTTGTTGAAGATACCGCCCGAGGAGGTCTTGACGATTTCTTCCAGGGTCTTGCCTTCGAACTCGGTGCCAGGCACCAGGTTGTTCAGGTTTACGACATAGGTGTTGTGGTGCTTGTCGTGGTGGTATTCCAGTGTTTCCTTGGAAATGTGTGGCGCCAGTGCGTCGTGTGGATAGGGCAGCGGCGGCAATTCGAAAGCCATGGTGATTCTCCTAATCAGGTCAGTTGCGGTGAGCGCAAGGCCGATCACGGGCGGCCAGACTAGCGCCGGGGAGTTTGTACTCTTTGCGGCGCAGGAGTCGGATCATAGCACCGGGGGTGCGGCATAACCACGCAACAACTGTGTGGAATAGAGGTTCCAGAGCGGTTTGGAATAATCAGCCGTTGACGATCAATTGCACCGCCACGGTAAACATCATCACCGCCACGAGCAGGTCGAGGATCCGCCAGGTGCTTGGACGAGCCAGCCAGGGTGCCAGCCACGCAGCGCCGAAGGCCAGGGTGAAGAACCACAGCAGCGAGGCACTGGCCGCGCCCACGACATAGGCGCCAGGCACGCTCTGCTGGGCACCAAGGGAGCCGATCAGCAGTACGGTGTCGAGGTAGACGTGGGGGTTGAGCAACGTCACCGCCAGGGCGCTGAGCAGCACCGCCCGCAGCGAGCGTGCAGCCTGGTTTCCCCCCTGTTGCAGGCTTTGCTTCGAGCAGGCCCGGCGCAGGGCCAGGCTGGCGTACCAGAGCAGGAACGCCGCACCGCCCCAGCGGGCAATCGACAGCAGCAACGGACTCTGGGCCAGCAAGGTCGCCAAGCCGAAAACCCCGGCGGCGACCAGCAGCGCATCGAACGTGACGCACAGCGCCGCCACGGGCAGATGATGTTCGCGGCGCAGGCTCTGGGCCAGCACAAATGCGTTCTGGGCGCCGATGGCCATGATCAGCCCAAAGGCCACCAGCAGGCCGTTCATATAACTTTGCCACATAGGTTTGATCCCCGGTTTGTGTATCAATGCTGGCCATTCTCCGGGGAAGGGCTGTATAAGAAAAACCAATCCTGCTGATTGCTCATTAGGAAAACTGATGTTCGATTACAAATTGCTTTCTGCCCTGGCTGCCGTGGTCGAGCAGGCCGGTTTCGAGCGCGCGGCCCAAGTGTTGGGTTTGTCGCAATCGGCCATTTCCCAACGAATCAAACTGCTGGAAGCACGCGTCGGCCAGCCCGTGTTGGTACGTGCCACGCCGCCAGCGCCCACGGAGATCGGCCGACGGCTGCTCAATCACGTGCAACAGGTGCGTCTGCTTGAGCGCGACCTGCAAAGCCTGGTGCCGGCCCTGGATGAAGAGGGTTTGCCGGAGCGTTTGCGCATCGCCTTGAACGCCGACAGCCTGGCAACCTGGTGGGCGGCGGCCGTGGGCGATTTCTGCGCCGAGCAGCACCTGTTGCTCGACCTGGTGGTGGAGGACCAGACCGTTGGTCTCAAGCGCATGCGCGCCGGTGAAGTGGCGGCGTGTGTCTGCGCCAGCGAACGCCCGGTGGCGGGCGCCCGCAGTGTGTTGCTGGGGGCGATGCGCTACCGGGCGCTGGCCAGCCCAGCGTTCATCGCCCGGCATTTCCCCGACGGGGTGCGGGCCGATCAACTGGCCCGTACGCCGGCATTGGTGTTTGGCCCGGATGATTTCCTGCAGCACCGCTACCTCGCGTCCGTAGGCGTGGAGGGCGGCTTCGAGCACCATCTGTGCCCCTCGTCCGAAGGTTTTATCCGTCTTGCTGAAGTCGGGCTGGGCTGGGGGCTCGTGCCGGAGCTGCAAGTGCGCGAACAGCTGGAGCGAGGCGTGCTGGTGGAATTGCTGGCAGATAAACCGATCGATGTGCCGCTGTACTGGCATCATTGGCGCAATGGCGGGCAGTTGCTCGGCTTGTTGACCGAACAGTTGATCCGCTCCTCCCGGCAGTGGCTGGTGCCTTGGGAGGCGCAGTAGACGTCAAGCTGCTGGTAAAAGCGGCGCACAGATAAAATTGCAGGTTGTAGCGCAAGGCTCGTAACCGCATTTCTTAGGAGCATTCATGAAAATTCTGGTCACCGGCGCGAGCGGCTTCATTGGCGGACGCTTCGCGCGTTTCGCCCTGGAGCAAGGCCTGGATGTACGGGTCAATGGTCGCCGGGCCGAGAGCGTGGAACACCTGGTGCGTCGCGGTGCACAGTTTGTCCAAGGGGATCTGAGCGACCCACTGCTGGCCCGGGATTTGTGCCTGGATGTCGAAGCCGTCGTGCATTGCGCCGGTTCCGTGGGACTTTGGGGCCGCTACCAGGATTTCCACCAGGGCAATGTCCAGGTCACGGAAAATGTCGTCGAGGCCTGCCTCAAGCAAAAGGTTCGCCGGCTGGTTCATCTGTCCTCGCCGTCCATCTACTTCGACGGTCGTGACCACCTCGGGTTGACCGAAGAACAGGTGCCCAAGCGCTTCAAGCACCCTTACGCGGCCACCAAGTACCTGGCCGAGCAGAAAGTCTTCGGCGCCCAGGAGTTTGGCCTCGAAGTGTTGGCCCTGCGCCCGCGTTTCGTGACCGGTGCCGGTGACATGAGCATTTTTCCGCGGCTGTTGAAAATGCAGCGCAAGGGGCGCCTGGCGATTGTCGGCAACGGGCTGAACAAAGTGGATTTCACCAGCGTGCAAAACCTCAACGAAGCGCTGCTCAGCAGCCTGCTGGCTACCGATTCAGCATTGGGCAAGGCCTATAACATCAGCAATGGGGCACCGGTTCCACTGTGGGATGTGGTCAATTATGTGATGCGCCAGATGGAAGTCCCGCAGGTCCGGCGTTATCGTTCCTACGGCTTGGCTTATAGTGTCGCGGCCCTGAATGAAGGTTTCTGCAAATTGTGGCCGGGCCGCCCCGAACCGACGCTGTCGCGCCTGGGCATGCAGGTCATGAACAAAAATTTCACCCTGGACATCAGCCGGGCCCGGCATTATCTCGATTATGATCCGCAGGTCAGCCTGTGGACCGCCCTCGATGAGTTTTGTGCCTGGTGGAAGGTACAGCAGCCTGTATGACTAGCCATACAGCCCACCCGAGTACCCGCTGATCGGCCCGTCATGAACCGACTGCCAGGTTCGGGGTCAATCGGTGCGGCGGGCGAGGGGGTTATACTCGCCGCATCAAGCCATCACCGGTTTCCCAAAGGTTGAACCATGCCCATGCGTAACGATGCCAACGACGACTTCGATGATGTACCGAGCCTGCGGATGCGGGCCGACATTCCCGATGACGATGATTTCCTGCCCAACCGCCAGCCTCATGTGCAAGCACGCCCGGCGCCCGTTGCCGCGGCCAAGGTCAAGGGGCCCAGCACCGGGCCGCTGTGGGCATTGGTCGGCGCGCTGCTGTGTGCGTTCGGTTTCCTGGCCTGGTGGAGCTTCCAGCAGATTTCCCTGATGGAGCAGCAACTGGTGGCCACCCAGGAGAGCTTCGCGCGGATCAGTGAAGATGCGGCGGGGCGACTGCAGGAGTTTTCCGGCAAGGTCGTCGCCGGCCAGTCCAATGTGATGAGCGACAGTGAGGCCTTGAAACTGCAGATCAAGCAGTTGGAAAGCAAGCTGCAGGATCAGGGCAAGCAATTCGACAACAAACTGTTGGAGCAGTATAAGCAACAGCAAGCTACCTTCGGTCCGTCCGCCGACTTGGACAAGGAACTGGCCCAGCTCATTGCCCAGGCCACTGAACAGCAGAACACCAACGCCCAGTTGCAAGCGTCCAACAAGGAACTCCAAGCCCAGGTCAAGACGCTGGTGGCTGAAGTTAACGCCCTGAAAAGCCAAGGCGAGGGTGGTGCCCTGGATGCTCAGCTCAAGAGCATCGGAGCCGACATCACCGCCCTGAAAAGAGCCACCTCCAACTCGGCCATCGATCGCCTGGAGCAGGACGTGATCGTGCTCAAGAGCCAGCAGGACAAGGGCGGCAACACTGCCGAGTTCGACGCCTTCCGTGGCCAAGTCACCCGTAACATCAACACCTTGCAAGCGCAGATCCAGAACTTGCAGCAGCAACTCCGCGCTGGGGCTCAATAAACCTGTGGGCGTTTGTTCGCGATAGCGATTGTGAATGTGCCGCCGCTATCGCGAGCAAGCTCGCTCTCACAGGAAACGCTGTCCAGCGTACAAGCGAGCTTGCTCGCGATGGCACCGCCTCTGTCAGTAACCATACCCGCTGACGCCCCCGGCTCCCCAGCAATTCCCTGAATACTCCAACATCACCCCACGCCGTCTACGCTCTTGAAACACCAACAAGAACGAGGGGCGCGCATATGGGGTTTTTTCACAGGATGGCCTGGCTGGGTGCAATGCTTGTGCTGGGGCTGGCACCGGTTCATGCAGCGACACCGGATGACGGCCAGGCGGCCCGTTCGCTGCTGGAAAAGGCCTTGGCTTACTACCACGACAATGGCGACAAAGCCTTTGCCGCCTTCAGTCGCCAGGGGGAATTCGTCGACAAGGATCGCTATGTATTCGTGGTGGATACCCAGGGTGTGATGCTCGCCAGCGGCGGGCCTTCCTCGGCGCTGATCGGGCGGGATGTGTCTGAAGTGCTGGGCCCGGACCTGCGCAAAGCCTTCAAGGACGCCTTGAAGACTCCCGAGGCCAGTGGCATCCAGCAAGCCGAGTACCGTTGGCAGAACTGGTCGGACGGCAAGGTCGAGCGCAAGCATGTGTATTTCCAGCGTGTCGGCGAACGGATTCTGGCTGTCGGCTACTACCTGCCCCGGGCTTCCGCCGAACAGGCCAGGGCGCTGCTGGACAAGGCTTCAAGCGACCTGTTGAAAAATGAGAAGGCCACGCTGACGGCGGTTAACTCCCTCAAGGGAGGTTATCTGCAGGATGACTTGTACGTCTTTGTCGTCGACCTCAATACCCGGCGCTATGTCGGTCACGGCACCAACCTGCGGTTGATCAATACCGACTTCGCCAAGGTCAAGGACCCCGATGGCAAACCGGTGGGCGAGCCGATCCTGGCCATGATCGGCAAGCAGGACGTGGGGGAGTATGAATATCGGTGGAAGAACCCGGTGACCGGCAAGGTCGAGGACAAGCACGCGTACCTGAAGAAGGTCGGGCACTTCCTGGTGGCGGTGGGGTATTACAGTCCTTGAAACGAGGCGCTGGACATCGTGGCGAGGGAGCTTGCTCCCGCTGGACCGGGCTGGCGCTCCAGTGCGCAGCGCTCCCCAAAAAAGGGGCCGCTGCGCAGCCCAGCGGGAGCAAGCTCCCTCGCCACAGTTGAATCCAGATCAGCCCGCCACCAACACCCGAATCGCCTCCAAACGCAACGCCGCTTTCTCAAGCATCGCCAGCCCTTGCTCGCGCTGTTGGCGCAGGGCTACCAGTTCGCTGTCGCGCACGGTCGGGTTGACCGCTTGCAGGGCGGTCAGGCGCGCCAGTTCTTCGTCGGTATCGGCGGCCAGGCGACGCTGGGCCTCGGCCACGCGTTCGGCGTGACGCGGGGCGATCTTTTCTTCGCCTGCATTGATCCGAGGCGTGAGCTGGTCGCGCTGGGCCTGGATGAATTTGTTGGCGCTGGCACGTGGCACGCTTTCGAGCTGGTCGTTCAAGGTTTCGAACGAAACCCGGGCGGCCAGGTCGTTGCCGTTGGCGTCAAGCAGGCAGCGCAGGGCGGCCGGCGGCAGGTAGCGGCCCAGTTGCAGCGAACGCGGGGCCACTACTTCACTGACGTAGAGCAGTTCCAGCAACACGGTGCCGGGCTTGAGGGCCTTGTTCTTGATCAGCGCCACGGCGGTGTTGCCCATGGAACCGGACAGCACCAGATCCATGCCGCCTTGCACCATCGGGTGCTCCCAGGTGATGAACTGCATGTCTTCGCGCGACAGCGCCTGGTTGCGGTCGTAGGTGATGGTCACGCCTTCGTCGTCGCCCAGCGGGAAGCTGGCGTCGAGCATTTTTTCGCTCGGCTTGAGGATCAGCGCGTTTTCCGAATGATCCTCACTGTCGATGCCAAAGGCGTCGAACAGGGTTTCCATGTAGATCGGCAGGGCGAACTGGTCGTCCTGCTCGAGAATGGCTTCCACCAGCGCATCGCCTTCACCGGCGCCGCCGGAGTTGAGCTCCAGCAAACGGTCTCGACCGGTGTGCAGCTCGGCCTCCAGGCGTTCGCGTTCGGTGCGGGCTTCGTCGATCAGTGCTTGCCACTGGCCATCGTCGGCTTCTTCCAGCAATGGCAGCAGGCGCGGGCCGAACTGATGCTGCAAGGCGTTGCCAGTCGGGCAAGTGTTGAGGAAGGCATTCAGGGCTTCGTGATACCACTGGAACAGCCGTGCCTGTGGGCTGGTTTCCAGGTACGGCGCGTGCAGCTCGATGGTGTGCTTCTGGCCGATCCGGTCCAGACGGCCGATACGTTGCTCGAGCAGGTCCGGGTGCGCTGGCAGATCGAACAGTACCAGGTGATGGGCGAACTGGAAGTTGCGCCCCTCACTGCCGATTTCCGAACAGATCAGCACCTGGGCACCAAACTCTTCGTCGGCGAAATAGGCCGCCGCGCGGTCGCGCTCCAGGATGTTCATGCCTTCGTGGAACACCGTGGCCGGAATGCCGGAACGTACGCGCAGGGCGTCTTCCAGGTCCATGGCGGTTTCGGCGTGGGCACAGATCACCAGTACTTTGGTGCGCTTGAGCATCTTCAGGGTGTCGATCAGCCACTCGACCCGCGGGTCGAAACGCCACCAGCGTTCTTCTTCGCTGGCGTCCGGCTGGGCTTGGAAGCTGACTTCCGGGTACAGCTCGGGATGATCGCCCAGCGGCAATTCGAGGTATTCGGCCGGGCACGGCAGCGGATAGGCGTGCAGCTTGCGCTCAGGGAAACCCTGCACGGCGGCGCGGGTGTTGCGAAACAGCACGCGGCCAGTGCCGTGGCGGTCCAGCAGTTCACGCACCAGGCGGGCACTGGCTTCGACATCGCCATCATTGACGGCGGTCAGCAACGCTTCGCCTTCGTTACCCAGGAAGCCGTGGATGGTCTTGTGGGCTTCGGGCGAGAGGCGGCCTTTGTCCAGCAGCTCCTGCACGGCTTCGGCCACCGGGCGATAGTTTTCGCTCTCGGCACGGAAGGCCTTGAGGTCGTGGAAGCGATTCGGGTCCAGCAGGCGCAGGCGAGCAAAGTGGCTGTCCTGGCCCAGTTGTTCCGGGGTCGCGGTCAGCAGCAGCACGCCCGGGATCGTCTCGGCGAGTTGTTCGACCAGCGCGTACTGCGGGCTGACCTGATCTTCGTGCCACACCAGGTGATGGGCCTCGTCGACCACCATCAGGTCCCAGCCGGCGGCGAACAGCGCGTCCTGGGCCTTCTCGTCGTCCACCAGCCACTCCAGCGCCACCAGGGCCAGTTGAGTGTCTTCGAACGGGTTGCTGGCATCGCTTTCGATGAAGCGTTCTTCGTCGAACAGCGCGACTTGCAGGTTGAAACGTCGACGCATTTCCACCAGCCATTGGTGCTGGAGGTTTTCCGGTACCAGGATCAGGACGCGGTTGGCGCGGCCGGACAGCAGTTGACGATGGATGACCAGGCCGGCCTCGATGGTCTTGCCCAGGCCCACTTCGTCCGCCAGCAACACCCGCGGCGCAATGCGGTCGGCTACTTCACGGGCAATGTGCAATTGGTGGGCGATAGGCTGGGCACGGACGCCGCCCAGGCCCCAAAGCGAAGACTGCAACTGGCGGCTGGTGTGTTCCAGGGTGTGGTAGCGCAGGGAGAACCAGGCCAATGGGTCGATCTGGCCGGCGAACAGACGGTCGCTCGCCAGGCGGAACTGGATAAAGTTCGACAGTTGGGTTTCCGGCAGGGTGACGACTTCGTTCTGTCCGTTGAGGCCGTGGTAGACCAGCAGCCCGTCGATGTCATCGACTTCGCGCACGGTCATTTTCCAGCCTTCGAAGTGAGTGATCACATCGCCCGGCGAAAACCGTACCCGGGTGAGCGGCGCGTTCCGTAGCGCGTACTGGCGAGTGTCGCCAGTGGCCGGATAGAGCACGGTCAACAAGCGGCCGTCCTGTGCCAGAACGGTGCCTAAACCCAGCTCGGCTTCGCTGTCACTGATCCAGCGTTGCCCCGGTTGATACTGCTGCGCCATGCTGCCTGACTCCCGCCTTGAAAAAGCCGGTTATCTTAACGGAAGGATCCCTCAGACCAAAGGATTTACGTACGTTGATTAGTGAGCGATGGCACGGAACTTACGCTTGTCCAGCGATCAAACAAGCTCGGCCCTGGGAATCGCTGCAATGCCAACTGGGTCACAAGTTTCAGACCGGCGGTTCAAGCTGCCACTTTCCCAGCCGACAACCTGAAGACAGGAGACCTTTATGTTGCCACCCATGCTCCCTTTGAGCGCCGTACCTATCACTGCTCAACAGGATCCGGTTCGCCAGCGACCGGACATACCGCCCGTGGTCCCGGTGCAGCAAAGCTCCAACGAAAGCACCATCGACCTGCAGAGCCGCGACCCGGAAGAGGCCGCGCTGCTGTTGCGCGAGGAACAGCGTCGCCGGCAGGAGCGCGACAAGCGCCACCGCGAGGCCAATGAAGATCCTGAAGAACACCTGGCCGTACCGGGTACCGAACTCAACGCCGACAACACCGTGCCGGTGGTGCCGCTGATAGACGAAGAGTCGCGCCAGGGCTTGTGGGTCGATATCCAGATCTGATTCAGGCGTTTGCCGACGTACGCAGGCTGGTCAACGCCGTCAACACCCCGCATCATGGGCGCATCCGCAATTCACTGCACGATGCCCACACGCCATGAGCCAAGACGACAAGCTGATCGACCTCAGTGCCGAGCGCGCCAAGCGCGTTCACGACCTCAACGAAAAGCGCCTCAATGAAGTCCGCCAGGCTTTCGAGCAGGCCATGCCGTTGGGCAAGCCCAAGAAAAAGTCGAAAAACAAACCGAAAAAGCGCTGAACCCCCTCGATCCATTGATGCAGATCAGTTATTTCCCCACCTTTTCGCCCCGTTGCGGGCGTTATTGACCCCGGTCAATTTTCATCCAGGCCTGATTGGTTAACTTGAACCCATCGCAACAGGGGCAAGACCAGGAGGCCAGTCATGTTTTTCGATAATGTGGTGTTTGCCGGTGTGTTGACGGTCGGCCTCATGTTCGTATTTTTCGCAGGCTTTGGATTATTCATCTGGAAAGACGCACACAAGCGGAAAAAACCGTAGGTCTTTCCGGCTAAAACGAGCACGCAAGGCATTTTGGGCGACTTCGGTCGCCCTTTTTTTTACCGATTTTCCGGTATATACAAATCAAAATGCGGGAGCGGGCTTGCTCGCGAAGGCGGTGTGTCAGTCAATGTATGAGTAACTGACACGACGCCTTTGCGAGCAAGCCCGCTCCCACAATGGTTCTGGTGGTATAAAAAAAGGTGCGACCTGTCAGGATCGCACCTTTTTTGTGGCTGCGGGAATCAGCTGCCCAAGGCCTTGGACGCCAACCAGAACAGCCCGGCCGACAGCGCCACCGTTGCCGGCAGGGTCAGCACCCAGGCCAGCAGGATGTTGCGCACGGTGCCACCTTGCAGGCCGCTCTTGTTCGCGACCATGGTACCGGCCACGCCCGAAGACAGTACGTGGGTGGTGGAAACCGGCAGGCTGAAAATGTTCGCCGCGCCGATCATGCACGCGGTGGTGATCTGCGCCGACATGCCCTGGGCATAGGTCATGCCTTGCTTGCCGATCTTCTCGCCGATGGTCAGTACCACACGCTTCCAGCCGACCATGGTGCCCAGGCCCAGTGCCAGGGCGACCGCCAGGATCACCCAGAATGGGGCGTACTCGGTGGTGCCGGTCAGGTCCTTGCGCAGTTTGTTCAGGTCGTCTTTCTCACGGGCTGCCAGACCTGGCAGTTTGCCAACCTTCTTCGCTGTGTCGTCCAGGCAGAGCAAGTAGCGACGCACTTCGATACGGCTTTCCGACGGCAGCGAATGGTAGTCAGCCACGCCCTTGAGGGTGTTGAGCAGGGCATCGATGGTGGGTTCGGTCTGCTGCGGGTTGCAACGGAATTTTTCCGGCAGATCGCCTTCCACGCTCTTGCCCAGCGCCAGGTATTCACCCAGGGATTCGCTGTTGCGCTGGTAGAACTGGCTCAGGTGCAGGGTCGCGTCGCGGGTCCGCTCGATCTGATACGTGGTGCTGCTCAGGTCGAGCACGAACTGCGAAGGCACGATACCGATCAGCACCAGCATGATCAGGCCGATGCCTTTCTGGCCATCGTTGGAGCCATGGACAAAACTGACGGCCATGGCCGAAATCACCAGTACCAGGCGATTCCAGAACGGCGGGTGCTTCTTGTCATCGATCTTGCGGCGCTGTTCCGGTGTCTTGTGCATCTTCGACAGCGGACGCCACCATTTCAGGCCGATCAGCACCAGGGCAGCGATCAGGAAGCCGGCCATGGGCGAGAACACCAGGGAGGCGCCGATATCGATCGCCTTCTGCCAGTTCACCCCATCGGCCAACGGGATATCGTTGATCAACGCATTGGCCAGGCCCACGCCGAGGATCGAGCCGATCAACGTGTGGGAGCTGGACGCCGGGATACCGAAGTACCAGGTGCCCAGGTTCCAGGTAATGGCCGCTGCGAGCAGCGAAAACACCATGGCGAGCCCGTGTCCGGTGTTCACATTGATCAGCAGCTCTACGGGCAGCAAGTGAACGATGGCGTACGCCACCCCCACACCACCCAGCAGCACGCCGAGGAAATTGAACACACCGGAAAAGAACACCGCCAGATGAGGCGGCATGGCTTTGGTGTAGATAACAGTGGCAACCGCGTTAGCGGTGTCATGAAAGCCGTTGATGAACTCGAAGGCGAGGACAAAAGCCAGGGCGAGCAAGAGGCTCACAAGCACCCAAGCATCCAGTCCGCTGAATAAATCGATCATGAAGGTTTTCTGACCCGGTCATAAGGGGGCGCGATTATGCCAGAAAACCATGGCAATCGATGCATTGCCTGCTCATCGGCAACATTCTTCAACGAAATAATTTGTAGGAATGGCTCTGGCGCGAGGTTTTCCGTGGGGCGCGTAACCCTTTGATTCAGGGGCGCAAAGCGTCCTGGAACCTGACCGCCGCCCCGTGTAGAGCACTTCGAGCGGTTGCATGAAATATCTGAAAAGAAGGTCGGCCATGAGCCTTCCCGGCCGTCGGGCGGGAGCGGATGGCGGCCCGCTCATGGCGGGCGTGCGCTGTGGTTTCCGGCCTGGATGGCGGCCGGAGACCTCTTCACAAGAACATCATGCCCAGCGCGTCACTGCTCTTCGGCTTTGAGTTCTTTTTCCATTTTCTGGAGTTCCTGGGTGAAGGCCTGGTCCTGAACGGTGGCGCGCTTACGCCAGGGTTTGCGTTCCGGTTCAGGTTGTGCGGCGTAGGTGGTGATTTCCCCGCCGTAAACTTCCTTGTAACGTTGTTCCTGGCGCTCAAGTTCCGCGCGCAGTTCGTCTTTCGTCACAGTTGTACCTAATTAATTGAAATTGAATCTGGTGATACGCACTGCATGTAGACATGCAGACGGCCACGGCACCAGAGCTGACAGCTGACGTAGCATCAGGGCTTCGTGTTGTTGCCAATACAGGGGAAGCGACCTAAAGGTGCTTCGGGCGCCAGGGTATTACCAAGGTGCCTGCGTACGGGAGCGGTCGATTGGCCGTACCGTCGCTGAGTTGCATTATAGCGGTCCAGCTGAATAACACTATCGGGAAATATTTAAAGGGGCCTGTTGTTGTGTGAATCGATGTTTGTATGTGCAAACTTGTGTCAATCAGGTTTCAGAAGATGTCTGCTAGTGCCGATATCCTGATGCCGTTCAAGGCGACAAGTTCAATATCGCCCGCGCCTTCACGTCAAATCGCTTGTCACTCTCGCTCAACTTGTTATCGGGCGTTCGACGGCTGTCGAACTCATGATACCGGGCAGGATTGCGATTATCGGTTGCTGGTTCGATAATCGAACACTGTTGGCGGTCCGGCCCTTGTCTGTCCGTCAGACAGCCGCTTGTAATAGCCGTCATTCCCCGGGAAGGACCAGACATGAACGACCAATTGCGCAATGCTTTCACTTCAGTCGCGCCACCGATCGTCGCCTCGCCGGCCAAGCGGATCCAGGCCCTGACCGGCGATCCCGATTTCATGACCTCCCTGGCCCGCGGGTTGGCCGTGGTCCAGGCCTTCCAGGAGCGCAAGCGGCACCTGACCATTGCCCAGATCAGCCATCGTACGGAAATCCCTCGCGCCGCCGTCAGACGTTGCCTGCATACCTTGATCAAGCTGGGCTACGCCACTACGGATGGACGGACCTATTCGCTGCTGCCCAAAGTGCTGACCCTGGGGCACGCCTATCTGTCCTCGACGCCGCTGGCCGTTTCTGCCCAGCCGTACCTGGACCGCATGAGCGAGCAATTGCACGAAGCCTGCAACATGGCGACGCTCGAAGGCGACGATATCCTCTATATCGCCCGGTCAGCCACCACCCAGCGCCTGATTTCGGTCGATCTGTCGGTCGGCGGGCGTCTTCCAGCCTATTGCACTTCGATGGGCAGGATTCTCCTGGCGGCCCTGGATGACGCTTCGCTGCGCGACTACCTGGACCATGCCGACCTGCAAGCCAAGACCAGCCGCACCTTGCACACCCCCGAGGCATTGCTTGAATGCCTGGAACAGGTGCGGCAGCAAGGCTGGTGCATCGTCGACCAGGAGCTGGAACAGGGCCTGCGTTCGATTGCCGTGCCGGTGTACGACGCTTCCGGTCAAGTAGTGGCCGCGCTCAACGTCAGCACCCATGCCGGGCGGGTCAGCCGCAATGAGCTGGAACAGCGCTTCCTGCCAGGCCTGCTGGGGGCCAGCCGCGACTTGAGCGCGCAGCTGTTCACTTAAGCTGTTCGATAAACGCACAGAGTCGGCGGCGATGAATTGACGGTATTTGCCTGCCCTCATTAATGTCGCGCAGCGTCATCCGGCGTGTTTCGCCGGTCCCTGATCGTTCGCCTGCGTTTATCACGTGGAATAAAAATAAAATGAACCAGCCCCAGACCTCCGTAGGCAACTGCCTCGATGTGCAGTCCTTTATCAATGCCCAACCTATTTCGCGCTACCAGTGGCGGGTGGTGATTCTCTGTTTCCTGATTGTTTTCCTCGACGGCCTTGATACAGCGGCCATGGGCTTCATCGCCCCGGCGCTGTCCCAGGATTGGGGCATCGATCGCGCCAGCCTTGGCCCGGTGATGAGCGCCGCGCTGATCGGCATGGTGTTCGGCGCACTGGGTTCAGGGCCGCTGGCTGACCGCTTCGGGCGAAAAGTCGTACTGGTGGGCGCGGTTTTGCTGTTCGGCGCGTTCAGCCTGGCCTCGGCCTACAGCACCAACGTCGATCAATTGCTGGTGCTGCGTTTCCTGACGGGCCTGGGACTGGGCGCCGGGATGCCAAACGCCACCACGTTGCTGTCGGAATACACCCCGGAGCGCAAGAAGTCCCTGCTGGTGACCAGCATGTTCTGCGGTTTCAACCTGGGCATGGCCGGCGGTGGGTTCATCTCCGCCAAGCTGATACCGGCGTTCGGTTGGCATAGCCTGCTGCTGATTGGTGGGATCCTGCCGTTGATCCTGGCAGTGGTGTTGCTGTTCTGGCTGCCGGAGTCGGCGCGTTACCTGGTGGTGCGCAATCGCGGCACCGACAAGGTGCGCAAGACCCTGGCACCGATCGAACCGAACACGGTGGCCCAAGCGGCGAGCTTCAGTGTGCCGGAACAGAAAACCGTGAAAGCCCGCAATGTGCTGGCGGTGATTTTCTCCGGCACCTACAGCGCTGGCACCTTGCTTCTGTGGCTGACCTATTTCATGGGCCTGGTGATCGTCTACCTGTTGACCAGTTGGCTGCCGACCCTGATGCGCGACAGCGGCGCGAGCATGGAGCAGGCAGCGTTTATCGGTGCGCTGTTCCAATTCGGCGGCGTGTTGAGCGCTGTCGGGGTGGGTTGGGCGATGGACCGGTTCAATCCGCACAAGGTCATCGGCCTTTTCTACCTGATGGCGGGGGTGTTTGCCTACGCGGTAGGGCAGAGCCTGGGCAACATTACCTTGCTCGCCACCCTGGTGCTGGTGGCGGGCATGTGTGTCAACGGCGCGCAATCGGCGATGCCTTCGCTGGCGGCGCGTTTCTACCCGACCCAGGGTAGGGCCACCGGTGTCTCGTGGATGCTGGGCATCGGTCGTTTCGGCGCGATTCTCGGCGCCTGGATGGGCGCGACCCTGTTGGGCCTGGGCTGGAACTTCGAACAGGTCCTGACCGCCCTGGTGATCCCGGCGGCCCTGGCGACCACGGCGGTGGTGATCAAAGGCATGGTCAGCCATGCGGATGCCACCTGAAACCCCGAACCTACACCCCTGTGGCGAGGGAGCTTGCTCCCGCTGGGCTGCGTAGCAGCCCCAAAAACAGGGCCGCTTCGTACTGGAGCGCCAGCCCGGCCCAGCGGGAGCAAGCGCCCTCGCCACGGTTCTCGTTTTCGCTGTGTGGATAAATCGATAGCCAAACAACAATCCGTTCGATAAACGAACACTCAGTCGATTATCGGATTGTTTGGCTTTTCCCCCAGGCTTAATCTTCAGTCACTTCGGCGCTTAACCTCGCGCCTTTTCCTTCATGTCGGTCTACTGGAAAACGGGAGCCTGCCCCATGGCTGAAATCCTTTCGCTGCACGACGCGGTGAAGCAATTCGTCAACGACGGCGATACCGTCGCGCTCGAAGGCTTCACTCACCTGATTCCTACGGCGGCGGGTCATGAAATCATTCGTCAGGGAAAGAAAGATCTGACCTTGGTGCGCATGACACCTGACCTGATCTATGACCAGTTGATCGGCGCCGGTTGTGCTCGCAAGTTGATTTTCTCCTGGGGCGGCAACCCTGGCGTGGGGTCGTTGCACCGCTTGCGCGATGCCGTGGAGAAACAATGGCCGCGCCCGCTGGAGATCGAGGAACACAGCCACGCCGATCTGGCCAACGCCTACGTGGCCGGCGCCTCCGGCCTGCCATTCGCGGTGTTGCGGGCCTACGCCGGCTCCGACCTGCCGAAGGTCAACCCGCTGATCAAGAGCGTAACCTGTCCCTTCACCGGTGAAGTATTGGCCGCCGTGCCTTCGGTGCGCCCTGATATCACGGTGATCCACGCCCAGAAAGCCGACCGCAAGGGCAACGTGCTGCTGTGGGGCATTCTCGGTGTGCAGAAAGAAGCCGCCCTGGCCGCCAAGCGTTGCATCGTCACCGTGGAAGAAATCGTCGACGACCTGAATGCGCCGATGAACGCCTGCGTCCTGCCGACCTGGGCATTGAGCGCCGTGTGCCTCGTGCCGGGTGGCGCTCATCCGTCCTACGCCCACGGCTATACCGAGCGTGATAACCGTTTCTACCAGGTGTGGGATCCGATCGCCCGGGACCGTGAGACCTTCACCGCATGGATCAACGAATACATCCATGGCACTAAAGACTTCAGTGAATTCCAGGCCAGACTGGCAGCCGCTTCGCAGGTGAAACCATGACTTACTCCACCAACGAAATGATGACCGTCGCCGCGGCGCGTCGCTTGAAGAACAATGCCGTATGCTTCGTGGGCATCGGCCTGCCGTCGAAAGCGGCCAACCTGGCACGGCTGACCTCATCGCCGGACGTCGTACTGATCTACGAATCCGGCCCGATCGGTGCCAAGCCCAGCGTACTGCCACTGTCCATCGGCGACGGCGAGCTGGCGGAAACCGCCGATACCGTCGTACCGACCGGTGAGATTTTTCGCTACTGGCTGCAGGGCGGGCGTATCGACGTCGGGTTCCTGGGCGCGGCCCAGGTCGACCGTTTCGGCAACATCAACACTACGGTGGTGGGCGATTACCATCAGCCGAAAGTCCGCCTGCCGGGTGCGGGTGGCGCGCCGGAAATCGCCGGCTCGGCCAAGAGCGTGTTGATCATCCTCAAGCAGTCGGCGCGTTCGTTTGTCGACAAGCTGGATTTCATCACTTCGGTCGGCCACGGTGAAGGCGGCGATTCGCGCAAGCGCCTGGGCCTGCCGGGCGCCGGTCCTGTGGGGATTATCACCGACCTGTGCATCATGGAGCCGGAAGCCGGCACCCATGAATTCGTGGTCACCGCGCTGCACCCCGGCGTGACCCGCGAGCAAGTCATTGCCGCCACCGGATGGGCGATCCGTTTCGCCGACCAGGTGCAAACCACCGCCGAACCGACCGAGGTAGAGCTGCGCGCACTGCGCGATCTGGAAGCTCGCACCGCGGCCGCCCATGGCCAGGCACCGGGAGAAGCCTGATGCGCGACGTTTATATCTGTGATGCGATTCGAACCCCCATCGGTCGGTTTGGCGGCGGTTTGTCCGCCGTGCGTGCCGATGACTTGGCGGCGGTGCCGATCAAGGCGCTGATGGAGCGCAACCCATCGGTGGACTGGAGCGCGGTGGACGAAGTGTTTCTCGGCTGCGCCAACCAGGCCGGCGAAGACAACCGCAACGTGGCGCGCATGGCGCTGCTGTTGGCAGGCCTGCCGGATAGCATTCCCGGTGTGACCCTCAACCGTTTATGCGCCTCGGGCATGGACGCCATCGGCACCGCGTTCCGCGCCATCGCCAGCGGTGAGATGGAACTGGCCATCGCCGGTGGGGTGGAGTCGATGTCCCGTGCGCCGTTCGTGATGGGCAAGGCCGACGCGGCGTTTTCCCGCAGCATGAAGCTGGAAGACACCACCATCGGCTGGCGTTTTATCAACCCATTGATGAAGGCCCAGTACGGCGTGGATGCGATGCCGCAGACCGCTGATAACGTGGCTGATGACTATGCCGTGTCCCGCGCCGACCAGGACGCTTTCGCCTTGCGCAGCCAACAGCGCACGGCAGCGGCCCAGGCGGCAGGTTTTTTCGCCGAAGAAATCGTGGCGGTGCGCATTGCCCATAAAAAAGGTGAAACCGTGGTCGAGCAGGACGAGCATCCTCGCGCCGACACCACGCTGGAGACCTTGGGCAAACTCAAACCGGTCAACGGCCCCGACAAGACCGTCACTGCCGGCAACGCCTCGGGTGTCAACGATGGCGCGGCGGCACTGATCCTGGCCTCGGCCGAAGCGGTGAAGAAACATGGCCTGACGCCGCGCGGCAAAGTGTTGGGCATGGCCAGTGCCGGCGTGGCGCCCCGAGTGATGGGCATCGGTCCGGTGCCGGCGGTGCGCAAGCTCACTGAGCGCCTGGGCCTGGCGGTCGCGGATTTCGATGTGATCGAACTCAATGAAGCCTTTGCCAGCCAGGGCCTGGCCGTGCTGCGTGAGTTGGGGGTGGCGGACGATGCGCCCCAGGTCAACCCGAACGGCGGTGCCATCGCCCTCGGCCATCCACTGGGCATGAGCGGGGCGCGTCTGGTGTTGACGGCGTTGCACCACCTGGAAAAGACCGGCGGCAAGAAAGGCCTGGCGACCATGTGCGTTGGCGTCGGCCAAGGCCTGGCACTGGCAATCGAACGCGTCTGACGCGTCGTTCTACTAATAAGAAACCGAGGAACGCTCCATGACTGACAAGCCTGGTTATCGTCGCCCCCAAGCGGGCACCCAGCCGGAGTATCTGCACCCGCCGTACCAGTCCACCAACCTGCGCTCGCCGTCCAAGCCGTTGGTGTTCCTGCCGCATTCGCTGTCGGAAATTACCGGCCCGACTGTCGGTGCCGACCGCGTGCAAGAGAAGGACCACGACCTGACCGCCCAGCATGCCGGCGAGCCGCTGGGGGAGCGGATCATCATTCACGGGCGCGTGCTGGATGAGCACGGCCAGCCGGTGCCGGGCATCCTTGTGGAGATCTGGCAGGCCAACGCCGCCGGTCGCTACAACCACGATCGCGATAACCATGACGCGCCGCTGGACCCGAATTTCACCGGCACCGGTCGCACCGTCACCGACGCCGATGGCTGGTATCAGTTCCAGACCATCAAGCCCGGCGCCTATCCGTGGGGCAACCACCACAACGCCTGGCGCCCGGCGCATATCCATTTCTCACTGTTCGGGCCGAGCATTCTGACGCGCCTGGTGACGCAGATGTACTTCCCTGGCGATCCGTTGCTGGAATACGACCCGATCTACAACTGCGTGCCGGACACGAGTGCCAAGGAACGCCTGATCGCCCGTTTCGACCTGGAAAAAACTGTCCCTCACTACGCCCTCGGTTACCGCTGGGACATCGTCTTGCGCGGCCGCGATGCCACGCCGATGGAGAAATAAGATGACGCTCACTGCCACCACATCCCACACCGTTGGCCCGTACTACCACATCGGCCTGACCTGGCTGAACCGCGAAGACCTGACCGTCGCCGAAACCCTCGGCCAACGCGTGGCGATCACCGGGCAGGTGGTCGACGGCAACGGCCAGTTCGTCAACGACGCGATGCTGGAAGTCTGGCAGGCCAACGCCGCCGGCAAATACGCCCACCCGGAAGACGACCAGGACAAACCCCTGGACCCGCATTTCGAAGGCTTTGGCCGGGTGCCGGTGGATGCCGAAGGGCGTTTTCGCTTCACCACCATCAAGCCGGGCACTGTGCCGGGATTGGGGGGCACAACCCAGGCACCGCACTTGGTGGTGCTGGTGTTCGCTCGCGGGTTGGTCAAGCACTTGCTGACGCGCATCTATTTCGACGGCGAACAGGCCAACGAAACCGACCCGCTGCTGGCCTGCGTGCCCGAAGAACGTCGCGGCACAATCGTGGCCAAGCCTGATGCGTCGGGCGTGTACCAGTGGAACGTGATCCTTCAGGGCACGGATGCCGAGACGGTGTTCTTCGATTACTGATTCATGATTTTCCCGTGGCGAGGGAGCTTGCTCCCGCTCGGCTGCGAAGCAGTCGCAAAACCAGGCACTGAGGTCATCCTGATACACCGGGTCGCCGGCTTTGGGCTTGCTGCGCAAGCCAGCGGGAGCAAGCTCCCTCGCCACAGGGGATATGAGCCCAGCCCAGAAGTGTATGAACCCATAGGGCCACAGCAAGGGTATGAACCCAGTGAGGGCGAGCTTGCTCGCGATGGCGTCAATACAGGTGCTATCGCTTCAACGTCTGTTTGTGGAACGGGACTGTTACTAAGTGTGTCTAGACTTCGTCAGTCCCCAACGAGTGAATAATCCATGGCCACCCCAATCATCAGCCACTACACCGGCGAAGAACGCAGCAAGCGCATCTTCGCCATCGTCGGTGCTTCATCCGGCAACCTGGTCGAATGGTTTGACTTCTATGTCTATGCGTTCTGCGCAATTTATTTCGCCCCGGCGTTCTTCCCGTCCGACAACCCCACGGTGCAATTGGTCAACACGGCTGGTGTATTCGCCGCCGGGTTCCTGATGCGGCCCATCGGCGGCTGGATTTTCGGCCGGGTGGCGGACCGTCACGGACGTAAGAATTCGATGATGATTTCGGTGCTGATGATGTGCTTCGGCTCATTGCTCATCGCCTGCCTGCCCACCTACAAGGACATCGGCGTCTGGGCGCCGCTGCTGCTGTTGTTCGCGCGCTTGTTGCAAGGCCTGTCAGTGGGCGGCGAATACGGCACCACCGCCACCTATATGAGCGAAGTCGCCCTCAAGGGGCAGCGCGGTTTTTTTGCTTCGTTCCAATACGTGACGCTGATCGGCGGGCAACTGCTGGCGGTGTCGTTGGTGGTGATCCTGCAGCAGTTTCTCAACGAAGACGAACTGCGCGCCTATGGCTGGCGGATTCCATTTGTGGTGGGGGCCGTGGCTGCATTGATTTCTCTGTTCCTGCGGCGCTCCCTGAAGGAAACCAGTAGCAAGGAAATGCGCGAGAACAAGGACGCTGGCAGCATCATGGCGCTGTTTCGCGACCACAAGGCCGCGTTCATCACCGTGCTGGGCTACACCGCCGGCGGCTCGCTGATTTTCTACACCTTCACCACCTACATGCAGAAATACCTGGTGAACACCGCCGGCCTGCACGCCAAGACCGCCAGCTACATCATGACCGGCGCGCTGTTCCTGTACATGTGCATGCAGCCGCTGTTCGGCATGCTGGCGGACAAGATCGGCCGGCGTAACTCCATGCTCTGGTTCGGTGGCCTGGGGGCGTTGTGCACCGTGCCGATCCTGCTGACCCTGAAAAGCATCAGCAGCCCGTTCCTGGCGTTTGTCCTGATCACGTTGGCGCTGGCGATCGTCAGCTTCTACACCTCCATCAGCGGCCTGGTGAAAGCGGAAATGTTTCCACCTGAAGTCCGGGCGCTGGGGGTAGGGTTGGCGTACGCGGTGGCGAATGCGATTTTTGGCGGATCGGCGGAGTACGTTGCCCTGAGCCTGAAGGCCCAGGGCATGGAAAACGCTTTTTATTGGTATGTCACGGTGATGATGGTGGTGGCGTTCCTGTTCAGCCTGCGCCTGCCCAAGCAGCCGGCGTATTTGCACCATGACCTTTGAATCCACCTGATCATTTGAGGCTTGTTTGAGTCATTGTGGCGAGGGAGCTTGCTCCCGCTGGGCTGCGTAGCAGCCCTCTCTTGTGAGCGCTTCGCACTCAAGCGGGAGCAAGCTCCCTCGCCACGGGACATCTACCTTCCCAAGGACTGTTTATGAGCGAACGACCGGGCAATCAACTATTCGATGTCTACTTCACCGCCCGCGACATGCGCGAGGTGTTCTGCGATGCGGGTCGGGTCCAGGCCATGCTGGACGTCGAAGCCGCCTTGGCCCGGGCCGAGGCGCGGGTCGGGGTGATTCCGCAAAGTGCCGTGGCGCCGATCGAGCAGGCTTGTCGTGCGCAGCTGTACGATTTTTCGGCACTGAGCGAAGCGATCGCCAGCGCTGGCAATTCGGCAATCCCGTTGGTCAAGGCGTTGGGCAAGCGCATCGCCGCCGAGGATGCCGAAGCCGAGCGCTACGTGCATCTGGGCGCCACCAGCCAGGACGTGATGGACAGTGGGCTGGTGCTGCAACTGCGCCTGGCCTTGGGGCTGATCGAAGGCGAGCTGGCGCAGTTGGCCGCCACCCTGGCCCGACAAGCCGAACACTACGCCGCCACGCCGCTGGCCGGACGCACCTGGCTGCAGCACGCCACGCCGGTGACCCTGGGCATGAAGATCGCTGGTTGGCTGGGGGCGATCACCCGCAGTCGCCAACGTTTGAAAGAACTCAAGCCGCGCTTGCTGGTGCTCCAATTCGGCGGCGCCTCCGGAACCCTCGCCGCCTTGGGTGAACACGCTTTGCCCATCGCCGAAGCCTTAGCCGCCGAATTGCAACTGAACCTGCCCGAGCAGCCGTGGCACACCCAGCGCGATCGCCTGGTGGAATTCGGTTCAGTGCTGGGCCTGATCGCCGGTAGCCTGGGCAAGCTGGGCCGCGACATCAGCCTGTTGATGCAGACCGAGGCCGGCGAAGCGTTCGAGCCCTCGGCGCCGGGCAAGGGTGGTTCGTCCACCATGCCGCACAAGCGCAACCCGGTGGGCGCGGCAGTGCTGATCGGCGCGGCGACGCGAGTGCCTGGCTTGTTGTCGACGCTGTTCAGCGCCATGCCCCAGGAACACGAGCGCAGCCTGGGCCTGTGGCACGCCGAATGGGAAACCCTGCCGGAGATCTGCTGCCTGGTGTCCGGTGCCTTGCAGCAGGCGCGGCTGCTGGCCGAAGGATTGGAAGTGGACGCGGCGCGCATGGCCCGCAACCTGGAACTGACCCAGGGGCTGGTGCTGGCCGAAGCGGTGAGCATCGTCCTGGCCCAGCGTGTGGGACGCGACGCGGCGCATCATCTGCTGGAGCAATGCTGCAAGCGCGCCGTGGCCGAACAACGGCATTTGCGTGATGTGCTGGGGGATGAACCTCAGGTCACTGCGCAGCTATCCGCGACCGAGCTTGATCATCTGCTCGACCCGGCGCACTACCTCGGACAAGCCCAGACTTGGGTCGCCCGGGCCGTGGCCGAACACCTTGCCTTGAACGCCTGAAAGGAGATTGTTGTGGGATTCGTCAAACTCGCCGAGGGCGATCTGAACTATCGTTTTGATGGGCCGCAAGACGCCCCTGTGCTGGTGCTCTCCAACTCCCTGGGCACCGATCTGCACATGTGGGACGAGCAGGTCGCGGCTTTCAGCGAACACTTTCGCGTGCTGCGCTTCGACACGCGCGGCCATGGCCAGTCGCTGGTCACGGAAGGGCCGTACAGCATCGAGCAACTGGGCCGCGATGTGCTGGCGATGCTTGATCAGTTGAACCTCGACAAGGTGCATTTCTGCGGCTTGTCCATGGGCGGGTTGATCGGCCAATGGCTGGGCATCAACGCCGGCGAGCGCCTGTACAAACTGGTGGTGTGCAACACCGCGGCCAAGATCGGCGATCCGTCGGTGTGGAACCCGCGCATCGAAACCGTGCTGCGCGACGGCAAGGATGCGATGGTGGCGTTGCGCGATGCTTCGATCGCCCGCTGGTTTACTGCGGATTTTTCCGAGGCTCATCCTGCGAAGGTGAAGAAAATCACCGACATGCTCGCTGCCACATCGCCCCAAGGCTACGCGGCCAACTGCGCGGCCGTGCGTGATGCCGATTTCCGCGAGCAGTTGTCGTCGATTCGCGTGCCGCTGCTGGTGATCGCCGGCACCGAAGATGCCGTGACACCGCCGTCGGGTGGGCACTTTATCCAGGAGCGGGTCAGTGGCGCGGAGTACGCCGAGTTCTACGCCGCGCACCTGTCCAACGTCCAGGCCGGCGCCGCCTTCAGCGCGCGGGTGCTGGATTTCCTGCTTGATTCTGGCCGTGCCTGAGGAGTTTTTTGTGGACGAGAAACAACGTTACGACGAAGGCATGCAAGTACGCCGCGCGGTGCTGGGCGATGCCCACGTCGATCGCAGCCTCAATGCCCTGACCGAGTTCAACAGCGAATTCCAGGAGATGATCACCCGCCACGCCTGGGGCGACATCTGGACTCGCCCGGGCCTGCCGCGCCATACCCGTAGCCTGATTACCATCGCCATGCTGATCGGTATGAACCGCAACGAAGAACTCAAGCTGCACCTGCGCGCCGCCGCCAACAATGGCGTGAGCCGCAGCGAGATCAAGGAAGTGATCATGCAGAGCGCCATCTACTGCGGCATCCCGGCGGCCAACGCCACGTTCCATCTGGCCGAGTCGGTGTGGGACGAACTGGGCGTCGAATCGCGGGCTTAAGGGGTTACCTCATTTCCTGTGGGAGCGAGCTTGCCCGCGATAGCGGTGGTTCAATTGATGGGGGATGTTGAATGTGATGACGCCATCGCGAGCAAGCTCGCTCCCACACTGGATCTTCAGTGAGCGCTGATTTTGTGCTCGGCACCGATTCCCTGTGGAAGCTAGCCTGCTCGCGATGACGGTGGTACAGCCTCCATCCATGTTTGGCTTTTACAGCAAGCTGAGCGGATAGCTGATGATCAACCGGTTCTCATCGAACTCATTGGTACTGTAATCCCGGCGTATCGTCGAGTTACGCCACTTCACGTTGAGACTCTTCAACGCGCCGCTCTGCACGGTGTAGGCCAGCTCACTTTCCCGACCCCATTCCTTGCCGTCGTCAACGGTGGCGGTGTGCACGTTGTCACCGCTGATGTAGCGGTTCATCAACGTCAGGCCCGGCACGCCAACGGCGGCGAAGTTGAAGTCGTGGCGCAGTTGCCAGGATTTTTCCTTGGCGTTGTCGTAGCTGGAGTTGTAGCTGTC
>NZ_FMXH01000006.1:0-385138 GCF_900103575.1 Pseudomonas sp. NFACC51 | reverse complement strand
CGATCTCTCGTTAGCGGGAGGCGAATTCTACAGCGTTACTCGCTGCTGTCAACACCTCTTTTTCACCGCTTTCGACCGAGAAGATCGAACCGCCGATAGAGCCAAACAACAGCGCTCCACCTGCTCCTTCCGGGCTTCGATGAACTGAAGCCCTGCATCTTCGAAACCTACTTAACTCATTGAATCTCAAGGAGTTTTCCGTTTCGACTGCGCCGGAAGTGGGGCGAATTATAGACTTCCAGAATCTGCCGTCAACACCTATTTTCACAATTCTGTCACATCAGTCAAAAAGCCCCGCAAACACAGAGGCCGGCGCCCTAGGGCGCCGGCCTCTTCACTTACCGGTTACAAGCTGGGGAACGCAAACTGCGAAGCCTCATGGCTGGCACGCTGCGGCCAACGCTGGGTAATCGCTTTGCGACGGGTATAGAAACGCACGCCGTCCGGGCCGTAGGCGTGCAGGTCACCGAACAGCGAGCGCTTCCAGCCGCCAAAGCTGTGATAGGCAACCGGCACCGGCAATGGAACGTTGACGCCCACCATGCCGACTTCAATCTCATCGCAGAACAACCGCGCCGCTTCGCCATCGCGGGTAAAGATGCAGGTGCCGTTGCCATACTCATGATCGTTGATCAACTGCATCGCCTCTTCCAGGCTGTTGACCCGGACGATGCACAGCACCGGCCCAAAGATCTCTTCCTTATAGATGCGCATCTCGGGGGTCACACGATCGAACAGGCAGCCACCGAGGAAGAAGCCCTCCTCATGACCCGTCACACTCAAGCCGCGACCATCGACAATCAGCGAGGCACCCGCCGCCACACCCTCTTCTATATAGCCACTGACCTTGTCCCGGTGCTGACCGGTCACCAACGGCCCCATGTCCAGCCCGCAAGACGTGCCAGCGCCGATTTTCAACGCCTTGATCTGCGGCACCAGCTTGGACACCAGTGCATCCGCCACCTGGTCGCCGACACACACCGCCACCGAAATCGCCATGCAGCGTTCACCGCACGAACCGTACGCCGCGCCCATCAGTGCGCTGACGGCATTGTCCAGGTCGGCATCCGGCATCAGCACCGCATGGTTCTTCGCCCCGCCCAGTGCCTGGACGCGTTTGCCACGCCGCGTGCCCTCGGCATAGATGTATTCGGCAATCGGTGTCGAACCGACAAAACTCAATGCCTTCACTTCCGGCGCTTCGATCAGTGCGTCCACGGCGGCCTTGTCGCCATGCACAACGCTCAACACACCTTTGGGCAAACCGGCTTCCAACAGCAACTGGGCGATCAGCAATGTCGAACTTGGGTCACGCTCGGATGGTTTGAGGATGAAGCAGTTACCGCAAACGATCGCCAGCGGATACATCCACAGCGGCACCATCGCCGGAAAGTTGAACGGCGTGATGCCCGCCACCACGCCCAGAGGCTGGAAGTCTGACCAGGCGTCGATGTTCGGTCCTACGTTACGGCTGTATTCGCCCTTCAGGACTTCCGGCGCTGCGCAGGCGAATTCGACATTCTCGATGCCACGCTTGAGCTCACCGGCCGCGTCTTCCAGTGTCTTGCCGTGTTCTTCACTGATCAACTGGGCGATACGCGACTCGTTTTGCTCCAGCAATTGCTTGAAACGAAACATCACCTGTGCACGCTTGGCCGCAGGTGTATTGCGCCAGGCCGGGAAAGCTGCCTTCGCGGCGTCGATGGCCTGCTGGATGGTCGCGCGATCAGCCAACGGTACTTTATGGATGGCCTGGCCAGTGGAAGGGTTGAACACATCGGCGGTGCGAGCGCTGTCGCTCAGCAATTCGCCATTGATCAAATGCGGGATGAGGCTCATGGGGACTCCAGAATTATCCACAGGCGCCCGTGAACGGACGCCTGTTATTGAAAGCTATATGGAAGAACGGATCAGTCGAGCTTGTTCAGCACTTCACCGACCGCGTCGAACAGGCGATCCAGGTCCTGCGGCTTGCTGTTGAACGTCGGCCCGAACTGCAGGGTGTCGCCGCCGAACCGCACATAGAACCCGGCTTTCCACAACGCCATGCCGGCCTCGAATGGACGCACGATGGCATCGCCGTCGCGCCCGGCGATCTGGATCGCGCCGGCCAGGCCATAGTTACGAATGTCGATGACGTTCTTCGCGCCCTTCAAACCGTGCAACGCGTTCTCGAAATGCGGGGCAATTTCGGCCACGCTCTGTACCAGGTTTTCCTTCTGCAGCAGGTCCAGCGCCGCCAGGCCCGCCGCGCAGGCCACCGGGTGAGCCGAGTAGGTGTAGCCGTGGGGAAACTCCACCGCGTACTCAGGCGTCGGCTGGTTCATGAACGTCTGGTAGATCTCGGAGCTGGCAATCACTGCGCCCATGGGGATCGCGCCATTGGTGACTTGCTTGGCGATGCACATCAGGTCGGGGGTCACACCAAAGCTGTCGGCACCGAACATCGAACCGGTGCGGCCGAAACCGGTGATCACTTCGTCGAACACCAGCAGGATGCTGTGCTGGTCGCAGATTTCCCGCAGACGCTTGAGATAACCCTCTGGCGGAACCAGCACGCCGGCCGAACCAGCCATCGGTTCGACGAACACCGCCGCGATGTTGGAAGCATCGTGCAGCTCGATCAGCTTCAACAGCTCATCGGCCAAGGCGATGCCGCCCTCTTTTGGCATGCCACGGGAATAGGCATTGCTGGCCAGCAAGGTGTGCGGCAAGTGGTCGACGTCCATCATGGCCTGGCCGAACAGTTTGCGGTTGCCGTTGACACCGCCGAGGCTGGTGCCCGCGATGTTCACGCCGTGATAGCCACGAGCACGACCAATCATCTTGGTCTTGGTCGCCTGCCCCTTGAGACGCCAGTAGGCGCGGACCATCTTCACCGCGGTATCGGCGCACTCGGAGCCGGAGTCGGTAAAGAACACATGATTGAGATTGCCCGGGGTCAGGCTGGTGATTTTTTCCGCCAGTTGGAACGACAGCGGATGGCCGTACTGAAACCCCGGCGAGTAATCAAGGGTGCCCAGCTGCTTGGCGACCGCTTCCTGGATTTCCTTGCGGGTGTGCCCGGCGCCGCATGTCCACAGGCCCGACAACGAGTCGTACACCTTGCGCCCCTTGTCATCCACTAGCCAACTGCCTTCGGCAGCGACGATCAGGCGCGGATCGCGCTGGAAATTGCGGTTGGCGGTGTAAGGCATCCAGTGGGCATCCAGCTTGAGCTGGCTGGCCAGGGAACCGGCAGCGTGTTCGGGCATGTTCATCGACAAAACCTCGCAGGTCATAAGCGACAGGGGATCGAAAGCGTTCTTGCAGCTAAGTTGCCACGACGATAAAGTCGGTGAAATCCAACTTTTGTAACCTTCAGTCGGCGGATCACTAAACTATGAGCGCTCGTCGTCCCGATCCACTGGCCCAGGTCAGCGACTTTGATATTCGCCTGCTGCGCATTTTCCGCAGCGTGGTGGAATGTGGTGGTTTCTCCGCAGCGGAAACCGTGCTTGGCATCGGCCGGTCGGCCATCAGCCAGCAGATGAGCGACCTCGAACAACGTCTCGGCCTGCGCCTGTGCCAACGCGGGCGCGCGGGGTTTTCCCTGACCGAGGAAGGTCGCGAGGTGTATCAATCGGCGTTGCAGCTCTTGAGCGCACTGGAAAGCTTTCGCACCGAGGTTAACGGCTTGCACCAGCATCTGCGCGGTGAACTGACCATCGGCCTGACCGACAACCTGGTCACCCTGCCCCACATGCGCATCACCCACGCTTTGGCGCAATTGAAGGAACGCGGGCCCGACGTGCAGATCCAGATTCGCATGATCGCCCCCAACGAAGTCGAGCAAGGCGTGCTCGACGGGCGTTTGCATGTCGGCGTAGTTCCCCAGGCCAGTGCCCTGTCCGGGCTGGAATATCAACCGCTGTACAGTGAACGATCGCTGCTGTACTGCGCGGTCGGGCATCCGCTGTTTTATGTCGATGACCAGCAACTTGAGGACGCTCGCCTCAACAGCCAGGACGCCATCGCGCCGACCTTCCGCCTGCCAGCCGACATACAGGCCCATTACCAGGCGCTCAATTGCACCGCGAGCGCATCGGACCGCGAAGGCATGGCGTTCCTGATCCTCACCGGACGCTACATCGGTTACTTGCCCGATCACTACGCCAGCCTCTGGGTCCAGCAAGGTCGGCTGCGGGCCTTGAAGCCCTCGGCACGTTTCTATGACCTGAGCCTGGCGTCGGTCACCCGCAAGGGGCGTCGGCCTCATCTGGTGCTGGAGAGTTTTCTCGAAAGCCTGGCGGCCACCCGTTAACCCTTTTGCTCTTTGTGGGAGCGAGCTTGCTCGCAATAGCGGTTATTCAGTCAATAAAGATGTGACGGATCCACTGCTATCGCGAGCAAGCTCGCTCCCACAGGTGTTTAGTCGGGCTTTTAGTGTGATGGCACTTGTCGGATTGATGCCGGTGCGCTATCAACGCATTTGCTTGCCCACAGACCCAGCTCGGAAACGCCCATGACCTTTGAAGTCCCTGCCCACGGTGGCAAGCCCACCAGTCGCATTCGTCAAAAGAACGAAGAGACGATCCTCAAGGCTGCCGAAGATGAATTCGCCCGTCACGGGTTCAAAGGCACCAGCATGAATGCCATCGCCCTTAAGGCCGGGCTGCCCAAGGCGAACCTGCATTATTACTTCACCAATAAACTCGGGTTGTACGTGGCGGTGCTGAGCAACATCATCGAATTGTGGGACAGCACCTTCAACACCCTCACCGCCGAGGATGATCCGGCCGAAGCCTTGACCCGCTATATCCGCGCCAAGATGGAGTTCTCTCGTCGCCAACCCCAGGCGTCGCGGTTGTTTGCCATGGAAGTGATCAGCGGTGGCGAATGCCTGAGCGAGTATTTCAACCAGGATTATCGCACCTGGTTCAATGGTCGGGCGGCCGTATTCCAAGCCTGGATCGATGCCGGCAAGATGGACCCGATCGACCCGGTTCACCTCATTTTCCTGTTGTGGGGCAGTACCCAGCATTACGCCGACTTCGCCACCCAGATCTGTCGCGTGACCGGTCGCAGCAAGTTGACCAAGCAGGACATGGTCGAGGCTGGCGATAACCTGATCCGCATCATTCTCAAGGGCTGCGGCCTGACACCTGCCCTCTAAGATCGCCATGCCCTTTACCCTTGCCGGCTTTTGCGAATACCGCGAAGAAATTCGCAAAAGCCGCTTCATCACGTTCGCCGCGCCCATCAGCAGCCCCGCCGACGCCCAGGCCTTTATCGACCAGCACAGCGACCTGAATGCCTCGCACAATTGCTGGGCCTGGAAACTCGGCGACCAATACCGCAGCAACGACGATGGCGAGCCGGGAGGCACCGCCGGGCGGCCGATCCTGGCCGCGATCGAAGCACAAGCCTGCGATCAGGTCGCGGTGCTGGTGATCCGCTGGTACGGCGGGATTCAACTGGGCACAGGCGGGCTGGCCCGGGCTTATGGCGGCGGCGCGAACAAATGCCTGCAAAACGCCGAGAAAATCGAATTGATCAGTCGCGTAGCGTTGCGCTGTTCCTGCGGCTTCGCCGAACTGGCCCTGGTGAAACTGCGCGTCGCCGAATGCGACGGGTTGGTCAATGAAGAACGCTTTACGGCCAATGGCGTCGACCTTCAACTGGCCGTGGGTGAAGCGCAGATCGAAACATTACAAACGCACCTGGCCGACCTGAGTCGCGGCCGGATTCTGCTGGCACGTTGAGATCATCCTGCGACCTTTCAGGGCGCCCGCAATCGTTCAACTTGCCCACATCCACTGTGGGCCCGACTGTGGATAACCTGAGCAAATCCCTCTGTAACCCTTCTGTCATGCGGGTTTCAGAGAGTTGCTCATTTTTCAGCCAAAGTCCCGTCGAATCGACAAATCCATCCATAAAACAAACGCTTGCGGCGGTTTATCACCTTTAGAAGAAAGCCCCGCAGTGCTTATGCCCGAGTTTCCGGCTTGCACACAATAACTGTGGAGCAACCTGTGGATAACCCGTTCATGGCTCCTGCTACCCCAAGGAGGGCATGGCTCGCAGCCGCTTGCTCAATTTTTAACCACCCATTTCAGGGCAAACCGATGCCTGCGCAAAACTTGCGCGCTCCAAACCGGTGCAGAATTTTCCTATGGCAGATGCCCAGGCTACCTGCAAAGAGCCTTGGCGGCGCGGGCCGAGGCGATTTCCTGACCTGATGGCCAGGAAATTGCTTTATCCACAGGCATTCCTGTCCATCGGCCCGAGCCTGTCATGTCCAACCCCGACTCCATCGCGCGCCTGCAATTGCGCAACATCAGCAAACGCTACCCCGGTTGCCTGGCCAACGACGCCATCGACCTGAGCATCCAACCCGGGGAGATCCACGCCCTGCTCGGGGAAAATGGTGCGGGTAAAAGCACCCTGATGAAGATTATCTACGGCGTCACCCCTGCCGATTCGGGCGAGGTGATCTGGCAAGGCCAGCGCGTCAACCTGCGCAACCCGGCCCAGGCCCGCAGCCTGGGAATCGGCATGGTGTTCCAGCATTTCTCGCTGTTCGAAACGCTCACCGTTGCGCAAAACATTGCCCTGGCAATGGGCGCGGCAGCCGGTACGCCGGCGCAGCTGGAACCCCGGATCCGCGAGGTTTCCCGACGCTACGGCATGGCGCTGGAGCCGCAGCGGCTGGTCCACAGCCTGTCGATTGGCGAGCGGCAACGGGTGGAAATCATTCGCTGCCTGATGCAGGACATTCGCCTGCTGATTCTCGACGAACCGACCTCGGTGCTCACGCCCGTTGAAGCCGAAGAGCTGTTCGTGACCCTGCGCCGCCTGGCGAGCGAGGGCTGCAGCATCTTGTTTATCAGCCACAAGCTTGGGGAAGTGCGAGCGTTGTGCCACAGCGCCACGGTGCTGCGCGCAGGACGGGTATCGGGGCATTGCACCCCGGCGCATTGCTCGGACCGGGAGTTGGCGCAACTGATGGTCGGCGAAGCGGCCGGGCTGATCACGGATTATCCCAAGGTCAGCGCCGACAAAGCCTTTCTGCAGATCGACAAGCTGTCCTGGCACAACCCGGACCCGTTCGGCTGCTCGTTGCGGGAGATCGACCTGGAGGTGCGCAGCGGCGAAATCGTCGGCATCGCCGGGGTGGCGGGCAATGGTCAGGACGAATGGCTGGCGTTGCTCAGCGGAGAGACTCCGCTTGCCCGCCCGCAAGGCGAAACGATCCGATTCGACGGGCAACCCGTGGCTCATCTACGCCCCGACGCCCGTCGCCGGCTCGGGCTGGCATTTGTCCCCGCCGAGCGCCTGGGCCATGGCGCCGTGCCGCAATTGAGCCTGGCGGATAACGCCTTGCTCAGCGCTTTCCAACAGGGCCTGGTCAGCCACGGACTGATTCGCCGCAGCAAGGTCGAACACCTGGCCGAGGAGATCATCCGTCGCTTTGGCGTGAAGACACGCGACACCAAAACCCCGGCGCGCAGCCTTTCGGGGGGCAACCTGCAGAAATTCATTCTCGGTCGGGAAATCCTGCAACAGCCGAAGCTGCTGGTGGCCGCTCACCCGACCTGGGGCGTGGACGTCGGCGCGGCGGCGACCATCCATCGCGCCCTGATCGCCCTGCGCGATGCGGGCGCGGCGATTCTGGTGATCTCCGAAGACCTCGACGAACTGTTCCAGATCAGCGATCGCCTCGGCGCCTTGTGCGGCGGGCGTCTGTCGGCCTTGAGACCCACCGTCGAGACCCGTCTCAGTGACGTCGGCGGCTGGATGGCCGGCCAGTTCGACGCCCCTCAATCCCCTGCCCCCGCACCGGTTTAAACGGAGTTCTACATGCTGCTCTCTCTCGAACCTCGCGGCCAACAATCGCGCCTGATGCTCTGGTGCTCGCCGCTACTGGCCGCCGTGTTGACCCTGGCCTGTGGCTCGCTGCTGTTTATCGCCCTGGGGCATGACCCGCTGCAAACGCTGTACACCCTGTTGATCGCCCCGATCAGCGATCTGTACGGCGTGTCCGAGTGGCTGGTCAAGACCTTGCCGATCCTGCTGTGCGCCCTCGGCCTGGCAGTGGCCTATCAGGCGCGAATCTGGAACATCGGCGCTGAAGGCCAGCTGTTGCTGGGCGCCTTGGCCGGCAGTGCCTTGGCGGTGAACATCATCGACGTGCAAAGCCGCTGGGCACTGGTGCTGATCCTGCTGACCGGCACCCTGGCCGGTGCCGCCTGGGCCGGGCTCACGGCGTGGCTGCGCACGCGCTTCAATGCCAACGAAATCCTCACCAGCATCATGCTCAATTACATCGCCCTGAACCTGCTGTTGTTTTGCGTTCACGGACCGTTGAAAGACCCAGCGGGTTTCAATTTCCCGGAGTCGGCGATGTTCGGCGAGGCCAGTCGCCTGCCGTTGCTGCTGGAAGATGGTCGGGTCCATGCCGGGCTATATTTCGCCCTGCTGGCGCTGGTGGCGGTGTGGGTGTTGCTGCAGAAAAGCTTCGTCGGCTTTCAAATCAAGGTGCTGGGCCTCGATGCCCGCGCCGCCGGTTTCGCCGGTTTTCGCCAGAAGCCGCTGGTGTGGCTGGCGCTGTTGATCAGCGGGGCGCTGGCCGGGCTGGCCGGCGTCTGCGAAGTGACCGGGCCGATCGGCCAACTGGTGCCGCAGGTGTCGCCGGGCTACGGCTATGCGGCAATTACCGTGGCGTTCCTGGGACGGCTCAATCCCATCGGCATTCTGTTTTCCAGCCTGTTGATGGCGTTGCTGTATATCGGCGGCGAGAGCGCGCAGATGTCGCTGAACCTTCCCCAGGCAATCACCCAACTGTTCCAGGGAATGATGCTGTTTTTCCTGTTGGCCTGCGACGTGCTGATCCTGTACCGGCCACGCCTCAACCTGCGCTGGGCCCGGCGCACCCGAACCACCGCCGTACAGGCAGGAGCGCTGTGATGGATATCGACCTGTTGAGCAATATTTTCTACGCCATGGTCCGCTGCGGTACGCCGTTACTGCTGGTGGCCTTGGGTGAATTGGTCTGCGAAAAAAGCGGCGTCCTCAACCTGGGCCAGGAAGGCATGATGCTGTTCGGTGCGGTGATCGGTTTTATCGTCGCCTTCAACAGCGGCAACCTCTGGCTCGGCGTGCTGCTAGCGATGGCTGCCGGCATGCTGTTGTCGGCGCTGTTCGCGTTGGTGGCGCTGGTATTCAACGCCAATCAGGTGGCCACCGGGCTGGCGTTGACGATTTTCGGCGTGGGCCTGTCGAGTTTTGTCGGGGCGGCCTGGGTCGGCAAGCCGCTGGCGGGGTTCGAGCCGCTGGCCATTCCTTACCTGAGTGACATTCCGTTGATCGGGCGGATGCTGTTTGCCCAGGATCTGCTGGTTTACCTGTCCTTCGCCCTGTTTGCCCTGGTGGCGTGGATGATTGTGAAAAGTCGCGTCGGGTTGATCATCCAGGCCGTCGGCGAGAACCCCGACGCCGCCAGTGCCATGGGCCTGCCGGTGTTAAGGGTGCGGACCCTGGCGGTGCTGTTCGGCGGCGCCATGGCCGGCCTGGCCGGCGCCTATCTATCGTTGGCCTACACGCCGATGTGGGCCGAGAACATGAGCGCCGGGCGCGGCTGGATCGCCCTGGCGCTGGTGGTGTTCGCCAGTTGGCGGGTGTGGCGCCTGCTGCTGGGCGCCTACCTGTTCGGCCTCGCCAGCATCCTGCACCTGGTGGCCCAGGGCTTGGGGCTGGCGATTCCATCGAGCTTGCTGGCGATGTTGCCGTATGCCGCGACCATTGTGGTGCTGGTGCTGCTGTCCCGGGACGCCGTGCGCACCCGACTGTATGCGCCGGTGTCCTTGGGGCAACCTTGGCAGGCGGGGCATTGAAGTACACCTGTGGCGAGGGAGCTTGCTCCCGCTGGGGCGCGCAGCGTCCCTCTTAGGAAGGCGACTGCTGCGCAGTCGAACGGGAGCAAGCTCCCTCGCCACGGACGGGCAGTGTCTGCACGACGCCCCACACTACCTCGAAAAACAGGAAAACCCACAACACCGCACTGGCCCCATGAAGCAGCGCATACAGCATCCAGGCGGCAAACAGAAACCGCCCCGTCGCGTCATAACGCCCATACAGCGGCTGCGGATCCCGAATCCGCAGCACCGCCCATACGCAGACAATCGAGCCCAGCAGATTCACCATCAGCACATGCGCCGGCGCAAACGGCGGCAGTTCTCCAGGCAGGTCGAATAGCTGAGCCAAGCTCATCAACACACCATGCAGCGCCGCAAAGCTCCACGGCGTGACTAGCGCGGCCGACACGATCAGGTCGTACCAGGCACTGCCGAGCACCACCCGGCGATATTGCATCGAAGTCCACATACACTTTGCTCCAGATAATTGGGGAGCGAAAAGGCTAAAGCCTGGGGTATGCTCCAAGGTCAAGCCCCTTCTGGAGTCGTCCATGCGTATCGGTGAATTAGCCCAAGCCTGCGATGTCAGTCGAGACACCCTGCGCTTCTACGAGCAGCGGGGCCTGATCGCGGCGACGCGCAGCGCTAACGGCTATCGCGACTACCCCGCCGACGTTGTCCAACTGGTGCTCTATATCAAGACCGCCCAGCGCCTGGGCTTTACCCTGGGCGAGATCGGCGCCAGCGTCGCCGCCCTGTGGAACGCCCCCGACCCGGACTGCGCCGTGACGCAATTGCTGCAAGACAAACTGAACCTGATCGAAACCCGTATGACCGAACTCGACGCGTTGCGTCACGAGCTGAAACAACGGCTCGGGCAACGCTGTCCATTAAATCCATGACCTTTTTCTTTCAAGGATGCCTCTCATGAATTCGGCAAGAAACGCATTGATCATCGGCGCCTCCCGGGGCCTGGGCCTTGGTCTGGTGAAGACCCTGCTCAGCGATGGCTGGAACGTGACCGCCACCGTGCGCAACCCGCAGAACGCAGAGGCTTTGAGGGCGCTGGGCCCGGTGCGGATCGAAAGACTCGACATGGACGACCAGCAAGCGGTCATCGCCCTGAGTCAACAACTCAAGGGCGAAACCTTCGACCTGCTGTTCGTCAACGCCGGCGTCAAGGGTCCGGACAACCAGAGCCCAGGCGGCGCGACGCTGGCCGAAGTCGGCCAGTTGTTCTTCACCAACGCCGTGGCCCCGATCAACCTGGCCCAGCGCTTTGTCGGCCAGATCCGCGACGGCAGCGGCGTGCTGGCGTTCATGAGCTCGGTGCTGGGCAGCGTGACCATGCCCGACGCCCCGGAACTGGCGCTGTACAAGGCCAGCAAGGCGGCGCTCAATTCGATGACCAACAGTTTTGTCAGCCAACTGGGCGAGCAGGCATTGACCGTACTGTCGCTGCACCCGGGCTGGGTCAAGACCGACATGGGCGGTGAAGGCGCGGACATCGATGTCGAGACCAGCACCCGCGGGTTGATCGACCAAGTGAATGCCTTCGTCGGCAAGGGCGGGCATCACTTCGTCAACTACAGGGGCGAAACGATTCCCTGGTAACCCCATCTTTCCTCTGTGGGAGCGAGCTTGCTCGCGATGGCGGCCTTACATCCAAGATTGATGTCGCTGATCTACCGCTATCGCGAGCAAGCTCGCTCCCACAGGGGTCTCGACCTGACACTGGATCTGCGCCCGACAACCTGAGTAAACTCCGCACCTCGCCCAGTCCAACGGGCGACCCTGGATCAGCAGACAGGGCATCACTGAGCTGGCTAACCTGAACCCACTTTCAGAGGAGCCGGCCACCATGCCTGCGACCCGTACCTGGTTAAAAAATCCCCTCGCCATTTTCACCGCCAACGACCTCGATGCCCGTGGCGGCCTCGTCCTGCAGGACGGTGTGATCGTCGAACTGCTGAGCGCCGGCCAACAACCCACCCAGCCCTGTGACGACATCTTCGATGCGCGCGAGCATGTGATCCTGCCGGGGTTGATCAACACCCACCATCACTTCTACCAAACCCTGACCCGCGCCTGGGCGCCGGTGGTGAACCAGCCGTTGTTTCCCTGGCTCAAGACCCTCTACCCAGTGTGGGCGCGGCTGACCCCGGAAAAACTTGCCCTGGCCAGCAAAGTGGCCTTGGCGGAGTTGCTGCTGTCAGGCTGCACCACGGCGGCCGACCACCACTACCTGTTCCCCGAAGGCCTGGAAAATGCCATCGATGTGCAGGTGCAGAGTGTTCGTGAACTGGGCATGCGCGCGATGCTGACCCGCGGTTCCATGAGCCTGGGCGAGGCCGACGGTGGCTTGCCGCCGCAGCAGACCGTGCAGCAGGGCCAGGTGATTCTCGACGACAGCCAGCGCTTGATCAGCCAGTACCATGAGCGCGGTGACGGCGCCCGGATCCAGATTGCCCTGGCGCCCTGCTCACCGTTTTCGGTCACGCCCGAGATCATGCAGGCCAGCGCCGAGCTGGCGGAAAAACTCGACGTACGCCTGCACACGCACCTGGCCGAGACCCTCGATGAAGAGGACTTTTGCCTGCAACGCTTCGGCCTGCGCACCGTCGATTACCTGGACAGCGTCGGCTGGCTCGGACCGCGCACCTGGCTGGCCCATGGGATTCATTTCAACCCGGATGAAATCGTCCGCCTCGGCACCGCCGGCACCGGCATCTGTCACTGCCCAAGTTCGAACATGCGCCTGGCCTCGGGCATTTGCCCGACCCTGGACCTGACCGCCGCCGGCGCTCCCGTGGGCCTGGGGGTAGACGGTTCGGCATCCAACGATGCCTCGAACATGATCCTCGAAACCCGCCAGGCGCTGTACATCCAGCGCCTGCGCTATGGCGCGCAAGCGATCACACCGGAACGCGTACTGGGCTGGGCAACCCGGGGCTCGGCGCAACTGCTCGGGCGCGGCGATATCGGTGAATTGGCGGTGGGCAAGCAGGCCGACCTGGCGCTGTTCAAGCTTGATGAGCTGCGCTTTTCCGGCAGCCACGACCCGGTCTCGGCGCTGCTGCTGTGCGGTGCGGATCGGGCGGATCGGATGATGATCGGCGGGCACTGGCGAGTGATCGATGGGCAGGTCGAGGGCTTGGATTTGAAGGGGCTGATTGCCGATCACAGCCAGGCGGCGCGGGAACTGATCGCCGGAGCCTGATCCAGCCAAAATCCCCGGTGGGAGCCAATGCGGTTCATTTAAGAAAAATGATGGACCTGTGGCGAGGGAGCTTGCTCCCGCACGGCTGCGAAGCAGTCGTAAACCGGTGTGTCCGATGCTCCGCATTTGGCAGGTTTTGGGGCCGCTCCGCGGCCCAGCGGGAGCAAGCTCCCTCGCCACGGGTTTGTCGATTGCCCTAAGTGAACAGCAAGCCCGCTCCCACAGTTTGGCTTTGTGCAGAGTCTAGAGTCCCAGCAACGACAACATGATAAACGTCGCGAACAACACAAAGTGGGTCATGCCTTCAATGGCATTGGTTTCGCCATCGTTGAGGTTGATGGCGCTGACGATCAGGGTGATGAAGATCATCACGGTCTGCACTGGCGTCATGGCCATTTGGAAAGGCTGGCCGGTATAAAGGGCCATGGCCTCCATCACGGGCACGGTGAGAATCACCGTGGACAGCGAAGCGCCCAATGCAATGTTCACCACCGACTGCATGCGGTTCGCCAGGGCCGCGCGCAGGGCGGTGAGGATTTCCGGTGCGGCGGAGATGGCGGCCACCAGGATCGCCGTGACCACCGGCGGCGCACCCGAGCCTTCCAACCCCAGGTCGAGGGCCTTGGACATGACTTCGGCCAGGGCGCCGATAATCACCACGCCAACCACCAGCGCACCGATGGAAAGCGCCAGGCTGATGGGTTCCGGTTCGTTTTCCACCGGCTCTTTCTTGCGGCGTTTTTCCGGGTAGCTGTAGCTGAAGAAGTAACTGTGAGGCCCGACCTGCATGCGCAGGAACAAGGTGTACAGCACGATCATCGCGCCAATGGTAAAGGCCGAATACATTTTCCAGCTCTCGCGGGGAATGAACTCCGGCACCACCATCGATACCCCCATGGCGGTAAGAATCATCACGCTGTAGGTGCGCGCCGAATCGTCGTTGTAGGCCTGCTCGCCATGCTTGATCCCGCCCATCAGCGCCGCGAGCCCGAGGATGCCGTTGATGTCGAGCATCACCGCCGAGTAGATCGTGTCCCGCACCAGTGTCGATGACGCTTCGTTGCTCATCATGATCGCCAGGATCACCACCTCCACCAGCACCGCCGACAAGGTCAGGATCATCGTGCCGTAGGGATCACCGACCTTTTCCGCCAGCAGTTCGGCGTGATGGGCCACACGCATCGAGGCGGCGACGATGAAGCCGATCAGCACCAGGCCGCTGATCAACGCGACCAGTTGCCCGTTGCCCAATAGCCAATGTTCCAGCGGATAGGCGATACACGCGGCGATCAGCGCCAGCAACAGCAGTTTTTCTTGCTTGAGCAAAGTGAGCATCGCAGGCCTGTCAGCGTGGGCGGGTCATGAATTACTGACTATAGGAGGCGGTGAACGTTTCGTTCGGTGTGATGCACCAGGGGGTGGCGAGTGGCGGGCGGCGCGCACCTTTATCGCCCGGACGATCTTACTGTGGCGAGGGAGCTTGCTCCCGCTGGGGCGCGCAGCAGCCCCCGGCTTTTACAGCCGCTGCGCGACCGAGCGGGAGCAAGCGCCCTCGCCACAATTGGACCGTGTCGATTAGTTGTCTTGTTGGTCAGCATTTTGCATTGGTGCCGTACAGCCAACCTCACAACAAAATGGAGTTCGAGTTCATGCACAAACGCCCCTTGAAGAAGTTGCTTTGCGCCGTTGTCGCCGCCGTCGGCCTGGGCGCCGGCCTGAATGCCAGTGCCGCCGACCCGCTGAAGGTCGGCTTCGTCTACATCGGCCCGATCGGCGATCACGGCTGGACCTATCAGCATGAACAAGGGCGCAAGGAGCTGGCGGCGAAATTCGGCGAGCAGATCACCACCAACTACGTGGAAAACGTGCCGGAGGGTGCCGATGCCGAGCGGGTGATCCGCAACATGGCCAAGGACAAATACGACCTGATCTTCACCACCTCCTTCGGCTACATGAACCCGACACTGAAAGTCGCCAAGCAGTTTCCCAAGGTGATCTTCGAACACGCCACCGGCTACAAGCAAGACAAGAACCTGGGCACGTACCTGGCTCGCACCTATGAGGGCCGCTACGTCGGTGGTTTTCTCGCGGCCAAGATGACCAAGACCAAGAAGATCGGCTACGTCGCCTCCTTCCCGATCCCGGAAGTCATCCGCGACATCAACGCCATCCAACTGGCCCTGAACAAGTACAACCCCGGCAGCGAGATCAAAGTGGTGTGGGTCAACTCCTGGTTCGACCCGGGCAAGGAAGCCGACGCCGCCAACGCGCTGATCGATCAGGGCGTGGACGTAGTGTTCCAGCATACCGACAGCCCGGCGCCGATCCAGGCCGCCGAGCGACGCGGCGTCTATGCGGTGGGCTACGCTTCGGACATGGCTCACTTCGGTCCCAAGGCGGTGCTGACGTCCATCGTCAATGACTGGGGCCCGCACTACATCCAAGCGACCCAAAGCGTGCTCGACCACAACTGGAAATCCCAGGACTACTGGGGTGGCCTGAAAGAAGGCACGGTGAAACTGCCGATCAGCGACCTGGTGCCAGCAGCGGTCAAGGGCGAAGCCGAACAGATCATCGCTGACATCGAGAGCGGGACCTTCCATCCGTTCACCGGCCCGATCAAGGACCAGGCCGGCGTCGAGAAAATCCCGGCGGGCGTGAGCGCCACCAACGCGGAACTCGCGTCGATGAATTATTACGTCGAAGGCATGAAGGCTGAGATTCCCAAATAGTCCCCAAAACCAACCCAAAACCTATTGTGGGAGAGAGCTTGCTCGCTCCCACATGGGGCTCCTATTCCAAGCCAGGAAAGCCGCATGAACAGCCTGCCCATCATCGACATCAGCCCGCTCTACGGCGACGAGCCCAGCGCCTGGCAAACCGTCGCCGAGCAGATCGACCAAGCCTGCCGCCAATGGGGCTTTTTCTACATCAAGGGTCATCCCATCAGCCCGGCGCGTATCGCCGAGGTGCTGGGCAGTGCCCAACGCTTCTTCGCCCTGCCCGTCGAAGAAAAACTCAAGATCGACATCACCCAGACCCGCCACCACCGTGGCTACGGCGCCGTCGCCACCGAACAACTGGACCCGACCAAGCCCAGCGACCTGAAGGAAACCTTCGACATGGGCCTGCACTTGCCGGCCGATCATCCCGACGTGCTGGCGGAAAAACCCCTGCGTGGCCCCAACCGCCACCCGGACCTGATTGGCTGGGAAAGCTTGATGGAGCAGCATTACCGCGACATGCAGGCACTTGCACAAACACTGCTGCGGGCCATGACCCTGGCCCTGGGTATCGAGCGAGACTTTTTCGACACGCGCTTCAACGAGCCGGTCAGTGTACTGCGCCTGATCCACTACCCGCCCCGCCGCACTGCCAGTAGCGCCGAACAGCAAGGAGCCGGCGCCCATACCGATTATGGCTGCATCACCTTGCTCTATCAGGACGCCGCCGGCGGCCTGCAAGTGCGCAACGTCGACGGCCAATGGATCGACGCGCCGCCCATCGACGGCACCTTCGTGGTCAACCTCGGCGACATGATGGCGCGCTGGAGCAACGACCGTTACCTGTCGACGCCGCATCGAGTGATCAGCCCGCTGGGGGTGGACCGGTACTCGATGCCGTTCTTTGCCGAGCCGCACCCCGACACGCTGATCCAATGCCTGCCCGGTTGCCAGGATGACGCCCACCCGCCAAAGTACCCAACGACGACCTGCGCCGAATTCCTGCTGTCGCGCTTCGCCGACACCTATGCTTATCGGCGTGAGTCGCTCGCCGTGTAGTGGATCAGCCGGTCAGGTTTTACCCGACAGGGCGGCCAGCGCCTGTAGAATGCCCGCCATCGATTCGCTGATGAGAAAAGACCATGTACGACTGGCTGAACGCCCTGCCCAAGGCTGAACTGCACCTGCACCTGGAAGGCTCGCTGGAGCCCGAACTGCTGTTCGCCCTGGCCGAACGCAACAAGATCGCCCTGCCGTGGAGCGACGTCGATACCCTGCGCAAGGCCTATGCCTTCAACAACCTGCAGGAATTCCTCGACCTGTATTACCAGGGCGCCGATGTGCTGCGCACCTCCCAGGATTTCTATGACCTGACCTGGGCCTACCTGTTGCGTTGCAAGGCGCAGAACGTGATCCACACCGAACCGTTCTTCGACCCGCAGACCCACACCGACCGTGGTATCGCGTTCGAAGTGGTGCTCAACGGCATCGCCGCCGCCCTCAAGGACGGTGAGCAGCAACTGGGCATCACCAGCGGCCTGATCCTGAGTTTCCTGCGCCACCTGAGCGAAGAACAAGCCGAGAAGACCCTCGACCAGGCGCTGCCGTTCCGCGAGGCCTTCGTGGCCGTGGGCCTGGACAGCTCGGAAATGGGCCATCCACCGAGCAAGTTCCAGCGCGTATTCGACCGCGCACGCAACGAAGGCTTCCTGACTGTCGCCCACGCCGGCGAAGAAGGTCCGCCCGAGTACATCTGGGAAGCCCTGGACCTGCTGAAGATCCAGCGCATCGACCATGGCGTGCGAGCCATTGAAGACGAGCGACTGATGCAGCGGATCATCGACGAGCAGATTCCGCTGACCGTGTGCCCGCTGTCCAACACCAAGCTGTGCGTGTTCGACGACATGTCGCAGCACAACATCCTCGACATGCTCGAACGCGGTGTGAAGGTGACGGTGAACTCCGATGACCCGGCGTACTTCGGCGGCTACGTCACCGAAAACTTCCACGCGCTGTATACCCATCTGGGCATGACCCAGGACCAGGCCAAGCGCCTGGCGCAGAACAGCCTGGACGCGCGGCTGGTAAAACCTTAGCGTTGTGGAAATGAGCTGCCCTTACCACAGGGAACAAAGAACAACCTGTGGCGAGGGAGCTTGCTCCCGCTCGAGCGCGAAGCGGTCGCAACCGATGGGTTTCGTTCATGTGACGAGAGGACTGCTACGCAGCCCAGCGGGAGCAAGCTCCCTCGCCACGGGAATGCCTATCACCTTATCGCCTCGCTCAACTCCTCCAACGTCTTGCCCCGGGTCTCCATCCCGAACAACCAGACCACCCCCGCCGCCACGGCGAAGCACAACGCGCCCAGGGCGAACACGCCACCCTGGCCGGTGATGGGAAAGACCAGGCCGGTCACCAGCGGGCCGAGCAGCGAACCGATGCGTCCCACCGCCGAAGCAAAGCCTGAGCCCGTGGCCCGGGCCGAGGTGGGGTACAGCTCCGGCGTGTAGGTGTAGAGCACCGCCCACATGCCGAACAGGAAAAACTGCATCAGCAACCCGGTGCCGATCAACAGGCCGACGTTGCCGCCAAACACCGCGCTCTGCCCGTACAGAAACGCCATCACCCCACCGCCCAACAGCGTGATGACGCACACCGGTTTGCGCCCCCAGCGCTCCACCAGCCAGGCTGCCATCAAGAAACCGGGAATCCCGCCCAGGGAAATCAGCACCGTGTAATACACCGATTGGGTCACCGCGAACCCCGACTGCTGCAACAACGCGCTGAGCCAGGACGTCAGGCCGTAGAAACCGAGCAAGGCAAAGAACCAGACGCTCCAGATCATCATCGTGCGCTGGCGATACAGCGGCGACCAGATCTGCGCCAGGGCCGAAAAGAAATTGCCTGGCGTGCTCTCAACCCTTGGCAAACGGATCGGCTCCGGCAGGGTCTGATGCCCCAGCGAGGTCCGGACCTTATCTTCGATTCGCTTGAGCACCGCGTCCGCTTCATCGCCCCGACCGGCTTGCTCCAGCCAGCGTGGCGACTCGGGAATGAAGAAACGAATCGCCAGGACAAACACCGCCGGCACCGCCAGCACCAGAAAGATGTCGCGCCAGCCGACCACCGGCAGCAGGAAATACGACAGCACCCCCGCCGCCACGAAACCCAGCGGCCAGAAGCCGTCCATCAAGGCGATGTAGCGGCCCCGACGCTTGGCCGGGATCAGCTCCGAAAGCATCGACTGGGCAATCGGAAATTCCATGCCCATGCCGATACCCAGCAGGATGCGAAACAGCGTCAAGGTCTCGATGTCCTGGGCCGTGGAGCACAAGTAACTGGCAATGCCCCACAGCACGATGCTCCACTGGAACACCGGCTTGCGCCCGAAACGATCGGCCAGCATGCCCGACAGCGACGCCCCCACCACCATGCCGAAGAAGCTGGAGCTGGCGAGCAAACCGGCCTGGGCGGTACTCAGGCCGAACTCGGCTTTGATCGATCCCAACAGGAACGTCATCATCGCCAGGTCCATGGAGTCAAAGAAAAACGCCAGGGCGATGATGATGAAGATGACCCGGTGGTAACCGCTGATGGGTAACCGTTCCAATCGTTCCGCCGCACTGTAGCCGTGAGTGTCCATGCTGCCTCCCCCAATCCGATAATTCCCCGGACCGAGTGTGCGCGAACCTCGCAGGTGGCTATTGCTGAATACGACCTGCCGACAGCCCTGAGCGACGCATCGAGCGTTCTCTAGATTGCCATCTCCACCGTGTCCTGCCGGGCGAACCGCTGGATTTCCTGCTGGCCGAGCGTCGTCACCTGCAGGGCTCGCGAATCGTTCGGCAAGCTCAGCCAACCCGACTGCATGAACAGTTGCAGCAGGGCCGCCCCCAGCGCGCCCCCCAGGTGTGGACGACGCTCGCTCCAGTCCGGGCAGGCACAAGCAATGCGGGCGTTGCGATGGGCCAGGGCCTGGATGAACAGGCCACGTTCGGCCAACTGATTGGCGCCTTTGTGGGTGACGATCACCCGCTGCTCGAACTGCTCGATCCACCCGGCATCCAGCAGCTGCTGATACAGGTCCGCCGCCAGGGTGCCCCCCAGGTGATCGTCGCAAAGTCTGGCCCGCATCAACGACGTGGGAGCCGACGGCGCTTTGCTCGGCATGACCCGGCGCTTGAAGATGTCCGGGATCTGGCGCGGCGTACTGACCAGCGTCGCGCTGGCCAGCGCTTCGACGGCAGCACCGATTTCAGGGGCTGCCAGGCGGAAAAACCGCTTGCGGCCCCGGGCTTCGACTTTCAACAGGCCTCCAGCGGACAGGCGTCCCAGATGCGCGCTGGCCGAGGACGGCGACAACCCGGCGAGCAATGCCAACTCCTCGGCCTGGCGGGCCGTGCCGTCCATCAAGGCCCACATCATTGCGCTGCGCTTGGGGTCAGCCAGCAGCGTGGCGATCTGGCTGATGCAAGGTGCATGTTCCATGTATTCACTCCCTGTTGAATCATTCGTCTACTGCTCTGGCGCAGGCGGCCGATAGTATAAGCGGGGCGGTCGAGCTTTCCTGTCCTCCGGAAACCTTTGGAGGCGATTGTTCCTGAGGGAAAATTCTCTATTTGCCCGCGACTAATGGCCGGCCCCCGTCAAGACTGGAAAACGAGCCGTCAACTCACCGCAGCGGGCCTGGAGCATGTCCCGCAAAAGGTTGATGGGCTTGCTTAATTGCGCCCGGTGGGCACACAGCAGATTGAGGGGCGCGCGTTCGCATTGCAGGTGCGGCAATAGGATTTTCAAGCGTCCGGCCAGCACGTCCGTGGACACATCCAGCCACGATTTATAGGCAATCCCGGCACCCGCCACCGCCCAGCGTCGCACCACATCGGCGTCGTCACTGAAACGGTCGCCACTGACGGTGAGGCTCACTTCCCGTTTGCCGTCATGAAAACCCCACCGGTCATGGACCCGACTGCCCAGCATGTACAACAGGCAGTTGTGCTGGGCCAGTTGTTCCAACTGATGGGGTGCACCGTGGCGAGCCAGATAGTCCGGCGATGCGCACAGCACCCGGCGGTTATCCGGGGCAATGGGCAGGGCGACCAGGCTCGAATCTTCCGGATCGCCATAACGCAAGGCGATGTCCACCGGCTGCTTGAACAGATCGGCTATGCGATCGCCCAGCAACAGCCGCACCGTCAGCCCGGGGTACTCGCGCTGGAACGCATCCAGCCAGGGCAGCAGCAGGTTGCGTCCCAGGTCCGACGGTGCGGACAACTGCAACACCCCACTGACCTGGTCCTGGCCACTGGTCAACAACCGCCGGCCCTCGTCAAGGCTGCTCAATGCGGCCCGGGCATATTCGAGAAAGCCCTCGCCTTCGGCCGTCAGGCGCAGGCTACGGGTGGAACGGGCCAACAGCCGCGCGCCGAGGTGCTGCTCGATCCGTTTCAACGCGGCACTGGCCACCGCCGCCGACAGGTCCATGACCCTGGCCGCAGCCGAAAGACTGCCCAGGTCCGCCGCCCGGACAAACAACTGCAAGTCATCGAAGCGAAGCATGACGACTCCATTATCAAAAAATCATTGAAAGAGCCTGTTCTTTTAGCCGGTTTTATCTCGACGATAAATAGCTAAACATGGCTTCCATCGAATTCATCTCACGGAGCCGCTTCATGAAAGCCATCGCCTACTACCACTCGTTGCCTATCACTGACCCGCAATCGCTCCAGGACATCGAGCTGCCAGAACCGGTCGCCGGTCCCAGGGACCTGCTGGTGGAGGTCAAGGCTATTTCGGTCAACCCGGTGGACACCAAAGTCCGCCAGAACGTCCAGCCCGAAGACGGAGCAGCCAAGGTGCTGGGCTGGGACGTGGCCGGAGTGGTCAAGGCGGTGGGCAGCGAGGTTACGCTGTTCAAGGCCGGGGACCAGGTGTTCTATGCCGGCTCCATCGCCCGGGCCGGCGGCAACAGCGAGTTGCACGTGGTGGATGAGCGCATCGTCGGCCACATGCCCAAGACCCTCGGTTTCGCCGAAGCGGCGGCGCTGCCGCTGACGGCCATTACCGCCTGGGAGTTGTTGTTCGAGCGCCTGCAAATCCAGGAAGGCCAAAGCGACCTGGGCCAGAGCCTGTTGATCGTCGGCGCGGCGGGAGGCGTGGGTTCGATCCTGACGCAACTGGCCAGCCAACTCACCGGGCTGAAGGTGATTGGCACCGCGTCCCGTGTGCAGACCCAGGATTGGGTACACAGCCTGGGGGCCGACCTGGTGATCGACCACAGCCAGCCATTGAGCGAAGTGTTGAAAGAAGCGGGCCAGCCCCAGGTGACTCACGTCGCCAGCCTGACCCAGACCGACCAGCATCTGGACCAGTTGGTTGAAGCCCTCGCGCCCCAGGGCAAACTGGCGCTGATCGACGATCCCAAGGCGCTGGACGTAACCAAGCTCAAGCGCAAGAGCCTGTCGTTGCATTGGGAATTCATGTACACCCGCTCGCTGTTCGAAACGGCCGACATGCTTGAACAGCACAAACTGCTCAACCGCGTGGCCGCCCTGATCGACGCAGGCACACTGAAGACTACGGTTGGCGAACATTTCGGCACCATCAACGCCGAGAACCTGCGCCGGGCGCATGCCTTGCTGGAAAGCGGCAAGTCCAAGGGCAAGATTGTGCTCGAGGGCTTCTGACAGCAGGTCGAAACACTTCACCTGTGGAGAGGGAGCTTGCTCCCTCTCCACAGGTGTTGCATTAACTTGGGACCGCACCGTCAGTCCGAGAATTGATCCTTGTCACAATTGCGATCGCATTCGGGTCTACACTCGAGGCCTTTGCAACGCAATCTTTTCGTGAGGAGGTCAGCAATGAAGATCCTGATAAAAGAAGTGGCAAAATCCCAGTGGCAAGTGCGCCTTGACCAGCACGTCGTCACCTTCCGTACCGAGGCCGAAGCCCAGGCCTTCGCCAGCACCCTGCAAGCGCGGATCCTCGCACCCCATCATTTCCCCGAACAACAGCAGCGCGCGGTCGGCTGAGTCAGCCCTCGCGACTGGCCTGGGCCAATGCCCGGGCATTTTGCAGGCGACGAGTCAGCATCGCTGCGCCCACCACCAACAGCCCGCACAGGCTGATGACCAGCGCCATTGGCACGGCGGTGCCGTTATGCAGCGCCGCCACCAACGCGGCTGCTCCGGCGGCGACGGAAAACTGCAGGCATCCCAGCATCGCCGAAGCACTGCCGGCCCGGGCGCCCTGTCCATTCATGGCGCAGGCCGAGGCGTTGGGAAGGATGCACCCCAGGCTGGCGATGCAGATAAACAGCGGGAGCAGCAGCGGCCACAACTGCGCAGGTTGCAATGAACTGACGGCCAGCAGGCTCAGCCCGGCGCCCAGGTAGACCCATACCGCGCGGCTCAGCAGGAACGCCGGGCCGCGCTTGGACAGCAGCCGGGCGTTGACCTGCGCAACCAGGATGAAGCCCGCCGCGTTGGTGCCGAACAGCCAACCGAAATGTTCGGCCGGTACACCGTAGAGCTTGATAAAGACGAAAGGCGAACCGGCGATGTAGGCAAACATCCCAGCGATAGCGATCCCCCCCGTCAGCGCATGGCCGAGGAAGACAGCGTCGGTCAATAACCGGCCATATTGGCGCAACGCCCCCGACAACGGTTGCCGAGGCACATAGTCCGGCAAACTTTCCGGCAGCCACAAGGCCACCGCCGTCGACGCCAATGCACTGAACAGGGTCAGGGCAATGAAAATTGACTGCCAGCCATGCAGGTTCACCAGCAACCCGCCCAGCATCGGCGCGAGAATCGGCGCCAGGCCCATCACCAGCATCAACTGCGAAAACACCTTGGCCGAGCCCACCGCGTCGCATTTGTCGCTGACCACCGCCCGCGAGATCACCATCCCGGCGCATCCACCCAGGGCCTGGACGAAACGGGCGCCGATCAGCCATTCCAGGCTCGGCGCATAGGCGCAGGCCAGGGAGGCCAGAGTGAACAGGCCGACGCCAGTCAGCAGCGGAATGCGCCGCCCGAACCGGTCCGCCACCGGCCCATAGGCCAGTTGCCCGATGGACAAGCCGAGGAAATAGGCCGCCAGGGTCAACTGGATGTGTTTTTCATCGGTACCGAAGGCCGTGGCCATCGCTGGAAAGGCAGGCAGGTAGAAGTCGATCGCCAAGGGACCGAAAGCGCTCAAGGCGCCAAGAATCAGAATGGTACGGAGGTTCATCGGGCGTCCAGCTCAGGCGTCGTTCGACAGCCCGACAGTCTAGCCGTGCCGGACGCTCTTGAACATTCCGGTAGGTCGCTAACGATTAAAAAACTTCAAGCAGGGCTGGCCTCATAGCCCTCCTCCTCGATGGCCGCGAGCACCGCATCGGCCGGCAACGAACTCTGGACCTGGACAGTCTTGGCGCCCAGGTCGATTTGCACATCGGCCGCCGGGTCCTTGGACTTGACCGCCTGGGTGATGGCCTTGACACAGTGACCGCAGGACATGCCCTGGACATTGAAAGTTTGCATGAGATAACTCCTTGGGATTGAGGTTGCCAGCAGTCTCAAGCTTGCCATCATGGCAAGGTCAAGTTCTGACAAAAACTGCCGGGCTGGCAATCGGCATCGCGCTCAGCCAAGCTGCACACATCAAGGATTTAACACCGGAGGTTCAGCCATGCGCTGGTCAGCGTTCAGCCTGTTTTGCATGCTCGGTTTTTCAGCGGTGGCGCCCCAGGCATCGGCCGCCGGCGAAGACTACGGCGTGTTGATCATTTCTCGCGAGCGCCTGGAAGTGGCGACCAGTTGCGAAATCGGCATCTACATCCAGGATCAGCTCTCGGCCAGGCTGTTCCAGGAGCAAAGCACCTCGTTCAACCTGCCGCCGGGCCAGTTCTCCTTGCGCCTGAAGTTGCTGCCAGGCCAGGCACAGGGGTGCAACCCGGGCATGCTCGCGCCAGGGTCGCAGAACATCACCCTCAAGGCCGGTGACATCTTGAAGTTCCGCATCGCCATGACTGAACAAGGCATGTTCCTCAAGCAGGCGGGGCTCGGTTACTGACACGCCACTTGAACTTGTGGCTCGCTCCCACAGAGGATTGGCGCTTGACCTTGCCAACATGGCAAGGTTGATCCTGTAGTCATTCACTACAGGGAGCGTGACCGATGTCCGAATCCACCACATTCGATCTACCCATTGCCGGCATGACCTGCGCCAGCTGCGCCGGACGGGTCGAGCGGGCCTTGAGCAAAGTCACCGGTGCCAGCGCCGTCAGCGTCAACCTGGCGACGGAACTGGCGCGTGTCCAGGCCCCCGAAGGTAGCCTGCCGGCCTTGAAGCAGGCCGTCGAACAGGCAGGCTATAGCGTTCCGGTACACACCCTGGAACTGAACATCGAAGGCATGACCTGCGCTTCCTGTGTCGGCCGGGTCGAACGCGCCTTGGGCAAGGTCGACGGTGTGAACAGGGTCAGCGTCAACCTTGCCAATGAGCGGGCCCACCTCGAACTGCTCGGCCAGGTGGATCCACAAAACCTGATCGATGCGATCAAGCGCGCCGGCTATGACGCCACTGTCTGGCAGGCCGAACAGCCCGCCGACACGCAGGCCAACCGTCTGAACCGTGAGCGCCTGATATTGGCGCTGGCGATTGCGCTGTCCGTGCCGCTGGTACTGCCGATGCTGCTGCAGCCGTTCGGCGTGCATTGGATGCTCCCGGCCTGGGTGCAGTTCGCCCTGGCGACGCCGGTGCAATTCATCTTCGGTGCGCGTTTCTACGTCGCCGCCTTCAAGGCCGTGCGTGTCGGTGCCGGGAACATGGACCTGCTGGTGGCCCTGGGCACCAGCGCCGGCTACGGCTTGAGCCTTTATGAATGGGTGATCGCCCGCCCTGGCGGCATGCCGCACCTGTACTTCGAAGCCTCGGCCGTAGTGATTGCCCTGGTACTGCTCGGCAAATATCTGGAAAGCCGCGCCAAGCGACAAACCGCCAGCGCCATCCGCGCCCTCGAAGCCTTGCGTCCGGAACGGGCGATCCAGGTGATCGATGGCCAGGAGCGGGATGTTGCCATCAGTGCCCTGCGCTTGAATGACCTGGTGCTGGTCAAGCCCGGCGAACGCTTCCCGGTGGACGGCGAAGTACTGGAAGGCCAGAGCCACGCCGACGAAGCGCTGATCAGCGGCGAAAGCCTGCCGGTGCCCAAGCAGCCCGGCGACAAAGTCACCGGCGGCGCCATCAACGGCGAAGGTCGGCTGCTGGTACGCACGCTGGCCCTGGGTACCGAAACCGTCCTGGCGCGCATCATCCGCCTGGTAGAAGACGCCCAGGCCGCCAAGGCCCCGATCCAGAAACTGGTGGATAAAGTCAGCCAGGTGTTCGTACCGGTGGTGCTGGTGCTGGCCCTGGCGACGCTCATCGGTTGGTGGCTGTACGGTGCGCCACTGGAAACCGCGCTGATCAACGCCGTCGCCGTGCTGGTGATCGCCTGTCCCTGCGCCCTGGGCCTGGCAACGCCCACGGCGATCATGGCCGGCACCGGCGTGGCCGCGCGCCACGGGATTCTGATCAAGGATGCCGAGGCGCTGGAGCGTGCCCATGAAGTCAACACCGTGGTGTTCGACAAGACCGGCACCCTGACCTCCGGCACACCGCGCATCGCCCACTTGACGGCCCTGGAAGGTGATGAAGACGCGCTGCTGAAAATGGCCGGCGCCCTGCAACGCGGCAGCGAACACCCGCTCGCCAAAGCCGTACTGGATGCCTGCGCCGAGCGCGGCCTGGATGTGCCGGATGTCAGCGACAGCCAGTCCCTGGCTGGACGCGGTATCGCCGGCAGCCTCGACGGACGCCGCCTGGCCCTGGGCAATCGACGCCTGCTGGACGAACTGGGCCTGGCCCCCGGCTCGCTGGCCGAGTCGGCACAGGCCTGGGAGACCGAAGGCCGCACGTTGTCCTGGCTGATCGAACAAGGCGCGACGCCTCGGGTGCTGGGCCTATTCGCCTTCGGTGATACCCTCAAGCCCGGCGCCCTCGCTGCCGTACAGGCCCTCAATGAGCGCCACATCGCCAGTCACTTGCTCACGGGCGATAACCGGGGTAGCGCCCGGGTGGTGGCCGAAGCGCTGGGGATCACCCAGGTCCATGCCGAAGTGCTGCCGGCGGATAAGTCCGCCATCGTCCAGCAGTTGAAAACACACTCGGTAGTGGCGATGGTCGGCGACGGCATCAACGACGCCCCGGCCCTGGCCGCCGCCGATATCGGCATTGCCATGGGCGGCGGCACCGACGTGGCGATGCATACCGCGGGCATCACCCTCATGCGCGGCGATCCGCGACTGGTGCCGGCGGCGCTGGATATCAGCCGCAAGACCTACGCCAAGATCCGCCAGAACCTGTTCTGGGCGTTCGTCTATAACTTGATCGGCATCCCCCTGGCGGCGTTCGGTTTTCTCAACCCGGTGCTGGCCGGCGCGGCCATGGCGTTGTCGAGCGTCAGCGTGGTCAGCAATGCGTTACTGTTGAAGTTCTGGACCCCCAAGCAGTTGGAGGACAAGCGATGAACATCGGCCAAGCGGCCCGCCAAAGTGGCCTGAGCGCGAAGATGATCCGTTACTACGAGTCCATCGGCCTGCTCAAGGCCGCCCATCGCACCGACAGCGGCTACCGGATCTACGGCGCCGATGACCTGCACACCCTGGCGTTCATCAAGCGCTCCCGCGACTTGGGGTTTTCCCTGGAAGAGGTCGGCAAATTGCTGACCCTCTGGCAAGACCGCCAGCGCGCCAGCGCCGACGTCAAGGCCCTGGCCCGGCAACACATCGATGAGCTGAACCAGAAAATCCGCGAACTGGCCGAACTGCGCGACACCCTCCAGGACCTGGTGGAACACTGTCACGGCGACCACCGTCCGGATTGCCCGATCCTCAAGGAACTGGCGTCGGGGTGCTGCCAGGAAAACGCCCCCCTCTGACATTCCCAGTGGGAGCGCGGTGGGTCTAGGATTTTGCAGTGCCTACAACAAACCCGGCCTTGGCCTAATGCTATTCATTCAAGAAAATGAGGGACCTGTGGCGAGGGAGCTTGCTCCCGCTCGGCTGCGAAGCAGTCGTAAACCGACGGGAGCGGTGTGTCTGACGCTGCGCATTTGGCAGGGTTAGGGGGCCGCTTCGCGGCCCAGCGGGAGCAAGCTCCCTCGCCACGGGTTTGTCGATGGCCTCAAGTGAACAGCATTACGGCCTTGGCCGGGTTTCTGGTCAACCGATCATTGCATCCAAGGCGGAGGCGGCTCTTCAGCTTTGCCCGGCGGGGCATCATCGGCGGCGCGGACGGCCTGGCGACGTTCCTCGTCCAGGCGCGCGGCCTCGATCTCGCGCATGATCCCGCCGACATCCGCCAGCTCTTCCGGCTCGTCGAACTCGCCGGTTAACACACTGGCCGGATGCAAGGTGCCGGCTTCATACAGCGCCCACATTTCCTTCGCGTACTTGGTGCGCTTGAGCTCCGGAGCGAACCGGCCGAAGTAGGACGCCATGTTGCCCACGTCCCGCTCCAACATGCTGAAAGCATGGTTGTTACCCGCCGCATCCACGGCCTGAGGCAGGTCGATGATCACCGGCCCGGTCGGCGTGAGCAGGACGTTGAACTCCGACAGGTCGCCGTGCACCAGACCGGTACACAGCATCAGCACGATCTGGGAAATCAGATAGGCGTGATATTCACGGGCCTGGTCCGGCTCCAGCACCACGTCGTTCAGACGCGGCGCTGCATCGCCGTACTCGTCGGCCACCAGTTCCATCAGCAGCACGCCTTCAAGGAAGTCGTACGGCTTGGGCACGCGCACACCCGCGCTGGCCAAGCGGAACAGTGCCGCCACTTCGGCATTCTGCCAGGCGTCCTCGGTTTCCTTGCGCCCGAACTTCGAGCCCTTGGCCATGGCCCGGGCCTGACGGCTGTTGCGGACCTTGCGGCCCTCCTGATATTCGGCCGCCTGACGAAAACTTCGCTTGTTCGCCTCCTTGTAGACCTTCGCGCAACGTAGCTCGTTGCCGCAGCGCACCACATAAACAGCTGCTTCTTTACCACTCATGAGTGGGCGCAGCACCTCGTCGACCAGACCGTCCTCGATCAGGGGTTCAATGCGTTTTGGAGTCTTCATCAGCTTTTATTGTGGGTCCTTTATTACCAAACACGCGAATGACAGTCGTTATACGGCAATCCTTCCTCCACGGGGAGGGGTTGCCGACCTATGAACTTGCGATGCACACAATGTGCCTGATTAATCGACCGAGCCGAATCATAGCCGAGACCGGACTTGGCGTTGGCAACTGAATGCGAAGGCATTTGCGACAAGAGCTGACAGCCGTGCCTACCGTCGGTTGTAAGCGATGCGACGACTCAATGCTTGAACAGTTCCCCCGGCGTAAAGCCGAACATCCCCTTGAACGCGGCAATGAACGCGGACGTTGAATCATACCCACAGGACAACGCAGCGCTGGTGACGCTGTCGCCCTGCTCCAGCGACCCCAGGGACGACAACAGGCGCATGCGCTGGCGCCAGGCGCGAAAGCTCAGGCCGGTCTCGCGCTGAAACAGGCGCATCAGGGTTTTTTCCGACGTACCCAGACGCTCAGCCCAGGCGTGCAAGGTGACGTTCTGCTCAGGCTGTTCGATCAACTCGTTACACAGCCCCAGCAGACGGGCATGTCGCGGCAGCGGCAGGGAGAATCCCACTTCCGGCAGGGTCGCCAGTTGGTCCAGCAACACCTGCACCAACCGTTGTTCCTGGGTATCGCCTTGCGGGTAATCGACCGGAAGCTGACAGAACACCTTGATCAACTCACGGGCCAGTGGCGTGACTTCCAGCACCCGACAGCGTTCATCGGCCCAGGGGCAGGCGTGACGATGGACATACAGGCTGCGCATTTCCGCCCGGGTGGAGGTCACCACCTGATGTTCCAGGTCGGCCGGGATCCAGATGCCCCGTTGTGGCGGGGCAAAGAAGCTACCCGCGGCGGTGTGTACGCCGAGAACGCCGCTGATGGCGTAGGAAAACTGCACCCAGTCATGACGATGGGCTTGCGTCCAGGAACCGGCGCTCAAGCTTTCGACGCGGGCATACAGCGGCCTCGGCAATTGCGCCAGGTCGGGGATACGTCGTTCCAGCTGCTGGTGTCCGTTAGGCGGCATTGATTGGCCTTATGTCGCAAGACGACTAGTGAGGACGACGTTAGGCTAAGTCGACTTTTCTTACAACTTGCGGTGCCCTATGCATATCCTCAGACACCTCAAACGCATGGTGACCGACTGGTTCCTGTGCGGCATGGTGCTCGCCACGCTGCTGGCGTACTTCTTTCCCACCTTTGGCGCCACGGGCGGTGCCATGCATGCCGAATGGGTGGTCAACATCGGCATCTTCGTGGTGTTCTTCCTGCACGGGGTCAACCTGTCCGGCGAACAGATCCGCCACGGTTTGAAGAACATCCGCCTGCATGTGATGGTGCAGGGTTTCACCTTTGGCGTGTTTCCATTGATCTGGCTGATCAGCCACTGGCTAGTCGGCAGCCATGTGCCTGCGCTGTTGATGCTGGGGTTCTTCTACCTGTGCGCCCTGCCCTCGACGATTTCTTCCTCGGTGGCCCTGACTGGCAGTGCAAAAGGTAACGTGCCGGCGGCGATTCTCAACGCGAGCCTGTCCAGCGTACTGGGGATTTTCCTGACACCGCTGCTGGTCAGTTTCGTGGTCGGCAGCGGCGCCGGAGGTATCGACCTGGGGTCAACCTTGCTCGACCTGTGCCTGATGTTGCTGCTGCCACTGGTGCTGGGGCAGTTCCTGCGGCGTTGGCTGGCCGGCTTTTTCGGTCGGTATAAACGCTACACCAGCATCATCGACAAGCTGGTGATCCTGCTGCTGGTCTACGCGGCGTTCTGCAACTCGATGGTATCCGGCATCTGGCAACAGCAAGGCCACGGTGTGCTCTTGAGCGCAGTGCTTGGCAGTGCCGTACTGTTGGCGATCATCTTGTGGGCGACCACCCGCACCGCCCGCACCCTGCACTTCAGCAGCGCCGATGAGGTTGCCGCGGTGTTCTGTGCCAGCAAGAAATCCCTCGCCGCCGGAGTGCCCATGGCGGCGTTGATTTTCGGCAACCATCCCGGCCTGGGGCTGATCCTGCTGCCGATCATGATCTATCACCCGCTGCAGTTGATCGTCTGCTCGATCCTCGCCGAGCGCTACGCCAGCCATCACCGGGAACTGGCGTCCCGCCAGGACGGCGCGGTCCTCAACGCTCGATAATCGCCGTCACCCCCTGGCCTGCGGCGGCGCAGATGGAGATCAAGCCGCGACCTCGCCCGGCGGCATCAAGCAACTTGGCGAGGTTGGCGACAATGCGCCCGCCCGTGGCGGCAAACGGGTGCCCGGCGGCCAGGGAACTGCCCTTGACGTTCAACCGGCTGCGGTCGATGGACCCGAGTGGCGCGTCGAGGCCCAGGCGCGTCTTGCAGTAGTCCGGGTCTTCCCAGGCCTTCAGCGTGCATAACACTTGGGCGGCGAACGCTTCATGGATCTCGTAGTAATCAAAGTCCTGCAAGGTCAAGCCGTTGCGCGCCAGCAACCGCGGCACGGCGTAGACCGGGGCCATCAACAGTCCTTCGGCGCCATTGACGAAATCCACCGCCGCCGTTTCGCCGTCGCGCAGGTACGCCAGGATCGGCAGGCCTCGGGCCTTGGCCCACTCTTCGCTGCCCAGCAGCACCAACGAAGCGCCATCGGTCAGTGGCGTGGAGTTGCCCGCCGTCATTGTGCCCTTGGCGCTTTTTTCGAAGGCCGGCTTGAGGGCAGCGAGTTTTTCCAGGGTCAGGTCCGGGCGCAGGTTGTTGTCCCGGGTCAGGCCAAGAAACGGTGTCATCAAGTCGTTCTGCCAACCTTCGGCATAGGACGCGGCCATTTTCTGATGGCTTTCCAGGGCCAACTGGTCTTGCGCCTCCCGGGGGATCTGCCAGGTCTGGGCCATCAATTCGCAATGCTCCCCCATGTTCAGGCCGGTGCGCGGTTCGTTGATGCGCGGCAGGTCGGGGACGAGGTGCTGGGGACGCAGTTGCAGGAAGGTCTTGATCTTGTCGGCGGTGGTCTTGGCGCGATTGGCTTGCAGCAGGATCCTGCGCAGGCCTTCATTGACCGCGATCGGTGCATCCGAGGTGGTGTCGACGCCGCCGGCTATGCCGCTGTCGATCTGCCCCAGGGCGATCTTGTTGGCCACCAGCAGCACCGTTTCCAGCCCGGTGCCACAGGCCTGTTGTACGTCATAGGCCGGCGTCATCGGTGACAGCCGCGAGCCGAGCACGCATTCGCGGGTCATGTTCATATCCCGGGAGTGCTTGAGCACCGCACCGGCAGCCACTTCGCCGATGTGCAAGCCATGCAGGTTGTAGCGTTCGATCAGCCCCTCGAGGGCAGCCGTCAACATCGCCTGGTTGCTGGCGGTGGCATAGGCCCCGTTGGAGCGGGCGAACGGAATGCGGTTACCACCGATGATCGCGACGCGGCGTAGTTGTGTCATGAAGAACTCCCCTGTGTAGGTCTAGTGCCCTATGAAGACTCAACCGAACGCTGTGGGAGCAAACTTTGCTCTCACAGGAATTCGGTGCCCTGGAAAAAGCGCTCCCGCTCAAGCTTAGGCTTTATCTCGCCAATCGAACGACTGATTGCCAATCATGGTCCACACTTGGAACCTCATCAGCCGGAGTGTGTTCCATGTCTGACCGTTATATCGACTTCGCCAATTCGCCCATTGGCCGGCGCATGGTCGGGTCCCTCGGCCTGCCATCGCCGGTGCGCCTGGAACGCTGGCAGGCCGGGCGCCTGCGGCCGATCGAAGGCGCATTGCTGCTGGGCGGCGGGCCGTTGACCGAACAGATCGGCACGTTTGCCAAGCGCCTGACCGACAGCATTTTCATCTATGGCGGCGAGCCGACCCTGGCCACCGAGTGGATCCCCGGCCATGGCCCGAAAATCAAGGCGGTGGTGTACGACGCCAGCCATTTGCTGCAGATCGACCAGCTCAAGCAGTTGCGGGAATTTTTCCAGCCGCTGATGAAAAACCTCGACCACAGCGCCCATGTCGTCATCCTCGGTCGCGCGCCGGAAAGTCTTGCCGACCCATTCGCCGCCAGTGCCCAGCGGGCGCTGGAGGGTTTCAGCCGTTCCCTGGCCAAAGAGCTGCGCCACGGTGGGACGCTGCAACTGCTGTACGTCGGCGACGGCGCCGAAGCCCAGCTGGAAGGTGCACTGCGGTTTTTCCTGTCGCCCAAGAGCGCCTTCATCTCCGGGCAGGTCATTCGCCTCAACGCCTGTGACACCCAGGTCCAGGACTGGACCCGACCACTGACTGGGCTCAAGGCACTGGTCACCGGTGCAGCCCGCGGGATCGGCGCCTCCATCGCCGAAACCCTGGCCCGTGATGGCGCCGACGTGATCCTGCTGGACGTGCCGCAGGCCAAGACCGACCTCGACGCCCTGGCGGCTCGCTTGAGCGGGCGCAGCGTCACGCTGGACATCTGCGCCCAAGATGCCGCGGCACAGCTGATCGAGCACCTGCCCGACGGCGTCGATATCCTGGTGCACAACGCCGGCATCACCCGGGACAAGACCCTCGCCAACATGACCCCGGAATTCTGGGACGCGGTGCTGGCCGTGAACCTCAATGCCCCGCAAGAATTGACCAAGGCCCTGCTCGACAGCGGCACCCTGCACGACAATGGCCGCGTCGTTCTGCTGGCCTCCATCAGCGGCATTGCCGGCAACCGTGGGCAGACCAACTATGCGGCGAGCAAGGCCGGGCTGATCGGCTTGGCCCAGGCCTGGGCACCGTTGTTGCAACCACGGGGCATCAGCATCAACGCCGTGGCGCCGGGTTTCATTGAAACGCGCATGACCGCCGAGGTTCCCTTCGCGCTACGCGAAGCCGGGCGGCGCATGAGTTCCCTGGGCCAGGGCGGCCTGCCCCAGGATGTCGCCGAAGCCGTTGCATGGCTGGCGCAACCGGGCACGGGTGCCGTGACCGGCCAGGCCCTGCGGGTATGCGGGCAAAGCCTTCTGGGAGCGTGACCATGACGATCCAATGGCATGAAGTCAGCAGCCCGCCCTCCATGTCCGGGCTTTATTCGAAAGCGGCGACACGGCGCAAGGTCACCGGAACGACCCTGCCCGAGGAAGGGCTGCGTCAAGTGCTTCAGGTCGACCCGCAACGCCTGGCGGCCTATCGCAAAGTCTGCGGGTTCGTCGATAACGGACTGCTGCCGCCGACCTATCCCCACGTCTTGGCGTTTGCCCTGCAAATGCAATTGCTCACCGCGCGGAATTTTCCATTTCCACTGCTGGGGCTGATCCACTTGAGCAACCGCATTCGTCTATTGCGGCCCATGGGCGGGGTTGGCCAAGTGCGTGCCAGCGTCAATGTCGAGAATCTTCAAGCCCACCCCAAGGGCGCGGTATTCGACCTGGTGACCCGCCTCGATGACCAGTTGGGGCCGCTATGGGAGGCCCAGAGCCAGATGCTTTGCAAAGGCGTCCAGCTCGACGGGGCACTTGTGGAGGACTCACCGCAGGCCAGCCTGCCCTTGATTGAAGTCGCGCACTGGACTGCACCGGCAGACATCGGGCGGCAATATGCCAAAGTGTCTGGCGACTACAACCCCATTCACCTGAGCGGCATCAGCGCCCGGTTGTTCGGCTTCCCCACCGCCATCGCCCATGGCCTGTGGAACAAGGCCAGGACCCTCGCGGCGCTGGATGATCACTTGCCCGAGGCCAACATCGAGATCGAGGTGACCTTCAAGAAACCGGTACGCCTGCCCAGCGAAGTGACCCTGCTGTCCAGCGCGGCGGGGTCCAGTGGGCAACTGCAACTGGTGGGGGCCGGGGCGCTGGAGCATATGGTGGGAGAGTGGCGGCCGGTGACCTGAGCAGCCCCCCCTAATGTGGGAGCGAGCTTGCTCGCGATGGCAGTGGCTCAGCCTCCCCCCATCTTGAATTCGCCGTGCTCAGCGCGGCGGGTAGTTGGACAGGATCCGCCCAACCGTCTCGCGCACGGCGGTGTTGCGGTCAGCCGGGTTGGGGGAGTTGCTGAGCAGTTGTTCGTCACTGCCACGCCACACCAGCTTGCCGTCCTTGCCATCGAGCAGGTCGATCTGCACGGTGGCGACCTTGTAGCTGATGTTGCGGGTTTCGTTGTACATCGGCCCGCCCCAATAGCCATTCCAGGGGCCGCCCCAGCCGCCGCCGTAGTGGGTGGTGACCTGCTGCTGGCGGTCCTCGACGATCAAATAGGCCTGGACCAGCACATCGCCATGCCCGCCAGCCGCCGGACGCAAGCCGCGCTGGTCGAGTTGATCGGCAACCGCCTGGCGGATCCGCTGTTCGGTCAGGTCGCTCTTGATGCGAGGGTCATCGGGGCGATATTGCAGCGCCGGGTCTTTCCAGCTCCAACTGCGATACGCCGCGAAATCGCGGCTGGTGTCGAAATCATGGTTGACCTGATTAGAGGCACAAGCGCCCAACAATAGGGTGAAGGCCAGTAGAGCAAGACGGCGAAACATGGTTTTACTCCGTTGCGTAATCAACTTGGAGGATACGCCGACATGGCTTTTTCCACTGCAGCACGAATGGCATCGGTGCGCTCGCTTTGACTGCCCCGCTGGCCGGTCTCGGCGCTGGCGCTCCATACCGGTTGCCCCGTGCGGGCATCGAACAGATCCACCCGCACCACCACGACCTGCTCCTGATACGTGCGCACCATCGGCACCGAATGGTACATCCCATAACCCGGGCCATAGCGGTCATAACGGTTATAGCCGCCGTAGTAACCGGCATCATAGTCATCCCGAACCTGGCGCACGCGGGTTTCCAGACGCAGGTCGGCGCTGACGAACAGGTCGGCGGGCCGGTTGTCATGCAGCGGGCGCAGGCCACGCTGGTCCAGGGCATTGCTCACCGCTTCGGCCACTTGGGCCGAATCCGCCCAGGCGGAACCCGACGGCAGGCGCCCGTCGCGCCAAGCCCAACTGCGATAGCGCCCATAGTCACGGGGCGGCGCAGGGTAAGCGCTGCGGTCGAACACCGTGGCGGCCTCGGCCGGTGCCGGCGGCAGTGGATTGGACGTGGCGACATAGGGGTTGCTGCCCTGGCAGGCCGCCAGTCCCAGGCACAGCATCAACAACCCTGAACGACCTTTCATTTCGCTCTCCGGTCACACTGGACGGCAGATCCAGTGCAGATAACGTCCCAACCCGGCAAACGCCGGATGGCGACGGTGGGCCAGTTCCATTTCCAGCAACTGCGCAAGCTCCACGCGGCCCTGGAACTCTACCGGCATATAGTCATGGAAAACCCGCACACCACTCTGGTTTTCGACCTGCCACAGGCCTTCAAGTTGCGCCGCCAACTCTCGTGGATCAAGAGGTTGTTGCGGCGTCAGGCTCTGTTTTTCGCCGGCCATGTCATTTTTGCGCAACTTGCGAAAATGCCCCTTGAGCAGGTTGCGATAGACCAGCGCGTCGCGGTTGTAGAATGCCAGGGACAGCCAGCCGCCAGGGACCGTGAGTTGATGCAGCACTGGCAGGATCGCGTGAGGTTCGGCCAGCCATTCCAGCACCGCGTGACACAACACCAGGTCGTAAGGTTCGGTGAGCTGGCCGAGCAGGTCCTGCCACGGCGCCTGGATGAACGTGGCGCTCTGGCCCGCCTCGGCAAAGCGCTGGCGGGCGCCTTCGAGCATGGGCTCGGCCGGCTCGGCCAGGGTCACCTGGTGACCGCGTTCGGCCAGCCACAACGACATGTGGCCCAGGCCGGCGCCGATGTCCAGCACGCGCAATGGACGCTGTGGCAAGGCTTCCAGCAGATCGGCCTGAAGCACCGCCAGGCGGATCGCGCCCTTGGCCCCACCGTAGATTTTTTCGGCAAAACGCGTGGCGAGCTGATCGAAATGACGGTCGCTCATTGGCCGAACCGCCGTTCGCTGTCAGCCAGTTTGCTGCGCACCACGGCGTCCATGTCCAGGCCCAGTTCGCTGCAAAGCAGCAACAGGTACAACACGATGTCACCGACCTCCTGCCCGGCGTGGGCCAGTTTGTCCGCCGGCAACTGGCGCGACTGGTCCTCGGTCAGCCACTGGAAAATCTCCACCAGTTCGGCCATTTCCACACTGGCGGCCATGGCGAGGTTTTTCGGGCTGTGGAATTGCCGCCAGTCGTTACGGTCACGAATGGCATGCAGGCGTTCGGTCAGTTCAACAAGGTTCATCGGGTTCTCCTGAATGCGCATAGCTTCAGGGGGATGACCTGGGAAGGCAAGAGTCTCGGTACGAAGCGACAGTTTGCCCCATAATCGAACCAACTCGGCCGCTACAGCTCCTACAATCAGGAGCCAACGGCTCAGCTCAGATCCCCTCCCATCAGGATGCACACATGCAGGCAGAAAGCTTTTTCGAATGGCTCGGCCAGGCGCTCGGTTCGGTGATCCGTTTCATCGTCGACCTGCTCAGCGGTCTCTTCAACACCCTGGCCAATGCCGGCGGCAATTTTGTCGATGGGCTGTCACGTACCCTGGGCATGGACACCTCGATCATCAGCATCATCGCGCTGATCCTCGGGCTGATGTTGCTTTACTCGGCGATCCGCGCGTTCATGCGGGCCTCGATCGTCATGGGCATCATCTGGCTGGTGCTGGGGTTGTGGTTGTTGAGCTGGATTATCCACTAGCACTCGGATCGCTCCCCACCACAGAGCCCGCGCCGGACACAGCACCTGTGGCGAGGGAGCTTGCTCCCGCTGGGTGGCGAAGCCGCCCCAAATGGGCTGACGCAATCTTCCAGACACATCGCGCCAGCCGGCTTTACGACTGCTTCGCAGCCGAGCGGGAGCAAGCTCCCTCGCCACAATGAGTCCGAAGTCACTTTGGAGAATTGCGTGTTCCCCTCCGCACCGGGCACGATCAATTCAGGAACCCGCTACAATCGCGCTCCATCAAGGAGCCCGCATGTCCAACCTGACCACCGACTGGCGCGACCGCCTTACCCATCGCCGGGTCTGGGCGCTGGCTGCGCCAATGATTCTCTCGAACATTTCCGTACCGCTGGTGGCCTTGGTGGACAGTACCGTCATCGGCCATTTGCCCCATGCCCATCAGTTGGGCGCGGTAGCGGTCGGGGCGAGTTTGTATACGGTGCTGGCGTGGGCCATGGGTTTCCTGCGCATGGGCACCACCGGGTTCGCCGCCCAGGCTGCCGGGCGCGGTGATGGGGCGGCGTTGCGACAAGTGCTGCTGCAAGGGCTGCTGTTGGCGATAGGGTTGGCGGTACTGCTCGCTGCCGTCGGCGTGCCATTGAGCGACGTAGCGTTGCACTTCATGCAGCCGTCCGCCGAGCTCAACCAGTTGACCCAGGATTTCTTTCACACCCGGCTGTTCGGCCTGCCGGCGGCGCTGGCCAGTTATGCGCTGGTGGGCTGGTTCCTCGGTGCCCAGAATGCCCGGGCCCCGCTGGCGATCCTGTTGGTAACCAACCTGATCAACATCGCCCTGAACCTGTGGTTCGTGATCGGCCTGGACTGGGGCGTGACCGGTTCGGCCCGGGCGTCGGTGATCGCCGAGTGGACCGGTGCGCTGGTCGGCCTGGCCCTGGCTCGTCACACACTCCGCGCCTGGCCTGGACAGATTGCCTGGGCCGCCCTGGGGGTGTGGCAGAGCTGGCGTCCGCTACTGGCGGTGAACCGGGACATTTTCATCCGCAGCCTGGTGCTGCAAGCGGTGTTTTTCCTGATTACCGTGCAAGGCGCACGCCTGGGGGATGCGACCGTGGCGGCCAATGCCCTGCTGCTCAACGGCCTGTTGCTGACAGCCCATGCCCTGGACGGCCTGGCCCATGCCGTCGAAGCGCTGTGCGGCCATGCCATTGGCGCGCGCGACCGCCTGGCGCTGCGTCGCTCGCTGGTGGTGGCGTGCGGCTGGTCGTTGATCGCAAGCCTGGGCTTTGCACTGCTGTTCCTGCTCGCCGGCCACCTGTTCATCGACATGCAGACCGATATTCCTGACGTGCGCGCCACCGCTTATCACTACCTGCCCTACCTGGCCGCCTTGCCGCTGATTGCGGTCTGGAGTTACTTGCTCGACGGGCTGTTCATTGGCGCCACCCGTGCCCGGGAAATGCGCAACGGCATGCTGCTGACCCTGCTGCTGGTGCTGCCCATCGCCTGGGCGCTGCAAGGGCTGGGCAACCATGGGCTATGGATAACCTTCCTGCTGTTCATGGCCCTGCGCAGCCTGACCCTCGGCGCTTTCGCCTGGCACTTGCAGCGGCACGATCGCTGGCTCGGCGCATCAGCCCACTAACGCTCAATCCTGGCTGCCCTGCCAGCGCCGGCGCAGATGCTCGAACCGCTCGCGCTGCGAACCACCCACCAGGCCAGGCACTGGCCGGGCATCGGGGTATTGCAGGCGTAGCCACAGCCAGTCATCGAGCACCGCCCGCTCGGTAAACCCCAGCGTCAGGCCCTGCTGCAAATCCCCCCAGAGCCGCTGGTAATTACATCCGGTGGAGCGGCACCATTGCCAGGCGTGACGCTCCAGCAGGCACCGTTGCAACTGGTCCTGCTGCCGGTCGCTGAGCCCATGCTCTTTCTCCAGCGCCGCCACCGGCAGCCCAGGGTTGGACAGTTGTTGCCAACCCTGGCTGCCGATCGCCCGGTCGGCCCAGGTGCCACCAAACCAGCGCAACAAACTGATCGGGCCCAGCCAGCAACTGAGTTCTTGAGGGTCGCAACCGTCGAAGAAATAGCTGGCGATGTACGGATTGTAATAGCTCAACAAAGCTTTGTGGTGCAGACCCAGGGTCACCGTCAGCATGCGCCGCAGATGCGCCAGCAATTGCGCAGCAGGCGATGGGCTGACCAACAACAGCCCCGGCCAGGAACCTGGGTCCAGGTGACAAAGGCTGGCCAGCGCAGGCGAATGGCGCAGATCCACCAACAGCGGACCGTGCTCTCGCAGCCCATGCAGCTCGGTGTTTTCAAACAAGGCAAAGCACCGGGCCTTGGCGAACTGCGCGCGCACCAGCCGCGCAGCGCCAGGCGCACTCGGTACGTCGAGCAGCAGCCATTGCGGCGGTGATCCAGACAGGGGCGCGGCGTTCATCGAGCGACACTCGCGCCACGCCGCATGAGCATACGGCAGGTGCACAGTGGCTGGGAGCAGGGGCTGAAAGGCCCGCCTTCGGGCAACAAGCACAACAAGACCAGCGGCTCGGCATCCCGGATTGCAGACAACAGAAACGGATCGGCAACCGATGGCCCACGCGTTTCGCCTGTGGATGACTCATCCACAATCTCTACTGAGGCAGGCGCATCCAGAAATGCACTGATCATTGGCCGATCCGGATCGCCTTCGATAAAGCTCACCAGCACCTCGGTGCCGTCACTCAAGGCGCCCGCCACGCCCGGGACCAGTTCGGGCGCCAAAGGCAGCCAGCAATGACTGGGGCTCGCGCCTTCGCCCTGGTAGAGCCAGTCAAACTGCACCGCCACGCGCCCCGCTCCCAGCTCCGACGGCTCGTCCACCGCCACGACCCAGCCACGTTGCCGGCTCACCATGCGCGGTTTTACCGGGACCTCCTCCGGCACGAACAGCACGCCCCGGGGAATGGCCCTGAAATGATTGCCGTACCCCCCCGCCTGTGCGCGGTGCTCGACCTTCGTCAGCAGCCAGCGCCGGTTCCAGTCGGCAAACGGATGGCCCGTCAGCTTCAGCACCTGACCACCGTGCAGGCTCATCAAGTCGCTGCGCCCCTGGGCGACCTGCTCCTCCGACACATCGGTTTGCACGCTGAACGAGCGCACCGCGGCAATCGGGTCGTCGTCCGCGTAGACCGCCTTACCGGCAGGGGGAAAACTGTGTGGATTATCAGCGAACACCAGGCAATGCCCGTCCCGGGTGTGTTCGAAATGAAAGTGGATACCCGCCTGGGCGCATACGCGCTGCAGGAACTGCAGGTCCGACTCTCGATACTGGGTACAGAAATCCTGCGGTGGATAATCACCACTCAAATCCAGGCACAGGCTGCGGCCAATGATGTCATGGGCCTTGAGCACCTGGCGAATGATCTGCGGCACCGAGCGGGCGCTGAAAACCCGCTGGCTGAATCGCTGCGCCAGACAGGCCAGCTTCGGCCCGATACGCACCTGGCAGCCGGCGCCATGACTGTGTTGGACCAACTCATGAAGCTGCCCATGAACACCTCGGCCCGGGGCCCCGAAACTCAACCAGACGCTGCGGTACAACAGGCCCGCCAGGTCCAGGTTCGCGTCGCGCAACGACAGCTGCGCTTCATAGACGAAGGGTTCGCTGATCGCTTCGCTACCCGTGAAGGCCACGACGTCAACAGGCTCGGGCAGACCGGCTATCTCCAGACGAAAGGCTGGCTCGCTGGCTGGATCGGACATCGGCGTTTCTCTACAGGAGGGGCGGTCGGGGATTCTCGCCGAGAGCCATGGCCGAGTAGAGGGGCCAAGTACAAGTTAGGAAAGGGACTACACGAAATAAGGACATCGCCGGTTAAACGCACCGATGTGCGGAAACAGCGGCGGCACACATAAAAATGCCCTTCAGGACTGTCCGAAAAAACCCGCAGCATGCGGTGTATTTTTCTGACAGCCCTGGAGGGCGGTGTTAATCGGTGGAACAGACGCGCCCCTGTGGCGAGGGAGCTTGCTCCCGCTGGGCTGCGTAGCAGCCCCCTTTTGTGAGCGCTTCGCACTCAAGCGGGAGCAAGCTCCCTCGCCACAGGTCCGCCGGCACGGAACCGGCATCAGTCGATCAAGACGACAGGTAGGAGGAACGCGTCAGCCCCAGGCGCAAGGCATCGAGGAACTGGGTACGTTCGGCGGCGCTGATACGGGCGCTGGCGCACTTGTCGCGGTAGTGAGTCATCAACTCCTCCGGCGACAGGTGCACGTAGCGCAGCATGTCCTCGATGGTGTCGTGGGTTTCGATACCGGCGTGGTACACGCTGCCATCGGCGTTCTGGTAGATGTTCACCGAGTCGGTGTCACCGAACAGGTTGTGCATGTCACCAAGGATTTCCTGGTAGGCACCCACCAGGAAGATGCCCAGCAGATAGTCTTCATCCGGCTTGAGAGCGTGAACCGGCAGGCTGGTCTCGATGCTCTGCTCGTCGACGTACTGCTTGATCTTGCCGTCCGAGTCGCAGGTCAGGTCTTGCAGCACGGCGCGGCGCAGCGGCTCTTCGTCCAGGCGATGCAGCGGCAGGATCGGCAACACCTGGCCGATGGCCCAGGTGTCCGGCAGGCTCTGGAACACCGAGAAGTTGCAGATGTATTTGTCGGCCAACTTGTCGTTGAGCTCATCCAGCACCTGGCGGTGCGAGCGCTGGCGCGCCTTCAACGAGTTGTGCAGGCGACGGCACACCGCGAAATAGCATTGCTCGGCCAAGGCTTTTTCGGCCAGGGTCAGCTTGCCGTCGGCATATTGGGTCGCCACGTCGCTCATGTAGTGGGTGGCGCGCCAGTAAGTCTCGGTGACCATCTCGATATCGGTCGGGCCCAGCAGGTCAACCAACCATTGCACGGTTTCCGGCAGTTCCTGCTTGTTGTCGATCACCGGCACGTCGTCGTTGTGTTTCTCGACGTCGGTCACTTGCACCACCAGCATGGCGTGGTGAGCGGTCAGCGAGCGGCCGCTTTCGGAGAAGATGTTCGGATGCGGCAGGCTCTGGGCATCGCAGAACTCCTTGAGCATGCCGACCACGACACCGGCGTAATCGTCCATGTCGTAGTTGATCGAGCTGGCATTGCGCGAGTGCGTGCCGTCGTAGTCCACGCCCAGGCCACCGCCGACGTCGATGTGATCCACCGGCAGGCCGAGGTTGCGCAGCTCACCGTAGTAACGGATCGCTTCCTTGAAGCCATGCTGGTAGTCCGCCAGGTTGGCGATCTGCGAACCCATGTGGAAGTGCAGCAGGCGAATGCCCTGGTCCAGGCCGGCAGCACGGAAACGCTCGACCACCGACAGCAGTTGCGCGGCCGACAAGCCGAACTTGGACTTCTCGCCACCGGTATCGGCCCACTTGCTCGACGCCAGGGATGACAGGCGCACGCGCAAGCCGACCTGCGGCTTGACCTTGAGCGTCGCGGCCTCTTCGATCACCAGGCCGACTTCGGACTCTTTCTCGATGACGATGAAGACGTTGTGACCGAGCTTCTGGCCCATCAGCGCCAGACGGATGAATTCGCGGTCCTTGTAGCCGTTGCAGACGATGGTCCCGCCCTTCGGCGCCAGGGCCAGGACCGCCAGCAGCTCCGGCTTGGAACCGGCTTCCAGGCCGATGGAGACGTTCTGGGTGGCGATGATGTTCTCGATCACCGCTTCCTGCTGGTTGACCTTGATCGGATAGAGCGCGGTGTACTTGCTCTGGTATTCCAGGCGCGCGATGTTGCTGTCGAAGGCGCCGGTGAGCTGGCGCACACGGTCTTGCAGGATGTCGGGGAAGCGCACCAGCAAGGGCAGCGACAGGCCGCTCTGGCGCAACTGATCGACTTGCTCGAACAGGTCGATGGGCGAGCTGTCGGGACCGTTCGGACGGACTTCGACGCGACCGGCTTCATTGATCGCGAAATACCCGGCCCCCCAATGGCGAATCCCGTAAACACTGCGGCTGTCCGCAACTGTCCATTGGCTGCCATCGTCTTTGCGTGTGCGTCGTACGGACATCGAAGTCCCCTATAAAGAAGTCAAAATGCACCATCCGGTCGGAGGCTGGGGCAGTCTAGAGAGTGAAAATGACGAATTGCCTGTTAGCAAGGTAGACCCTGCTCCCAGCGATGAGTTTAGAAACCCGTTCAGAACAGGCTCTGTGAAAACCATGCGGGCGACCTCGAACGTTGGATTCGGGTCAAGCCGAGGGTGGTTTTCACAGAGGCTGCTAGCCGCCGGATTTCTTTGCCTTGAAGCCGTGCTTGACCAGTTCCGCCAGCAGCAGCTCGACGTGATCGCCCTGGATCTCGATGATGCCGTCTTTCAACGCACCACCGGTGCCACAGCGTTTCTTCAACGTGGTGGCCAGCTCCTTGAGCGCGTCTTCGGCCAACGGCACGCCAGTGATCGTGGTCACCGTCTTGCCGCCGCGACCTTTGCTTTCACGGCGCACGCGCGCTATGCCGTCACCGGCAGGGATGGCGGTCTGTTTGCAGATGCAGGCATCCACCGGCTGACGGCAATCAGGGCAATGACGACCGGCGTCGGTAGAAAATACCAGGCCGCCCAGGGCGGCGAAGGATGCGGCTTTTTTGGCCACCGGCAATCCTCTCGGGAGGACAAAGACTGGTCGAGGGGGAATGTGCCTCGACCGCGAAACCCCACTCAGGCAGGGGCAGCGCTACTGGACCGCAGACACGGTTCAGCTTGAAAAGTCGCGCAGTGTAACGGCAAAAAGCCGACTTGCTAAGGGCCAATCAGCGCCAATTTATAGCTTCTTTGCGACGCTGCCGCCATGGACCCGCAAATAGCGTTCAAGCGCCGCCAGAGAGTCCGGGCAGTAAGGCTTGCGCTGGATTTCATCAAGCACCTGTTCGAGGGGCAGGAAACGCGCTTCGAGGACTTCTTCAGGCTGCAGCACCAGCGGGCCGTCCCACACCGCCGAGAACGCCGAGCACCACAGGCGACTGCCAGGGTCTTCGAAATAAAAATGGTCGTGTGCGGTCAGTTCCACGCCGCTCACGCCCAGCTCTTCCGCCAGTTCACGGGCAGCCGATTCGGCGTAGGTCTCGTCGGCCTGGACCATGCCGCCCGCCGCCACGTCCCAGAAACCAGGGTAGATGGCCTTGCTCAGGGTGCGCCGATGAACACACAGCTCACCGGACGAATTGAACAGCATGATGTAGGTGCCGCGTCCGATCAGGCCACGCTCGCGCAGCTCTGAACGCACCAGGCTGCCGAGCAGGTTGTCCTGCTCATCGACCCACGCAATCAGCTCGGCATCCGAGGCCACTCGATGGGCGACCTCCCGGGGGCTTTCGCTCATGAATCAACCCTGGTTCAGCAGTTGCCGCAAGTCGATGACCGCTGCGTTGGCTCGGGAAATGTAGTTGGCCATGACCAGCGAGTGGTTCGCCAATACACCGAAGCCGCTGCCGTTGAGGATCATCGGGCTCCAGACCGGTTCCTGGGACGCTTCCAGTTCACGGATGATCTGCCGCACGCTGACCGTGGCGTTCTTTTTCGCCAGGACATCGGCGAAGTCCACTTCGATGGCGCGCAGCAGGTGCGACAACGCCCATGCCTGGCCACGGGCCTCATAGAACACGTTATCGATTTGCAGCCACGGGGTCTCGACCACTTCTTCATCCACCTGTGGCACCTGGCCCGGGGCCGGGACTTCGGTTTTCAGCGAGGTGTTGAGCTTGACCCGGCCAACGCTGGCCGACAGACGCTGGGACAACGAACCCAGGCGAGTGCCGACATCCCCGAGCCAGTTGTTCAGGTTGTCGGCGCGGGCGTAGAACAGTGCGCTTTTCTGGCTTGGGTCGGACAGACGCGCCTGATAGCGGCTCAGGGAATTGATGCCTTCCTGGTATTCAGATTCGCTGGAGGGCAGTACCCAACTGCGGTTGTCGAAGTTGAAGCGCGGTTCGGCCTTGGCCAGGTCGGCGTCCTCGGCGGACTGGGACTGGGAACGGGCGAAGTCCTTGCGCAGGGCACGGCTCAGGTCGCGGACCTGCACCAGCACGCCGTATTCCCAGCTCGGCATGTTGTCCATCCACAGGCCAGGTGGGAAGCGGTCGTTGGAGATGTAGCCACCCGGCTTGCTCAGCAGGGTCCCGGCCACCGTCTTGAGCGTCTCGACCGTGGTGTAGCCCACCACCATCTGCCGGCCATCTTTCTCGGCTGCGGCCTGGGCGTTCTGCTGCACAGGGAACAGCGCGGGCTCCTGGCTCCAATACCAGCCGACGGCAATGGTCACCAGCAGGTAAAGGCCGATCAGCGTCGCCAGTGCGCGGCTGAAAAAAAGCCCACCCAGGTAGCTGCGGGTGTCCGATTTCGGCTCGGCGGCACGTTCAGGCGCGCTGCCCGCGCGGTTTTTCCAGTCCAGCATGGTGATATCCCTTCAATCACTTGAGTTCTCGGTTCGACCACAACCCTACGCCATCGTGCCTGATTTGAAACGCGATAATGCGGCGCCCATCATGCCGGGCGCGACAGGGCAATCGAACAGCACTATAAAGGAAGCGTTGCCATCGGCCTACGAGACTGGTCAGTCACAAACTGAATTTCGCGACTGGACAGAATATTGACGTATGACACTCATGCAGAGGAAAAGAGGTGCTAGCATAGAGCCACCAGTCGATCTCAGCATGCACCCTAACTAGTAGTCAGGATATGACCGAGCCAGAAGACCCCAGCCGTGAGCGCCTCAAGCACCACTTTGCCCAGCGGGTAATTCATCAGGCTCGTCAGATCCTGGAGATTTGGCAGCGCCTGCAACGCAGTGAGTGGTCAAGCACCGACCTGTCGGAGCTCAGCGAAGCCAACCTGCGCCTGCTGCGCTTTGCCGAGCGCTTCGAACAGCCCGAGCACGCCCAGTTGGCCCAAGGCATCAGCCAGTCACTGCAAGCGGTGGACGCCAATCGTGGGCGCCTGAGCAGCCACCTGATCACCGAAATCAACCGCTTGATGCAGCGCTTGTCGCGTACCGGCCTGCGTCATGGCGACCAACTCGAACAAACCTTCCTGCCGCCGCTGCGCAAACCCATCTACGTGTTGCTGCAAGATCATGACCGCGCCGAGCGCCTGGCCAAGCAGTTGGAGTTCTTCGGCCTCGGCGCCCAGGCGCTGGACAGCGTCGCGGGGTTCCGCGCCTCCATGGTCGAGCGCCTGCCGGCGGCGATTGTCATGGATGTGGATTTCAGCGGACCCGGCGCGGGCCTGAAACTGGCCGCCGAAGCCCAGGAAGGCCTGGAGCAGCCGCTGCCGCTGTTGTTCTTCAGTTTGTTGGAAACCGACACGCCGACACGCCTGGCCGCGGTGCGTGCCGGTGGGCAGGAGTTTCTCACCGGCACCCTCGAAGCCTCGAGCCTGCTGGAAAAGATCGAAGTGCTGACCTGCGTTGCCCAGTACGATCCGTACAAAGTGCTGATCATCGATGACTCCCGTGCCCAGGCCATGCATACCGAACGCTTGCTCAATAGCGCCGGCATCATCACCCGCACGCTGATCGAGCCGATCCAGGCCATGGCCGAACTCGCGGACTTCCAACCCGACCTGATCATTCTCGACATGTACATGCCGGCCTGCACCGGCACGGAACTGGCCAAGGTGATACGTCACAACGACCGCTACGTCAGCGTGCCGATCATCTACCTGTCCGCCGAAGACGACCTGGACAAGCAACTCGATGCCATGAGCGAAGGTGGCGACGACTTCCTGACCAAACCGATCAAGCCCCGGCACCTGATCACCACGGTGCGCAACCGTGCCGCCCGGGCACGCAACCTCAAGGCGCGGATGGTGCGCGACAGCCTCACCGGCCTGTACAACCACACCCATATCCTGCAACTGCTCGAGGATTGCAGCTTTCGCGCTCGTCGCGAAGGCAAGCCCCTGAGCTTTGCCATGCTCGATATCGACCATTTCAAACGGGTCAATGACAGCCACGGCCACCCCATGGGCGACCGGGTGATCAAGAGCCTGGCGCTGTTTCTCAAGCAACGCCTGCGCAAGACCGACTTCATCGGCCGTTACGGCGGCGAAGAGTTCGCCATCGTCATGCCCGACACCGACATCGACGCCGCCTGCAAAGTGCTGGATGAAATTCGCCAGCGCTTTGCCGAAATCCACTATCCAGCCCAGCCCCATGATTTGTGGTGCACCTTCAGCGCCGGCGTGGTGGAGATGAGCGATGACTCCGACAGCCTGATGATGGCCAGCCAGGCGGATGAAGCGCTGTATCGCGCCAAGCATGCCGGGCGCAACCGGATACAGAGCGCCCGCCAATCAAAGCAAAGTGCCACCTTTTCATCGGAATCGACCGATTCGGTCATAAACCTGTAACGCAAACGCAATAACTTCAAGCGCTTACGATTCTGCCCCTGGTAGACACTTGATGCGCCTGAAGCTGCTGACCAATCTCAATACCCTTCTTTTAGTTACCGTGTGCCTCGGCCTCGGCGCCACGCTGTGGTGGTCGCAGATTGCCCTGGAGCGACCCTATCTGCTGATGGAGCGCTACCTGGGCCTGTCGCAACAATTCCAGGGCGAAGTGGCGCGCAACATCGAGGACTATCTGGCCAGCGGCGATGCCCTGCGCTTGAGCACCGCCACCCAGGCGCTGGAAACCCTGCAAAAAGACCTGGATCAATTTCCCCCGGAAATGGCCAAGACCCTGCGCCCGAGCCTGGCGAACCTCGACAGCTTCAGCAAGACCGATCTGCTGGCCGCCGGCAAACTGGCCGGTGATCCGCAGGCCTTGCTGCTACAGGCCGAACGAGAGTTGAGCGCCAGCCTCGATCAACTGGCCCAATACGCCAATGGCGCCCCGGCCTACTTGCCCGCGCTGTTTGCCGCGTCGCAGCACCTGGGCCGCCTATCCCTCACGCGGGACAAACTGGTCAGCAGTGGCCGCAGCGAATTGGCCGCCGACGTCGAGCGGGAACTGGCGAGCATCCGTGTGGAGGCCGAACGCCTCGACAACCTGCCACTGCTGGGCGTCACCGCCAGCAGCGAATCAGGCAGCGATGATTTCGCCGCGCTGATGGGTTTGCAAATCCAGGAAAAAACCGCCGCCGAAGATGCGGGCATCGCCCTCAAGCGCGAGCTAAACAGCCTGCTCGGTCGTTACCCGGCAGAATTGGCCCGCACCCGTGAACTGATCCAGAAACGCACCGAACTGAGCAGCGCCACGCACCTGAAAATCGCCGATGTACAACAGGCGATCGATGCCATGGAACCAGCGGTGCGCGCCCAGCATGGGCAGATTCAGGGAGAGGTTCGCTTGATCCAAGGGGTAATGATTGGCCTGATCCTGCTGATCGCCCTGCTCATCGACACCTTGCAGCGACGCCTGGCGCGGACCTTGACGCACCTGGCGCCGGCCCTGTCGACCTGGGCCGAAGGGGATTTCAGCCGTGACATCCACGTGGGCGCCAGCAACCGCGAACTGCAAGACATCGAAGCGTCGCTCAATCGCCTGCGGGCTTATCTGGTGGATCTGGTGGGCACCATTCGGGTGAACGCCGAACAGGTCGCCGGCAGCAGCCGTACCCTGGCCGAGTTGAGTGGCGAGCTGCACAGCGGCGCCGAGGATCAGGCCAGCGACACGGCGCTGATCCGCGACTCCCTCAGCGAACTGGAAGCGACGATCCAGCAGGTGGCCGGCGATGCCAGCCAGGCCGCAGACGCCAGCCGCAGCGCCGGGCATGCCGTGGAACAAGGGCAGAAGGTCATTGGCCTGAGCCTCACCGGTCTGCATGCGCTGGTGGGCGAAGTGCAAGGCAACGCGCAGATGATCGAACAACTGGCCGAGGAGTCGGCCACCATCGGTGGCGTGCTGACGGTGATTCGCTCGATTGCCGACCAGACCAACCTGCTGGCCCTCAACGCCGCCATCGAAGCGGCCCGCGCCGGGGAAATGGGCCGGGGTTTCGCGGTGGTGGCCGAGGAAGTCCGCTCCCTGGCCCAACGCACGGCCGGTGCCACCGCCGAAATCCAGACACTGATCGCCCGTCTGCAACAGGCCGCACGCCAATCGGTGGACGGCATGCGCGCCCAGGTCGAACACGCCGAAGCCACCGCCAACCAGGCGCAAGCGGCCGACGGCGCGCTGGATGAGATCGTCGGCGCCATCCAGACCATCTCCGACACGGCAGTACGCATCGCCGACGTCACCGCCCAACAAAGCGGCGCCGTCAGCGAAATCCGCGATCACAGCGAGCGGATTCACCAACTGGGCGGCGACAACCTGCTGCGCATCGGACAGGGGCGGGAACAGGGTGACAATCTGCTGGTGCTGGGCGGACGTTTGCACACCGCCGTGCAGGCCTTTCGGGTTTAGCGCCACAGACTGCATGAAGCACTATGGGGGCTTGCTCGCGATAGCGGTGGGTCAGCTTGCTTCGATGCTGGATGTGCCGCCGCCATCGCGAGCAAGCTCGCTCACATTGATTCGAGGGGCCCCTGGAATTGATGCCCCCACGGGGTGCGGTTTGCAACCGTATGACCGGATCAGAGACCATGGTCACAAATTTCGCGCAAACATCGGTCATCGTGCTGGCTATTGCAGAGAACTGGACAGTCACAAAGGCTTTGCGGCATAGTCGCCAGGTTCTGATACCTGCTCACAGATAACAAGGAACAGCAGATGGCGACCCTATTGGTCCTGCATGGACCCAACCTGAACCTGCTGGGCACCCGTGAACCGGGCGTCTATGGCGCTGTGACACTGGCCCAGATCAACCAGGACCTGGAACAGCGGGCCCGCGCCGCCGGCCATCATTTGCTCTATCTGCAAAGCAACGCCGAATATGAATTGATCGACCGTATCCATGCCGCGCGTGGCGAAGGCGTGGACTTCATTTTGATCAATCCAGCAGCTTTTACACACACAAGCGTCGCATTACGTGACGCGCTGCTGGCGGTGAGCATCCCATTCATCGAAGTGCATTTGTCTAACGTGCACAAACGCGAACCTTTCCGCCATCACTCTTACTTCTCCGATGTAGCGGTGGGAGTGATCTGCGGCCTTGGCGCCAGCGGTTACCGACTGGCCCTGGAGGCCGCTCTAGAGCAGCTTGAAAGACAGGCGACAGCTTGAAAACAAGCGTTAAACGCCCCTGACCGACCCTTGGGAGTTGATGATTCATGGATATCCGTAAAGTTAAGAAATTGATCGAATTGCTGGAAGAGTCCGGCATCGACGAGCTTGAGATCAAGGAAGGCGAAGAGTCCGTACGCATCAGCCGCCACAGCAAGACCCCGGCCCAGCAGTTCTATGCACCGGCACCGATGCATGCTCCAGCCGCCGCGCCTGCTCCAGCAGCAGCGCCGGTTGCCGCAGCCGCGCCAGCCGCACCGGCTGCGCCAGCGCTCAACGGCACTGTTGCCCGTTCGCCAATGGTGGGCACGTTCTATCGCAAGTCTTCGCCATCCTCGCCGTCCTTCGTTGAAGTCGGCCAGACCGTGAAGAAAGGCGACACCCTGTGCATCGTCGAAGCCATGAAGATGATGAACCACATCGAAGCTGAAACCAGCGGTGTGATCGAGTCCATCCTCGTCGAAGACGGCCAGCCGGTTGAGTACGACCAACCGCTGTTCACCATCGTTTGAACCGCGGAGAGCCTTTGATGACTGCGAAGTTGGAAAAAGTTCTGATCGCTAACCGCGGTGAGATCGCCCTGCGGATTCTGCGTGCCTGCAAAGAGATGGGCATCAAGACCGTCGCCGTTTACTCCAAGGCCGACAAAGAACTGATGCACCTGGGCCTGGCAGACGAATCCGTCTGCATCGGTCCGGCGTCGGCTGCGCACTCCTACCTGCACATCCCGGCGATCATCGCCGCTGCCGAAGTGACCGGCGCCACCGCCATTCACCCGGGCTACGGTTTCCTGGCGGAAAACGCCGACTTCGCCGAACAGGTCGAAAACTCCGGTTTTGCCTTCATTGGTCCGAAAGCCGACACCATCCGCCTGATGGGCGACAAGGTTTCGGCCAAACACGCCATGATCGCTGCGGGCGTGCCAACCGTTCCGGGTTCCGACGGCCCGCTGCCTGAAGACGAAGAAACCGCTTTGCGCATCGGTCGCGAAGTTGGTTATCCGGTGATCATCAAGGCCGCTGGCGGCGGCGGTGGTCGTGGCATGCGCGTGGTACACAAGGAAGAAGACCTGATTTCCTCGGCGAAACTGACCCGCTCCGAAGCGGGCGCAGCGTTTGGCAACCCGATGGTCTACCTGGAAAAATTCCTGACCAACCCACGCCACGTCGAAGTCCAGGTGCTGTCCGACGGGCAGGGCCATGCGATCCATCTGGGCGACCGCGATTGCTCGCTGCAACGTCGTCACCAGAAAGTCCTCGAAGAAGCGCCGGCACCGGGCATCGACGAGCAGGCTCGCGAGGAAGTCCTGGCGCGTTGCGTCAAGGCCTGCATCGACATCGGCTATCGCGGCGCCGGCACCTTCGAGTTCCTGTACGAGAACGGTCGTTTCTACTTCATCGAAATGAACACCCGTGTTCAGGTGGAGCACCCGGTTTCGGAAATGGTCACGGGTATCGACATCGTCAAGGAGATGCTCAGCATCGCCGCCGGCAACAAGCTGTCGTTTACCCAGGATGACGTGGTCATCCGCGGTCACGCACTGGAATGCCGGATCAACGCCGAAGACCCGAAAACCTTCATGCCAAGCCCAGGCACGGTCAAGCATTTCCATGCCCCGGGCGGCAATGGCGTTCGCGTCGATTCGCACCTGTACAGCGGTTATGCCGTTCCGCCGAACTACGATTCGTTGATCGGCAAGCTGATCACCTACGGGGCGACCCGTGACGAAGCCATGGCGCGCATGCGCAATGCGCTGGACGAAATCGTGGTCGACGGGATCAAGACCAACATCCCGCTGCACCGCGACCTCGTACGCGACGAAGGCTTCTGCAAAGGCGGCGTCAACATCCACTACCTGGAACACAAGCTGGGCAACCAGCACTGATATTCCAAGTGGTGTGAAAAGACCCCGGTCCATTGGCCGGGGTCTTTTTTTGCCTGTTCTTCAAGATGACAATCCAGTGGATCAGCTCAGCGCCACCGTAGGGAACGCGTGGGCTTCGATCTGCGCCGCAGTCGCTGGCCGCCCCTGCGGGGTGAGCACGGCACCACTGGCATTGGCCACCAGCGGCTCGCTGCGCACGCGCGTCATGAACCCACGAGCCCGCACCGACACCGGATCAGAACCCTGTTTCGCCCTCGCCAGCACCGGTATGTAGTAGCGTTCGACCTGGGTGCGGGACGTCTTGAAAACCGACGTCACGCCATTGCGCAAATCCAGCGATACACCGTAGGTGTTGCCGAAGCAGGACGAATACGACCAGTGATCCCAGGTGGGCCGCAGCCCCTGGCGCCGCATCGCCGACCTGACCCGCCCGCCGATGTCCGCCCCCGTCAACCAGTCGCCACCCACCAGGGTCGAACGAATATCCTTTGCGCTGGCTCCCAGGCGTTGCGTCACGTCCCGGAGGCTGCGCTCGATCAGCGCGCGGATATTGTGATCGAAATGGATAACCGCCCCTGTCTTGGTGGCCGGGTTATACAACGACGCGATCACGCATGTCTGCGCGTTCAGGGAGAACAGATAGTTGTCCGCCGCGGCCTCGCTGAACCTTGCCACCACAGCCTCGCCCTGCAACGCCCCCCTTGATACGTCCGGGAAGACATGGGCGGGAAACGCCTCCCGTAGATCGCTCACTCGGCCGAGGACAAGCACTTGATCATTGCCTCCTTTCAAGCCGACGTCGTTGTGTACCCACTTGCCCTTCCCCACCCTGCGGATAGGCAGGTTGTACAAGGCACCGGGGCGACTGGCATCCACCAGGCACAAACCGCCAAAGTGAGGATCCTCCTTCACCTGGTAGTACTTGCCTTTACTGCGGATGTAATAAGTAGTGTGTGGCTGCGATGCGCTGGACGGGCTGCGATAGGTGCCCTGGAAGATACTTTCCCCGGTTACCAGCTCCAGATTCTCAGGCGCTTTGCCAACTGCCTGTTTCGGCTTGAAATGTATGGGCTGGATGACTGGCCCGGTCTCTTTGGCAATCAGCGGCGTCACGCGTCTCAAGCGCTGCTCGGACAGTGACACAGGCTTCACGACAAGCTTCAGGCTCCTGGCTGCCCGCCCCAGTAGCGGAGCAAGGGTCCCGCCCCCCAAGGCTGCGAACAACAGGCCCCAGGAAGCCATCAACCAGTGGCCCAACGCACGATCCGTGTCGCCCTGCCCATGCGCCTCGGCGGCCTGTTTGACGCTGACGGCAATGAAGGCGACATCCAGCAGCAAGGCGAAGGGCGGATAAACCAGGCACACGGGAGCCGATGCAAACAGCAGCCCCTTGATGACCTGCCGCCTGATCACCTCGGCGCGACTCTTGGTGACGTCTTCCACATCGCTGATGGCGCGCTCGATGTAGGCATCGAACTCCGCCTGGATATCGTTCACTCGATTGAACTCGCGCAATGTGTCGACGCCAATGCTCGTCGCCGCCAGCGCCGCCAATGAACGCCTGACGGCCGCGCGGGCACCGAGGGCAACCCGTTCCAGCACATAGTCATGCAAGCGCGTGGCGACCGCCCCGGAAAAGTCCTGGTACCGGCGAAACGTGACTCCGTCCGGAGCATCGGGCGTGTACAGCCAATAGGCGCCCTTCGGGTCGAAGTAGGCAAAGACATAGGCGCCCATCACGATATGGCCGCCGATGGAAAACCTGATCACTCCTTCGCGCTGCACGACGCTCCCCGAATACACCGGACCGGACACCGACACCGACTCACCCAGAAGGGTGACTTGCCGGGTGAGCCACCAGAACTCACTGGCACCCAACTGGGATTTGCCCGTTGCGACACGCAGGTCACGGTCCATCCGGGTCAACAGCAGGTTGCGGTAGGCATTGCGCCGCTGGGCGTATTCCGGGGCACGGGCATCGAGAAACCTGCGGCGGACCTGTCGCGCATATTGCTCACCCAGGTATGCCCGCCGGATATAGGACGCAAGCTCCGCACTGCGGACCTGCCCCAGGTCCTGCCCCACCGACGAGCGCACACCTTTTCTGGGATTGTCGATACCCGAGTTGTCGTCATACCCGTGGATGGCAAGCTCCAGCAGGCTGGCGACTTTGGTCTTGCCGTCTGCCAAGCCCGGGTTGTAGTCGATGAGCACCGTCGCAGGATCGACCGGTGCCTGCACGCCCTTGCTGCGCATGTAAGGCGCAATCGCCTGCGTGACGATACGCTTGGCGAAATCCACGAAGACTTCGTAACCCACCAACTGCTGATTGAACACCTGCTGATGGACCTCCAGCTCCTGACTCAAGGTGCTGATGTTTCGCCGCGCATCGAGCGGCAGGGCGGCGTACCAGCGAGGCGCTTCGTCCAGTTCCACTTGCGCCAGGTTGTTGTCCAGGCCCCTTGCTACGATGTCTTCAAGGCATGCCCTGAAACCTTCCACCGCGCCCCTGGGATCCTGGCTTGAATCCCATGTCGCCGGCTTGTCTGCCACGCGGGTAAAGTACTCCCGGGCCACGCTTCGGTCCGCTGGAGAAATCCGTTGCAGCAGGTACTCGCGGCCGGCTTCGCTGCGGGTCCAGGCACCTATCTCCACACTCACGGCCCAAAGCGAGGGCAATTCGATCCACTCCTGGCCATCCGGCTTGTCGGGGGCGTACAGCAGCAGGTCGCCTTGCAGGTCCTGGCGATGGAACAGGAGAAAGTCGGCACACTTCAACGCGTTTGGAAGTACCAGGCAACTGACCCGTAGAACGCCGACGGACGATGCCGAAGCCTCGCCCTCCCATAGCGCCTTGACGGCCTCATGGTTGGCCACCGTCAAGTGACCCGCACAGCGGGCAATGAACGCACTTTGCTGCAAGCGTGCCGTGAACCAATCGAGCATGGCGTCTTTCAGATCCCCTCGGCCATACCGCTCGACCAATGCCTGCCGGTACCCGGCCGGGGCATCGAGCTCTGCCAGCATTTGGCTGATGAACGCCGGGGAAAGCGGCTGGTTACGCAGCATGGCGCCGTTTTCCACCAGGAACACCGACACGGCGTCCGGCCTGACTGGACCGGCCGCCAGCAGCTCGCTCAGGCTGCGGGTTTGCACCGGCTGCCCCATTACACTTCGCCATTGCAACTGCACTCGAATGCTGTCCGGCTCGACCTCCATGTCCCGTTCACGTCGGACATAGTCCTTGGCCAGGTGCCGGGCAAAAGCCTGCAGCGAAGCCAGGCCATCGAGCAGCCCATCCAGCAACGCCTGGGCCTGGGTAGTCTGGTCCTGGAAAGCCTTCAGCTTTTTACGATCAACTTCGCCTAGCCCTCGCAACCAATCAGGCAACTGCAAACGCGCGATGGCCTCGAGGTCTTGACGCTCCTGCGTCGTCGCCAATGCGGTCAATTGACTCATCTGCCGCCAGCGGTGCTGGAGCGCTTCGATTTTCTCCCTGAGCTCATCGCCCCCCTGGCCCTCCAGCGGACCAGGCTGGAACAGCAGCTCAACTGCAGCCATGTGCTCATCGAGCTTGTGCCCGAGCAGCGCTTCAAGCGAGGCGTCGCGCTCCGCCATTCGCCAATGACGTCGCAAATAGTCTTTGTAGTGATAAATAAAACCCGAGGCGACACTCTCCACCGCCTGGACGATAACCGCCTGGCGCTCAGTCGGGAAACCCAGGTCAGCCCCGTCCGGCCAGCGATAGGGCGCATCCTGCTCTTCATCGCTAACCAGTGGTTTCTGATCGATCATGCGCTGCAACACCGTGTCGAGCAGGGTGTCAATGAAGTGAGGATCGATGTTGCCTTGGTGATAATGGGTGCGCAGCTCGACCAGCAGGTACTCCTCCAGTACCTCCAGCAAGCTCATCTGGGTTTGCAGTCGCGCGTCGATAGCCACCTGCCAACGCGTCAATCTCTCCAGGGTCATTTGTACAGTCGCCGCCTGCGGGGAAGAGACCGACCCCGTGCGCGCCATGTTGCTTTGCCGTTCGGCAGTGATGTCCATACACATTCCTCCCTGCTGTGTGGACCGGCACCTTATCCGCCCGGCGATACGCCCATGGCATACATATATATATCGAAACACCCACCCGGATGGCGCGAGACTCGCTTATCCACTTTGGCGGCGACCTGGCGTACACTGCGCGCCTTTGCAGCCCTGCGCTGCCCCCTGTAGATTTTTTCCAAAGGTGCCCGCCATGCCTTGGCTGCAAGTACGTCTGGCCATCAGCCCGGAACAAGCCGAAACCTACGAAGACGCGTTTCTTGAAGTAGGCGCCGTATCGGTAACCTTCATGGACGCCGAAGACCAGCCGATCTTCGAGCCGGAGCTCAACACCACCCCGCTGTGGTCCCACACCCACCTGCTGGCCCTGTTCGAAGGCGGCACCGAGGCGGCCAGCGTGCTGGCCCACCTCGAGCTGCTGACCGGCAGCCCGCTGCCCGAACATCACAGCGAAGTGATCGAGGACCAGGACTGGGAACGCAGCTGGATGGACAATTTCCAGCCGATGCGTTTCGGCCAGCGCCTGTGGATCGTCCCGAGCTGGCACGCCGCGCCAGAGCCGGACGCAGTCAACCTGCTGCTGGATCCGGGCCTGGCGTTCGGCACCGGCACCCACCCGACCACCGCACTGTGCCTGGAATGGCTCGACGGCCAGGACCTGAAGGGCTGCAACGTACTCGACTTCGGCTGCGGTTCGGGGATCCTGGCGATTGCCGCGCTGCTGTTGGGCGCCAGGGAAGCGGTAGGCACCGACATCGACGTCCAGGCCCTGGAAGCGTCCCGCGACAACGCCGGGCGAAACAACATTGCCGAAGCATCGTTCCCGCTGTACTTGCCGCAGGACTTGCCACAGGTCCAGGCCGACGTCCTGGTGGCCAACATCCTCGCCGGCCCGCTGGTGTCCCTGGCGCCGCAACTGTCGAGCCTGGTCAAGCCGGGCGGACGCCTGGCACTGTCAGGCATCTTGGCCGAACAGGGTGAAGAAGTCGCCGCCGCTTATGCCGCGGACTTTGACCTGGACCCGATCGCCAATCGCGATGGCTGGGTGCGCATCACCGGACGTCGGCGCTAGAATGACCGCCTGTATCCACCGGATTGCCGCATGACTGACAGTTTCGTCACCCAGTGCCCGCATTGCCATACCCGTTTTCGCGTCAGCCATGCTCAATTGAGCGTGGCCCGCGGGGTGGTTCGTTGCGGCTCGTGCCTGCAAGTGTTCAATGCCGCACGACAGTTGCTGGAACAACGCACTGCCAAACAAGCGGCGCCTGCCGTCGTGCCGACCTCCAAGCCGGCGGTCGAAGCCCCGCCCCGGGCGATCAGCCAGAAACAATGGAGCGCTGCCGAGCTGGATCTGGATGATCTGGACAAGGAACTGGCGCGCCTGGAGCGGCGCGACAATCGCGCGCCAGGAAATACCGGCCGGCGCCGGGAAGACAACCTCAGCGCGCAACGCGACTCGCTCTCCAGCGAACAGCAAGCCTGGCCCGACAGCCTGTACAGCGAATCTTCCAGCGAGCGCGCCGAAGCCGTCCTCCAGGACACCATCGAACCGTTCGAACCCCACGAACCGGCCCGGCCACCGCGCACCGAGCCGTCGCTATCCCTGGCCCTTGAACCACTGGAACCGGACGACGAGCCTGTCGCCCCTCTCCACCTGGCGCCGGACGACGAGCCCGACGAACACCTCGAGCGCCTGTCCGCCACCGACGACCACGACGACGAACCCGAGCAGTTGGCACCGTTGCGCAAGTCACGGGAACGCCAGGAGCCGGGGATACGCGCCGAAGCCCTCCACGACCTGGACGACGACCCGTTGCAACTGGACTGGCGCAAACGCCGCTCGCCCTGGGGCCGACGCTTGTTGTGGGGCCTGCTGATACTGCTCGCCAGCGCGGCCCTGGGCGGCCAGTACATCGCCTACCATTTCGAAGAACTGGCCCGCCAGGACCAGTACCGGCCGTGGTTCCTGCAAATCTGTCCGACCATCGGCTGCGAAGTACCGTCCAAGGTCGACATCGCCAAGATCAAGAGCAGCAACCTGGTGGTGCGCAGCCATCCGGAGTTCAGCGGTGCCCTGGTGGTGGACGCGATCATCTACAACCGTGCGCCCTTCTCCCAACCTTTTCCGTTGCTGGAACTGCGCTTTGCCGACCTCAACGGACACCTGATCGCCAGCCGTCGCTTCAAGCCCGGCGAGTACCTGGGTGGCGACCTCGAGGACCGCGGCGAAATGCCGCCCCAGACGCCCATTCACATCGCGCTGGATATCCTGGACCCTGGCCCCAAAGCGGTGAACTACAGTCTGAGCTTCCATTCCCCGGAATGAAGCCGGCCAGGGTCGGCCAATTGACGGCAACTTTCTGACTGACCCTACCCAGACCAAACCGCTGGCGATAACAAAATAGCTGTTCAGATTTTATCCAATTCGATCTTTATCCAGTCATCGAGAGCGGGTATCATGCCAACCCTTTTTCGAAGTCTCATGATCCGACCCCACTTCAGGGAAGTCCTATGTCGGCGGTACGCATCGGCCCATATACATTGCAGAACGGCCTGATTCTCGCCCCTATGGCGGGGGTCACCGACCAGCCCTTTCGTCAGCTGTGCAAGCGACTGGGTGCAGGATTGGTGGTTTCGGAAATGGTCACCAGCGACATGAGTTTGTGGAACACCCGCAAATCGCGTCTGCGCATGATCCACGAAGGTGATCCCGAGCCCCGCTCGGTACAGATCGCCGGTGGCGACGCACAGATGCTGGCGGAAGCGGCCCGGGCGAACGTCGAGCTGGGGGCGCAGATCATCGACATCAACATGGGTTGCCCGGCAAAAAAAGTCTGCAACAAGGCCGCAGGCTCGGCACTGTTGAAAGATGAAGCACTGGTCACCGAGATCCTGCAGGCGGTCGTCGCCGCGGTCGATGTGCCGGTGACCCTGAAGATCCGCACCGGGTGGGACCGGGAGAACAAGAATGGCCTGGTGGTGGCGAAGATCGCCGAACAGGCGGGCATCACGGCGCTGGCGGTCCACGGCCGCACCCGTGCCGACCTGTACACCGGCGACGCCGAGTACGACACCATCGCCGCGATCAAGCAGGCGGTGTCGATTCCGGTGTTTGCCAATGGCGACATCGATTCGCCCGAGAAGGCCCGGTACGTGCTCGACGCGACCGGTGCCGATGGCCTGTTGATCGGCCGGGCCGCCCAGGGGCGGCCATGGATTTTTCGTGAGATCGAACACTTCCTGCGCACGGGCGAAAAGCTCGCGGCGCCGCAGTTGTCCGAGGTGGAACGTATTCTGCTAGAGCATCTGGCCGCGCTACATGCCTTCTACGGAGAAGTCATGGGCGTACGCATCGCTCGCAAGCATGTGGGCTGGTATCTCGCAACCCTGCCGGGCGCCAGGGAGTTTCGCGCCCGTTTCAATCGTTTGGATGGTACGCAAGCACAATGCGCCGACGTTCAGGCGTTCTTCGCTGAGCGTTACAAGAGCCTGACAGGGGACGAAGGGGTGGCCGCATGACGATGATGACCGAGACTTTAGTGAGTGGAACAACACCCGTGAGCGACAACGTGAATTTGAAACAGCACCTCAATACGCCCAGCGAAGAAGGCCAGACCCTTCGCGGGAGTGTCGAGAAGGCGCTGCACAATTATTTCGCCCACCTTGAGGGCGCTGCCGTCACGGATGTGTACAACCTGGTGCTTTCCGAAGTCGAGGCGCCTCTGCTCGAAAGCGTGATGAACTACGTCAAGGGCAACCAGACCAAAGCCAGTGAGCTGCTGGGCCTGAACCGCGGCACCCTGCGCAAGAAACTCAAGCAGTACGATCTGCTGTAAGCATTCAATCAAACCAGAAAGGCGCCCGCGTAAAAAACGGTCGCCTTTTTTGCTGACTTCCCTTGCTTTTGATGGAAATTGAAATGACCGACCAGACCACCCGCCTGCCGATCCGCCGCGCCTTGATCAGCGTCTCCGACAAGACCGGGATCCTCGAATTCGCCCGCGAGCTGCAACAGCTGGGCGTCGAGATTCTCTCCACCGGCGGGACCTTCAAGCTGCTGCAGGACAACGGCGTCGCCGCAGTGGAAGTCGCGGACTACACCGGTTTTGCAGAAATGATGGACGGTCGGGTCAAGACCCTGCACCCGAAAATCCACGGCGGGATCCTGGGCCGTCGCGGCATCGACGACGCCATCATGAACGAACACGGCATCAAGCCGATCGACCTGGTAGCGGTCAACCTCTACCCGTTCGAAGCCACCATCAACAAGCCCGGCTGCGACCTGCCAACTGCCATCGAGAACATCGACATCGGCGGCCCGACCATGGTCCGCTCGGCGGCCAAGAACCACAAGGACGTGGCCATCGTGGTCAACGCCAGCGACTACGCCAGCGTGCTGGAAAACCTCAAGGCCGGCGGCCTGACCTACGCCCAGCGTTTCGACCTGATGCTCAAGGCCTTCGAACACACCGCCGCCTACGACGGCATGATCGCCAACTACATGGGCACCGTGAACCAGGCCGCTGAAACCCTGTCGACCGAAGGCCGCAGCGAATTCCCGCGCACCTTCAACACCCAGTTCGTCAAGGCCCAGGAAATGCGCTACGGCGAGAACCCGCACCAGAGCGCGGCGTTCTACGTGGAAGCCAAGCCTGCCGAAGTCGGCATTGCCACCGCCACCCAGTTGCAGGGCAAGGAACTGTCGTTCAACAACGTGGCCGACACCGACGCCGCGCTGGAATGCGTGAAGAGCTTCGTCAAGCCCGCCTGCGTGATCGTCAAGCACGCCAACCCGTGCGGCGTGGCGGTGAGCCCGGACGCCGAGGGCGGCATCCGCCAGGCCTACGAACTGGCCTACGCCACCGACACCGAATCGGCCTTCGGCGGCATCATCGCCTTCAACCGTGAGCTGGACGCCGCGACCGCCAAGGCCATCGTCGAGCGCCAGTTCGTCGAAGTGATCATCGCCCCTTCGGTCACTGAAGAAGCCCGCGCCATCGTTGCCGCCAAGGCCAACGTTCGCCTGCTGGCCTGCGGCCAATGGTCGGCCGACCGTGTGCCGGCCTGGGACTACAAGCGCGTCAATGGCGGCCTGCTGGTCCAGAGCCGCGACATTGGCATGATCGGCAGCGAAGACCTGAAAGTAGTGACCAAGCGCGCCCCGAGCGAGCAGGAAATCAACGACCTGATCTTCGCCTGGAAAGTCGCCAAGTACGTAAAATCCAACGCCATCGTCTACGCCAAGAACCGCCAGACCATCGGTGTCGGCGCCGGCCAGATGAGCCGCGTGAACTCGGCCCGCATCGCCGCCATCAAGGCTGAGCACGCCGGCTTGCAGGTACAAGGCGCAGTCATGGCCTCCGATGCGTTCTTCCCGTTCCGCGACGGCATCGACAACGCGGCCAAGGTCGGCATCACCGCCGTGATCCAGCCGGGTGGTTCGATGCGTGACAACGAAGTGATCGCCGCTGCTGATGAGGCAGGGATTGCGATGGTATTCACCGGCATGCGCCACTTCCGTCACTAATTTGCTTGATCGTACCCACGCTCTGCGTGGGCACGCAGCCCGGGACGCTCTGCGTCCCTGGACGCAGAGCGTCCGTAGAGGCATTCCCACGCAGAGCGTGGGAACGATCAGCCCCATCAGCGTCATCCGAGGTTTTTGAAATGAATGTTTTGATCATTGGCAGCGGTGGCCGCGAACACGCCCTGGCCTGGAAAGTGGCCCAGGATCCACGCGTGCAGAAGGTTTTCGTGGCACCGGGCAATGCCGGCACCGCCATCGAAGCCAAATGCGAAAACGTCGCCATCGACGTGCTGGCCCTGGAACAACTGGCCGACTTCGCCGAGAAGAACGTCTCGCTGACCATCGTCGGCCCGGAAGTGCCGCTGGTCGCCGGCGTGGTCGATCTGTTCCGCTCCCGTGGCCTGGACTGCTTCGGCCCGACCGCCGGTGCCGCGCAGTTGGAAGGCTCGAAAGCGTTCACCAAGGATTTCCTGGCGCGTCACAAGATCCCGACCGCCGACTACCAGAACTTCACCGAAATCGAACCGGCCCTGGCGTACCTGCGCGAGAAAGGCGCACCGATCGTGATCAAGGCCGACGGCCTGGCTGCCGGTAAAGGTGTGATCGTTGCCATGACCCTGGCCGAAGCCGAAGACGCCGTGCGCGACATGCTCGCCGGCAACGCCTTCGGTGACGCCGGTTCCCGCGTGGTGATCGAAGAGTTCCTCGACGGCGAGGAAGCCAGCTTCATCGTTATGGTCGATGGCAAGAACGTCCTGCCAATGGCCACCAGCCAGGACCACAAGCGTGTCGGCGACGGCGACAGCGGCCCGAACACCGGCGGCATGGGTGCCTACTCCCCGGCCCCGGTGGTGACCGCCCAAGTACACCAGCGCGTCATGGACCAGGTGATCTGGCCGACCGTGCGCGGCATGGCCGAGGAAGGCAACGTCTACACCGGTTTCCTCTATGCCGGCCTGATGATCGACAAGGCTGGTAACCCAAAAGTCATCGAATTCAACTGCCGTTTCGGCGATCCTGAGACCCAGCCGGTGATGCTGCGCCTGCAATCGAGCCTGGTCCTGCTGGTCGAGGCCGCACTGGCCCAGGCACTGGACAAGGTCGAAGCCCAATGGGACCCGCGCCCAAGCGTCGGTGTCGTATTGGCGGCTGGCGGTTACCCCGGCGACTACGCCAAGGGTAGCGCGATCCAGGGCCTGGATGCCGCGGCCCGCCTGGAAGGCAAGGTCTTCCATGCAGGCACGGCGTTGAAGGACGGGCAAGTGGTCACCGCCGGCGGTCGCGTGCTTTGCGCCACCGCCATGGGCGCCAGTGTCGACGAAGCTCAGCAGCAGGCCTACAAGCTTGCCGCCGAGATCGACTGGGAAGGTTGCTTCTACCGCAAGGACATTGGCTACCGCGCCATTGCCCGCGAGCGTGGCGAAAATCTGGAATAACCCAGCCATTCAGCCAGGCAAGGGTCTGCGGCCCTTGCCTGACTGTTCCGGCGCCGCGCATAGTTATACTCTGGCATCAACCTACGAAGGGATTTCGCCGTGCGCTGGCTCAGGATTGCCATAGGCCTTACCGTCACCTTGCTGACGTTGCTCTGCATGCTCCCGGCCCAGGCCGCGCCAGGCAGTGGCTGGGCCGTATTGCTCGACGAACAGGGCGACCTGACGCTGAGCGACATCCGTTCTGCCCGCTACACCAATCAATTCAGCCCCATCGACCTGGACCGTCTCCAGGCCGCCGAGCCCGGCGGGGCATTGTGGTTGCGTTTCCGCCTGGCCCCCGACCGGCATGAACAGATCCTGCGCATCTTCGCGCCCGACCTGTCGCGCCTGAACCTCTACGTGCTGGACGGCGATACCCTGGTTGACCAGCAAGTCAGCGGCAATGCCACGCCGCACACCGAACCTGCGGTCCCCAGCAACGATTTGATGCTGCCCCTGCCACGCAGCGACAAATCGCTGGACGTCTACCTGCGGCTGTCCTCGCGCCATGAACTGCGCCCCTACATCACCTTGCAATCGGCAGTCGTGGCCGCGGCCGATCAGAACCAGACACTGATCTATGGGTTGCTGTTCGGCTGCATCGCCATGCTGGTGCTGCACAACCTTACCCGCTACGCCTACACCCGTTCACGCAGTTGCCTGTGGCTGGCAGCCTGTGAAGGACTGCTGATGCTCAGCCTGGCGCTGTTGCTGAATCTGGCCGGAGCCTGGCTGCCCGACTGGCCAGCCGTCCAGACGCCCGGAGCCTACCTGGCCTTGTTGCTGACGGCGCCCTGCGGCCTGATGTTCGCCTACCGTTTCTTCGCGCCCCTGGGGCCGCACCCGTTGAATCGGCTGCTGCTGGGGGACATCGTGCTCGTCATGCTGTGCAGCCTGTTGCTGTTGTTCGTCAATACGCTGCCGCTCAATATCATGACCTATGCCCTCGTGGCCCTGGCCGGCCTGAGCATGCTGCTCGTCAGCGCCTGGCACTGGCAAAAGGGCTACCGCCCAGCCCGGCTGTTCGTCGCGGCCATGGTGGTCTTCAACCTGGGCACGCTGATCATCCTTCCGGCACTGCAAGGGCTCACGGAGGTTCCTCCCCAGGGCTTGATCATCACCCTGCTGATCTTCATCTGCATCAGCGGCCTGTTGATGAGTGTCGCCCTGGGCGAGCGCCAGCGCTCGATCAACGAAAGCCGGTTCAGCATCAGCCGCGACCTGGCGGCGAGCAATGCCGAGATCAATGCCAAGGCCGAGTTCCTGGCCAAGATCAGCCACGAGATCCGCACCCCGATGAACGGCGTGCTGGGCATGACCGAACTGCTGCTGGGCACGCCGTTGTCGGTCAAGCAACGCGACTACGTGCAGACGATCCACAGCGCCGGCAATGAACTGCTGACCCTGATCAACGAGATCCTCGACATCTCCCGGCTCGAATCCGGGCAGATCGAACTGGACGACGTGCAGTTCGACCTCAATGCACTGATCGAGGATTGCCTGAGTATCTTCCGCGCCAAGGCCGAACAGCAGAATGTCGAGCTGATCAGTTTCATCCAGCCCCAGGTGCCGCGAGTGATCAGCGGTGACCCGACGCGACTGCGCCAGGCGCTGCTGAGCCTGCTGGAAAACGCCCTGAAGAAAACCGACGAGGGCGAAGTGCTGATCGTCGTCGCCCTCGACGAGCGCAGCAATCAGCCGCGCCTGCGCATCGCCGTGCAGGACAGCGGGACGCCGATGGACGCCGAAGAGCGCGACACGCTGATGCACGCCGAGCTGCATAGCAAGAATTTCCTGTCGGCCACGCGCCTGGGGGGCAACCTGGGCCTGGTCATCGCCCGTCAGTTGATCATCCTGATGCACGGGGAATTCGGTATCAAAAGCGGCAGCAACCAGGGCAGTACCTTGTGGCTGACCTTGCCGCTGGACCCGGATCGCCTCGAACATCCGACTGCCGACCTCGATGGCCCGCTGCAAGGGGCGCGGGTATTGATCGTCGACGACAACGACACCTGCCGCAAAGTACTGGTGCAACAGTGCAGCGCCTGGGGCCTGAACGTCAGTGCAGTGCCATCGGGCAAGGAAGCCCTGGCGCTGCTGCGCACCAAGGCGCACCTGCGCGATTATTTCGACGTGGTGTTGCTGGACCAGAACATGCCAGGCATGACCGGCATGCAACTGGCGGCCAAGATCAAGGAAGACCCGAGCCTGAACCACGACATCCTGTTGATCATGCTCACCGGTATCAGCAATGCACCGAGCAAGATCGTGGCACGCAACAGCGGGGTCAAGCGCATCCTCGCCAAACCGGTGGCCGGCTATACCCTCAAGACCACCCTGGCGGACGAGCTGAACCAGCGCAACCGGGGCCAGGCGACGAATGTACAGGTGAACGCCGGCCCTCCCCTCCCGGTGAAAGTGCCGAGCGATTTCCGCATCCTGGTGGCCGAGGACAACAGCATCTCCACCAAGGTCATCCGCGGCATGCTCGGCAAGCTCAACCTGCAACCCGACACCGCCAGCAACGGCGAAGAAGCCCTCAAGGCCATGAAGGAGCAGCGTTACGACCTGGTCCTGATGGACTGCGAAATGCCGATCCTCGACGGGTTTTCCGCCACCCAGCAATTGCGCGCCTGGGAAATGGGCAACCAGCGGACCCGCACTCCCGTGGTGGCGCTCACCGCCCACATCCTGGCCGAGCACAAGGAACGCGCCCGCCAAGCCGGGATGGACGGGCACATGGCCAAGCCGGTGGAGTTGTCGCAGCTACGCGAGCTGATCGAGCATTGGGTGGCCCAGCGTGACCAGCAGAACCAGACCGTCGCGCATTCGTCCGAGGGCGTCCGCTGACGCCCGGAGCCCTGTTCAACATTTCAACGCATGAATATTACGGGTCGTCTCGGCGATAACGGCGCGCAGGACTTTTTCCCGGAACATTGAGTAATGCAGCGTGTTGAACGTCACGACCGCCATTTCTTCATGGCTGGTTTGCACAACCTCCTCTATCGGCCAAAAAAGGAAGGTCGAGAGCGTTTTACGAATGCTGAATTGCTTGTGGTAAAGCGCGACCTCTATTCGCCCAGGCGATTTCGGCAGGCAGGGAACCACCTGGAAGAACGCCGAATCATGCTGCAGGCTTGCCCGTTCGAATGCCGCAAGGGCATTGGGGTGGCGCTTCAGGGCGCCAATCGAATCAGTCGCCGAGCGCGCAAAGCGTTCATCGAATGACTGGGAGATTTGCCGGGCAACACTCTCGGCCATTGACCCCTCGCCCGCCTGTCCAGGCCTGAGGGGACGCGCCGAATCCCACCCCAGGTACCTGAGCGTGTTCCTGTAGTAGTTGAACCAACTGCCCACCAAACCGTCCTGATAAGCCGACCGCGTTGCCAACTGGGCATACAGGTTGCTCAGACAGATGTCTTCGCGATCCTGGGGAGACAGCCCCTGGCCGAACGACACGAGGCTTGCCCCCACGACCGCAGCCGGCGCGGGATCGCTGCTGTGAAACAGGCGCTCGCCGGCCTGTAGGCGTTCGCTATTCATCGCGCGGCCCCCCGTTCAACGTCGTCAGAAATATCAAAGACATGCTTCGTTGGCTTATCACCCAGCTTCCGTACGATCGCACCGCGCAGGGGAGCGTAAAGCTCTTTCGATAAGTTGGCCTGAAAGCATCTGGACTGAAGATTACCGACCACATTGGCGACGGACAGGCACTGACCGAGGGGGTTGGAGATTGCCAGTTGCGTGGTCTCATAGCTCAGGGAAACGCTGCTCAGCAAGGGGGCTCGCCGGGCCAGAATCACTTGCAGGCAGACCCTGCCAACGGCTTCATCGGTCTCTGACGGTGGCACGGGCTCCTTGCGCTTGCAGGTCTGCTCGCGCAGTTGCTCGATGGCCGGCAGGGTACCGGGCAACTGCGCGACACGGTTCAACAGGCGAGTGACTTCATCGGCCACTGTAGGATCGACATACTCCCCCAGTCGACACCCTAGCCAGTGCGCCGCATTGAAGTTGGATTGCTCATCGAGGGTGAAGTTGTCCCATGCTGCAGTCTTTTGCAACCAACCGTTCTTCAAGACGTCACGGTACTCGTCATACCATATTTGTGCCTGGGTATAAGCCGGATACTTCTTGTTGGCGACCAACTGCGCGAACAATACCGAATCCAACACATCGCTTTTTTCCTGCCCGGCCATATCCGGAGACACTATCACGACAGCGCCAGCATTAATAAAAACCGAATAACCATCATTCATTGCAATCACCTAGTTATTTTTATGATTGGCGACTACGGTGTAGTCGCCAGGTGGATTCACAAGATCAGAGTTCGTATGCTTCGATTTTCTTCTGTGCTCGATCGCCGAGTCGTTCGATAATGGTCGCACGTGTACGGTTAATAACGGACGGCACCATGGTCATGTGGCTTTCACCGCGATACAAGTCGACCGAACTGCTGTCCCAATTAACGAACAAGACCTGGGTCTGGTTCGTGCGCTTGATGAAACGCACGGCTCCCAGTGCCATGATGACTTCGCCATGCGGCGTCTCATGGCAGGCGGCGACGCCAAACCCTCCCGCACCAGACTCCTGGATGTTCTGGTCAAACACCCGGAGCGGCCTGTCACGGGTTTGCAAGGCCGCGATGGCATCGCTGGCGACCTTGAGCATCAGCAGTGACGCCGGCCCGGGCACCGCGGCGGCCGTCACCGCCGACCCCAGGATCTTCAGCACCAGTTGGTCCATCTTGAAGCTCTTGCCCGAGGCGGCAACCGCGTCATAGTACTTCTGCAGGACCGTCCAGCCGCAATCCTGCATCACTTGCAGGAAAAGTTGATACCACTCCTTACCCTGCTCATCACGTGGGTAGCGCTTATTAGCCACTAACGAAGCAAACAGATAAGAGTGCTGGATATCCGCCTGGTTCTGTTCGGACATTCCCGAAACAAAAGCCAGGATACCGTCACCCACAATCGAAGCGCGATCCGGCTTTTCCGGATAGTCAGCCGTCTCGCCAGGACGCACAATAAAAGCACGCGTCGACAACTCAAACGCCTCCGGCTCAACATCATAAGCACTCAAGCGCTCCAGACGATCAGCCAGGGTTACAACAGAATCATATTTAACGTTCATACTATTTCCTTATTTAATCAAGATCATCCTTGGATCCGAGAGTTGAACTTACGCAACCCACCTCATCACAACAAGCGCGCAACTGTAACCGTAAATAATCAAATTCAATGGCGTACAATCACCTGTAATGAAGTGGCATTTTCCTGGACTTGCATCTCGCCCTTGCCACGAGCCGACAGACATCCCGACGCCTGATAGACTCCACGTCAAATTCATTCGTCGCGAGCCTCAACCATGCTCCATGTGCTGTTCAGCGTTTACCTGAAGATGCTGGTGCTCTATAGCCCCTTCTTCGTGCTGTCGTGTTTTATCGGCCTGACTCGCGGCTATTCGCGCAAGGAACAACGCCGCCTGGCCTGGAAGGTTGCGACCGCGACGCTGGTCTCCAGCGTGTTGCTGTATTTGTTCGGGCGGGTGATTTTCAGCGTGTTCGGCATCACCGTGGACGCCTTCCGTATCGGCGCTGGCAGTGTGCTGTTCATTTCGGCCCTGGGCATGGCCCAGGGCAAGTCGGCCGTACAGACCGACAACGTGCAGCAGGACGTGACCATCGTCCCACTGACCATACCGTTGACCGTCGGCCCCGGCACCATCGGTGCCCTGCTCGTGATGGGCGTGAGCCAGCCGCACTGGGACGACAAACTCATGGCCATCATCAGCATCGCCCTGGCCAGTTTCACCGTCGGCGTGGTGCTTTACCTGTCCAGCCGCATCGAGCGGATCCTGGGTGACCAGGGCTTGCAGATCGTCAGCCGGCTGATGGGTTTGTTTGTCTGTGCGCTGGCGGCGCAGATCATCTTTACCGGCGTGAGAGGCTACCTGGTACCGTAGCCATCACGGCATGCTCAAGCGCACCTTGGGCTTGCGCCGGCTGAACCTCCTGCTCAGCACCTCCCGGCGATGTACGCCCAGATATTCCTCGATGTCCTGCCTGAACGCTTCATAACGCGCGGGGTTGAAGGTCACGAACGATTTTCCGCGGAAGATCTCCCGCGCCGAAGATTGCCAGTTCACGAAAACCACACCGCCGTTACTCGAAGTACCGGACTGTTTGATCGAGGCGGACGAGGCGATCAGGATTCCGTTGGCCAACTGCTCGCAAGGAATGACCGACAAACGCGCGCCTTCGGCCACCTTGACCTGGCTGTTGAACAGACGCATGGTCTCCTCATCCCGCTTCAAACCGTCAATCGTGGTGCTCACCACGGTACCCAGCACCGTCGCCGCCGGAACGCTGGCCTTCACGCCATCAATGATGCCCTTGACGATATCGCTGATCACGAAGTCCATGTCCACCCGCCGGGAACTCTCGGAGTAACGGGTGTAACCGTCATCGGCAACGAAACACCCGAGGTCTTGCAGGCATTGGATAAACGCGTCGTACCACGCCCGCGTATTTTTGCCGCCAGGAACTTCAAAGTTGGCCTCCATCATCGCCATGGTCATCAGGTTCTCCATGATCGCCATATTGTTGAGCGACATGTTGTTGCCATAGCCCACGAGCGCATCCCCCAACATGAGCGCATCCAGGTCCTTGTTCGGATTGTCATGCATCTGCACCACGGACCTGCGTACACGTCGACCCGCAGTGGCCAGCGCCTTACGCTTGTTGATACGTGCCTGGATCAACTCAACACTTTGCGCCACACTGGCTCCACTTTCGAACTGTTCCATAAAAACCTCCTTGGTTATATATAAGCCCGCTCCTGCGGACCGACTTCAATCTAATTTATTATTTTCAGGAACAACAACACTGACTGATTGCAGAATATTAACCCGCGCATGCCTTCAAATATCCAGACTCAATTCCACTGCCGACTTAATCAAGAACCACGTTCATCATTGCCCGCCCAACAAGCCAAACAACACACTTACTCTTGGCGGAAATATTATGAGCAATGAATTATTAACCGGATTGGTCACCGGCCCTAACCTGTTTTCGTATATCGGTGCACCCTCCCTGCAAGACCACGATGACATCGCCGATTGCAACAATATCGCTACCCGATCGGCCGACCTCGGCCATCATCGCTATGTAAATCCCAGGGGCTGGTTCGAAGAATATGCCCGCACCTTGAGTTTCCTCGGCTGGTCGCTGTATGGCGACTCCATCCATACACGCACACAACATCTCGTCTCGGGCTCCGTGGCGGATTTCCTGGTGCAGAGCGCCCACGCCATGAGGGATGCACAGCAGGCCAACGCAATGATCGATACTCTCGACACACTAAAAACCAATCCCCCGGCCATCCTGTCCTTTGACAACGAAACCCAGGAAGGCGAGACCTTTCAAGTCGTCCCGGCCCGCTACGACTCACAAGGCAACCTTCATATCGCCCTGTTCAAACTCGAACTGAGCGTCGAGGTAAAGAGGCGCAGCTTCCTGTTCTGGAACTGGGAAGAGCGTTCAGCCAGGATCGTTCAACGCAAAGCGTTCCTGAAATTGGACCGAAGCGAACTCGACAACAAAAGGACACTTATCAACAAAGTCCTGGATGAACACTTGATGAGACGTTTTACCTTGAGAAGGAACGTCTCGTGAAACATTGATACTTCCAGGCCTGGCGTGGCGCAACGTTTTTATGGAATGACGGCCAATCAAAAAAGAGTTGTCGACTAACACACCGACAACTCTTTTTTACTTAAAACCTAACCCTGGATAACGGCCTTGGTTCAACCCACCGTATTGGTCTCCACCGCATACGTTTCATCCGACAACGCTTGCAGCAGGACACCATTCTGGAGATCCGGCAGGGCATCCAGGCGCTGCACCAGTGTCGAAACGGCATAGTGTTGACCCCCACCGAAACTGAGCAACACGTCGCCACGCAAATTGACATCCGCCGCATACACCTCACGAAAAATCACACTGTGACCGCTGTTCGGATCGATGATCACCAGGTGCTCATGAACCTTGCTCAGCCATAACTGGTCTGGCTCATCCAGCTCCCAGATCAACTTGCCGGGGATGGTCACCGCGTTGCCCAGGGGATGTCGGCAGTCGAGGACCACCGACTTGACTCTCAACCAGGCTGCTTTTGACAACCGGTAACTCACCGCGCCCTGCCCCATGCGCAGGATCAGGATCTTGACGTCATCCGGCATCAACGGCAGCAGATCATCGATCTTCGCTTCGTGACCCTCGACGACCATCACCTCGCCTTCACGCTGGACATAGCTGAGCGGCCCGCCATGGCCCATGCCTGGCAAGGACAATAGCGTTCCGCTCCTGCTTTCGTGCAACAGGACGTTGGTCTGCCGTTGGGTCCCCAGTACCTCGAAAGATTCAGGGATGGCGGCCTTGGGAACCCGGATGACACGTTCAGTCCCGGCGACATACCACTTCAGGTCATCGGGATCGCCCACCGACAGCAGTGGGCTGGAGAACGCACGGGCGGTCAATTGCCTGAGCCCCTCGATCACCCGCCCCCCTTGAGTGACGACCCATTCCTGAGTGACACCGGTCACCAGCGCCGGCGCCTGGTCACGCAGCAGGACCTCCACGCCTTCGAATGTCACGCCACGCAGGCCCGCGCCATCGCCCGTCAACTCGACAAACTGCCAGGGCGACCACTCACGCTGGGGGTGGGGCAGTACGTCAGCCTTCAATAATTGCGAACCCTGGCCAAAGGCAGCGTCCAGCTTCTGCGGATCGATAAAGGCCTGGCGATAGACCTCGCCGCTCGCCACGTCGAGCAACCAGGCGGCCTCGCCGTCCGGGGTTGCGCCCAGCAACCGCAGCTCCTTGGTGCTGCCCAGGTCAGCCAGCAGCAACCGGTTGCCGACGTACCAGGCGCACAATCGCTCGTCACCACTGAAGTTGGTCAAACCGATCAGGGCAAGCGTTTTGTTCCTGTGCTGCAGGACCAGCGCATCCAGGGCCGTCCACCATTGTGCCCGGTCCTTGAACCACTGCTCCCTGACGCCGCCCAGCGCCAGGTCGCCTCGGCCACTCAGGTTGTAGAACACGCCATTCGAGGTCAGCGCCACGTAGCCACCGTCAACGGCGATGACATCCTCCAGGCCGGGGGCACGCGCCCACCGGTTGGCCCAATGCCCCCGGCCCTCTACCAGCGTACGCCGCCTGCCGCACAGCTCCTGTTTGAGCCGGTCATAGATGACAAACACATCGCTGTCGTCCGGCGGTGCGAGCAGCGTCAGGTCGGTCATGTTCTTGATCGAGTCGGGCCATCCACGTGGCTGGTTTCGTCGCGGCGAAGGACGAATGATCAAACGGTCACTGCGGCGAACCCAGGCCATGTCCCGCCACTGTGCATCGGACTTCCAACAGATCGAAACGAAGGGGGCCGGTTGCCAATTGACGGTGACGAACGAGTCCTCAGGATGGGTACTCGGTGTGAAGGGCAGGCTGTCACCCAGTACCTGCGACCAGTCGGCCAGCGTCTCGCTGGCACTCAAGACCGGTTCCATCGCCAGATCCAGCTCTCGTGTGATCGAACTGAGCAGCAGTTGCCCGTCATGGATCAGATACACCAGCACATCGACGCTCTGGTCCGCGCGGGTGTTTTGCTGGACGACATGAATCACCCCCTGCGCGTCCGCCTCGACGCTCTTGATGGCGCTGACCAGGTTGTTCGTAGTGCGCAACCAATAACGATGGCTCACCAACCCAGTGACCGCATCGACTTGCCAGATAATCAGGTTCTGCGGGTCGTAGAAATAGCAGGAGTCGCCGACGACCACCCGCAACACCGCGTCCTCGACACCCAGCAAATCGTCGCGAATATAAAGAAAGCGGTCCTCCTTCGCGTCATACCAGGCCGTGACGTAGCGAGGCTCGTCCGGGTCCTCAAACGGAATGAGGTGGTGGTGAATCGGTGTGTACGCCATCGCTAGACGGTGGTCTCGAGCCAGGGCCTTGAAATGATCCTGCAACGTTTGCTGATCCATGTCGGGCGGTGCGTCCAGTTCCAAAAGCACGAGCGTGCGGTTGAGCACATCAACCTTGAATACTTGATTATCGGCAAGCCGGAGTAAAATTTCGTGACGCCACCCTCCAACGATCGTTACCTGAATGTCGTCGATGAAGAACTGATCGTGACGCTCAATCCTGATCTCTTTCTCCGAGGCCCAAGAGGCGTCCATAAACCAAGTGGACACCTGTAGGCTCGTCGACTCCAGGCTCAGCTTCACGCCGGGATGAACGACCAATGCGCATCGTTTGCCGGCCCCCTGGATTTTATAAGCGATCATGTTGTGCCAAATCGGGGGAATAAGAGGCACTACTAGTGAACGGTCAGCACTATCGAGCAACACGTCGATCACCGTTGGCCGATAATCGGGAACCATGCGACGGACGATGTATTCACTGGGAAACGAATAAAAGGAAAACTGAAATTGCCAGCTGCCGTCCGCTTTTCTTTTCTCCAGGCGCCGTGCCGTGTCGAACCCGGTGTCATGACGCGATGTCGCGAATGGCAGGGCAATGTACTCATAGCGGTAACAGGTTTGCGGTGTGCAGGGCAGTACGATGACTTGGCCGGCGGGTGGTTTGAATGCAACTTGACCCGGCAGACCTAGATCTCGACGGATGTTAATGGCCCGATCGTAATCGAGCTCTATCGTCGGCACGCCAAAATGATCGCGTTGCGGATAGAGCTTGGGGCTGTCCAGCATCAATGCGCCCCGAGTCAGATCCAGCGCCTGGACGATCAACGACGAGCGCGGTAGCCATGCACCCTGCCTGGCATCAAAGTGGTACGCCTGCAGATGAGCCTTGGCGATTTCATCGAATAACAACCCGACCTCTTTGGCCTCCTCGGCAATGGTGGCAAAGCCCCGGGCCAATGCCGCGACCCCCACCGCCAACCCACCGAGCATCACCGCGGCGCCGCCCAGCATTGCGCCGGCCGTCGTGGCGCCAACCGCATAGGCGCTCACCGACAACACCAGGCTGGCGGAGTCGAAAGCCAGCTGGGTGCCGAACTGAGCGCGTTCGACGTCGTTGTGGGCCGTCGCCAACTGGTAGATGTCAAAACCGACATTGGCCAGTTGCAGCAGCCCCCCTGTGGCTTCACTGAGACTGGACCCCAGCGCCGCCTTGACCACTGGCGCGACGGTACGGGCAATCAGTTTCTCTTCGGCCAGCGCCTGCCGAACCAGGCCGACCAGGCCGGCGATATCCGCCACGACGCCATGCACCAACTGCGCGTAGTTGACATAGGCGTGCAAGCGCACCGCCAGGGTCAGGGGCCGACCCGATCCTTCCTGGCCGCGCAACGCGTTCATCAAGGCTTGTATGGCGAAGCCGGCGTTCAGCGTGTGGACGCCCCCTACTTCGGTGGGGTCGCTCGGCACGGAAGGTTTGTTGGCCAAGGCTGAAAACTGTTCCGAGAGGTAGCTTTTTATCCGCAGGAGCCGATGGTCATCCGTGACCACCCGTACCAGTTGCTCAGGATTGGCCGGATCGATCAGGCTCACCCGGTACGCCCCGTCCGGCGAGACCTCCAGCGTATCGAACAACGGCACAAGGTGCGCCGCCAGCTGGTTTTCCTGCTGGAGGCGGCTCGTCGCTTGCTCGATCTGCTGGCTCCACCAATGGCCATCCAGCGCCAGCAGACAGCTGCCCAGTCGAGGATTGTTTTGCAGCGACTGTCCACGGGCGCTGGCCAACCGCTGCCTCACAGGGCGTTGCGACTGCCCAGGCAAGGCGCCGGGTTGCAGCAGTTTCGAAACCTCAATGGCGCCTGGCAATACCTGCCTCGACACCCGTGCACCTTCCAGTTCGACCAGGTCGAAAGTCGGCCGCGCCGCATCGCCATACGCCGCGTAATGGCTGGCCATGTCCTGTTGGAGGAAGAACCGCTCCAGCGCCTGCCTGAACAAGGTCGGATGCTCGAACTCAAACACACCGAAATTCGGATCGTAGAAGTGATAGGTGCTGCGCTCACCCTCCACGGTCTTGGCCACCAGCATGGCGTGGTTATCGGAGTTGAGCATCAGCGTGCTGGTGGTCGTCCTGGCTTGCAGGATCTCCGTGACCTCATTCAGGTCCGAGCGCGCCAATGCACTGCCCACATCGCCGAGCTGCACATCGCGCAACGCCTCCACGCTGTTGAGGAAGGCCACCGAATCGCTTGCCCCCGGTTCGAGCACCGCGAGGTAGAAACGCTCACGCAAGGTGTTGACCGCAGCCTTGCCTTGCGACACGGCCGCCGCCATGGCGAGGGCCAGGGGATAGCAACGTCCGCCGACCCTGTCACCCTCACCCTGGAGCAGCAGATCCTGCGGTACAAGCTTGTTCGTGGCGGCCTCGAAACCGTTCAGGACAGTACCGAGGCGTTCGATGATCCGGACGCGATACTCAAGCTGCGCCACCTGACGAATCCGGGCCACGTGCTGGCCCCATTGGCGCAACGTCAACGGCTGCTCCAACGCGGTTTTCTTCAAGCCCAGGGCGGTTTCGCCATGCCTCGGTGGCGCATCGGTGGCGCTGGCGAGCCCGGCCAGGAAGGCCGGCGCCTGACGCTGGAGCAACGCTTGTTCGATCGCCGCATAACGGCCAGCGGTTCCGTGCGTGGCGAGGTTGTTGGCCAGGTTGTCCAATGACGGCCGAGCCGCGTCGAAGCTGCGGTTATCCAACGCCTTCGCGCCACTCAAGCCTCCCAGCAGCAGACGCTGCAAGGGGCTCAGCCGAGCGACTTCGAAACGGTCGCTGGCCAGGCGCTCCAGCAATTCAGCGATCGACAGCTGTCGCGTCTGCGAATCGCTCACCGATGCGGGCGGCAACGCATAGGCGCTTTGATCGCGGATCGACTGACGCTCATCAAAACCCAGCGGGATGGGCTTATCGAAGATCACCTCACCGTTATGGCGCTGGCTCATCATCTGCATGAACGGCTCACCCAGCTCATCGGCCAGATGCTGCAACAGCTCGGTAGACAGTACATGCCGCCCCTCGATCACGGGCCAGCCCTCATCGAACTGGAGGGCGCGGTATTTGAGCAGCTCTGCCATATCACCCGCATAACGAGCCTTGAACTGCCCCTCCTGCCAGCGTTTTTTTTCGTCGATCAGCCATTGCGCGGTGTCACGCGCGTTCTCTTTCCAGGAGTGATCCAGCTCCTCCTCCGTCGCCCGGTTGACCGTGGCGACGGCCTTGATCGCCACCTCCGCCTGCCACTGTTCGGCGGTTTGAGGGGTGAAGTGGATGCGTTGGTAGTCCGCCATCCCCTGGCGCATGGCGGCGGGACCGGTGAGATAGATCGTGCCTTCGCTCTGGGGGCGGATACCATCGCTGTAGTAGGCGGCGGCCGCCTCCACCAGAAAAGCCGCGGCCAGTTCAATTTCCGGGGGCAGCTCATGCAATGCACCGAACACCTGCGTCGCGGCCTCGCGCGCCAGATCACTCATGGCCTTGACGTCGACCAGGCTGACGTTTTGCTCATCGGCCAGGCGCGCGGTGGCGTCGACGATTTCATAGTTGAGCCGTAAACGCTCGATCACGCTCTTGAGCATCGCCGCCCCGGGGTGGGCCATCAGGAATGCGTTGCCCACCACGTGCTGTTCGACGACAGCACGCAATTCGTCCGGTCGGGCCAGGCGCTCCGCCGGGGGGCGAAAGACGCGGTTCAACGCCGGTCCGCTTTTAGCGAAACGCTCAAGCGCTTCGCGATGCTCGGCTGGAATCTCGTTGGCGTAGTCCGTGTATTTATTGCGCTGGGCCTGGCGGCCGGGCATCCATTCGGGGTTTCGATCCAGCAGTAACTGCAGCACGCCCAGCCGCGCATCCGTCTGGAACGCCCGGATGTCCACCTCGCCCAGCTTTTCCGCCAAGGGCGGCAGGCCATCGACATCAGCGTAGCTGCCACCCTCGGCGAACAAGGCTTCGAAACGCACGATATCGGAGCCCCCGGCAAGCATGCCACGCAGACTGATCTCGCGTTCGTAGGCATCCTGCAGATGCAGTGGCAATTCACCGCTGGCCAGATCGCGCAGTGCCAGGCTGCCCTCGGCCAACGCTTCGAGGCTGAGCCGGTTATCGCGCCTCAGGGCCACCAGTCGTGCCTTGTCCTGGCCGTACGCCCGAACCAGCAGATCGATTCTCGCGTCATCGGCGCTGCCGCCGTTGTTCACCGCCTCGGTGATATGGGCGTACATCTGCTGCTTCAGGACGATCGCGCGTTCTTCATAACGGTCGCCCAACGCCAAGGCATCGACACTGTTTTCTGCGCCATTGAGCATGGCATCAGCCTTGGCCGCTTCGACAATGATCCGGTTGGTTTCATAGGCCAGCAGTGCATCGCTGTCATACCAGAGACTGATGCGATAACCCTCCGGGCCCAGCACCTGTTTCCAGACATTGATGTAGTCACGCTGGATCGCTCCGACGCCGCCGCCCAGCCAGACCAAATGCAGTTTTTTTGGCACCTCGGTGGCAGGCACTTTCAATTGTTCGACGCTATTGCGCAGGCGCGTTTCAAAACCCTCTATCTTGTTGTAGGCGTGCGTCAGATCCGCGGCCTCGGCAACTTCCGGCAACTCAGGCGTACGCCGCCGCCTGCTGTTTCCCCGCAAGGCCCCCACGGCCTGTTTGAGCAACCCTAATGGCTCCAACATTTGTGGAGAATCGAGCAAGGCGATACAACCGAAGTAATAGCGCAACACCGCTTCATATTCATCGGTACCCTTGTGGGTTATTAATGCCTGTTCAAGATCCTTAAGCCTCAACAACCCCACAAAATCGACGTAGCTGCCCGTCGATGAAATTCCAGATTTACTCATGGACAACACTTCCATTTATTGTATGTAAATAGCCAGGACAGCCCTCAGGCGCCTGAACATCAACAAGTTGAACGACACGCATCCATGCGCTGACACCCCATGAATCAGTGGTCTGATTAATTAACTGACCTTATCCAGGGTCATGACGACCCGCAAAGTCAAAACGAACATAACCCTCATCAAGACCGCACTCAACCACTAAGGAATTCAATAAATGTCCAGCGGCGAACTTTCATCTTATTTCCTCACAACTTGGCATTCGAAACATTAGAACTTTCGGCCGGCAGCCAATAAATCAGCCAACTAACGTCAGGACTTATTACATTCCGAAAAAACCGGATACAGGCACGCAGACCGATACCCGGGTGCAGTCAGGGGAGGGAGTCAGGAAGCGGTGGCCCAGGCAGGCCACCGGAGTTCATCAGAGCGGTTTACTGCCGTACCAGCGCGGTGTGTACACCCAGTCGCCGCCTTCGGCACGAGGGAAGACACAGGTCGTGGAAGAACCGATCAGCACCATGGTGCGCATGTCCACCTGATCCGGGGTCAACTGCCCCAGCGTCGTGACGCGCAGTGTCTGGCCCGGGCGTCCGATGTCGCGTCCCAACACCACCGGCGTCTGCGCCGTACGGTGGTGCGCGACGATTTCCAGCGCCCGCCCCAATTGCCAGGGTCGAGAGCGCGAGATCGGGTTGTAGAACGCCAGGGCCAAATCCGCCTCGGCGGCCAGGTCCAGGCGTTTTTCGATGATCGACCAGGGCTTGAGGTTGTCCGACAGCGACATCACGCAAAAGTCATGGCCCAGCGGCGCCCCAGCCTGGGCGGCGGTGGCCAGGGAGGCCGAGACGCCGGGAAGGATTTGCAGGTCGACGGCGTGCCATTGGGCATCCGTCGATTCGTGCAACGCTTCGAGCACAGCGGCGGCCATGGCGAACACGCCCGGGTCACCGGATGACACCACCACCACGGAGCGGCCCTGGGCCGCCAGTTCGAAGGCATGGCGGGCGCGCTGCATTTCCTCGCGGTTGTCGGTGCAGTGCTGCACCTGATCGGCCCGGAACGGCCCGGCCATGCGCACGTAGGTTTCGTAGCCCAGCACATCGGTGGCGCGGTCGAGTTCGGCGCGTACCGCCGGCACCATCAGCTCGGCCGCCCCTGGGCCAAGACCGATCACCGCCAGGCGCCCGCGCAGGCGGCCGACCTGTCGAGGGTCGAGGGGCTGCTCGGTCACAGCGACGGCATGCTCGCCCAATATGCGAATTGACGCCGGTTGGTCGAGGGTTTCGCTCAGCCACTGGCCGACGTCACCAGCGACCGGCGCGAAACGCAGCGGCACGTTCAAGGCCGATGCGGCTTCATGCAACTCTGGCCGGGCCATGTCGCTGTCCGCCGCCAACAGGCATGCCAGCGACTGCACGGCGAGGCCGGCTTCACCCAGAGTCTCGCCAATGGCCGGCGACGCCCCCGAGCTGATCGCCACGACGACATTGCGCGGATAAATACGCAGCTCATCCGCCGCGGGCGTGCCCGCGGCGCTGTCGATGCGGATCGCCAGCCGGGCCTGTTCATCCTCGGGCAACTGCGCCGGGTCCAGCCACGGCGCGGCCCCCTCGATGCGTACCGATTCGCCAGCGAGCAGATCGGAGACGAAACGCTTGCCCTGCTCCAGATCGCCAAGGCTGTAGCCGCTCGGCGGATTGAGCAGGCAAGTACCAAACCGCAATTCACCGCTGGTGGTGATCGCCGGCGCGACGTGCAGCGCCTGCGCAATCTCGCGGGCCATGACATTGACCCCGCCCAGGCCGCCCAACAGCGGCACCACGGCACTGCCGTCCTCGGCCACCGCCAGCACCGGCGGCTCGGCGCCTTTTTCCAGCAGCAGCGGCGCCAGGGTACGGATGACAATACCCGCCGCGCACAAGGCAATGATCGGCGTGTCCTGTTGGTAGAGTTCACGCATCGTCGCGCCAAACTCAAGGTATTGCCGATCACCCTCGACCCGTCCGGCCAGGCCATGGATCAGGGCGTCGGGGTATCGCTGCTGAATCCGTCGGGCGGTTGCCAGGCTGCCGGGGCCGAGGATGACGATGGCCGGCGTCTTGGCGGCCATCAACCCTGCCACCGTTCGCCCGGCACGATGATCAACGAGAAGTACGGCGAAGACATCGGCTCGACTTCATCCAACGGCACGATTTTCTGGTTGGCCATGGTCGCTCGCTCGACGTACAGCGCTCGCCCGTCCATGCCCAGTTCCTGAAGCACCTGGCGAACCTTGGGGAAATTGCGCCCCAGCTTCATGATCACCGCCGCGTCGGCGTCGGCCAGGCGACGCTTGAGATCATCGTGGGGCAAGACGCCGGAAAGCACCGACAGGCTCTGGTTGCGATAGACCAGCGGCGCGCCGAGCACCGAAGCGCCGCCGAGCATCGAGCAGACGCCGGGAATGACTTGGGCCTCATAGCGCTCGGCCAGGCGATCATGCAGGTACATGTAGGAGCCGTAGAAGAACGGGTCGCCCTCACAGATCACCGCCACGTCGCGACCGGCATCCAGGTGCACGGCCAGCTGCTCGGCGGCGGTGTCGTAGAAATCGGCGATCACCTGTTCATAGGACAGCGGCGCAGGCAGCACCTCGGTGGTGACCGGGTAGACCAATGGCAGCAATGTCTGCGCGTCCTGCAAATGGGCCTCGATGATGCCGAAGGCGTTGCCCTTCTTGCCCTTGGCGACGAAATACGCCACCACGGGCGATTCGCGCAGCAGGCGCAGGGCCTTGACCGTAATCAGTTCCGGGTCACCGGGGCCCACGCCGAGGCCGATCAGACGTCCAGGCTGCTGCATCATTCAATCTCCGTGGCGAGGGCATTGACGGCCGCGGCGGCCATGGCGCTGCCGCCGAGACGGCCTTGCATGATCACGAACGGCACACCACGGCTGTCGGCCGCCAGCATCGCCTTGGACTCGGCGGCACCGACGAAGCCCACCGGAAAGCCGAGGATCAATGCCGGTTTCGGTGCGCCGGCATCGAGCATTTCCAGCAAGTAAAACAGCGCGGTCGGCGCGTTGCCAATGACCACGACGCTACCTTCCAGGTGCGGGCGCCACAACTCCAGCGCCGCCGCCGAACGGGTGTTGCCCAGCTCCAGGGCCAAGGCCGGCACGCTTTCGTCGCGCAAGGTGCAAATCACCGGATTGTTGGCCGGCAGGCGAGCCCGGGTCACGCCTTCGGAGACCATCCGCGCATCACACAGGATCGGCGCACCGGCGGCCAGCGCCTGGCGCCCGGCCGTGCCTGCGCCCTCGGAAAACTGCAGGCCGTCGACGGCCTCGACCATGCCGCAGGCGTGGATCACGCGTACTGCGAGTTTTTCCAGGTCGGCCGGGATACGCGCCAGGTTGGCCTCGGCGCGAATGATCGCGAAGGAGTTGCGATAGATCTCCTGACCGTCGCGGATGTAATCAAGCATCAAGGGGGCTCCGGGGGCGAGCGTCGAGCCAGTGGCCGAGCGCTTCAATAGTTAGATTGTGTGCCTGCAACGCGCCGAAACCCGGCAGCGTGGCATCGCGAACATACAGGTCGTAACGACCGGGAGCGACCGCCAGCAAGGTGGCAGGCGCGACATGGGCTGCCGCGCAGGAACGCGGGCAGCCCGACAGATGGACTTTCAGGGTCTGGCCCTGGCGTTGCAGCAGCTCGGCCAGTTGGCGGGCATCGGCCTTGGTGTCGGCCAGGGCTTTGCCACAGCCACTGGAGCCGGTGCAGGCGATGAGCTGCGCCAGGGGTTGATCGAGCGAGCACAACAGGCCCAATCCTTCAAGCCGCGCCAGCACTTGGTCGGCGTCCTCGCTGCGCACATTGGGCAGCAGCAGGCTCTGCCAAGGGGTGAAACTAAGGCTTTCGTCGCCCTTCTCCCGCGCCAATTGCGCCGCTCCCCGCAGCATGACCGCATCGAGCCGCCCCAGGGGCGCCGCCGCGCCGACGTAGACACGGTCGTCGTGCTGGGGATGAACACCGAGGTGCAGTCCATCGATGGACGCATCCCGCTGCCAATCCAGGCACGCTTGCAGGGGCACACGACGGGCCAGCCGGGTCATGAACTCATCCACAGAGACTTCAGCCAGCAAGTGGCGCATGCGGATCTGGTCCGGGCGGGCCAAGTCGAGGAACAACTCCAGCACCGCCACCACCAAGGCATGCCCCTGGGTCAGGGGCACCTTGCCCGCCGGTTTATCCAGCGGGGTGCCGGCCAAGCCGAAGGCCAGCCAGGGCTCGCCGTTACGGACAAGGGCCGAGAGCCACAAGTCGTGGTGATGTTCGAGCATCGCCAACGCTTCCCCACCGTCCAGTTGCACGGCGAACTTGGCCGACAGTTCATGGAAGCGTTCATGGGTTTGCAGGGTTAAGAGAATCTGCGCGGCCAACGGACGAGTGTCGAACAACATCTGCCTGTCGATCCCGGCTGAGGGGCTGAGCATCAGGTTGCGCACGTCATCGCCAGCCGGGGTTCGGGGCCCAAGCCCGGCGGCCAGTAATTGTTGGATCAGCGCGCCGTGCTCAGGACCGATGCCACGGATTTGCAGGTTGCCACGGTTGGTCGCCTCGATCACGCCAGCGGCGAACCGCTCGGCCGCGGCCGCCACGGCGTCGGCCTGGTCCGCCCGGATGGAGCCGCCATCGAGCTTGATCCGACAGATTCCACCGTCCAATGCCTGGACGACACGCAACAAACCCGGACAACCCGAGGGGCGTATGACGTTGGTTGATGGACGTTCGTTCAAGGGATAACCGCTAGACAAGGCACGCCACGACGGCGAAGGAGCGCCATTATGCCTGCTTTGCCGGGGGTCATGAAAAGCTTGCCGGTCGGATTGCGGACGACAGGCAATGTTGTTCACTGAAAGTAGATGAGCCCGTGGCGAGGGAGCTTGCTCCCGCTTGACCGGGCTGGCGCTCCAGTGCGAAGCGCTCACAAAAAGGGCTGCTGCGCAGCCCAGCGGGAGCAAGCTCCCTCGCCACAATGACTCACACAAGTCTTAAGTGAAGGGGCGCGGTATGATGGCGGCCCGGTTCGCGGCGGCAACGCGCCTGTCGATCAACCCCATCGATTCGAGGAACACAGATGACACCCTGGCTGACCGTAGTGGGCATCGGCGAAGACGGCTTCAAGGGCCTGGGCCGGACGGCCCGCCATGCCTTGCTGCGGGCGTCGCGCATTGTCGGCAGCGATCGGCAACTGGCGTTGTTGCCGGTGTGCATCCGCGGCGAACGGGAATTGTGGCCCAGCCCGTTTTCCCTGGAACCGCTGCTGGCGCGACAGGGCGAGTCGGTGTGTGTACTGGCCAGCGGCGATCCGATGTTCTATGGCGTGGGCGCGAGCCTGGCGAAACAGCTGCCTGGCGACCAGATGCGGGTGATACCGGCGCCATCCTCCTGTTCACTGGCGGCGGCGCGCCTGGGCTGGCCGTTGCAGGAGGTGGTCACGCTGTCGCTGGTGGCGCGTCCCCTGGCGGCACTCAGCGCTCATTTATCCACAGGCGTCAGGCTGTTGCTGCTGAGCAATGACCGTCACAGCCCTGCCGCCGTGGCGACGTTGCTGCGCGAGCGGGGGTTCGGCCCGAGCGTCATGACCGTGCTGGAACATTTGGGCGGTGCGGCAGAACGACGGATCGACGGTTGCGCCGCGCAATGGTCCGATGACACCGTCGCCGACCTGAACCTGATCGCTATCGAATGCCGGGCCGAACCTTCAACGTTACGCCTGTCTCGTCTGGCCGGTTTGCCGGACAGCGCGTTCGAACATGACGGCCAGTTGACCAAACGCGACGTGCGCGCCATCACCCTCGCCCGTCTTGCGCCAACCCCTGGCGAACTGCTCTGGGACGTCGGTGCTGGCAGCGGCTCCATCGGCATCGAATGGATGCGCACCCACCCTAGTTGCCGGGCCCTGGCCATCGAAGCCGACGAAGGTCGCCAGGCCTTGATCGAACGTAACCGCGACAGCCTCGGCGTGCCCGGCCTGCAGCTGATTCGCGGCAAAGCCCCACAGGCACTGGAAGGCCTGGAGCGGCCGGACGCGGTGTTCATCGGCGGCGGTGTTACCCGTGAAGGAGTGCTTGAGGCTTGCTGGGCTCAACTCAAGCCCGGCGGCCGGCTCGTCGCCAACGCCGTGACTCTGCAAAGCGAAACGACCCTGATGCACTGGCGCGAACGTCACGGCGGTGAACTGACCCGGATCCACATCGCCCAGGCCCAGCCATTGGGGGAGTTCGACACCTGGCGCCAGGCCTTGCCGATTACCTTGCTGGACCTGACGAAGCCTCTCGATGCGTGACGAAACCGCCGAACAACCCGCCCCCTTGCGCAGCGGCCTGACCACCGGCAGTTGCGCCACGGCCACGAGCCTGGCGGCCGCTCGACTGCTGCTGCGCGGCACCGAAGCCGATGCCGTGGAAATCGTACTGCCCAAGGGCAAGCACGTGCAGATGCGCCTGGAGTTCTGCCGGCTGACCGAACAAGGTGCCGAAGCCGGGACGATCAAGGACGCGGGCGACGACCCGGACGTGACCCACGGCGCCCTGTTATTTTCCCAGGTGCGCTTGATCGCCGAGCCCGGTGTACGTTTCGTCGCTGGTCGTGGCGTCGGTACGGTGACGCGCCCCGGCCTGGTGCTGGAGGTCGGTGAGCCGGCGATCAACCCGGTGCCGCGCAAGATGATCAACGATCACCTGGCCCGTCTGGCGCAAGACAGCGGATATGCTGGCGGCTTCGAGGTCACGGTCAATGTCGAGGGCGGCGAAGCCCTGGCGCTGAAAACCATGAATCCACGCCTGGGGATTCTGGGTGGCCTGTCGATCCTCGGCACCAGCGGCATCGTCCGGCCGTTCTCCTGCGCGGCCTACATTGCCTCGATCCACCAGGGTATCGACGTGGCAAAAACCAACGGCTATCTGCACATCGCCGCCTGCACCGGCAACGCCAGCGAAGACACCATGCGTCGGGTCTACAACCTGCCGGAAATCGCCCTGATCGAAATGGGCGACTTCGTCGGTGCCGTGCTCAAGCATGTGCGCAAGGTCCCGGTGGAAAAACTCAGCCTGTGCGGCGGCTTTGGCAAAATCAGCAAACTCGCCGCCGGCCACATGGACCTGCACAGCCGTCACTCGAGCATCGACCTGCCACAACTGGCCGAGTGGGCCGCCGCCATCGGTGCCGATGAGGCGTTGCAGCAAGGCATTCGCGCGGCCAACACCAGCCAGCAAGCCCTGGCAATGGCCAGCGCCGCTGGCATCGCCCTCGGCGACGCGGTGTGCGCACACGCGTTGGCCTTCGCCCGCAGCGTGGTGCCGGCCCAGGTCCAGGTCGAAGTCTTCGCCATCGATCGCCAGGGCGGGATCGTCGGCCACGCCGGAGAGCTTCGATGAAACGCATCCTCCTGCTGGGCGGCATCACCGAAGCCCTGGCCATCGCCCGCACCCTCGGCCCCCAACACATCTACAGCCTGGCGGGCATCGGCCGCGTCCCCACCGACCTGACCTGCCAGGTGCGCGTCGGCGGCTACGGCGGCGCCGAAGGGCTGGCGCACTTCATCCACGCCGAAGGCATCGACCTGCTGCTGGACGCCACTCACCCCTACGCCGCACAAATCAGCCACAACGCCGCCCACGCCGCCCGCGCCTGCGCCATCCCCTGCTGGGCCCTGCGCCGCCCGGCCTGGCAACCCCAAGCCGGGGATGACTGGCGCGAAGTGGCCGATTGGGCCGAACTGATCCAAGCCCTGAAACCCTTCCACCGCCCGTTGTTCACCCTCGGCCGCGAACCACTGCAACACCTGCACGAAATTCCGCCAGAGCAATTCTGGACCCTGCGCGCCCTGGACATTTATCCCGGCAATGAACGCTGCGAAGTCATCGGCGCCCGCGGGCCGTTCCACATCGAAGGCGAGCGCGAGCTGTTCGAGCGTCGGCGGATCGATGTGTTGGTCAGCAAGAACAGCGGCAGCACGGCGACTGAGCCGAAGCTGGAGGTGGCGCGGGAGCGGAGGGTGCCGGTGTTGATTTTGCAGCGGCCGGTGTTGGCGGAGGTGGATCGGGAGTTTGGGACCGTGGATGAGGTATTGCAGGGCTTGCGACATCTGGTCTGACAGTCTTTTTTGCTGCAACGCTGAAGGCCTACATATCCCTACAGCCCTGTCCCGTAGGAACTACGACAGCAGGCTACATCGTCTTGCGCCGCAGCCTACAACTTCGCCAGAATCCGCCGGCTTGTGCGCCTTGGAGGCCGCCGGTAACTTGATTCCCGTCACTGCCCTTCAGTGATCGGGTTTAGTCGCTCGGTGGTTTCAGCAGGTTCACATGCTCCGTCCAGTCAGGTATCCACTCCTGCACTTGATGGTGGTTGTGCGCAGGGCGCCCTCGGGCGCGCCGGTAATGCTGGACTCCCCGGTCGACTAACCTGCGTACAGCCGCCGCCCTGTGGCGAGGGGATTTATCCCCGTTGGGCTGCATAGCAGCCCCTGAACGACAGCACGGGGTTAGGCTGATGCTGCGAGGTGCCGGCTTTTGGGACTGCTTCGCAGCCCAGCGGGGATAAATCCCCTCGCCACAAAAACTACGCAGGCTTATCTAGATGCTTGTCTCGAAGAAGACACGGGGGACGGGGTACTGATTCGAGCATCCCTTGACGATATCGCTCGGGCAAAAGATATGACACAGATGGACTACGATGCAGATTGGGAACAATCGAATATCGACTGATCAACAACATTCTCCGTGGCGAGGGAGCTTGCTCCCGCTGGGCTGCGCAGCAGCCCCAAAAAGGATCGCCGCCATTCTCCTGACACACCTCGCAACTTGATATTCAGGGCCGCTTCGCGCCCCAGCGGGAGCAAGCTCCCTCGCCACGAAAGCATCCACTTACAAAAACTGTTGCTACTGTTAGTGCAAACCCTGCGACCCTATACCGCATGCGCCTTTTTTACTTCTCAACCTCGATCAGGCTAAATACCGCCACTTGATCGCCCAACCGAGCGGATTCGCCCATGTCCCGACAACGGCTTGCATTTGCCTGGATCGCCTGCTTCGCAGTGCTGTTCAACATGCTTGCCATGCCGCTTGCTGGCGGCACAAGCTCGATGGCGAATGCCCAGGCCCAGGCGCCATCGGAGCAGCTGTTGTGGGGCAGTTTCTGCTCGTCCAGCGGCACGAAAATGGTCGCGGTGTCCCTGGGCAAGCTCGAACAGGGCACGCCGCAGAAGGACACTCACTCGACGATGCAGCATTGCTGGTGCTGCGTCGGCTCCGCGTCGCTGGTGGCGCTCACCGGCCATGCCCCGCAGTTGTATCTGGATGCTCGGCCCCACCATCGCGGCATTGCCCATTCCAAGCTCGACAGCCCCACGCCACGCCAGCAATGGCCAAGCCTCAACCCCCGCGCCTCGCCTCTGGCCTGATTCTTTCCGCACAAGACTGCGCCTCGAATCGTTCTGGAGAATCACCCATGTTGAACAGACTTATCCTGCTGGCTGCCCTGCTGCTTCCCGTCGGCTTTGCCCACGCGCACCAATACAAGGTGGGCGAGCTTGAGATCGCCCATCCGTGGTCCCAGGAGTTGCCGCCCAACGCACCGACCGTGGCCGCGTATTTCGTGATTCACAACGGCGGCACGACCGCCGACAAGCTGCTCAGCGTCGACTCGCCGATTGCTGGCAAGGCCGAGCTCCATGAGCATGTGATGCAAAACGACCTGATGAAAATGCAACCGGTGCCCGTCGTGGATATCGCCCCCGGTGCGACCGTCACCTTCGCGCCGATGGCGTATCACGTGATGCTGTTGGGCCTGAAGGACCGCAGCCTGCTCAGCGATGGCAAGCGCTTTACCATGACCCTGCATTTCGAAAAAGCGGGGGATGTCACGGTCGACGTTGCGGTGCAGAAAAAAGCCCCCGACGGCAGCAAAACCCAAATGCACATGCACTGATAGCACCTGCCCATGGGTCTTCCTCGCAATAGGTCCGCCATACCCCGCCGCCAGCCCTTGAGCCTGGCACGCGGCAGTTGGATCAGCCTGTTCGCCATGTTGATGATCTTTATCGGTCCACTGATTTCTCAGTCGATGCCGATGGATCAGCGCATGCCTGTGAGCATGAGCATGAGCATGTCGATGGACATGAGCATGGACATGCCGGCGGGAGCCCAAGCCGAACATGAGGCATCAGCCGACGAACACTGCCCGCCCCAGAGCGAACACCACGCACTGTGGGAAAAGTGCGGCTATTGCAACCTGCTGTTCAATTGCCCCGCGCTGCCTGGCGGTCACACGTTCGCGGTCTTCGTCACACCCCACACCAACACCTACACCAGTCCTTCCCCACGCCTGGGCCATGCCCGGCCCGCGTTTTTCCCGGGTGCCCGTACCCGCGCACCGCCCCTCGACGCGTAACCCCCGACACTTACCCAACCCGGTCGCACAAGACAGCCTCAGTGGCATGTGTAGCTAGTTGTGTTAGTCAACTTCTGGCATCCGAATTTGAGCTAACAAACTAGCCACACATGCCACTAGGCTGCCCGACCGTGTCGTCTACGTCTGTTCGATGGAATCATCATGTCCAGGTTTTCTGCTGGCACCGCTTTGGGCTCTGCCCAGGTTCGCTGCCCCCTGAACGAACCACGGGTTCGTTTACGCCAAACTATCGCCGCACTGTGCGGCCTGCTGCTCACACCCTACGCACTCGCCGATGAGCACGAGCATCACGACCATCAGGTCGAAGAGCTGAGCCCGACGGTCATCACCGCCATCGCCCCCAGTTCCCCCCTGACTGTCGTCACCAACCCCAAGGACCCGCGTCAACCGGTGCCGGCCAGTGACGGCGGCGACTACCTCAAGACCATCCCCGGCTTCGCCCTGGTGCGCAACGGCGGCACCAATGGCGACCCGGTGTTGCGCGGCATGTTCGGCTCGCGGCTGAACATCCTCACCAACGGCAGCATGCTGTTGGGTGCTTGCCCTGGCCGGATGGACGCGCCGACGTCCTATATATCGCCGGAAACCTACGACAAACTCACCGTCATCAAAGGCCCGCAGACCGTGCTCTGGGGCCCCGGCGCATCGGCCGGGACCGTGCTGTTCGAGCGCGAGCCGGAACAGTTCGGCGAATTGGGCACCCGGGTCAACGCCAGTGTGCTGGCCGGCTCCAACGGCCGTTTCGACAAAGTGGTGGATGCCGCCGCCGGTGGGCCGCTGGGGTATGTACGAGTGATCGGCAACACCGCCCACTCGGACGATTACCGCGATGGCAACAACGACAGCGTGCCGTCGCGCTACGACAAGTGGAACGGCGACGTCACCCTCGGCTGGACCCCGGACGCCGATACCCTGCTGGAATTGACGGCCGGCAAGGGCGACGGTGAAGCGCGCTACGCCGGGCGTGGCATGGACGGCTCGCAGTTCAAGCGCGAAAGCCTCGGGCTGCGTTTCGAGCGCTCGAACATCGGCGAGGTGCTGGACAAGGTCGAGGCCCAGGTCTACTACAACTACGCCGACCATGTGATGGACAACTACACCCTGCGCACGCCATCCGGCACCGGGATGATGGCCGGGCCCATGGCCTCCAACGTCGACCGCCGCACCCTGGGTGCGCGTATCAAGGCCACCTGGCGCTGGGCCGATGTGCAGTTGATCAGCGGCCTGGACGCCCAGACCAACGAGCATCGCCAGCGCAGCAGCATGGGCGTCGACACCTACAAGGACCTGCCGTACACCAAGGACGCCGACTTCCACAATTACGGTGCCTTCGGCGAACTGACCTGGTACGCCGCCGATCGCGACCGAGTGATCACCGGCGCCCGGCTCGACCGCGCCTCGGCCAAGGATTACCGCCAGAGCCTCGGTTCCGGTATGTCGGCCCGCCCCAACCCCACCGCCGATGACACCCGTGCCGACACGCTGCCCAGCGGTTTTGTCCGCTACGAACACGACCTGGACGACAGCCCCACTACCCTCTATGCAGGCGTGGGTCACGCACAACGCTTCCCGGACTACTGGGAGCTGTTCTCGGCGAACGTCGGCCCCAGCGGCTCGCTGAATGCCTTCGACGCGATCAAGCCGGAAAAAACCACCCAGCTCGACTTCGGCCTGCAGTACAAGACCGAAACCCTCGAAGCCTGGGCGTCGGCTTATGTCGGGCAGGTGCGCGACTACATCCTGTTCGACTACACCCCCGGGATGATGGGCACCACCTCCCGGGCCGAGAACATCGATGCGCGGATCATGGGCGGCGAACTGGGCGCGGCCTACAAGCTGAGCGAGCGCTGGAAAGCCGACGCCACCCTGGCCTACGCCTGGGGCAAGAACAGCAGCGACGGCAGCGCCCTGGCGCAAATGCCGCCGCTGGACGCACGCCTGGGCCTGACCTACAGCGAAGATCGCTGGAGCGCCGGCGCCCTGTGGCGTGTGGTGGCAGCGCAGCACCGGGTCGACGAGAACAAAGGCAACGTGGTCGGCAAAGACTACGGCAAGAGTTCGGGCTTCGGCGTGTTCTCACTCAACGGTGCCTACCGCATCAACAAACACTGGAAGGTCAGCAGCGGCGTCGACAACCTGTTCGGCAAAGCCTATGCCGAGCACTTGAACCTGGCGGGCAACGCCGGGTTCGGCTACCCGGCGAGCGACCCGCAAGCCATCAACGAACCGGGGCGCACCCTCTGGACCAAGGTGGACATGAGTTTCTAACACCATCGCAGGCAAGGCCTGACACCTGACCCTGTGGCGAGGGAGCTTGCTCCCGCTGGGCTGCGCAGCAGTCCTTCTTTGATGCGGTCGCTACGCAACCGAGCGGGAGCAAGCTCCCTCGCCACAAGTTTTGTGTCCAAACAAGGCTTTGCCCAAACCGCAAAAAACATAACGATCACATTTGCCCTGCGGAGCGCTTTCTGATGAGCCAACCGAAACCCAATTTCTACAACCTGGCCTGGCGCTGGCATTTTTATGCCGGGCTGTTCGTGGCGCCGTTCATGGTGATGCTGGCCCTGACCGGCATCATCTATCTGTTCAAGCCACAGCTCGATCCCCTGATGTACGGCAGCCTGCTGAATGTACCCGCCGGGCATCACACCCTGGCGGCGGACGACTTGCTCAAGCAGGTCCACCAGGCCTACCCCCAAGGCCAGGTCAAACAGTACCTGCCACCGGCCAATGCCGAGCGCAGTGCGCAGTTCGTGGTGATCGACCAGGGTCGGGAACTGAATGTGTTCATCGACCCGTACCATGGTGATGTCCTCGGCGAGCAGGATGCGAAGAACAACCTGCAAGCCATGGCCCGGGCCATCCACGGCGAACTGCTGATCGGCACTGTCGGTGACCGGCTGGTGGAAATGGCCGCCGGTTGGGGCGTGGTGCTAGTGGTCTCCGGGCTGTACCTGTGGTGGCCCCGTGGGCAATCGTCAGCCGGCGTGCTGTGGCCGCGCTGGAGCGCGCGCGGTCGGCTGTTCTGGCGCGACCTGCACGTGGTCGTCGGTTTCTGGGGCGCAGCATTGCTGCTGGTGATGCTGCTCAGCGGCATGACCTGGACCGGTTTCTGGGGCAAGCAATACGCCAACCTCTGGAACCGCTTCCCGGCGGCGATGTGGAATGACGTGCCCAAGTCCGACGTCGAGGCCGGCAGCCTCAACAACGCCCATCGCCAGACCGTGCCGTGGGCCGTGGAAAACACACCGATGCCGATGTCCGGCGACCATGCCGAGCACATGGGCCACGGCGGCATGCACGAAGGCCCCGCCGCCCCGGCTGTCAGCCTGCAAGCGGTGCAGGACATCGCCACCGAACGCCAGGTCACGCCCGGCTACAGCATCACCCTGCCGACCACGTCCACCGGCGTGTTCACCGTCGCCGTGTTTGCCGACGACCCGCGCAACGATGCCACCCTGCACGTGGACCAATACACCGGCAAGGTCCTGGCCGATGTGCGCTGGGAGCATTACGGCGTCGTGGCTCGCGCCACCGAAACCGGGGTAATGCTGCACGAAGGCAAAATGTTCGGCCCGCTGAACCAGATCATCGTGTTGCTGATTTGCCTGATGATCCTGCTCAGCGCCGTGAGTGGCCTGTTGATCTGGTGGAAGCGCCGGCCAGAAGGCAAGTTCGGCGTACCGCCGCTGCGTCACGACTTGCCGACGTGGAAGACCGGGGTGTTCATCATGCTGGCCCTGGCGGTGGTGTTTCCGATGGTGGGGGCGTCGCTGGTGGTGGTGTGGTTGCTGGATCGGCTCGTCACCCGGCTCAATCGCCAGCCTGAGATTGCCTCATCTTCAAACTGAAGACAGTGCGTTAACGGAAGGCGGCGCGAAACCTCTACAATCGCCCCCGCCTTTCGAGCTGTGAACACCGTCCAAATGTGGGAGCGGGCTTGCTCGCGAAAGCGGTGTATCTGTCACATTAATGTCGGATGTGCAGACGCCTTCGCGAGCAAGCCCGCTCCCACAATGGAATTGTGTTTAGGCCCAATAATTGAGTGTACGCATGACCTCTCTAACCCTCTCCCACGTCGCCTGGACACCCCTGGGCCATGGCCATTGTCATCACCAGTTCCAGCTGCGTGACGTGACGTTGCAGGTGGCGGCCGGGGAGTTTGTCGGGTTGATCGGCCCCAACGGCAGTGGCAAGACCAGCCTGTTGCGCTGCGCCTATCGCTTCAGCCGGCCGGAACAGGGCGAGGTAAAGCTTGCCCATCACAACGTCTGGCAACAGTCCTCGCGCTGGTGCGCCCAACGCATCGCCGTGGTGCTGCAAGAGTTTCCCGACGCCTTCGGCCTGACGGTGGAAGAAGTGGTCGCCATGGGCCGCACACCGCATAAAGGCCTGTTCGACGGCGACAATCACGAGGATCGACGGCTTGTGCGCCAAGCCCTGGCATCGGCAGGCCTTGAAGGCTTTGGCGACCATGCATTCGCGACCCTCTCGGGTGGTGAGAAGCAACGGGTGATCCTCGCCCGGGCCCTGGCCCAGCAACCGCAGTTGTTGATCCTCGACGAACCGACCAACCACCTCGATCCCCACTATCAATTGCAATTGCTGCAACTGATCAAGGGCCTGGGCATCGGCACCCTTGCCAGCCTTCACGACCTGAACCTGGCCGCCGCCTTCTGCGACCGCCTGTACGTGATCGAACACGGGCGCATTGTCGCCAGCGGCACGCCCAGGGACGTCCTGACCGTCGAGCTGTTGCGCGAGGTGTTCGGCATCGAAGCCCTGGTGGATGAACACCCGCTGTCCGGCTACCCACGAATCACCTGGATAACCCAACCATGACCTTGCGTTCCCTGCTGTTGCTGCCCCTGCTGCTGGGCAGCGCCCATGCCTTGGCCGAAGCCACCCAGTATCCGTTGACAATCCAGAGCTGCAACCGCCAGGTGGTGTTCAACGAGGCACCTCGGCACGCTGTCAGCCATGACATCAACATGACCCAGATGATGCTCGCCCTGGGCCTCAAGCCGCGCATGGTCGGCTACAGCGGCATCAGTGGCTGGAAATCGGTGACGCCCGAGATGGCGAAGATCCTTGATGGCCTGCCGGAACTGGCCGCCAAATACCCCTCGGTGGAAACCCTGCTCGATGCCAACGTGGATTTCTTCTTCGCCGGTTGGGACTACGGCATGCGCGTGGGCGGCGACCTGACGCCGCAGACCCTGCAACCGCTGGGCATCAATGTCTACGAACTGAGCGAATCCTGCGCGTTCGTGATGAAGCGTCCAGCGGCCTCACTGGAGGATACCTACAACGACCTGCGCAACCTCGGGAAGATCTTCGACGTGCAGGATCGTGCCAACGCACTGATCGCCCAGATGCAGGCCCAAGTGGCGCAAGTGCGCAAGCACCTGCCGCCCGGTCAACCCCGCGTATTCCTCTACGACAGCGGCGAAGACCGCGCCATGACCTCCGGCCGTCTTGGCATGCCCCAGGCGCTGATCGACGCGGCCGGCGGACGCAATATTCTCGATGACCTGGAAACCAGCTGGACGCGGGTGAACTGGGAGAACGTAGTGGAGCGCAACCCCGAGGTGATCGTGATCGTCGACTACGGCGAAGTCAGCGCCGAGCAGAAGCAACAATTCCTGCTGAACAACCCGGCCCTGCAGTCGGTGGCGGCGATCAAGCATCGGCGCTTCATCGTGATCCCCTACGTCCAGGCCACGCCGGGCATCGATAACGTGCTGGCGGTGCAAACCCTGGCGCAGGGTTTTCACGGCCAATGAACGGTCGTCGCTACGGCGCCCTGCTGATGTTCCTCGGTGCACTGCTGCTGGTGTCGTGCGTGGTGTCCCTGGGCTTCGGGCCGGCGCGGGCGCCGGTGGCCGTGGTCTGGGACATCCTGTTGAACAAGGCCTTCGGTGTCGGCAGCGCCTATTGGTCGCCTGGCCAGGAACACATCGTGTGGCTGATCCGCGTGCCGCGCCTGCTGCTCGGTGCCCTGGTGGGCGCCGGGCTGGCGTTGATCGGTGCGGTGCTGCAAGCAGTCACGCGCAACCCGCTGGCGGACCCGCACCTGCTGGGCGTCACCTCTGGCGCGACGCTGGGGGCGGTCATCGTGGTGCTGCATGTCGGCGAGATTGTCGGCCTGCTGACCCTGCCGCTGGCGGCGTTCATCGGTGCGCTGTTGAGCATGCTGCTGGTGCTGACCATCGCTGCCCGCCAGGGTCGTCTGGAAAGTGATCGCCTGTTGTTGTGCGGCGTGGCGGTGTCCTTCGTGATGATGGCGGCGGCCAACCTGTTGTTGTTCCTCGGTGACCATCGCGCCAGTTCGGCGGTGATGTTCTGGATGCTCGGCGGCCTGGGCCTAGCCCGTTGGGAACTGCTTGCGGTGCCGGCGGCCAGTGTGGTGCTGGGGCTGGTGTTGCTGCTGGGCATGGCCCGTCCGCTGAACGCGCTGATGGCCGGCGAACAGACCGCCGTGACCCTGGGCCTGAACGCGGCGAAGGTGCGCTTGTGGATCTTCTTGATCGCCTCGCTGATGACCGGTGTGCTGGTGTCCATCAGCGGTTCGATTGGTTTTGTCGGGCTAATGGTGCCGCACATTGCCCGGCGCCTGGTGGGTGCAGAGCATCGTCGGTTGCTGCCGGTTTGTGTGCTGCTTGGCAGCCTGTTCCTGGTGTGGGTGGATGTGGCCGCCCGGACCTTGATCGCGCCGGAAGACTTGCCGATCGGTGTGGCGACAGCCGCCATCGGCGGGTTGTTCTTCATCGGCCTGATGCGCCGCCGATAAAAAGGAGACTGACTCCAACCTGTGGCGAGGGAGCTTGCTCCCGCTGGGGTGCGAAGCGCCCCCGGATTCTGAGTCCTGAGGCAGTCGCTGATGACTTGCCGAATGGGCCTGCTTCGCAGCCCAGCGGGAGCAAGCTCCCTCGCCACAGGGTGTATTCACAAGCAGAGTCTCGGCAAGGCTTCAACCCCGCGCTCCAATGTGGCGCATCCCTCGCACCAAACCCCATGACGCGATCACTCATGGTGCACCACGCTTTTCCCTCCCCCCACCACCCCCCTGTTTCCGGGCCTTTTTTCCGACCGGGCACACCCCTTGCAAAAGCGCTTTCAGCGTTTGCATCTGCCCTCAAAAAAAATTCATAAGTCCACGGAGATCGCACAATGAAGCGTCGTAGCTTGATCAAGGCTTTTACACTCTCGGCAAGCATTGCCGCGATGGGCATGGCCTGGACCGTCCAGGCCGCCGAGACCATCAAGGTCGGCATCCTGCATTCGCTGTCCGGCACCATGGCGATCTCCGAGACGTCCCTCAAGGACATGGCGCTGATGACCATCGATGAGATCAACGCCAAGGGCGGTGTGAACGGCAAGAAGCTTGAAGCGGTGGTCGTGGACCCAGCGTCGAATTGGCCGCTGTTCGCCGAGAAGGGCCGTCAACTGCTGACCCAGGACAAAGTCGCGGTGGTGTTCGGCTGCTGGACGTCGGTGTCGCGTAAATCCGTATTGCCGGTGTTCGAAGAACTCAACGGCCTGCTGTTCTACCCCGTGCAGTACGAAGGCGAAGAGATGTCGCCAAACGTGTTCTATACCGGCGCGGCGCCGAATCAACAGGCGATTCCGGCAGTGGAATACCTGATGAGCGAAGAAGGTGGCAGTGCCAAGCGCTACTTCCTGCTGGGCACCGACTACGTCTACCCGCGCACCACCAACAAGATCCTGCGTTCGTTCCTGCACTCCAAAGGCGTGGCAGACAAAGACATCGAAGAGGTCTATACCCCGTTCGGCCACAGCGACTACCAGACCATCGTAGCCAACATCAAGAAGTTCTCGGCTGGCGGCAAGACCGCAGTCATTTCCACAGTCAACGGCGACTCCAACGTGCCGTTCTATAAAGAACTGGCGAACCAGGGCCTGAAAGCTACCGACGTGCCGGTCGTGGCGTTCTCGGTGGGCGAGGAAGAACTGCGCGGCATCGACACCAAGCCACTGGTGGGCAACCTGGCGGCGTGGAACTACTTCGAGTCCGTGGATAACCCGGCGAACAAGAAATTCGTCGAGTCCTGGAAAGCCTACGCCAAAGCCAAGAACCTGCCAGGCGCCGACAAAGCGGTGACCAACGACCCGATGGAAGCCACCTACGTCGGCATTCACATGTGGGCGCAAGCCGTGGAAAAAGCCAAGTCCACCGACGTCGACAAAGTCCGCGAAGCCCTGGCCGGCCAGACCTTCGCCGCACCGTCGGGCTACACCCTGACCATGGACAAGACCAACCATCACCTGCACAAGCCAGTGATGATCGGCGAGATCCAGGCCGACGGTCAGTTCAACGTGGTCTGGCAGACCGAAGGCCCGATCCGCGCCCAGCCGTGGAGCCCCTTCATCGCCGGCAACGACAAGAAGCCTGACTATGCGGTGAAGAGCAACTGAGCCCATGGGTGTCGGCCCCAATCCCCGGGCCGACACACAACCCCTGTGGGAGCGAGCTTGCTCGCGATAGCGGTGGATCAGCCAGAAGAACAGTGACTGACACACCGCTATCGCGAGCAAGCTCGCTCCCACAAAAAGCACTGCGCAAGGCCTAGCATATGCCCACCGCCCTCTACCGCCTCATCCTCGCCCTGGTGCTGCTGTTGCCACTGGAGGCCCATGCCGGTGACGCCGAAGACTTCGTCGCCGCCAACCCGACCCAGCAAGCCAAGCTCCTGGAAACCTGGGCCGCGCAGCCGGAGCCTGAGCGCGTCGAACTGATCAATGCCCTGCAACAGGGCCAGTTGACCGTCGACGGCCAACCCAAGACCCTGCGCCTGAACAACCGCTTGCGCGGGCTGATCGAAACCGCCCTCGCCAGCCATCAACTGCTCGCCGTGGATGCCCGCGTACGCCTGGGTGCCGCGCAGCAGCTGCAAAAAAAAGCGCGCCCGGCGCAACTGGCGTTTCTCGATCGGCAACTGGCCGGCGAGCAGGACGAAGATGTGCATGCCGCCCTGAGCCTGGCCCTGGCGAACCTGCAACTGGTGGACACCAACCCGAACGTGCGCCTGGCCGCCGTCCGCCTGCTGGGGGAAACCGGCGATCCGCTGGCCCGTACACGCCTGGAAGGTTTGCTTGAGCCCGGCGTTGAAACCGATGCCAACGTGCGCACCGCCGCCGAAACCAGCCTCGCCCAAGTCAAACGCAAACTCCTGGTGGGCGAGCTGCTGGGCCAGGCCTTCAGTGGCATGTCCCTGGGTTCGATCCTGCTGCTCGCCGCCCTAGGCCTGGCCATCACGTTTGGCTTGCTGGGGGTGATCAACATGGCCCACGGCGAGATGCTGATGCTCGGTGCCTACTCCACTTATGTGGTGCAGATGCTGTTCCAGCGCTTCGCCCCGAACGCCATCGAGTTTTACCCGCTGATCGCCCTGCCGGTGGCGTTTTTCATCACGGCCGCCATCGGCATGGCCCTGGAGCGCACGGTGATCCGCCATCTCTATGGGCGCCCACTGGAAACCCTGCTCGCCACCTGGGGCATCAGCCTGATGCTGATCCAACTGGTGCGCCTGGTGTTCGGCGCGCAGAACGTCGAAGTCGCCAACCCGGCCTGGCTCTCAGGCGGGATCCAGGTGTTGCCGAACCTGGTGCTCCCATACAACCGCATCGTGATCATCGCCTTTGCGCTGTTCGTGGTGGTGCTGACCTGGCTGCTGCTGAACAAGACGCGCCTGGGCCTGAACGTGCGCGCGGTGACCCAGAATCGCAACATGGCCGCCTGCTGCGGTGTGCCCACCGGGCGGGTGGACATGCTCGCCTTCGGCCTCGGCTCGGGCATCGCCGGGCTCGGTGGCGTGGCCCTGAGCCAGATCGGCAACGTCGGCCCGGACCTGGGCCAGAGCTACATCATCGACTCGTTCCTGGTGGTGGTGCTCGGTGGCGTCGGCCAGTTGGCCGGTAGCGTGTTCGCCGCGTTCGGCCTGGGTATCGCCAACAAGATCCTCGAACCGCAGATCGGCGCCGTGCTCGGCAAGATCCTGATCCTCGCGCTGATCATTCTGTTCATCCAGAAGCGTCCGCAAGGCCTCTTCGCGCTCAAAGGACGGGTAATCGACTGATGAACCAGCCCCTGATGCTCACGGCCACGCAAAAGGCCGGTCCCAAACTCACCCTCGCCGTCGGCGCGGTAATCCTGGCGGTGCTGCTGAGCCTGCCGCTGCTGTCGCTGTTGGCGGCGGACCATCCACTGCACGTCTCGGCCTATACCTTGACCCTGGTAGGCAAGATCCTCTGCTACGCCATCGTCGCCCTGGCGTTGGACCTCGTCTGGGGGTACGCCGGTTTGTTGTCCCTGGGTCACGGTCTGTTCTTCGCCCTGGGCGGCTATGCCATGGGCATGTACCTGATGCGCCAGGCCGCCGGTGATGGCTTGCCGGCGTTCATGACCTTCCTGTCGTGGACCGAATTGCCCTGGTACTGGTCCGGCACCGACAGTTTTCTCTGGGCCCTGTGCCTGGTGGTGCTGGCGCCGGGGCTGCTGGCGCTGGTGTTCGGCTTCTTCGCCTTCCGTTCGCGGATCAAGGGCGTGTACTTCTCGATCATGACCCAGGCCCTGACCTTCGCCGGGATGCTGCTGTTCTTCCGCAACGAAACCGGGTTCGGTGGCAACAACGGCTTCACCAATTTCCGCTCGATCCTGGGCTTTGGCATCACCGAACCGGGCACTCGGGCGGTGCTGTTTTTTGCCACGGTGTTGTTGCTGGTGGCGAGCCTGTTCATCGGCTGGCGCCTGGCCCGCAGCAAGTTCGGCCGGGTGCTGACCGCCCTGCGCGACGCGGAAAACCGCCTGATGTTCTGCGGTTACGATCCCCGTGGTTTCAAACTGTTCGTCTGGGTGTTGAGCGCGGTGTTGTGCGGCCTGGCCGGGGCCTTGTACGTGCCGCAGGTGGGCATCATCAACCCCAGCGAAATGTCGCCGACCAACTCCATCGAAGCCGCCGTGTGGGTCGCCCTTGGCGGGCGCGGCACGCTGATCGGACCGCTACTGGGTGCCGGCGTAGTCAATGGCATGAAGAGCTGGTTCACCGTGGCCTTCCCTGAGTACTGGCTGTTCTTCCTCGGTGCGCTGTTCATCGTCGTGACCCTGTACTTGCCCAAGGGCGTGATCGGGTTGCTGAAGAAACGAGGTGAACAATGAGAATCACAGCGAGTGCCGAATTCATGCTCGAACCTGCGTTCTTTCCGCCGGAACCCAACCAGGACGCCGGCAGCAGCCGCGACGCCATCGGCCTCGGCCAGGCGGCAGGCGTTGGCCTGAACACCCGCCACGGCACCATCCTGACCCTGGAAGACATCAGCGTCAGCTTCGACGGCTTCAAGGCCTTGAACGATTTGAACCTGTACATCGGCGTCGGCGAATTGCGCTGCATCATCGGCCCCAACGGCGCGGGCAAGACCACGTTGATGGACGTGATCACCGGCAAGACCCGCCCCAGCCACGGCAAGGCCTGGTTCGGCGAAACCCTGGACCTGACCAGCATGAGCGAAGTGCAGATCGCCCAGGCGGGCATCGGGCGCAAGTTCCAGAAACCCACGGTGTTCGAAGCGTTGAGCGTGTTCGAAAACCTGGAGCTGGCGCTCAAGACCGACAAATCGGTGTGGGCCAGCCTGCGGGCGAAACTCACTGGCGAGCAGCACGATCGCATCAGCGAAGTGCTCGAGACCATCCGCCTCACCCACTCGGTCAACCGCACCGCCGGGTTGCTGTCCCATGGGCAGAAGCAATTCCTGGAAATCGGCATGCTGCTGGTGCAAGACCCGCAATTGCTGCTGCTCGACGAACCGGTGGCGGGTATGACCGACGCCGAGACAGAGTTCACCGCCGAGCTGTTCAAGTCCCTGGCGGGCAAGCATTCACTGATGGTGGTGGAGCACGACATGGGCTTCGTCGGCGCGATTGCCGACCACGTCACCGTGCTGCACCAGGGCAGCGTGCTGGCCGAAGGGTCGCTGGAACAGGTGCAGGACAATGAGCGGGTGATCGAGGTGTACCTCGGTCGCTAGACCTGCAAACACTTTCCCCCTGTGGGAGCGGGCTTGCTCGCGAAGGCGGTGTGTCAGGTAACAACGATGTTGGCTGTACCGACCTCTTCGCGAGCAAGCCCGCTCCCACAAGGGATTAGGAGAATTTAAGCCATGCTGCAAGTCGACAAGCTGCACCAGTACTACGGCGGTAGCCACATCCTGCGGGGCCTGTCGTTCGACGTGAAGGTCGGCGAGGTGACGTGCCTGCTGGGTCGCAACGGCGTGGGCAAGACCACCCTGCTCAAATGCCTGATGGGCCTGTTGCCGGCCAAGGAAGGTGCGGTGAATTGGGAAGGCAAAGCCATCACCACGTTCAAGCCACACCAACGGGTGCATGCCGGCATCGCCTACGTGCCCCAGGGCCGGGAGATTTTCGGCCGGCTGACGGTGGAAGAAAACCTGCTGATGGGCCTGTCGCGGTTTCCCGGCTCCGAGGCCAAGGAGGTGCCGGCGTTTATCTACGAACTGTTCCCGGTGCTGCTGCAGATGAAGCAGCGTCGTGGCGGTGACCTGTCCGGCGGCCAGCAACAGCAACTCGCCATCGGTCGGGCCCTGGCCAGCCGTCCGCGCCTGCTGATTCTCGACGAGCCCACCGAAGGCATCCAGCCGTCGGTGATCAAGGAGATCGGCGCGGTCATCAAGAAACTGGCGGCCCGGGGCGACATGGCGATTCTGCTGGTGGAGCAGTTCTACGACTTCGCCGCCGAACTGGCCGATCAATACCTGGTGATGTCCCGGGGCGAGATCGTGCAGCAAGGGCGTGGAGAAAATATGGAAGCCGAGGGTGTGCGCGGCCTGGTTACGATCTAGTCTGTAGCGTCCTGACGATAATCAGAAATCATGAATCTACCTGTCTGTTCATTGGCAACTTCGGCCCTCTTCACCCCCAGCTGGCATGCCGAGCTGGAACTGGGTTACGCCCGATTCGGCGATTGCACGCGCCCGGTACAGCGCCGCCATAAAGGCCCGCTGCGGGTGCAGAAGCACTTGTATGCCGAAGGCCCCGAAGTGTGCCAGCACATCATCGTCCACCCGCCCGGCGGGATAGCCGGCGGTGACCGGTTGGAGATTTCGGCCCACGTCGGCCCGGACGCCTGGGCGCAGTTAACCAGCCCCGGCGCGGCCAAGTGGTACCGCGCCGCCGGCCCGGCGTATCAGCAGTTGACCTTGAGCGTGGCTCCCGGTGCGACCCTGGAATGGCTGCCCCAGGAAACCATCGTCTTCAGCGCGGCCCAGGCCGAGCTCGCTACCTCGATCGATCTGCAGGGCGACGGGCGTTTGTTCTACTGGGACATGGTTGCCCTCGGCCGACCGGCCAGCGGCGAGCGGTTCGACCTGGGGCATTTCCAGTCGCGGCTGGACATTCGTCGCGACGGCCAGTTGCTGTGGCATGAGCGCCAGCGCATTGTGGGCGGTGATGGGTTGCTCGACTCACCCATCGGGTTGGGCGGCGATCCGGTGTTTGCCACGTTATTGGTGACCGGGGAGATCGACAGCGAGCTGTTGGAGCAGTGCCGCTCCCTGGGCCATGCCGTGCGCGGTGACCTGACCCAGTTGCCCGGCCTGGTCGTGGCGCGGTGCCTGGCGAGCGAGGCGTTGCTGGCGCGGGGGTGGTTGATTGCGTTGTGGCGGCTTCTGCGCCCGGCGCTGCTCGGTCGAGAGGCCATGCCTCCGAGAATCTGGAGTACTTGAATTTGCTTTTCTGTGGGAGCGGGCTTGCTCGCGAAGGCGGTGTGTCAGCCAACTCAACCGTTGAATGTGAGCCCGCATTCGCGAGCAAGCCCGCTCCCACAGAGGTACATGTTTTTAGCCCGATTTATTTATCTGCCCTTATGGATTGCACATGGACCTGACCCCACGCGAAAAAGACAAGCTGCTGATCTTCACCGCCGGCCTCGTTGCCGAGCGGCGGTTGGCTCGCGGCTTGAAACTCAATTACCCGGAGGCCATGGCCTATATCTCCGCGGCCCTGCTCGAAGGCGCCCGTGACGGCCAGACCGTAGCCGAGCTGATGCACTACGGCACCACGCTGCTGAGCCGCGAACAGGTGATGGAAGGCATCCCGGAAATGATCCCCGAGATCCAGGTCGAGGCGACGTTTCCCGACGGCACCAAACTGGTCACCGTCCATCAACCGATCGCCTGAGGCCATGCCATGACCTATCTCGTGCGCGACGCCCAGCCGACCGACCTGCCAGCGATCCGCGACATCTACAACGACGCGGTGCTGAACACCACCGCGATCTGGAACGAACAGGCCGTGGACCTGGGCAATCGCCAGGCCTGGTTCAGCGCCCGGCAATCCCAAGGCTACCCGGTGCTGGTGGTGGTCGACGCCGAGGAGAACGTGCTCGGCTACGCTTCATTCGGCGACTGGCGGCCTTTCGACGGTTTCCGGCACACCGTGGAGCATTCGGTGTACGTACGCAGAGATCAGCGCGGCAACGGCCTCGGTCCACGGCTGATGACCACGCTGGTCGAGCGCGCCAGGGCCTGCGCCAAGCACGTCATGGTCGCCGCCATTGAAAGCGGCAACACCGCCTCGATTCGCTTGCACGAGCGAGCCGGTTTCATCACCACCGGGCAAATGCCCCAGGTGGGTACCAAGTTCGGTCGCTGGCTGGACCTGACTTTCATGCAGTTGGTCCTCGATCCCGGGGCGCAACCGCCTGCCTTAGACAAGGAGTGATGCCTATGAACCCCGCCCAGTTGCGTCGAGTCCACGCTGAAAGCTTTGCGCATTATCGCCAGGGCCTGATCGATCTGTTGCTCGATGCCGTCGGCTATGGCGCCAGCGTGGGGTTCATGGCCGACCTCGATGCCGTCCAGGCCCGCGCCTATTTCGACGAGGTCCAGGCCAGCCTCAACCAGGGCCACTTGCTGCTGTGGGTAGTGGTCAAGGATGAACAGGTGCAGGCCAGCGTCCAGCTTGCCCTGTGCCAGAAGCCCAACGGTCTCAATCGCGCCGAAGTGCAGAAGCTGCTGGTCCGCGGCGAGGCGCGCCGCCGGGGCCTCGGCCAGCAATTGATGAATGCCCTGGAACTCGGCGCCCGTCAGCACAAGCGCGGCCTGCTGTACCTCGACACCGAGGCCGGTTCCGAGGCCGAGGCGTTCTACCGGGCCATGGGCTACACCCGCGTCGGCGAGCTGCCCGACTACTGCCAGAGCCCGGACGGGACCTACACACCGACCGCCATTTACTACAAGACTTTGGGGCAACCGCAATGATTCCAGGCCAATACCAGGTCCAGCCCGGCGACATCGAACTCAACGTCGGCCGCCGCACCCTCACGCTGAACGTCGCCAACAGCGGCGATCGGCCGATCCAGGTCGGCTCGCACTATCACTTTTTCGAGACCAACGACGCCCTGACCTTCGACCGCGCCGCCAGCCGTGGCATGCGCCTGAACATCCCGGCCGGCACCGCCGTGCGCTTCGAGCCAGGCCAGAGCCGCGAGGTGGAGCTGGTGGACCTGGCCGGGCATCGGCGGGTGTTCGGGTTTGCCGGGCGGGTGATGGGCGACCTGGATTGACACGCCTTTGTGGCGAGGGAGCTTGCTCCCGCTGGGGCGCGCAGCGGCCCTGTTTTTGGGGGCTGCTGCGCAGCCCAGCGGGAGCAAGCTCCCTCGCCATAGTGATCGCAAATTTCGAATATTGAATTCCAAGGCAAGCACATGAAAATTTCGAGACAAGCCTACGCCGACATGTTCGGCCCCACCGTCGGTGACAAGGTCCGCCTGGCCGACACCGAGTTGTGGATCGAAGTGGAAAAGGACTTCACCACCTACGGCGAAGAGGTGAAGTTCGGTGGCGGCAAGGTGATTCGCGACGGCATGGGCCAGAGCCAGCTGCTGGCCGCCGAGGTCGTCGACACCTTGATCACCAACGCGCTGATCATCGACCACTGGGGCATCGTCAAGGCCGATGTCGGCCTCAAGGACGGGCGCATCGCGGCCATCGGCAAGGCCGGCAACCCGGACATCCAGCCCGACGTGACCATCGCCATCGGCGCCAGCACCGAAGTGATCGCCGGCGAAGGCATGATCCTCACCGCCGGCGGTATCGACACCCACATCCACTTCATCTGCCCCCAGCAGATCGAAGAAGCGCTGATGAGCGGCGTGACCACCATGATCGGCGGCGGCACGGGCCCGGCCACCGGGACCAACGCCACCACTTGCACCTCCGGGCCGTGGCACCTGGCGCGCATGCTCCAGGCCGCCGATGCGTTCCCGATGAACATCGGTTTCACCGGCAAGGGCAACGCCAGCCTGCCGGAGCCGCTGATCGAACAGGTCAAGGCCGGAGCCATCGGCCTGAAGCTCCACGAAGACTGGGGCACCACGCCCGCGGCCATCGACAACTGCCTGAGCGTGGCCGACCAGTACGATGTGCAGGTGGCGATCCACACCGACACCCTCAACGAGTCCGGTTTCGTCGAAACCACCCTCGCCGCGTTCAAGGGCCGCACCATCCACACCTACCACACCGAAGGTGCCGGTGGCGGGCATGCGCCGGACATCATCAAGGCCTGCGGTTTTCCCAACGTATTGCCCAGCTCCACCAACCCGACCCGGCCGTTCACCCGCAACACCATCGACGAACACCTGGACATGCTGATGGTCTGCCATCACCTGGACCCGAGCATCGCCGAAGACGTGGCCTTCGCCGAAAGCCGCATCCGCCGCGAAACCATCGCCGCCGAAGACATCCTCCATGACCTCGGTGCGTTCTCGATGATCAGCTCCGACAGCCAGGCCATGGGCCGCGTCGGCGAAGTCATCACCCGCACCTGGCAGACCGCCGACAAGATGAAGAAGCAACGCGGCGCCCTGCCCGACGACGGCGAAGGCAACGACAACTTCCGCATCAAGCGCTACATCGCCAAGTACACCATCAACCCAGCGATCACCCACGGCATCAGCCATGAAGTGGGCTCCATCGAAGTGGGCAAGTGGGCCGACCTGGTGCTGTGGCGGCCGGCGTTCTTCGGCGTCAAACCAACCCTGATCCTCAAAGGCGGGGCCATCGCCGCCAGCTTGATGGGCGACGCCAACGCCTCGATCCCGACGCCGCAACCGGTGCACTACCGACCGATGTTCGCAAGCTTTGGCGGCTCGCGGCACGCCACCAGCCTGACCTTCATCAGCCAGGCCGCCGCCGAGGCGGGGCTACCGGAGCAATTGGGCTTGAAGAAGAGAATCGCCGTGGTCAAGGGCTGTCGCGATGTGCAGAAGACCGACTTGATCCACAACGACTACCTGCCGAGCATCGACGTTGATCCACAGACGTACCAGGTCAAGGCCGATGGGGTGTTGCTGTGGTGTGAACCGGCTGAGGTGCTGCCGATGGCGCAGCGGTATTTTCTGTTTTGAATCGGTGTTCGCAAAGGAAATGGCTGCTATGCCGAAGGCGGCAGCCACTAACACTTCTGCTAGTTACCAGCGTTACAAAATACGGGTAAAACGGGAGGCGTTGATTAACGTCGGCACTCAGCACAAGGGAAGGCCCGTCATGACCCGCTCTCGCCCTGATGATGTACATTCGCGCCAATCCCAAACCATTCTGCTGGCCGCGGATGACAAGCACTCCATCCTCGCTGAAGTTTCGGAGAGTCAGACCCGTTCTATCGCATATTCCGCTTACGGACAGCAGTCCACGCAACAGATAATTGCGACGAAGCTAGGCTTTAATGGTGAACTGCGGGAGGCGCGGCTGGGTTGGTATTTTTTGGGCAAGGGCTATCGCGTCTACAACCCGGTATTGATGCGCTTTCATAGCCCGGACAGTTTGAGCCCATTTGGGAAAGGTGGGTTGAATGCGTACATGTATTGCATGGGAGATCCGGTGAATTTTTCGGATCCGACGGGGCATTTTTTTGAGAAAATTAAAAGTTTTTTTTCCTTACGTAGGGCATCTAGCACGCCGAACTTACACCACCTCGCCTCGCCAGCTAGACATGTTAGAGGTCGCTCTAATTCTTACGTCTTGCATCGACCCTCTCCGTCTACGCCAACATCAACATCAACATCAACGCCAACGCCAACCACATCGAGCCCTCATACACCCATACCGACTCAACCTCCCCCCCGACTTAATAGGGAAGTCCCTCCACGCCCATCAAAACGAAAGCCCCTCAATGACTCGTATAGACAGCCCCACGTCAATGACACGGGTGGGCAGGTAAGTAACATCGCGGCTGGTGAGCTGGAGCGTTACGATCTCGTCTGGAAGAGCCAACCCTTTGAATTCCATGACACGGGTGGGCAGGTAAGTATCATCGCGGCTGGTGAGCTGGAGCGTTACGATCTCTTCTGGAAGAGCCAACCCTTTGAATTTCCTCCTGCTCCCTTTCCAAGAACTACAAGAGAGGGCACACGTGAGTATCGCGTAAAGTATAAATCAGGCATCACCACACACAGCAGCTTCATAAAGCCTCTTTTGCCTTTAAAAAACAGCGACATCAGAAGCTAGCGGTGCAGCTTGCACCGCACAGTGGGCCAGGGCCAGTGCGTAATCGGTGAAACGCCAGTCCGACGAGACCGTGCTGTGGCGAGGAGATTTATCCCCTCGCCACAGTCGGCATCTGCTCAAATAATTCGCATCACTCCACCAACCGCCCCAACCGCTGCTTGAGCATGCGGTTTTCGCTGCGCAGTTGTTGCACTTCCTCCAGCAGGTCCAGCGCCAGGGCGACGCCTTCCCATTCCAGCTCCAGCTCGCGGCGCAGCTTGGCTGCACGGCGGGCCAGGACCAGTTCGTAATCGGTGAAACGCCAATCCGCCGGGGCCGCGCCATGGGGTTCGAGGATGCCGTGGGCGACGATTTCGATGACGTGGACATCCTGCAACGCGGCGGCCTCGCAGAACTCCGTCAGGGTCAGTTCAATGATCGGGTTGTTCATGGTCTGCTTCTCCCAATGCGTTAACTGTCGAGTCTAGCCGTGACTGTGGCGAGGGAGCTTGCTCCCGCTCGGCTGCGTAGCAGTCGTAAAGACCTGCCAACTGTTTTTCCTGGCTCTGCGCGTCCAATGGTTTTGGGGCTGCTTCGCAGCCCAGCGGGAGCAAGCTCCCTCGCCACGGGTTTTGTGTTCAGCGGGTCATCAACCACAGGTCAGAAATTCTCCCGCGGATCGAACGCGGCTTTCTTCGCCAGTTCTGCCCACAGTGCCTTGACCGCCTCATCGTTGGCCTTGGGCATCACGGCCTTGAGCTGCACGAACAGGTAACCGCGCTCGCCGGCCTTGTTGCGCAGGCCATGGCCCTTGGCGCGCATGCGCTGGCCGTTCTGGCTGCCGGCCGGGACCTTGAGGTTGATCTTGCCGGTGAGGGTCGGCACCGCCACTTCGGTGCCCAGGGCCAATTCCCACGGGGCCAGCGGCAAGGTGATGATCAGGTCCTGGCCTTCGACGTCGAACTTGGGGTGCGGCGCGAAGCGAATGGTCAGGTACAGGTCACCATTGGCACCGCCACCGATACCCGGCGCGCCCTGGCCCTTGAGGCGGATGCGTTCGCCGTCCGTCACACCGGCCGGGATCTTCACGTTCAGGCTTTTGCTCGTGTTGCTCACATGCTGGCCGGCCGCGTTGTACTGCGGCACCTGGAAGCTGACTTTCTTCGACTCGCTCGACAGGGTCTCTTCCAGGAAGATCGGTAATTCCATTTCCACGTCTTGCCCTCGACGGCCGGCGCTGCGACCTGACTGCCCACCACCGAAACCCGACCCGCGATTGCCGAAGATCGAACTGAAGAAGTCCGAGAAGTCGCCGGTGTCCTGGCCACCGCCAAAACCGCCACGGCTTTGCCAACCCGGAGGGCCCTGGAACGGCTGGCCGTGCTGGCCATAACGGCGCAGGTCGTCGTACTCGGCGCGCTTGTCGGCGCTTTTCAGCGCTTCATAGGCTTCGGAGACGTCCTTGAACTTGGTCTCGGCGTCTTTTTCCTTACTGACATCCGGGTGGTACTTGCGCGCCAATTTTCGATAGGCGGCCTTGATCGTGGCGTCGTCGGCCGTCGGCTCCACACCCAGAATCTTGTAATAGTCTTTGAAGTCCATTGAAGGATCACCATCCGTTATCGAATCGCACCACCACCCGCAGCATGCTCGTGATACAAGTCCTGGGGTTTGACCGATCTCAAGGTTTGTGACCGGGCGGTGCAGCAGAAGTTTATCGGCAGTCGGTGGCGGTTCTTGTGCCCGCCCTGTGGCTGCCAGGCTCATGCCAGCAAGTTTGGGGGTACAAGGGCGTCTTTCAAGGCCAACGATTGCGAATTAGCAGATAACCGGCCTTCGAATCCGCGCCACACTGACATACACTGCGCGGCCGTTTTTTCAACTGGAACCCGAAAGACATGAAAAACGCATCCCCGGCCCGTGCCTGCGGCATCGACTTTGGCACGTCCAACTCCACTGTCGGCTGGCTGCGCCCCGGCATGGAAACGTTGATCGCGCTGGAGGACGACAAGATCACCCTGCCTTCGGTGGTATTTTTCAATCTCGAGGAGCGCCGCCCGGTGTATGGCCGCCTGGCCCTGCACGAATACCTGGAAGGCTACGAAGGCCGGCTGATGCGCTCGCTCAAGAGCCTGCTGGGCTCCAAGCTGATCAAGCACGACACCAGCGTGTTGGGCACGGCCATGCCGTTCAAGGATCTGCTGGGGCTGTTCATCGGCCAGTTGAAGAAACGCGCCGAGGCCACCGCCGGTCGGGAGTTCGAAGAAGTGGTGCTGGGTCGCCCGGTGTTTTTCGTCGACGACGATGAAATGGCCGACCAGGAAGCGGAAAACACCCTGGTGGACGTCGCCCGAGCCATCGGCTTCAAGGAGGTTTCATTCCAGTACGAGCCCATCGCCGCGGCCTTCGATTATGAATCGACCATCGAGAAAGAAGAGCTGGTGCTGATCGTCGACATCGGCGGCGGTACCTCGGACTTCTCCCTGGTGCGCCTGTCCCCCGAGCGCCGCACCCACGACAACCGCCACGCCGACATCCTCGCCACCGGTGGCGTGCACATCGGCGGGACCGATTTCGACAAGCAACTTTCGCTAGCCGGCCTGATGCCGCTGTTCGGCTACGGCAGCCGCATGAAGAGTGGCGCCTACATGCCCACCAGTCACCACATGAACCTGGCGACCTGGCACACCATCAACGCGGTGTACTCGCAAAAATCCACCCTCGCCCTGGGCAGCATGCGCTACGACATCGAAGACACCGGCGGCATCGACCGGTTGTTCAAACTGATCGAACAGCGCGCCGGGCACTGGCTGGCGATGGAAGTGGAAGAAACCAAGATCGAGCTGACCCACGCCGACCAGCGCCACGTACCGCTGGACCGGATCGAGCCAGGCCTGAGCGTGGACCTGAGCCGGGCCTTGTTCGAGTCGGCCATCGACGGCTTGCTGGAGCGAGTGCGCGGCAGCGTCACGCAGTTGCTGGGCGATGCCAACGTGCGGGTCGATCAGGTGGACACAGTGTTCTTCACCGGCGGTTCCAGCGGCATCCCGGCGCTGCGCAACAGCGTCTCGGCGATGCTGCCCCAGGCGCGGCATGTGGAAGGCAATATCTTCGGCAGTATCGGCAGCGGGTTGGCGATCGAGGCGATGAAGCGGTATGGGTGAGGAGCAGCTTCAAGCGGCAAGCGGCAAGTGAAAGCAGGTTGGCTTCTACTTGTAGCTTGCCGCTGAAAACTTGCCGCTGCTCCTAAACCATCCCCACCTGCTTCAACTCACTCTTGAGATACGCATAATAAATCGGTCCCGCCACCACCCCCGGCAGGCCGAACGCGGCTTCGAACACCAGCATCGCCATGAGCAACTCCCAGGACTTGGCGCTGATCTGCCCGCCGACAATGCGGGCGTTGAGGAAGTACTCGAGCTTGTGGATCACGATCAGGTAACCCAGCGCCGCCACCGCCACCCAGATCGACAGCGACAAGCCGACAATGGTGATCAGGGTGTTGGACATCAGGTTGCCGATGACCGGTAGCAGCCCCAGCAGGAAGGTCATCACGATCAGGGTCTTGGTCAGCGGTAGCTTGATGCCGAACAACGGCAGCACCACCGCCAGGAAAATCCCGGTGAAGAAGGTGTTGAGCAGGGAAATCTTGATCTGGGCGAAGACGATGTTGCGAAACGCCTTGACCAGCAGGTTCAGGCGATCGAACAGCGCCGCGGCCAGAGGCTTGCGCTTGGTCAGGTCGGGGATGCGCTGCAGGGCAACGATGGCCCCCAGCACCATGCCGATCAGCAGCGTCACGAACATGTGGGCCGCGTCCTTGCCCACCAGTTGCAGGTCGCTCAGGTGCTTGCTCACCCAGTCACCGATCGCTACCCGGAACTCGGCGGCGCTGGCCGGCAGGTAAGCGTCGATGAACGGCGGTAATTGCCCACGGGCACGGTCGACCACGGTCATGAACTTGTCCAGGGACGCGCCCGGGTTTTCCGCTTCATGCAACAGGAAACTGAAAGCGCCGGCGAAGATCAACGTCAGCACACTGACCACCAGCGTGCCCAGCAACGCCACCGCCAACCAGCGAGCACGGCGGCCTTCGATCAGTCGCTGTAACTGCGGGGTGAGCATGTTGACCAGTTCGAACACCAGCAACCCGGCCAGCAGGCTCGGCAACAGGCGCAGCGGCAGCACCAGCAACAGCCCACCAAAAATGATCACCCAACTGATCACCAACAACACATGACGCTGAGAAAACGTTGGCATACAGCCTCAGGACAAAACGGCGTGAAAGGATCGGCAGTCTGCCAGCCTTCCACTAGCAGCACTAGGGATTGTATCGGCCAACCTTCGTCGCAGTTCAGGGTTTTTTGCGGTGGATGTGCCGGCCCCATCGCGAGCAAGCTCGCTCCCACCCTGGACCGGGCAACACAGCCCCACCGTGGGAGCGCGCTTGCTCGCGATGGGGCTCATGGGTTCAACGCTTATTTTTTCTTCAGGCACTCACTCATGAACGCCTTGCGGGCATCGCCCTTCAATGCCTGGGTGGTGGCCGTGGCATTGCAGGTTTTCATGCGTTCCTGCGGGGTGCTCGGTGCAGCCTTGAGGCAGGTGCTCATGAACGCCTTGCGCTCGTCACCCTTGAGCGCCTTGGCGGTGGCATCGGCGTTGCAGGTGGTCATCTTGGTCTGCTGCGCCGTCTCGGCGAAGCCCTGGGAACACAGTAGCAAACCGATCATCAACAGAGGGACACGCAGCATCTTCATGGTGGTTCTCCTGGCTGCCGCACGAGGGTACGGCGATGAGGTGCAGTGTAGACAACGCCTGTTACACCTTCACCAGGTGACCCTCAGGGCCTGATCTAGCGCTTGCTCGCGATGAACGATAACGCGGTCCAACAGGCTACACCCCGGCAGCCTTCAACCGCTCGGCATGCTCGACAAACAACCGGATCGGCTCGGCCCCCTTGCCCACCAACCCCAGCGATTGATTGACGATATCGAAATGGTCCAGCGGATAGTCATCGCCGATGACCGTGCCCAGGTGCGAGCTGTAGCGTCCGACCATGCCATCGCATTGCCCCGCTTCCCTGACAAAGGTGCGGGCGAATAAACGGCAAGTGCGGTTGGTGCCGTCGAACAGATTGCGCCCTCTATCGGTCTTGCCTGGCTGCAAGGTGCCGGACCACGAGTAGTAACGCACGCCATTGACCTCTTCCGGTCCATTCCCGCCCCAGGTTTGCGGCAAGCCCTGTGGATAACGTTGGTTGAACAGCGCCACCCCGGCGGTGGTCAGGGAAGCATGGGACGCCTGTATATCCACCGGTAGCTTCGGCCCGCGATAGCCGGTTTCCAGCAGGCTCATCAGGGTGTTGATCAGGCGCAGCACGGCACTGAGCACGCGCCCCTTGGCACTGTCGGCGGGGTAGTGGGCTTGCAGGTAATCCGCCAGTTCGGAGCCGTGGTTGGTGCCGGCCACCGACGTGACCGACGCCACCAGATCCGGCCGTTTGGCCGCCGCATAGCGGGCGGTAAGGCTGCCCTGGCTGTGGCCGATCAGGTTGACTTTCTGCGCACCGGTTTGCCGCAGGATCTCCTCGATCCGCGCCAGCAATTGCTCGCCGCGCACCTCGGAAGAATGCAGCGGCGAAACCTTCACCGCCACGACCACTGCCCCGCCGCGACGCAGCGCCGAGACGATCCCATACCAGTACGAATACAACACCAGGCGTATGAACCCGAGCATGCCCGGGACCAGTACCAGCGGATAACGAGTGGCGCAGCGTTGCGACATGGCGACATCCTTGTGATCAAGAGGGGTCAGCATCGGTACTGATGATGACCAGTCTATGACATCCAGATAAATCCGTGGCGAGGGCGCTTGCTCCCGTTGGGCTGCGCAACAGCCCTTCTCAGAAGGACCGCGCCAAGGCCAGCAAACGCTCCTCGGCCTCGGCGCAGGACAACGCAAAGCTGCGCTCGGCCGACTCCTCGCCTTCTGCCGCCACCACCGTCACATCGGTAATGCCGATAAACCCCAGGACGGTGCGCAACAGCGTGTCGGCGTGGTTCATGCTCTCCAACGGGCCGCCAGGCCCGAAACCGAAATCGCCGCGACTGGTCACGATCAGCGCCTTCTTGCCCAGCAACAGCGGCTCGTAGTGCGACACGCCATTATCCAGGCTGTGGTTGAACGTCAGCCCGATGCGCACGATCTGGTCGATCCAGGCCTTCACGCCGCCGGGCACGCTGAAGTTGTGCATGGGCGCGGAGATCACCAGTCGGTCATGGGCTTGCAACTCCTCGACCAAGGCATCGCTCAGGGCCAGGTCCGCTTGCATGATCAACGGACGGGCCTGGGGCTCGGGGTAGAACGCCGCGGCGATGAACGCTTCGTTGACCGGCGCAATCACCGTCCGTCCAACTTCTCGACGGGTCAATTGCGATTGTGGATGGGCGGCCTGCCACGCCGACACAAAGACCTCGGCCAAGCGCCGGGAATGAGAGCGCTCGCCACGTGGACTGCCATGCACCACAAGAATACTACTCATCTGAATCTCCTTTTATGCGGCTACAATCAAAACTGCTTATGCCTTGCAGCTTGAGGCTCGTTGCCGCTGACAGACAAATGAGCGTTAGTTCATCTGGATGAATTAGTTTCATCCATCGTATTTCAGGAGAATCAGGATGTTCGCCAACCTGCCGCTCAACGCCCTGCGCGCCTTCGAGGCTGCCGCGCGGCTGCTCAGTTTCAAGGCGGCTGCGGCGGAGCTGTCGGTGACGCCTACGGCGGTCTCCCATCAGATTCGATCCCTGGAGAGCTGGCTGGGGCTGGCGCTGTTCGAACGCCTGCCACGCCAGGTACGCCTCACCGACGGCGGGCAACGCTTGTTCCACAGCCTGCACGGGGCGTTGCTGGAAGTGGCCCAAAGCGTCGACACCCTGCGCCCGCAACGCAGCACCAGCCACCTGACACTGTCCACCACCGCAGCGTTTGCCGCCCTGTGGCTGGTGCCTCGCCTGGGGCGTTTTTATGCGCGTCACCCGAACATCAACGTGCGCCTGGACACCCACTGCGAAGTGATCGACCTGCACCAGGACGCCAGCGTCGACCTGGTGGTGCGCTACAGCTTGGACGCCTACCCGAACCTGTACGGCATGTGCCTGTTCGATGAAAGCTTCGGGGTCTATGGCTCGCCTGAACAGGTGGCCCTGGCGGCACGGCAGGTGCCGACGCTGATCAGCGTGCATTGGCACAATTCCAAGCTGTACGCCCACGGTTGGGATGCCTGGTGCGCCCAGGCCGGGGAAACCTGGCTTACCCGGCAGCCGTGCATGCGCGCGTACGACGAGGAGCATTACGCCTTGCAAGCGGCGATCGCCGGGCAGGGCCTGGTGCTGGCGAGCAATATCCTGGCTTCCGAAAGCATCGCCAGTGGCTTGCTGGTGGGTTATCGCCCGGACGTCCAGGTCAATGGTGCTGGCTACAGCGCCCTGTGCGTCCCGGGCCGCGAACGCCATCCCCCGGTGCGGGCGTTCTTCCAGTGGCTAGGGGAGGAAGCACGGCTGTCCGGCTATGCGTTGAAAAACTCGGTAAAACTTTTTAAGGACCGTGTCACTCAGACTTAGAGTGATCGCGCCATCAGAGCGTGACGCTCCCACCGGATCAGCCTCCAGGAGAACGAGATGAGCGACATGCACTTATCCGATGTAACGACCCTGCGCGAACGTGCACGGCAGAACGTGCAGAACGGCGCAGTGACCGAAGGTTACGGCGCCGATCGGCAGGAAGTTGTCCGCCTGCTCAACGAAGCGCTGGCCACCGAACTGGTGTGCGTGCTGCGCTATAAGCGCCACTACTTCATGGCCACCGGCCTCAAGGCCAGCGTGGCGGCCAGTGAATTCCTCGAGCACGCGAACCAGGAAGCCGAACACGCCGACAAACTCGCCGAGCGAATCGTGCAGTTGGGCGGCGAGCCGGAGTTCAACCCCGACCTGTTGACCCGCAATTCCCACGCCCAGTACGTGGCGGGCAACACCCTCAAGGAAATGGTGTACGAGGACCTGGTGGCGGAACGGATCGCCATCGACAGCTATCGGGAAATCATCCAGTACATCGGCGAAAAAGACCCGACCACCCGGCGCATCTTCGAAGACATCCTGGCCCAGGAAGAAGAGCATGCCGATGACATGGCCGATATCCTGGCCGACCTCTGATACTGATACCGCTATCGCGAGCAAGCTCGCTCCCACATGGAATCGCATCTCCCTGTGGGCGCGAGCTTGCTCGCGATGAGGCCCGTCGCCTCACCGCAAGCCTGGCTTATCGGGTGGGCTTGACCGTCACCGGCGCCTTGCCCGCCTTCATCTGCTCCAGCAGCGGTGCGCACTGGTTCGGCTCACCGCCGCTGGGCGCTACCAGCGCGAGCAAGCCGGCGGCCGGTGCAGCGATCACACCCAACGCCACCATCCCGGCGCCGCGCAGCATCAGCGGCACCGCCTTGACCCCGGCGGCGGGCTTGGCGAACGGACCCCGGACGTACAACGGCGAGCGCAGGGAAATCAGGCGCCAGCCCTTGGACTCGGGGGTGATGGTCAGGTCCAGCTGTTCATTCGCCATGTTCGCCGTGCCGTCGATGTAGATGATCGCGTTCTCGGTGTCGAACACGAACAGACGCGTGGTTGCCAGGCCCGTCTTGATGTCGAAGTCCGCCGCTGCGCAGTTGATCTTCACTTCCTTGTCGCCAAAGATTTTCCCCACCACGTAGTTGCCGACGTTCAGCCCCGCCAGCTCCATCAGCTCACGACTGATAGCGCCATCGTTGATGAGCATTTTCAGCGTGCCGTTGGAAGTGCCCAGCAACGCCGCCACCGAATTGCCGCGCCCGGTGATATCGGCATCGCCGTTCAATTCGCCGAAACTGGTTTTCATCGGCTCAAAACCCGGGAACAGCTGCTTGAGTTTGAAGCCGCGCGCCGTCAACTTCGCCTGGCCTTCAAGGGGCTGGGCATGGCCATTGAGGCGGATCTGCGCATCGAGGCGACCACCGGCCACACCGAAGCGCAGGGGCTCGAGGCTCAACTGCCCATCGTTGAGCACCAGATGGGTATACAGGTCGGTGAATGGCAACTGCTCGCTATGGACAATGCGCTTGCCGGTGAACTCCACATCGGCGTCCATCACGTTCCAACGCTCGGTGCGAAACTCTTCCACGGGCAAGATCTTGTCGGCTGGCTGCTTGCTGGCGCCGCCACGGGCCTTTTGCTCGGTATTGGAGTCCGCACCGATCAGCGGCGCCAGGTCGCTGAACAGCAATTGGTTGGAGACCAGCGCGCCACTGAGTTTCGGCCGGGGCTGACTGGCGACATAAGCCAGGTCGCCATGGATATCGCTGTCGCCGATCTTGCCGTTGAACGCCTCGTAGCGGAACAGCGCCCCACCCGGCTCATGCAGCTTGGCAATCAAGCGGCCATCGGTGGCGTAAGGCGGCGAATCCGGCAGGGTCACGCCGGTCAGCGGGTAGAGATGAGCCAGGCTGTTGCCGGCCAGTTTCAGGCGCAAGTCCAGGGCCCCGAGATTCATCGGGTCGGTGAGGGTGCCGGCCAGTTCGACGCGGGTCTCGGCGATCTTCGCCTGGGCCTGGAGCGGAAAGGGTCGTGAGGCATCCTGCAATGCCAGCAAACCACCGACCTTGCCGGAGCCGGCCAGGTTCTGCCCGTGATACTGCCCGTTGACCTTGAAGGCGAACGCATAGTCCTGCGGTGTCGCGCCCTGGTCCTGAGCCTTTTTGGCGGCCTTATCACCGACGATATCGCTGAACGGGATGGGTTTGCCCAACGGGTCGATCAACAGGTCGAGCCGGGTCTTGAGCGTCTGGTCGTCAAGGGTGACGTGGCCCTTGTCGAAGCCGATGGCGCCGATGTCCACCACCCAGCTGGACGGCTCGGCGTCCGGGTCTTTCGGATCGAATTGGAAGGTCCAGTTGGCGCGTCCGTCAGCCAGACGCTGCAGGTTGGCATTGGGCTCCGTCAGGTCGATGCGCGGTATCGCCACCCGCCGGGCCAGCAAGGCCAAGGGGGACACGCGCAACTCGACACGCTTGAGCGTGACCATTTGCGGGGTTTTCGACCAGTCAGGGTTGCCCAGGCTCAAATCCTCGGCCACCACATGGGGCCAGGGCAGCCAGGCACGCCAGCCCCCTTCCTCTGGCTCACGCTGCCAGGCTACCGCCAGATTGCCGTTGATGGCGAAGGGACGATGCAACTCCTCGGAAACCTTGGCATTGAGCGTGGGCTTGATGCGGTTCCAGTCGAAGAAGGCGATGACCAGGACCAGCACGGCCAGCAGGACAACAAGGCTGGCAAAGCTCCAGGCGAGGATTTTCGAGGTGCGCGTCATGCACAAGGCTCCTGATGACAAGTCAGCGTCCGCAACCGCGCCGCCGCTGGGAACACGACCTTGCAGTCGGTTCGTTATGAAGGGTTGGACTGGTAAAGCGGCCCACAGGTGCCGATGAACGGCACAAAAAAATGCAATATTCCTGACCGATCAGCCAACAAACTGTTACCGCCCCCGCACATTTACGAGGCAGCAGTGGGTACAAAATACCCACCTCGGTGCAAAACGGCACCTCGGAAACGCCCGTTCTAGAGCCTTCGCGCCGAACAATCAATTCCGTTGATTATTACCATTGTCTTTATGAACTTTTATATCGACTTATCGAGAGTAGCATTGCCCTCGTACCCACTTTATCGCCCCCCCCAAGGAGCAACGACCATGAAACGCCAATTACTAATGAGCCTGTCCCTTTCACTGCTGGCCTCCACTGCCTTCGCACTGCCAGCTTCCGAACAAGCCACGCCACAGGTCAAGGACAGCCACTCTGTCTACAGCCAGACGGTTGCCGAAGGTGGCCGTGATCGCCTGGAACAAAAAGGTCTGGTGGAAGACGGTTATGACCGCACCAAGCAAAGCGAGACCTTGGCTGAAGACGGCTCTTCCCGCACCAAGCTGGGCGAAACCCTCGCCGAAGACGGCTCTTCCCGCACCAAGCTGGGCGAAACCCTCGCCGAAGACGGCTCTTCCCGCACCAAGCTGGGCGAGACCCTCGCCGAAGACGGCTCTTCCCGCACCAAGCTGGGCGAGACCCTCGCCGAAGACGGCTCTTCCCGCACCAAGCTGGGTGAGACCCTCGCCGAAGGCGGTGGTGACCGCGTGATCGAACGCAACGGCACAGTGAGCTGAGCCCATGGTGGCCCAGAAAAAAGCCCGATTCCTGCAATCGGGCTTTTGACTTTTCAAACCCCTCGTTTTCCCCGCCCGCCCCCCTCTCTATCGTTCGACGTCGACAAAGCCGATTTGCTAGAGTGCGTCGCTCCCGTGAATCAGAAGCCAGCCTTGCGATGCTGCCCCGCGCCGAACAGAAACAACAGACCCGAATTGCCCTGATGGACGCAGCCCGCCGTTTGATGGAGTGTGGCCGGGGGTTCGGCAGCCTGAGCCTGCGGGAAGTCGCCCGGACAGCCGGCATCGTCCCCACCGGGTTCTACCGGCACTTCGACGACATGGACCAACTGGGCCTGGTACTGGTCAGCGAAGTCGGCCAGACCTTCCGCGAAACCATCCGCCTGGTACGCCACAACGAATTCGTCATGGGCGGCATTATCGACGCGTCAGTGCGGATCTTTCTCGATGTGGTGCAGGCCAACCGATCGCAGTTCCTGTTCCTGGCCCGCGAGCAATACGGCGGTTCCCTGCCGGTGCGCCAGGCCATCGCCCAACTGCGCGAAGACATCAGCTCGGACCTGGCAGCCGACCTGGCCTTGATGCCCAAGTTGCAGCACCTGGACCTTGCCGCCCTGGGCGTGATGGCCGACCTCATCGTCAAGAGCGTATTCGCCACCCTGCCAGACATCATCGACCCACCCGCCCAAGCCCTCCCCGAACATCTCACGCCCCAGGCGAAGATTACCCAGCAACTGCGGTTCATCTTCATTGGCCTCAAGCATTGGCAAGGGTTGGGCAGTACCGAATAACCCCGATGTACCCACTGTGGGAGCTTGCTCGCGATAGCGGAGTCTCAGCCCCCTGATTGCTCACCTGACACACCGCCTCCCGAAGAACCGCTTGGGAGATGTGGCCATCTCTGTAGGAACTGCCGACCGCTGTGACCTTTCGGGGCTTTTCCCTGCCAAACCCTCGGACATTTCCTTCAACACGCAGGGCTGCTCATGAACTAGGCAGCAATTTCGAGCGCCGCTAACCTTTGTTCGTCATCGCAAAAAACGGTGACACGGACGTGCAAGTCCGATCTAGGAACGCATTCGTTATGGCTATTCGCCGAGCATTTTTCTATGCTCGCCGACTGTTATGGCGGCTGCGCGTGGGAGACCTTCGGGTCTGCCGGGTTCCTGGACCGGTCTTGCACACCTACGTACAGCTGCCACCCATTTTTCGACGTGCAATCGGAGGGTGTCGGCTCCACTTCCAGGAATTTTCACTATGTTCAAAGCAACTCCGAATCCCCCGCAAAGCAGCCACAAATCCCGCGTCGAAGCACAGGAAGAAAAAAAGCTCGAAGACGCCGCCACCCGCGCCCTCGACTACTACCTCAAGCCCAAGCCCGCCTCACCGCCCGAACCTGACAAAAACCAACTCTTCATCGTGTCCCCCCCACATCGACACCGAAACCCTGCTCGCCAACGCCTCCGAAGACCTGCTCTCCATCAGCACCATCGCCGCCGACCTGGCTGACGACGTGGACGATTCACGCCGCTGCGTCGCCCTGGCGATCAGCCGGATGGCCGATGGGGTGCAGTTGTTGGTTGAGCGGGCGTTGGATCATCTGGAAACCAAGGAGATGGCGGCGCCTGGTGCCAAGGGATAGCGCTTTGTTTTGACGCAAGCTGAGCCGACACCTTCGCGAGCAAGCCCGCTCCCACAGGTTCTTTTTGTGTCAGCCGCAAAATGGTGCACGCCATCTCGTCGCGCACCAACATGGCACGCAATCCGCCCCATCCTGAAACGCCATCCCAGCTATTTCCTACACCTCATTCGGTTGGCAAGCCCCTTGCTCTAAACACAGCACTGTTCATTGCTGGAAGCACTCCGATGCTGGTGATTCATCGCAGAATCGACACTCAACCGCGCTGGGACGCCGAGCTGCACCTGACCTTTGACGCCCGTAGCAAAAGCCGCCTGCGCTGTTTCAGTGCCGAGGGTGAAGACGTGGGGTTGTTCCTGGAACGAGGCCAACCGCCGCTGTACGACGGCGAATGCCTGCAAGCTGAAGACGGGCGCATCGTGCGCGTTTGCGCCCGCGCCGAACAATTGCTGCATGTCACCTGCGCCAACGCCTTCGAACTGACCCGCGCCGCCTACCATCTGGGCAATCGCCATGTCGCCCTGCAAGTGGGCGATGGCTGGTTGCGCCTGCTGGACGACTACGTGCTCAAGGCGATGCTCGAACAACTGGGCGCCCGCGCCGAATCCATCGAAGCCCCGTTCCAGCCGGAACACGGCGCCTATGGCGGCGGTCACCATCACTCCCGGCACGGCGACGAAGATTTCAACTACGCGCCGCGCCTGCATCAGTTCGGCGTGCGCACATGAACCCGGCCTGGGCGCTGCTGCGTCTGGCCAGCCCGCAACTGCCGATTGGTGGCTACAGCTATTCCCAGGGGCTGGAGATGGCGGTGGACAACGGCCAGGTGAAAAACCCTGACGACGCCCGTCGCTGGATCAGCGATCAATTGCTGCTGAACCTGGCACGCTTCGAAGCGCCCTTGCTGCTGGCGCACTGCACCGCAGCCGCCGCTGACGATTGGGACGCGCTGCTGCAACGTTGCGAAGAACACCGCGCCAGCCGGGAAACCCGCGAGCTGTATCAGGAGAGCCGGCAGATGGGCTACTCGTTGCAGCAATTGCTCGCGGGCCTGCCGGAACTCGACCGCGCCGCGCGAGACTTTCTCGAACAGCGCAGCGAGCCGCACCTGGCCTTGTGCTGGGCCCTGGCCGCCCGCGCCTGGCAGATAGCCCCCCAGGACGCCCTCGCCGCCTGGCTGTGGAGCTGGCTGGAAAACCAACTGGCGGTGCTGATGAAAACCCTGCCCCTGGGCCAGCAAGCGGCCCAGCGCCTGACCAGCGAGCTGCTGCCGCTGCTGCAACAGGCCCAGCGCGACGCCTCGAACATCGACCCCGATCATTACGGCAGCGCCGCATTTGGCCTGTCCCTGGCGTGCATGGCCCATGAGCGCCAGTACAGCCGTCTGTTCCGTTCCTAGGAGACACTCATGAATACACAACCTCTGCGCGTCGGTATCGGCGGCCCGGTAGGTTCCGGCAAGACCGCCCTGACCCTGGCCCTGTGCCTGGCTCTACGTGAACGCTACAACCTGGCGGTGGTCACCAACGACATCTACACCCGCGAAGACGCCGACTTCCTGGTGCGCAACGAGGCCCTGGCGCCGGAGCGGATCATCGGCGTGGAAACCGGCGGTTGCCCGCACACGGCGATTCGCGAAGACGCGTCGATCAACCTGGAGGCGGTGGACCAGTTGAACCGGCGCTTCCCGGGCCTGGACCTGATCCTGGTGGAGTCAGGCGGCGACAACCTGTCGGCGACCTTCAGCCCGGAATTGTCGGACCTGACCATCTATGTGATCGACGTCTCGGCCGGTGACAAGCTGCCGCGCAAGGGCGGGCCGGGCATCTGCAAATCAGACCTGCTGGTGATCAATAAAATCGACCTGGCACCGCTGGTGGGTGCGTCCCTGGAAATGATGGACAGCGACACCCGGCGGATGCGCAACGGCAAGCCCTTCGTGTTCAGCAATCAGAAGACCGGCCAGGGCCTGGACGACATCATTGCCTTCATCGAGCGCCAGGGTCTGCTGACCGCCGCCTGATCTTTCCGACTGACCACAAGGAAGCTTATCCATGAACTTCAAACGCATCCTCGGCGCCCTTGCCCTGCTGCTGACCCCAGCCTTGGCCTTCGCCCATCCCGGCCATGGCGACAATGGCCTGATCGCCGGCCTCGGCCACCCCATCGGTGGGCTCGACCATTTGCTGGCGATGCTGGCGGTGGGCTTGTGGGCCGCGCAACAACAAGGCGCCGCGCGCTGGGCGCTGCCCTGCACTTTCGTCGGTACAATGCTGCTCGGTGGCCTGCTGGGCTTTGAAGGCCTGGATCTGCCAGCGCTGGAAAGCGGGATCGCCGCCTCGGTGCTCGCCCTGGGCCTGGCGGTGGCACTGGCGGTGCGTCCACCATTGAGCCTGGCAGTCGGTGCGACGGCACTGTTCGCGCTGTTCCATGGCGTGGCCCATGGCTTGGAACTGCCGGACATGTCGAGCCCGTGGGCCTATGCGGTGGGCTTTGTCGCGGCGACGGCGGCGTTGCATGGCGCCGGGTTTGCCCTGGTGCGGGTGTTGCCGCGAGCGGCGGCGCCGTTGGTTCGATTGGCTGGGGCGGCTTCGGCAGGAGCTGGGGTTTGGTTGTTGGCGGGTTGATTTTCTAGCGCCTGCAAAGGCCCCTTCGCGAGCAAGCCCACTCCCGCATTTGATCGGTGTACACCGCACCTAACGTGGGAGCGGGCTTGCTCGCGAAGGCGGCCTGACAGGCGCCCCATCTCCCACGACCTGCCACTCTGCTACCATGTCGCGCAATCGCCCCCAGCCGTGACGACCTCCGCCGATGCCTGATGCTTCCCGCCCCGCTCCCCAGCCTGAATTGACCGCCCTGTACGCAACGGTGCGTCAGCATTTTCACGACGTGATCGTGCCGATGTGGCAAGGCCCGGGCTGGAATGCCGAACTGGCGTTGCCCTATGAATCCCTTGATGCCGAGCATGTGCCGCTGCCACCCCAGCGCTACCGCGCCATGGCCTGTGCGCGGCAGTTGTATGTGTTCGCCAATCTGATCGGCGAAGTGCCCCAGGCCGAGGAGCGAGCCGGTGCACTGTTCCGCTCGCTGCAGCGTCATTTCCACGATGCCGAGCATGGCGGCTGGTTCTACAGCATCGACCCGCAAGGCGCGCCGCTGGACACCGGCAAAGACCTCTACACCCACGCCTTTATCCTGTTCGCCTGCGCCCATTACTGGGGCAAGGTCCGCGAACCGCTGGTGGAGTCGGTACTCAACGCGAGCCTGGAGGTCATTGCCCGGCGCTTTGCCAGCGCAGACGGCCTCTACGAAGCCAGCCTAAAGCGCGACTGGTCAACGACCGGATCCGGCCCGTTGCAAAACCCCTTGATGCATCTGGCCGAAGCGTTCCTCGCGACCTTGTCGGTTCGCGAAGACGCCAACGTCCGCCAGGCGCTGCTGAGCCTTTGCGACGGGATGTCCAAGCATTTCATCGAGCCGCAGCAACGCGTGATGATGGAGAAGCCGCTCAGAGCTGTGGATAACTGGTTCGAACCGGGGCACCAGTTCGAATGGTATTTCCTGCTGGCTTCCTCACCCCTGCTGCGTGACGGCAAGCTGCACGCGGCCCTGGAGCACAGCTTCGGCCATACCGAACAACGCGGCGTCGCCCCGGACTCCGGCGCTGTGTGTGCAACGCTGGCCTTGGGATCCCAGGCAGGCCCGCGCGATGCCACCCAACGCATCTGGGCCCAGGCGGAATACTTGCGGGCACTCACCTTGCGCCCGGGCAGCCAGGGGCTGCTGCTGCGTCAATTGCGCGCGCTGCAGCAGCATTTCCTGCATGCCAAGGGCTGGAACGAATGCCTGGACGCCGACGGCATCGTCAGCCGCCGGGACATGCCGTCCACTACGCCGTATCACCTGCTGACCTGCTATCGCGGGCTGGCCGACTACCTGGCATAACGCTGCTGTGGCTGCTGTGACTCCTGTAGCTTTTGTGGCGAGGGAGCTTGCTCCCGCTGGGCTGCGTAGCGGCCCCAAAAGCTGGCGGCTGCTTCGCAGCCGAACGGGAGCAAGCTCCCTCGCCACAGATGTCCACCATCAAGTCTTGTTGCGCTCAATGGCAAACCCGGCCCAGGTCTGGCTCACCGGCATCAGCTCCAGGCTGTTGATGTTGATATGCGCTGGCGCATTGAGCACCCAGAAAATCGTATCGGCGATGTCCTGTGGCTGGATCGGCTCCGCGCCGGCGTAGGTCGCGTTGTAGCGTTCCTGGTCGCCACCGAAGCGCACCAGGGAGAACTCGCTCTCGCACAGGCCCGGCTCAATATTGCTCACCCGCACGCCCGTGCCTTGCAGGTCGCAACGCAGGTTCAGGGAGAACTGTTTGACGAACGCCTTGCTCGCGCCATACACATGGCTGCCCGGGTACGGGTAGTTGCCGGCGATGGAACCCAGGTTGACGATCCCGGCCCCACGACCGTGGGCGATCAGGCGCGGCAACAACAGGCGAGTACTGTAGATCAGCCCTTTCACATTGGTGTCGACCATGGTGTCCCAGTCATCAAGGTCGCACTTGGGTGCAGGGTCAACGCCCAGGGCCAGTCCGGCGTTGTTGATCAGCCCGCGCAATTTGGCGAAGGATGGCGGCAGGTTGGCGATGGCCTCTTCCATGGCCTTGCGATCACGCACATCCAATACCAGGCCATGGACTTCAGTCTGCTTCGACAGCTCGGCACAGAGGGCATTGAGGCGTTCTTCACGACGACCGGTCAGCACCAGTTTCCAACCGGCCTCGGCAAAACGACGGGCACAGGCTTCACCAAAACCGGACGTCGCGCCGGTAATAAACAGGGTGTCAGACATCGTGTTCTCCTTGTTTGAACTTCAACAGCCATTGAATGGAAATCGGCCCACAGCATGCCCGCCCTGGCACGGCAGGGGCAAGGCTTGCACGCGGCTTTTCCCAACGACTGCTCATAAAACAACCAATCAACGCCAGGCCTTGTCGAACAAGGGTCGCAGCCGGTTGCCCGCACCTTATCCACAGGCACGTCCACAGTAATCGGGGGCAAGTGCAAAACCCGCAAGCCGCTGTGCATAAGGCTTTGCGGGGTGTTTGGAAATTTTTTTCGCTTGACCCTGCAAGTGAGGTTGTGCAGCGCAAGTTATCTGCTATAAGCCAATGCGAGATGGGCGATGGCTCCAAGCCAGTAACGACGCTGCTCAGCGCCGTCTTTCCAGAGTTTAACCACAGACTTATCCACAGGCTTGCCCAGCGACTTTCAAGCCCATTGCAGCGGTCACAAAAGTGTTGACAACAGCCATTCCCGCTTGACTGAAAACGCCTGATCAAAAAACGATCACAGCCCTGCAAGCCACGTATTCAAAGGCTTTCAGCCAGCTACTCCCACGTTACCCACAGCCAGTTCCACAGCAAACGGGGACAAGTCAAAACCGTGGCAAAACAAATATTTGCGGCGACTTTATGTCGCGGTTTCGCAAGGGCTAAGGATTGTTGTCCACAATTCTCCCAAGCGACCAAAGCCCGCTCCCACAGGGAATGAGTGGTGCATTCGAGGAATAAAAAAACCGGCGATCACTCGCCGTTTTTTTCATTGCAACAACCGCCTCAATGACCGCCCAGGTACGCGTTACGCACCTCTTCGTTGGCGAGCAATTCCTTGCCGGTGCCGGTCAGGCGAATTTCACCGTTGACCATCACATAGGCCCGGTCCGACAGCTTGAGGGCGTGGTTGGCGTTCTGCTCCACCAGGAAGATGGTCATCCCCGTGGATGCCAGCTCACGCAGGGTGGCGAAGATCTGCTTCACCACAATGGGTGCCAGCCCCAGGCTCGGCTCATCGAGCAGCAACAACTTTGGCCGGCTCATCAATGCCCGGGCGATGGCGAGCATTTGCTGCTCGCCGCCGGACATGGTCATGGCCCGCTGGTTGCGCCGCTCCTTGAGTCGCGGGAACAGCTCGAACATGCGTTGCATGTCTTCGCTGGCGTATTTGTCACCGATAGGAATGGTGCCCATCAGCAGGTTTTCCTCGACGGTCATGTCGGGGAACACCCGCCGCCCTTCCGGCGACTGCGCGATGCCGTTGGACGCGATGTAGTGGGACGACTTGTGGGTGATGTCCACGCCTTGGTAAATGATCTGCCCACCGGCGGCACGCGGCTGGCCGAAGATCGACATCAAAAGCGTGGACTTGCCGGCCCCGTTGGAGCCGATCAGGCTCACGGTCTCGCCTTCGCCAATGTGCATCGAGACTTTCTTCAGGGCCTGGATCGGCCCGTAGAACACGTCCAATTCCTTGAGTTCGAGGATAGGTCCACTCATACCAGCTCCTCTTCGTCGGCACCCAGGTAGGCCGCGATCACCTTCGGATCGTTGCGAATCGCCTCGGGACCGCCCTCGGCGATCACGTTGCCGTGGTCCAGCACCACGATGTGATCGGAAATGCTCATTACCATGCCCATGTCGTGTTCGATCAGTACCACGGTCAGATCATGCTCGTCGCGCAGCAGCCGGATCATCGCGCTCAGCGCTTCGGTTTCCTGAGGGTTGAGGCCGGCGGCCGGTTCGTCGAGGCAGATGATCTGCGGGCGTGTGCACATGGCCCGGGCGATTTCCAGGCGCCGTTGCTGACCGTAGGAAAGCTCGCCCGCCAGACGGTTGGCGCAATCCACCAGGTCCACCACTTCCAGCCAATAGAACGCATGATCCAAGGCGTCGCTTTCGGCCTTGCGGTAGCCCTTGGTGTTGAGGATACCCGCCACCATGCTGCGGTTGACCCACATGTGCTGGGCCACCAGCAGGTTTTCCAGCACCGACATTTCCTTGAACAGGCGAATGTTCTGGAAAGTACGCGCCAGGCCGGCGCGGTTCACCAAGTGGGTGCCGCCGAACATCTTGTAGTACAGCCGGCTGGCGAAGGACTTCGGCGACACGAAATCAGTCGGGCGAAACGCCTCGCCCAACAGCTTGATGACGTTGGTTTGCTCGCCACGCACATTGAGCTCGATCTTGCCGCCCGAAGCCTTGTAGAAACCGGTCAGGCAGTTGAACACCGTGGTTTTGCCCGCGCCATTGGGACCGATCAGGGCAAAGATCGAGTTGCGTTTGACTTGCAGGCTGACATCGCTGAGGGCCTTGATGCCACCGAACTGCATCATCAGGTTTTCAACTTTGAGTACGACTTCGCTCATGGCGCAACCCCCTTGCGCGGCGTCACGCCGGTTCGGCTGATACGGATCAGGCCGCGAGGACGCCAGATCATCATCAACACCATCAGTACGCCGAACAGCAACACCCGGTATTCGGAGAAGCTGCGCAGCAGCTCCGGTGCCACGGTGAGCACGAATGCCGCGATCACCACGCCGACCGTCGAGCCCATGCCACCGAGCACCACGATGGCCAGGATCAGCGCCGATTCGAAGAAGGTGAACGAAGACGGGTTGACGAAGCCTTGGTAACTGGCAAAGAACACCCCGGCCAGGCCAGCCGTGGACGCACCGATAGTGAACGCCGAGAGCTTGACCAGCACATGGTTCAGGCCCATGGAGCGGCAGGCGATTTCATCCTCGCGCAGGGCTTCCCAGGCACGACCGACCGGCATGCGGGTCAGGCGATGCTTGACGTAGAGCACCAGCAGTACGGTGATGAACAGCACGATGTAGATGAACAGGAATTTGATGTTGGGGTTGTAGTCGATGCCGAAGAACTCATGGAACGGCACCCCGCCATCCTTCGCCCGCCTGCCGAATTCCAGGCCCAGGAAAGTCGGTGAAGGCACCGGCATGCCATTGGGCCCACCGGTGAACGACAGCCAGTTGTTGAGCACCAGGCGAATGATCTCGCCAAAGCCCAGGGTCACGATGGCCAGGTAGTCACCGTGCATTCGCAACACCGGGAATCCCAATATGCACCCCGCCATCGCCGCCGCGATGGCCGCCAGCGGCAGCACCGTCCAGAAGCCCAGCCCCAGGTATTGGTAGCCCAGCGCCAGGCCATAGGCGCCGATGGCGTAGAACGCCACATAGCCGAGGTCGAGCAGACCCGCCAGGCCGACCACGATGTTCAGGCCCAGGCCCAACAGCACATAGATCAGCCCGAGGATGACCACCGTGAGCACGTATTTGTTGGCGAAGAACGGAAACACGATGGCAATCACGATCAACGCCGGGATGATCCAGCGCAGGCGCGACTTGTAGTCCGGCGGCAGCACGTGCACGCCGGAGCCGGTGCTCTCGAAACCCTGGAGAATCTTCAGTCCCTTGGGGGTTTGCAGGAACAGGCTCAAGGCAAAGCGCCCGATCATCACGATCGCCACCAGCCAGCCGACGCGGGCCGGTTGCAAGTTGAAGCTGTAGCCGTCGAGCACCACGCCGACGATCGGCCCGAACACGATCAGCGAGATCAGGCCGGCCAGGATCGCGTCGATGACGCTCTGTTTGATATCAAGCGGTTTATTGGCAGCAGACATACTTATACCTTCGCCACGAGTGGGCGACCCAACAGGCCTTGGGGACGGAAAATCAGAATCAGCACCAGCAGCGAGAAACTGAACACATCTTTGTAGTCGGAGTTGATCAGACCGGAGAACAGCGACTCGGAAATCCCGAGGATGATCCCGCCGAGCATGGCCCCAGGCAGGGAGCCGATGCCGCCGAGTACCGCCGCGGTGAACGCCTTGATGCCGATGATGAAGCCGGCATAGAAGTCGAATGTGCCGTAGTTCATGGTGATCAGCACGCCGGCCAGGGCTGCCATGGCCGCACCGATGATGAAGACGTAGGAGATCACCCGGTCGGTGTTGATCCCCAGGATCGAGGCCATCTTGCGGTCTTGCTGGGTGGCGCGGCACATGCGCCCGAGCTTGGTGTACTTGATGATGTAGGTCAGCACCGCCATCCCGGCGAATGCGGCGATCAGGATGAAGATCTTGGTGTAGGTGAGCTGGACGAAACCGCTGCCGATGTCGAGGCGCATGGCGCCTTCAAGCAGCGTCGGGACACCCTGTTGACGGGCACCCTGGCTGATCTGTGCGTAGTTCTGCAGGATCAGCGAAATACCGATGGCACTGATCAGCGGTGCCAGCCGGGTCGAGTTGCGCAGGGGTTTATAGGCGACGCGTTCGATGACCCAGCCGTATACCCCGGTGACCACCACCGTGAACACGAGCGTGCCAAGGATCATGAGTGGAAAGGATTCGATACCGAAGTAAGCCAGCAGAGCCAGACTGATTGCCGCGAGGTAAGCGGAAATCATGTAAACCTCGCCGTGGGCGAAGTTGATCATGCCGATGATGCCGTAGACCATTGTGTAGCCGATGGCGATCAGACCATAGACCGACCCGAGGGTCAGGCCATTGATCAGTTGCTGCAGGAAAATACCATCCATAACGCAATCTCACGCAGTGAGAACCTGCACACCTTTGGGTGCGCGGTTCTTCTAAGGAAAATACAGATTAACGTCGGAGCAATGTCAGGCACGACCTGCACGCGCCCTTTGGAAACCGGGGTTTGCCCGGCCCCCAAAGGAGGCGTTGACGGTCGCGTCAGCCCTTACTTCTGTTTTTCCAGCTGGTGGTATTTGCCGTCCTTGTCCCACTGATAGACCACGTAGTCGGAGACTTTCAAGTCGCCCTTGGTATCCCATTCCTTCTTGCCCATCACGGTCTGGACGGGGTTGGCCTTGAGCCACTTGGCCGCGTCTTCGCCCTTATTGGACTTGGCGCCATTGAAACCGGCGGCCAGGGCCTGGACCGAAGCGTAGGCGTACAGGGTGTAGCCTTCAGGCTCGGTGCCGTTCTTGCGGAACTCTTCAACCACGGCCTTGCTGTCTGGCAGCAGGCGCGGGTCGGCGCCAAAGGTCATGTACACACCATCGACGTATTGCGCGCCGCCGGCGGTGGTGACCAGTTCGTCGGTCACGATGCCATCGTCGGACATGAACTTCACGTCCTTGAGCCCTTGCTCACGCAACTGGCGAACCAACGGGCCGGCTTCCGGGTGCAGGCCACCGAAATAGACCACGTCGGCACCGGCCGCACGGATCTTGGTGACCACGGCGCTGAAGTCTTTCTCGCCGCGGGTCAGGCCTTCGTACAGCACTTCCTTCACGCCGCGCTTGGCCAGTTGTGCCTTGGTGGCATCCGCCAGGCCTTGGCCGTAGGTGTCCTTGTCGTGCAGCACGGCCACTTTCTTGCCCTTGAGCACGTCGACGATGTAGTCACCTGCCACGATGCCCTGCTGGTCGTCACGACCGCACATGCGGAACATGGCGCTCAGGCCGCGCTCGGTGACCTGGGGGTTGGTGGAGCCCGGGGTGATGGCGATGATGCCAGCTTCGTCGTAGACCTCGGAGGCCGGGATGGTGTTGGACGAGCAGAAGTGCCCGACCACGCCGATCACCTTGTCCTGGTCGACCAGGCGGTTGGCCACGGCCACGGCCTGCTTGGGTTCGCAGGCGTCGTCGCCCGCGACCAGTACGATTTTCTCGCCGTTGACGCCGCCAGCCTTGTTGATGGCATCGGCTGCCGCCTGGGCACCCTTCATGTACTGCTCGCCAAATGCAGCGTTGGCGCCGGTCATCGGCCCCGCCACACCAAATTTCACATCAGCTTGAGCAAACGCAGAAACACCCAGCGCAGCTGCCACTGCGAGGGCCAGGAAACCTTTCTTGTAAAACGTCTGGGACATGAGGTGGTGCTCCAAGGTTTTTTTTAGTTGGCACTGCGACTTCATTTCACTGAAAAGCTCAGAGCAAGGGCCGTGCCATCGGTTTTTTATTCTGAAAAAAGTCGCTGCTTTATTGTTATTTCGACTGTTTCGAGCCCTTTTTCATAGGGCGTGCAACCGTCTAAACCGCACGAGGTGCAACCTTTTATTTAAATGAGTGAAACCCTCTGTGAGCCATCATTGCAACCATCGCACGAAACAGCGTGCAACCGCTGTGTAACAACCCACGTCACCGAACTGCACACTGTCGGTGCACGATTGCTACAACCCGCACCATAACAGGCTAGACGCTACGCCGGAAAACGCGGCTTCCAGCAACAATTTTCAACACTCAAATGACGATCCGCAGGCACTGGCCCGCGTGATACAGCGAAAAGCCCGCCTCATACAGGCAACTGCGCAACCCCACCCCGGCCAATGGCTGCATGGGGGCGAACGGGATCGGCAGGGCCTGGGCGTTACCGTGACACAGGTAATCGGCGAACGCCTTGCCGACCACCGTGCCGGTAGTCACGCCCCGACCGTTGTAGCCGGTAACGGCCACCAGCCCGGGAGCCGGTTCGAACAGGCGCATCAAGTGATCGGGGGTAAAAGCAATGCAACCGGTCCAGGTGCACTCCCACTCCACCGACTTGAGGTAAGGAAAATAGTGCTGCTGCACCCGATCGGCCCAAGCCTTGAGGAACCAGGTCGGCTTGCGGTTGCCGTTGCCCAGGCTGCCCAGCAGCAAACGGCCGTCCTTGTCCCGGCGGATGCTGCTCAACACCTGGCGGGTATCCCACGAGCCCTGCCCGCCCGGCAGAATGCGTCGGGCGGCCTCGTCGGTCAGCGGGACCGAGGCGACCTGATAGTAATAACCGGGGAAGAAATTGCGCCGCAGCTCGGTCCAGTCGCCCTCGGTGTAGGCGTTGGAGGCGATCACCACCTGCTCGGCCAGCACCGCCCCCTGGGCAGTCTGCACCGACCAGCGCTGGCCTTGGCGTTCCAGGTGCGTCACCGGCGAGTGGTCGAACAACTGACCGCCAAGGTCGGTGGCGGCCTTGGCCAACCCGCTGGTGTAGGCCATCGGGTTGAGCGTGCCGGCGCGATGGTCGAGCAGCGCCGCGGCGATTTTCGACGTGCCGGTGGCATCGACACAGGCCTGGCCGGTGAGCAATTCCACCGGGGCACCGCGGCGCTTCCATTGCTCTTCACGACTGCGCAGGTCGGCCTCGCCCCGGGCGTTATGGGCCATGTGCAAGGTGCCTTCGCGGCGCAGTTGGCAATCGATGTTGTATTTATCGATGAGGCTGAACACCAGGGCCGGTGCGGCCCCCAGCATGCGGTTGAGCTGGCTGCCCACCGCCTCGCCGAACCCGGCCTCGATGTCATCCGGCGGGATCCATAGGCCGGCGTTGACCAACCCGACGTTACGCCCCGATCCGCCGTGCCCGGCCCGATGGGCTTCCAGCACAACCACGCGCTTGCCTTGTTCGAGCAAATGCACCGCCGCCGATAACCCGGTAAAACCCGCGCCGATCACGCAGACGTCGGCCGTGACTTCACCGGTGAGCCCGCTGTTTTCAGGCCTTTGCGGCGTCAGTTTTTCCCATAGACATTCTTCGCGTAACGGCATTGCCAGCTCCTGGTCAGGAGCAGCTGCGAGCTTCAAGCCTCAAGCTGCAAGCAGGGGTCGCTTGCAGCTTGGAGCTTGCGGCTTGAAGCTGCTTAATCAAAGGTAATTCCCTGCGCCAACGGCAACTCCAGCGAATAGTTCACGGTGTTGGTCTGGCGGCGCATGTAGCCGCGCCAGGCATCGGAGCCGGATTCGCGACCGCCGCCGGTTTCTTTTTCGCCACCGAATGCACCGCCGATCTCGGCGCCACTCGGGCCGATGTTGACGTTGGCGATGCCGCAGTCACTGCCCACGGCCGACATGAACTGCTCGGCTTCACGCACGTCGGTGGTAAAGATGCAGGACGACAGGCCCTGGGGCACGGCATTGTTCAGGTGCAAGGCCTCGGCAAAGTCCTTGTAGCCAACCACATACAGGATCGGCGCGAAGGTTTCGTGGCGCACGACGTCGCTCTGCTCCGGCATCTCGACGATGGCCGGCGAGACGTAATAGGCATTCGGGAACTGGTCTTCGAGCTGGCGCTTGCCCCCAAACACGCGCCCGCCTTCGCTCAGGGCCTGCTCCAAGGCGTCCTGCATGTTGTCAAAGCTGTGCTTGTCGATCAGCGGCCCCACCAGGTTGCCTTCCAGCGGATGGCCGATGCGCACTTTCGAATAGGCGGCCTTGAGGCGGGTGACGATTTCTTCCTTTACCGACTCATGGGCGATCAGCCGACGCAGGGTGGTGCAACGCTGGCCGGCGGTGCCGACGGCGCTGAACAGGATGGCGCGTACGGCCATGTCCAGGTCGGCACTCGGTGCCAGGATCATGGCGTTGTTGCCGCCCAGCTCCAGTATGCTGCGGGCGAAACGCGCGGCAACTTTCGGTGCCACTTCACGGCCCATGCGGGTGCTGCCGGTGGCGCTGATCAAGGCCACGCGCGGGTCATCCACCAGCGCTTCACCGGCATCACGACCGCCGATGATCACCTGGCTCAGGTATGGGGGGGCGTCACTGAAGTTCTTCAACACGCGCTCGAACAGCGCCTGGCACGCCAGGGCGGTGAGCGGGGTCTTTTCCGACGGCTTCCAGATCACCGCGTTGCCGCACACCAGGGCCAGCGTGGTGTTCCAGGCCCAGACCGCCACCGGGAAATTGAAGGCACTGATCACCCCGACCACGCCCAGCGGATGCCAGGACTCACGCATGTGGTGGCCCGGACGCTCGGAGGCGATGGTCAGGCCGTACAGCTGGCGGGACAGGCCGACGGCGAAGTCGCAGATGTCGATCATCTCTTGCACTTCACCCAGGCCTTCCTGGGTGATTTTGCCGGCTTCCCACGACACCAGCTCGCCAAGGTCGGCCTTGTATTCACGCAGCAGGTCGCCAAATTGACGCACCAGCTCGCCGCGACGCGGGGCCGGCACCTGGCGCCACAGGTCGAAGGCGTGTTCGGCACGGCTGACCTGCTGCTCGACCTCAGCCGCGCCTTCCCAGTTCACAGCGCCGATACGGCTGCCATCAACGGGCGAATGCACCGGTTGTGTGCCGTTCTGGTACAAGGCCGAGTCGACGCCCAAGCGATCAAGCAATGCAGCAACCATGGAAAATTTCCTCACACGAAAAACAAAGGATTGGCAGCCGGACGAATGCGACTGATCAGACCTGTAGTTGTAGCTGGCCTGAGTCTTGCCAACAAACGACCTTTAAGCGAGATATCATTCCGTTTATTCATGCTGGCCATGACCGGATAAGCAGAGCGACAAGAAATAAGGCCTCATATGCTCAATAAACGCTATTTGCCGTCGATCACGGCGCTGCAATGCTTCGAAGCGGTGACCCGCCACTTGAGCTTCACCCGTGCCGCCGAAGAGCTGAATCTGACCCAGAGCGCCGTCAGCAAACAGGTCGCGCAACTGGAGGAACTGCTGCAGCACTTGCTGTTCCGACGCGTGCGCCGACGCTTGCAGCTGACGCCTGCCGGTGATTTGTACCTGGGGGAAGTGCGAAAAATCCTCACACAGGTGGAGATGTCTACCCATTACCTGCGCTCCTACGGCGGCGACACCGAAGTTCTGCGCGTTTCCACGCCTCCGACCTTCGGCGCTCGCTGGTTGGTCCCACGCTTGAAGGGCTGGCGATTGCGCCATCCGAAGATTCACCTGGACCTGTGCAGCGAGCAGGAGGCCGACGACTTGCTGCAAGGGCGCAGCGACCTGGCGTTCTATTTCGGCCAAGGCTCGCGCCCCGGCACCGAATCCCTGAAGCTGTTTGGCGAAGAACTGGTGCCCGTCTGCGCGCCCGGCAGCCTGCCTGACCAGCCCTTCACCGACCCGACCCAACTGGCCGAGCTGGTGCTGCTGCAAAACGCCTCGCGGCCCCAGGCCTGGCACGACTGGTTCGACCACCAGGGCTACCACACCGAACATAGCTATCACGGGCCGCGTTTCGAAACTTTCTACATGTGCATCCGCGCCGCTCAGGTCGGCTGCGGCGTCGCCCTGCTGCCGCGGTTTCTGGTGGAAGAAGAACTGGCCGACGGTAAACTGGTCATCCCCTGGCAACACGCGATGCCCAGCACCAACGCCTATTACCTGGCCTATCCGGAACATTCGGCGGAAGTGCCCAAGGTGCGTTTTTTTGTGGAGTGGATGTTGGAACAGATCGAGAGCCCGGGTACGCCGCAGTAGCCATTGGCTTTCCCCCTGTGGCGAGGGAGCTTGCTCCCGCTGGGCTGCGAAGCGGCCCCAAAAACGTGCGGGCGCTGCGCACCCGAGCGGGAGCAAGCTCCCTCGCCACAAAGGCCTGTGAACACCAAAAAAATCACTGGCAATACCCACCCAGGTTATGCGCCACTAACCCCCTCATCCCAAACCGCTGCACCCCGCTGCCCGCCGCAGCGGCCTGTCTGGAGAACCCTATGAGCGAGAGCGTATTTGCCGATCGTATCGTGCAGAACCTGCTCGACACCGACTTCTACAAACTGACGATGATGCAGGCGGTGTTGCACAACTACCCCAACGTCGAAGTCGAATGGGAATTTCGCTGCCGCAACAGCGAAGATCTGCGCCCGTACCTGGCGGAGATCCGCTTTCAGATCGAGCGCCTGGCCGAGTTGAGCCTGAGCGCCGACCAGTTGGGTTTCCTGGAGCGCATCAGTTTTCTGAAGCCGGACTTCCTGCGTTTCCTGGGCCTGTTTCGCTTCAACCTGCGCTACGTGCACACCGGTATCGAAAACGGCGAGCTGTTCATCCGCCTGCGCGGGCCGTGGCTGCACGTCATTCTGTTCGAAGTGCCGCTACTGGCCATCGTCAGCGAGGTGCGCAATCGTTATCGCTATCGTGAAATCGTCCTGGAACAGGCGCGGGAACAGCTTTATCGCAAGTTCGACTGGCTGAGCGCCAACGCCAGCGCCGAAGAACTGTCCGAACTGCAAGTCGCGGACTTCGGCACCCGTCGTCGTTTTTCCTTCCGTGTCCAGGAAGAAGTGGTCAACGTGCTCAAGCATGACTTCCCCGGGCGCTTCGTCGGCACCAGTAACGTGCACCTGTCCCGGGAACTGGACATGAAGCCCCTGGGCACCATGGCCCACGAGTGGATCATGGCCCACCAGCAATTGGGCCCGCGGCTGATCGACAGCCAGATCGCCGCCCTCGATTGCTGGGTGCGCGAGTACCGAGGCCTGCTGGGGATCGCCCTGACCGATTGCATCACAATGGACGCCTTCCTCAAGGATTTCGATCTGTTCTTCGCCAAGCTGTTCGACGGTTTGCGCCATGACTCGGGCGACCCGGTGATCTGGGCCGAAAAAGCCATTGCCCACTATCACAAGCTCGGCATCGATCCGATGAGCAAAACCCTGGTGTTCTCCGATAGCCTGACATTGCCCAAATGCCTGGAGATTTTTCGAGCATTGCGTGGTCGCATTAATGTCAGCTTCGGTATTGGCACCAACCTGACGTGTGACATTCCAGGTGTAGAGCCGATGAGCATCGTGCTTAAAATGATCAGCTGTGACGGGCAACCCGTGGCCAAGATTTCAGACGAGCCCGGCAAGACCCACTGCAAAGACCCGAATTTCGTCGCCTACATGCGACATGTTTTCCAAGTACCTGCCGCCCTTTCTGACACATCAAGCAAGGAGTGAATTCATGCAAGCCGTACAGCGTGAGATTGCTGAACAGCTCAAGGTCCAGCCACCGTTCGCCGATGACGCCGCCCTCAAGGCCGAAATCGCCCGTCGGGTAGACTTTATCCAGGATTGCCTGGTCAACTCCGGGCTCAAGTCCCTCGTGCTGGGCATCAGCGGTGGCGTCGATTCGCTGACCGCCGGGCTGCTGGCCCAACGTGCCATGCGCGAGCTGCGGGAGAAAACCGGTAACACCGCCTACAAGTTCATCGCCGTGCGCCTGCCGTACGAAACCCAGTTCGACGAGCATGAAGCCCAAGCCTGTGTGGACTTCATCGACCCGGACGAGCGCCATACCGTCAACATCGGTCCGGCGGTCAAGGCCTTGGCCGATCAAGTCGCGGCGTTCGAAGGCAAGGCAGCAGTCTCGCGGGATTTCGTGCTGGGCAATACCAAGGCGCGGATGCGTATGGTGGCGCAATACACCATCGCGGGCACCGAGCACGGCCTGGTGATCGGCACCGACCATGCCGCCGAAGCGGTGATGGGTTTCTTCACCAAGTTCGGTGATGGCGCCTGCGACTTGGCGCCGTTGAGTGGTTTGGTGAAAAACCAGGTCCGGGCCATCGCTCGTGACTTTGGCGCGCCGGAGTCGCTGGTGGAAAAAATCCCCACCGCCGACCTTGAGGACCTGTCCCCAGGCAAGCCGGACGAAGCCTCCCACGGCGTGACCTACGCCGAGATCGATGCGTTCCTGCACGGCAAGCCGGTACGGGACGAGGCGTTCAGGATCATTTGCGAGACCTATCGCAAGACTGAGCACAAGCGGGTGATGCCTTACGCCCCATGACTACAAGAGGCGCCTGCTCTGCCGCCATCGCGAGCAAGCTCGCTCCCACAGGGTGTTTGCCAGGCATAAAAAAGCGCCCTGCTTGGGCGCTTTTTTATGCCTGAAGTGATTATTTCAGGGTAACGGTGCCTTTCATCATCGAGATGTGGCCCGGGAACGAGCAGAAGAAACCGTATGCCTCACCGGCAGCCAGTTTAGACACGTCGAAGGTCACCGAGTCTTTTTCCCCGGCACCAATGACCTTGGTGTGGGCGATGATGCGTGCATCACCTTCCGGCAGGTAGTTCTTGTCGATGCCTGCTGCCAAACCAGCCGTGGCAATCGGCTGCATGTCAGCCTCTTTGCTCAGCACCCAGTTATGGCCCATGACGTTTTTCGGCAAGCTGCCCGAATGCGTCAGCTCAACGGTGAACGTCTTGCAGCTCTTGTCGATCTCGATGGCCTTGGTGTTGAAGGACATCTGGTCGGTCGAGTCGATGGTGGTCTTGCACTCCGCTGCCATCAGTTGGCTGCTGGCCAGCGTCAACAGGGATACTGCAACAAGTTTGGCAAACATCGTGAATCTCCAAGGCATGGTTAACAAAAATCCGTCAAAGGGGAAGACTGCCTGAATTTCAGACAAGTTCCTATGACCTGAATCAAAGATTGTATACAACTTAAGGCTATCAGCCTGATGGACACAATCAACCAGCCAGAGGGATGACGCCACTTTATGATCAGCCTCACCACCTCTCGGGAGCGCCCCTCATGAACGTCAACAGCCTGTTATGCAGCTTGCTCGCCGCCTACGCCTGCGGCGCCAGTGGTACCTACGAAAAAACCCAGCGCGAGGTTTAATCGCTTTGCGCCACCAAGGCCAGGCTTTACTCTGGGTCGGTTACTGATCATGGAGTAAAGCATGTCCATCGCGTCTGTTTGTGTATTTTGCGGCGCCAGCACCGGCACCGATCCAGCGTATCGTGAAGCGGCGCAGGCCTTGGGCCGGGCATTGGCGGAACGAAAATTGACCCTGGTCTACGGCGGCGGTGCCGTCGGCCTGATGGGGATCGTCGCCGACGCGGCGCTGGCGGCCGGCGGCGAGGTCATCGGCATCATCCCGCAAAGCCTCAAGGACAAGGAAATCGGCCACAGCGGCCTGACTCGCCTGGAAGTGGTGGACGGCATGCACGCCCGCAAGGCACGCATGGCCGAACTCAGCGATGCCTTCATCGCCCTGCCTGGCGGCCTCGGCACGTTGGAGGAGTTGTTCGAAGTCTGGACCTGGGGCCAACTGGGCTACCACGGCAAACCGCTGGGGCTGCTGGAAGTGAACGGTTTCTACAGCAAGCTCATCGGCTTTCTCGATCATATCGTCGACGAAGGCTTCGTCCGCGCGCCCCATCGTGACATGCTGCAGGTGAGCGAATCAGCGCAGAGCCTGCTCGATGCGCTGGACGAATGGCAACCGTCAGTGCAGCCAAAGTGGGCCGAACAAAAACCCAGCTAACGGCTCGGCCCCGATACAGGGCAGAATATGCGCCGCTCAACCTCACCTTCGACCCCAGAGGATCGCCCATGGCCAAACCCAATTATTCCTTCGCCAAACGTCAAAGAGACTTGGCCAAGGAGCAGAAGAAAGAGGAAAAGCTGCAGCGCAAGAAAGCCACAGCTGAAGAAGAAGCCTCACTGACCCCGGATACCGAAGGCGAAGTGGCGGCAGAAGATGATGTTGATGCACCGAAAGATCAGGCGCCCGACGCCTGAGCCCCTCCGGGCCCGATGATGTAATCCGGCCCCACGGTTTGTGTCCAGGGCCGGCAGCCTAGCTGCCGGTCCTCACAACCCCAATGCCTTGATAATCGACTCGCGATAACCCGTTGGCAGGTTCGCCGGCAGCCGCCCCGGCTCGAACAGCCCAATTTCCTTGTGTTCATGACTGATCGTCGGCACGAAACCGCCCAGCAACTGGCAGCGGTACGTGGAGATGAAGACGTGCTTGCCGGGGATCACCTCGAACAAGTACGAATCCAGTGGCTCCCCCACGCTCACCTCGATCGCCAGCTCCTCGGTAATTTCCCGCGCCAGGCATTGCGGCGCTGTTTCGCCCAGCTCGATCCGCCCGCCGGGCAATTCCCATTCATCCCGTTCGTTGAGCATCAGCACGACCAGGCCTTCGGGGGATTGCAGCACGCCCTTGATGGAAACCGGGAACATGAAGAGGCCTCGCAGTTAATGATTTATCTGTGGCTAGGGAGCTTGCTCCCGCTGGGTCGCGCAGCCACCCCATTTTTATGGGCGCTTCGCACCCAAGCGGGAGCAAGCTCCCTCGCCACCAGTATTTCACCGCAGAGCGGGGTCATGACTCCAGCGGCATCACCGTCACCCGCACCTCGGGATCATGATTGCCGCCCCCCAGGATCACGCCCCGCAACGGCGACACATCGGAAAAGTCCCGGCCCCAGGCCAGGGTGATGTGTTCCAAGGCCGGTTGCACGTTGTTGGTCGGGTCAAAGTCCACCCAACCCAACACCGGGCAATACACCGAGACCCAGGCATGGGACGCATCGGCGCCAATCAGCCGGGGTTGGCCGGGGGGCGGCTGGGTCAGCAGGTAGCCGCTGACGTAACGCGCCGCCAGCCCGCGAGAGCGCACGCAGGCCAGCATCAAGTGGGCGAAGTCCTGGCACACGCCCCGCCGCCGCTCCAGCACCTCCACCAGCGGCGTGGCCACCTGGGTCGCCTCGGCATCGAAGGTGAACTCCTCGAAAATCTTTTCCATCAGCGCCCGCACGCCAACCATCAACGGGCGCCCCGGCGGGAAGCAGCTTTCGGAAAACTCGACGAAGCTGCGCTTGAGGTGCACATACGGTGACTCGAAACGAAAACGGCATGCTTGCAGCAATGGCGCCGCAAGTGGCCGGCCGCTGTAGGTCAGCGCGTTGCAGGTCGACTCCCAGGCCGGGGACAGGTTGAAGTCCAGCGAGGGGCGAGACAGCACCTCGACGCTCAAGCGAGCATTGACCAGCAACTCGTCGTGGGGGCGTTCGAAGGCCAGGCGGGTCAGCGGGTTGCCGAACACATCCTGCTCATCGCGCCGGGTCGTCGGCTCCGGGCTGATCAGCAACTGCTGTTCGGTGCAACGCTGCCAGTCACAGGCGCGCGGCCACAGATGAGCAAGCTGCTGGGCCAGGGACACCGGGCTGTCGTAGTGGTAATGGGTGTCGTGGAGGATCTGGTAACGAGCGCTCATCAGACGGATACCGTGCGTTGGCTGACGTCATCGACGTGGGCGAAATGACGCAAGGCCAGGCGATCGGATACCTGGCCACCGACATCGGCCACTTCCTGCAACAGGTCGGCCAGCCCATCAAGTGCCGCGCGCAGGCTGGCTTCGCCAAACAGGGGATTTTCCAGGCAACGCAAGTCAAAGCGAGAAAGACGCGTCACCAATTCTGGCAAGGCCGTTTCCTTCGGCGCGCCAAAATCGTCGTTCAGGCGCTTGAGCGTGCGGGCCACCAGTTTTAACTGGAAAAGCACCGCGTGGGGGTTCTGCTCGTCCAGCAACAACAGGTCCAGCACCGGGATCAGTTGCGCCACCGCCAGGTAGCGCGAACGGTAGGTGATGCTGCTGTTGCCCAGTTCCAGCAGCCACTCCAGCCCGGCCTGGTCGAATACTGCATCGCTGCGCAAAAACGCCGCCAGGCTGCTGCTGAGGAACTGCAAGCGCTCCAGGCGCCGGCCAATCATCAAGAAGCGCCAGCCCTCGTCGCGGGTCATGTCGTCCAAGGCAAATCCAGACAACGCCGCCAGGGACATCACCAGCCGATTGAGGAAATCCAGCAACTCACCGAAATCCGGTTCCTCGGTTTCCAGCTCCGCCGCTTCGCGCTGCAACTCCACCAGCGCCTGCCAGTTCTCCCGGGACAGCTTGCCGCGAACCTGCGAGGCCGCCCACTGCAAGCGCTGCAGGTTGGAACGCAGGCTGAACGACCAGTCATCGCCCAACAGCGCCGCCAGCAAACGCTCGTGCAGCTCACCCTCTTCAGGCAGCAGCATCAGGCTTTCGCCCAGGGCCACCGCCGACTGCAGGGCCTGCGGATCATCGCCATCGACATATCGTCCCAGCATGATCCGCAGCAGCCGCGCGCTGTCGTCGCAGCGTTCGCAGTAACGGCCGAACCAGAACAGGTTTTCCACCACCCGCGAAGGCAGGTACGGATCGCGTCGAACCAGGTCATGGACGCCTACGGTTCGCTGGGCCGTCCATTGTTCACCGCCGGGCACCTGCTCGCCCAACACCCAAGTGTCCTTGCTGGCGCCGCCGCGCTGCATCGACACCACTTCGGCGTCGGCCTCGGCGGCCACGCGGGTCAGGCCACCCGACAGCACCCGATAATCATCCTTCCCGGACACGGCATACACGCGCATGCCAATGGCCCGAGGCTGGATGTGCCCGTCTTCGGCCTGCCAGACCGGGGCCTGGGACAGTTGCGCCAGCTCCTGGGCGACATAGGCATAGGGCCGAGCCTGCATGCGCGCCGCCAGTTGGCCGCGCTGCACCTCGTTCAGGTCACGGCCGAACACCGGGGTGAAACTTTGGGAAGGAAACGCCGGCTTGATCAACAGTTGCGGTAACTTTTCCAGGGCCTGGGCCAGCACCGGCGGCTCACCGCACCACCAGGTGGCGATGGACGGCAGTATCAATTCCTCGCCGAACAGATACTGGCTGATCTTCGGCAGGAACCCCAACAGGCCCGGTGACTCCAGCACGCCGCTGCCCAGGGCATTGGCCACCAGCACCCGCCCCTGGCGCACCGCTTCCAGCAGTCCCGGCACGCCGAGGGCTGAATCAGTGCGCAGCTCCAGGGGGTCACAGAAATCGTCGTCGAGCCGGCGCATGATGGCGTGAACCCGGCGCAAGCCGCTAAGGGTCTTGAGGTAGACCGTGGCGTCCCGCACGGTCAGGTCGCCCCCTTCCACCAGCGGATAGCCAAGCTGACGGGCCAGATAAAGATGCTCGAAATAACTTTCGTTGAACCGCCCCGGCGTCAACAGCACCACCAGTGGCGACTCTCCGTCGCTGGGTGCCTGTCGTGCCAGGGTTTCCTGCAAGGTGCGGAAGAACCCGGACAGGTGTCGCACCCTCAGGTCGCGATACAGCTCGGGGAACGCGCGGGAAACGATCATGCGATTTTCCAGCGCATAACCGGCCCCCGAAGGCGCCTGGGTCCGATCCGCCGTGACCCACCAACGGCCATCGGGGGTGCGCGCCAGATCCACCGCATACAAGTGCAGGAAGCTGCCGTCCGGCGGCACGATGCCCTGACAGGGCCAAAGGAAGTTGTTGTGCCCGAACACCAACTCTGCCGGCAGCAGCCCTTCGCTGATCAGCCGCTGTGGCCCATACAGGTCGGCCAGAACCGCATTGAGCAGGCGCGCACGCTGGGCGATCCCGGCCGACAGATGTTTCCATTCCTGCGGGTCGATCACGTGGGGCAGCAGGTCCAGCTCCCACGGCCGGTCGGCGCCCTTCGGATCGGCGTAGACGTTATAGGTCACACCGTTTTCCTGGATCTGCCGAGCCAGCAGCGCCTGACGCTGGATCAGGTGAGCCGGCGTGCTGCGCTGCAACTGATCGAACAACCGCCGCCAGTGCGGACGCACCGCACCGTTGTCGTCCAACAGTTCGTGATAGGTGCCCGTCGTCAGCGGGTAACGGTCAAGCAGGTCAGGCATGGAAAGCTCGGCAGACGGCAATAAAAGGTGAGACTAGCGCAAGCGCATGACGCCCGGATAGTTGAGTTTGGAGCGGAACATGACGACCGTGGCGAGGGAGCTTGCTCCCGCTGGGCTGCGCAGCGGCCCCAAGACAGCAGACTCCATTGGCCTGACACACCGGGTCGTCAGGTTTCAGGGCTGCTGCGCAGCCCAGCGGGAGCAAGCTCCCTCGCCACGGGGTTCGCTTACACCTTGGGTGCCCCTTGAAAACGACGCAGGTCGAGCGTGAGGGGAAATTCGTCATCCATTGCCAGGCTAGGTATCGGAAGTTTCCCAGGCGTGTGTCCGATACGGAAGAAACGCGCCATCCGCCGGCTTTCGGCCTCGTTGGCATTCACCGGCAGGCTGTCGTAGTTACGCCCCCCCGGATGGGCCACGTGATACTGGCAGCCGCCCACGGAACGTTGCATCCAGGTGTCGAGCAAATCGAAGACCAGTGGCGCATGCACCGGGATGGTCGGTTGCAGGCAGTTGGGCGGTTGCCAGGCGCGGAAGCGCACCCCGGCGACGAACTCGCCGACCCGTCCAGTGGGTTGCAACGGCACCGGCACGCCATTGCAGGTCAGCAGGTAGCGTTGCGGCGCCAGGCCGCTGACTTTGACCTGCAAGCGCTCCAGGGAGGAATCCACATAACGCACGGTGCCGCCTACCGCGCCCTCTTCCCCCAGCACATGCCAAGGCTCGAGGGCTTGGCGCAATTGCAGTTCGATACCGCTGACCGCGTAATCGCCCACCTTGGGGAAGCGGAACTCCAGGTGCGCGGCGAACCACTCGGCCCGCAGCGGGTAGCCGGCGGCGTTCAGCTCATGGATGACATCGGCAAAATCCTGCTCGATAAAGTGCGGCAACAAGAACCGGTCATGCAGCTCGGTGCCCCAGCGCGCCAGTTTCGCCGGCGCGTAAGGCTCACGCCAGAACCGCGCCACCAGTGCCCGCAGCAGTAATTGCTGGGCCAGGCTCATGCGGGCGTGGGGGGGCATCTCGAAAGCACGCAACTCCAACAGGCCGAGACGCCCGGTGGCGCCGTCCGGTGAATAGAGCTTGTCGATGCAGAATTCGGCACGGTGTGTATTGCCGGTCACGTCGATCAACAGGTTGCGCAACAGGCGATCGACCAACCACGGCGGGCATTCCTCGCCGGGCTGTGGCATTTGCGCGAAAGCGATTTCCAGCTCGTACAACGCGTCGTTGCGCGCCTCGTCCACGCGAGGTGCCTGGGAGGTCGGGCCGATGAACAATCCGGAAAACAGGTAGGACAACGACGGATGGTTATGCCAGTAACTGATCAGGCTGCGCAGCAGGTCGGGACGCCGCAGAAACGGTGAGTCAGCCGGTGTCGCGCCACCCAGTACGAAATGGTTACCACCGCCAGTGCCAGTGTGCCGGCCATCGATCATGAATTTCTCGGTGGTCAGTCGGGTCTGTCGCGCCTCTTCGTATAAAAATTCTGTCCGCTCGACCAACTCATCCCAGGTCGCCGAGGGTTGCACGTTGACCTCGATCACACCCGGGTCGGGGGTGATGCGGAAATTGCCCAGGCGCGGGTCGCTCGGCGGCTCGTAGCCCTCCAACAGCACCGGACAATGCAGCTCCTCGGCCGTCGCCTCGATGGCGCTGACCAGCTCCAGGTAATCCTCGACCCGCTCCAGTGGCGGCATGAACAGGTACAGCCGGCCATCGCGGGCCTCGGCACAGAAGGCGGTGCGGGTCAGCCAGTCGGCGGATTTGTCGATCTCCGGGACGCGCTCCTGCTCGACCGCCGGCTCGCCGTGACGCGCCAGTTGCTCGGTGCCGGGCAGCTCGGGCAAATCCTGGTTCGGGTCGGTGGGGTGGATGAACGGGTACTCGGCCGCCGTTACCCAAGGCTGGGACGCCAGCGGCAAGCGATAACCCAGGGGCGAATCCCCCGGCACCAGGCGGCAGTGGTTGTCGCGCAGGTACCAGCGACCGCTTTGCCACTGATCGCCCTTGGCGGTACGGGCCAGCGGCAGGACCTGGCCGATGACCTTGTCCAGGCCCTGGCTGAAGACCTTGCGCAACCGTGCACGCTCCAGGGCGTCCTCCAGGCGTGGGTCCTCGGCCGTGACATTCGAAGGCAATGCACCTTCGCGCCAGAGGTAATAGAAGTTGTCTTCGTAGGCCGGAAACACGAACCGCGCAGGAATTTTCAAACGCTCGGCGACGCTCGCCAGGAAACGTCCGGCCAGTTCGCCATCGGCGCCGTAGTCCTCCTGCTCATCGGCAATCAACGCGCTGTTGTGCCAGATCGGCACGCCGTCGCGCCGCCAATAGCAGTTGAGCGACCAGCGCGGCAATTGCTCGCCGGGGTACCACTTGCCCTGGCCGAAATGCACCAGCCCCTTGGGCGCATAGTGATTGCGCATGCGCTGGAACAGCTCGGCGGAGAGCCGGCGTTTATCCGGCCCGAGTGCCGCAGTGTTCCACTCGGCACCGTCCGGGTCATCAATGGAGACAAAGGTCGGTTCGCCCCCCATGGTCAGGCGCACGTCGCCCTCCAACAGGTCGGCATCGATCTGCCGTCCCAGGGCCTGGATCGCCAGCCACTGTGCGTCGGTGTAAGGCTTGGTCACCCGCGGCGCTTCCCAGACCCGCTCGACGGACATTTCGTGGCTGAACTCACACTCGCAAGGCTCCACCAAGCCACTGATCGGGGCCGCCGAGGACGGATCGGGACTACACGCCAACGGGATATGGCCTTCACCAGCGAACAACCCCGACGTCGCATCCAGGCCGATCCAACCGGCACCGGGCAGGTAGACCTCGCACCAGGCATGCAAGTCGGTGAAGTCCACCTCAGTGCCGGACGGACCATCGAGGCTTTTCACATCGGCGGTCAACTGGATCAGGTAACCGGAAACGAAACGCGCGGCCAAGCCAAGGTTGCGCAACAGCTGCACCAACAGCCAGGCCGAGTCGCGGCAAGAGCCGGACGCGTGCTCAAGGGTATGCTCCGGGGTCTGGACGCCCGGCTCCATGCGAATCAGGTAGTTGATGTCTTCGCTCAGGCGCTGGTTGAGCGCCACCAAAAAATCCACCGCTGGCAATGGCGTGCGGTCGATGCCGTCCAGATAAGCCTGGAATTTCGGCGTCAACGGCAGGGTTTCCAGGTAAGGCGCCAACTCCTTGCGCTCGTCGGCCGCGTAGGCGAACGGAATCTTTTCGGCGTAGGGCTCGAGAAAGAAGTCGAACGGATTGAACACTGCCATTTCCGCCAGCAGATCGACTTCGATGCGCATCTCCTGGGTTTTCTCGGGAAACACCAGCCGCGCCAGGTAGTTACCCTGGGGATCCTGCTGCCAGTTGATGAAGTGCTGCTCGGGCGAAACCTTCAGCGCATAGGAAAGAATGCGCGTGCGGCTGTGGGCCGCCGGGCGCAGGCGAACGATCTGCGGGCCGAGTTCGACGGCGCGGTCGTAGCGGTAATGCGTAACGTGGTGCAATGCGACATGGATCGACACGACGTGCCTCCTGCGAGCCTGAGCGTTGGTGAAAGCGGCGCAAGACTTATGCCATGCAGGCAGGTCGGACACTTTCTTTGTCTACTCAAGGCAGTAGAGCACTAAAAACGCGCGCTGCCCGAATTCATCTGCAAAGCAATGCACATAAATGCGGCGCAGGCAGCGCGAATCGACTCAGCGACGCGGGCGTGATGCCTTGGCGGCCTGGATGGTGAGTTCGCGCTGACGGCGGACTTCTACCAGTTTGCTGCGCATTTCGCGATGGCGCTTGCTGTTTAGCAGTAGCAGCCCTAGCAACGGGAACAGCAACCCAGCCACATAGACAACGGGGTGCGGTTTATAGCCGTAGGTGGGAAGGACAGTGAAAAGGCACCCCAGATAGAACACAACGATGACCCGAACACCCCATGACCACCCTCTGATCATGAAGAAATGACTCAGCGCCAAGAGCAGAGATAGCACCAGTGCAATCAGGAAAGAATATTTTGCCCGTTCAGGATCACCTCGAAAATAAGTACTTGATGCCAATGAAATCGAAGCGGAGACCGCAAAGCAGGCTAGAAAAAAGGCGCCGATGAAGGTCGGGAAATAGTGAGCAAGGAAAGCGCTCAATGAATGCTTGCGATTCATTATTTCTTTCTCTGCCCCTTCAGCTCTTGCCTTAACATTTCACGTTGATGACGGATCTCCACCAGCCGGCTACGCATCTCGCGATGCCGTTTGCTGTTGAGTACCAGCAAACCTAATAGTGGAAACATCACAGCCAAAACATAGATGACCTTATGCGGATGGCTCCCTATGGTGGGTAATACGACTAGCAGGCATAAAACCAGAACGGCGACCACTCCCCACACCCACAATGGCCATCCGCGCACCATCATGAAATTGCAGTGCACCACCACCAGGGTGACCGCCGCGCCCCCCAGAACCGACCAAGTCGCTTGCTCGTCGATTGAAGCCCCGGCGAAATAGGACGTTGTCACCAAGGGAATAGCACAGCCCAAAGAGAGCAGCGCGGCGAAAATGCCGCCCATGAAAGTCGGAAAGTAACGCGCCAAAAAACGGGGCAGACTCAGATCTTCCATTACTCCTCCAGCTCTTCGTACAAGCCAACGGCAATAGTTTTGACATTGCCCGACAAGCTACTACCCGTCAGGCCTATCGCCGCCCCCAAGGCGTCCTTGATCTGAGTAACCGTAGCGTGCTGCAGTTGGGTCGGAGTGAAGCGCTTTGGCAACTCACCGGCAAGTTGCTTGAGCTTGAGCATCTTTGGCGTCAGCCGGGGATCATTGATGCTCAACAACTCTTTGGTCAACTTCGACCGCTCCTGGCGAGTCAGGCCACGCAAGACTTCACGCAGACTCTTACCCGTACTGGCCTTGGCCACCCTCACAAGTTTTATGGTGGTTAAGGTAGAAGCCCCTACGCCCAGCAAAGAGGCAGCATCCAGACCGATCGAGGCGTATTGGTACCACTCTTCACTGTCCAACTTGTCATTGATCTGCGGATTAGTCACTTCTGCCGTCGTACGGATAATACCGATACCACATTGCACTGAACTCGCCGTCGCAGCCGCATAACCTAAAGCCACTACCACAGTGCTAGCCCCGGCACTGAAAGGAACCGCAATCGACCCACTGAGCACGACAACCCAACCCAATACCGCTCCAGCGCAGGACAAGGTGGTATTGATCGCCTCTCCCACCAGGCGCGATTGCCGAGGATTGACCTGTACCTGCTGGGCAAACTGCTCAGGCGCGATGTACTTCTGCGCCTCATGCAAAATGATCCGCTTGGGCTTGATGCTGCAAATCGGCTTGAACTCACGCAGGGTCACTACATTGAACTCAGCATCGATGTACACCACGCCTGCACCGACGATGCCTGGATCGGCATCGATGGCGGCGAACAGACGTGGCAGGTTGATTTGGCTTTCAATGCGTTTGCGGGCCATGACCTGGGAGAAACTCAGGTCCATGCCGATGCCTGTTGAAGCGCTGCTCATATGAATCGTCCTTGAGAAACGGAAGTGAATCTTTATCCACACACAATATTGTGGCGAGGGAGCTTGCTCCCGCTCGGCGGCGAAGCCGTCGTACACCGGCCGGCACGGTCTGTCTGGAAACATTGCATGGGATTGTTTGGGCCGCTTCGCAGCCCAGCGGGAGCAAGCTCCCTCGCCACAAGGGCTATGCGGGCGCCACGATAACAAACGGTCAGCACCGTCGCCAGAAAGCAAAACGCCAGCACTTAGGCTGGCGTTTTGCGATGCGGCTAGGCGATCAGCGCGGCACGACAGGCTTGCGCGCCGGTTTCGGTCCTTTGCCCTTGGCGGCGTCCTTGCGTTCCTTGGCGGCCTGCTGGTTGCGGGCGAATGCCGCGGCCTTGGCCTGCTCACGCTTGTCCCACGGGTTGCCGCCGTCGCTGGCGCGCGGTGGCAGGCCGGTGTGCTGGGTCAGGATCTTGGTGGTTTCCTTGCCAACCTTGTGGCTGCCGGCTGGCGTCGAGTTCTTGCGACGGGCGCTCTGGTAGCTGTCGGTGGCCGGCTGGTGCAACGGAATCAATTGGTGCTTGCCTGGCCCGATCAGGTCGGCACGGCCCATGCGGGTCAGCGCTTCGCGCAGCATCGGCCAGCCCTTGGGGTCGTGATAACGCAAGAAGGCCTTGTGCAGCCGGCGCTGCTCCTCGCTCTTGACGATGGTCACCGCGTCGCTCTTGTAGGTGACCTTGCGCAGCGGGTTCTTGCCCGAGTGGTACATCGCCGTGGCCGTAGCCATTGGCGATGGATAGAACGCCTGCACCTGGTCGGCGCGGAAGCCGTTGCCCTTGAGCCACAGCGCCAAGTTCATCATGTCTTCATCGGTGGTGCCCGGGTGGGCGGCGATGAAGTACGGAATCAGGTACTGCTCTTTCCCGGCTTCCTTGGTGTACTTCTCGAACATCCGCTTGAATTTGTCATAGCTGCCGATGCCCGGCTTCATCATCTGGTTGAGCGGGCCTTCTTCGGTATGCTCCGGAGCGATCTTCAGGTAACCGCCGACGTGGTGGGTCACCAGCTCCTTGACGTATTCCGGCGACTCGACCGCCAGGTCGTAACGCAGGCCGGAGGCAATCAAAATCTTCTTCACCCCAGGCAAGGCCCGGGCGCTGCGGTACAGCTGGATCAGCGAAGAATGGTCGGTGTTCAGGTTCGGGCAGATGCCCGGGAACACGCAGGACGGCTTGCGGCACGCGGATTCGATTTCCGGGCTCTTGCAGGCGATGCGATACATGTTCGCGGTCGGGCCGCCGAGGTCGGAAATCACCCCGGTAAAACCGGGAACCTTGTCGCGGATCTCTTCGATCTCGCGAATGATCGATTCTTCGGAACGGTTCTGGATGATCCGGCCTTCGTGCTCGGTGATCGAGCAGAACGTGCAGCCACCGAAGCAGCCACGCATGATGTTCACCGAGAAACGGATCATCTCGTAGGCCGGGATCTTCTCCTTGCCGTACGCCGGATGGGGGACGCGTGCGTAAGGCATGCCAAACACGTAGTCCATTTCTTCGGTGGTCATCGGAATGGGCGGTGGATTGAACCAGACATCGACTTCGCCGTGCTTCTGCACCAGGGCACGGGCGTTGCCCGGGTTGGTTTCAAGGTGAAGGACGCGGTTGGCGTGAGCGTAGAGCACCGCATCGCCACGGACCTTTTCCACTGAGGGCAGACGGATCACGGTTTTGTCGCGGGTCATTTTCGGGCTTGCCAGGATCTGCACGACCTTGGCTTCGCTCGGGTCTTCAACCGGCCCCTTTTCCTGCTCGATAGCACAAGCCTGGGTGTCTTGGGTGTTCACATACGGGTTGATGATCTTGTCGATCTTGCCCGGACGATCGATGCGCGTGGAATCGACTTCGTACCAGTCTTTCGGCGTGTCACGACGGATGAAGGCCGTGCCGCGCACGTCAGTGATGTCTTCGATCTTGTGACCGTAGGACAAGCGCTGGGCAACTTCGACAATCGCCCGCTCGGCGTTGCCGTAGAGCAGGATGTCGGCGCAGGCGTCGATCAGGATCGAGTTGCGGACACGGTCCTGCCAGTAATCGTAGTGAGCGATGCGGCGCAGCGACGCTTCGATGCCACCCAGCACAATCGGCACATGCTTGTAGGCTTCCTTGCAGCGCTGGCTGTAGACCAGGCTCGCGCGGTCCGGCCGCTTGCCCGCCATGCCGCCCGGGGTGTAGGCGTCATCGGAGCGAATCTTCTTGTCGGCGGTGTAGCGGTTGATCATCGAGTCCATGTTGCCGGCCGCGACACCGAAAAACAGGTTGGGCTCGCCAAGCTTCATGAAGTCGTCTTTGGACTGCCAGTTCGGCTGGGCAATGATCCCGACGCGAAAGCCCTGGGCTTCCAGCAGACGGCCAATGATCGCCATGCCGAACGACGGGTGATCGACGTAGGCATCACCGGTCACGATGATGATGTCGCACGAATCCCAGCCGAGCTGATCCATCTCCTCCCTGCTCATGGGCAGGAACGGCGCCGGGCCGAAACATTCGGCCCAGTACTTGGGATAGTCAAATAACGGCTTGGCTGCTTGCATGTCGATGACCGGTATAAAGGATGAAAAATCGCGGGCGCGGAATATAGCACAAATTTTGACCAATTCCGACGGCTATGGTCGGAAATCGATTTTGTGGCTCGCCCCCAGAACTCAAGCCAGATACAAATCAATTGTGGCGAGGGAGCTTGCTCCCGCTGGGCTGCGCAGCAGACCCACTGCTGCACCCACTTTTACCCTGGCAGATCGCATTCGCTGGTTTTGCGACTGCTGCGCAGTCGAGCGGGAGCAAGCTCCCTCGCCACAAAGACAATATCCGATCGAGCGAACGGCTTACTCGTCGTCATCGAAATTGTAGCTACCCGGCGCCAGGTTTTCGAAGCGCGTGTATTTGCCGATAAACGCCAGGCGGATGAAGCCGATCGGGCCGTTCCGCTGCTTGCCGATGATGATTTCGGCGATGCCCTTGTGCTCCGTCTCGGGGTGGTACACCTCGTCGCGGTACACGAACATGATCACGTCGGCGTCCTGCTCGATCGCTCCGGATTCCCGCAAGTCGGAGTTCACCGGACGCTTGTTGGGGCGCTGTTCCAGGGATCGGTTCAACTGGGAAAGTGCTACCACCGGGCAGTTGAATTCCTTGGCCAGGGCCTTGAGGGAACGGGAGATTTCGGAAATCTCGTTGGTCCGGTTGTCGCCGCTGGAACCCGGGATCTGCATCAATTGCAGGTAGTCGATCATGATCAGTGCGATATCACCGTGCTCACGCACCAGGCGACGGGTACGGGCGCGCATTTCCGACGGGCTGATACCGGCCGTATCGTCGATGAACAGCTTGCGGTCGTTGAGCAGGTTGACCGCCGATGTCAGGCGGGGCCAATCGTCGTCTTCCAGCTGGCCGGAACGGACCTTGGTCTGGTCGATACGCCCCAGGGACGAAAGCATACGCATGATCAGCGATTCGCCTGGCATCTCGAGGGAGTACACCAGCACCGCCTTGTCGCTGCGCAGCACGGCGTTTTCCACCAGGTTCATCGCAAAGGTGGTCTTACCCATGGACGGACGGCCGGCGACGATGATCAGGTCGGACGGTTGCAGACCGCTGGTCTTCTCGTCGAGGTCGGTGTAACCGGTGGACAGGCCGGTGATGGCGTTGTCGGTGTTGAACAAGGTGTCGATGCGGTCGATGGCCTTGGTCAGCAGGTCGTTGACGCTGACCGGGCCGCCGGTTTTCGGACGGGCCTCGGCGATCTGGAAGATCTGCCGCTCGGCTTCGTCAAGGATCTCGGCGGCGGTACGGCCTTCCGGGTTGAAGGCGCTGTCGGCGATTTCGGTGCTGATGCCGATCAATTGGCGCAAGGTCGCCCGCTCGCGCACGATCTGGGCATAGGCCTTGATGTTGGCGACCGACGGTGTGTTTTTCGCCAGTTCGCCCAGGTAACCGAGGCCGCCGACCTGGGACGTCTGCCCTTCCTTGTCCAATTGCTCGGCCAGGGTCACAACGTCGATCGGCATGTTCTGATCGGCCAGACGGGCGATCGCACGGAAAATCAGACGGTGGTCATGCCGGTAGAAATCGCCATCGGAGACTTGATCGAGCACGCGTTCCCAGGCGTTGTTGTCCAGCATCAGGCCACCGAGCACGGCCTGTTCGGCCTCGATGGAATGCGGAGGCACCTTCAGGGCAGCGGTTTGCAGATCGTATTGCTCGGGAGCGGTGATTTCGTTCATGGCCACTTCTGGTTATGAAAATCAGGAATTGCAGAAAGACAAAGGGCACGACCTGTAAACAGGATCGTGCCCGATGTTACCGGCAAGCACCCGAGGGTGCCAACCGACAGGTGTTGCTTAGGCTGCTACCACGACAACGCGTACGGTGGCTTCAACTTCGGCGTGCAGGTGCACGGCTACGTCGAATTCGCCTACGTTGCGGATGGTGCCGTTCGGCAGACGAACTTCGCTTTTCGCAACTTCAACGCCGGAGGCGGTCAGTGCGTCAGCGATGTCGTGAGTACCGATCGAACCGAACAGCTTGCCTTCGTCGCCAGCGGTGGCAGTGATGGTCACTTCCAGCTCAGCCAGTTGGGCAGCACGGCTTTCAGCCGAGGTTTTACGGTCTGCGGCAGCTTTTTCCAGCTCGGCACGACGCTCTTCGAACGCAGCCAGGTTGGCAGCGGTCGCAGCGGTGGCTTTGCCGTAAGGCAGCAGGTAGTTACGACCGTAACCGGCCTTAACGTTTACTTTGTCACCCAGGTTGCCCAGGTTGGTGACTTTTTCCAGAAGGATCAGTTGCATGTGAAAATCCTCTAACTTTTAACCTTCACCGTTCGCGTTGTCGGCGTCTTTCGGCGCCATACGACCGCGAAAATCAATCAGGCTGTCAACGATGGCCAAGACCACGAGCAACGGACCGAGCAAGTGCATGAAAGGCAACAACGTCACGTATACCCCCACCAGCCAGAAAGTGGCCAGTCGTTTCTGCGCCACCAGCCCGTGAATCAGGGCCAGGCCGGCGAAGACCAGCGGTACACTGCACAACGGCAACAGGATCAATGCATGCAGCCCGAAAAACGGAGCAACACACATGACGGCCAGCAGTGACAGCGCCACGCTCTTGGGGAATCGGATGGCGCGAAACTCGCGACCGAAACCACCGGGGTTATACAACGATGCCTGCCAATAGCGCCCAAGAATCAGGCACAGCACGCTAAAGATCTGCAGCGAAGACGCTATCGAAATGATCATCAGCGGAGCGCTCAGGGCGGTGAGAAACGCCTTCTGGTCTGCCGAGAATGTCTCGTAGACCTCACCCATCGCCAGCGGCAGGACGTGTTCGAACGTCTGCGCCAGTGACTCGATGAAGGAACTGAATACAGTTCCCAGGCTCACCGCACACAACAACCCCACGGCCACGCTGCACAGCAGCACGCGGTTCCAGGTATGGCCGGCGCGCAGAACCAGCGCCAGGCCACAAGCCCCGAGCAACACCAGGAGTGTTGTCGGATCCTTCAGGAAGTACCAGCTCACCAACGCTGACAGCAACCCGATACCCAGGACGCTCAAGGCGTCCGAACCGCGCCGCAGGAGCACAAGGCACCCAGCGGCGGCACTCAACCAGAACAACAGCGGCAATGCCGCGGATCCGGCCACAACCAACGTGGCCTGCACACGTCCCCGCATGATGAAGTCAGCTAAGGCGCGCATGCATTCAATCCCTTACTACTCGTCGACTGCCCGGTCTCAGCGGCCGTGGCTGTCGGTGTAGGCCAGCAGGGCCAGGAAGCGGGCGCGCTTGATAGCGGTGGCCAGCTGACGCTGATAACGAGCTTTGGTACCGGTGATACGGCTTGGAACGATTTTGCCGGTCTCGGATACGTAGGCTTTCAGAGTGTTGAGATCTTTGTAATCGATCTCTTTCACGTCTTCAGCGGTGAAGCGGCAGAATTTACGACGACGGAAGAAACGTGCCATGTGATTGGCTCCTTAAAAGGTCCGTGGATTACTCGTCAGCGTTATCGCTGTTGTCGCTGTCGCTATCGCTGTCATCGCCATCGGCGCTGTCAGAGTGCTCAGGACGGTCGCGACGCTCACGGCGCTCACTGCGGTTTTCTTCAGCCTTGAGCATCTCGGATTGGCCGGTGACGGCTTCTTCGCGACGGATGACCAGGTTACGGATCACTGCATCGTTGTAGCGGAAGTTGTCTTCCAGCTCGGCCAGGGCCTTGCCGGTGCACTCAACGTTCAGCATCACGTAGTGAGCCTTGTGAACATTGTTGATTGCGTAAGCCAGTTGACGACGGCCCCAATCTTCCAGACGGTGGATTTTGCCGCCGTCTTCTTCGATCAGCTTGGTGTAACGCTCAACCATGCCGCCGACTTGCTCGCTTTGATCCGGGTGGACCAAAAAGATGATTTCGTAATGACGCATGAATGCTCCTTACGGGTTGTAGCCTGCCGCTCAAAAACGGTCAGACAAGGAGTGAATGACACTTATGGACTTGTGGACGCTAGACACATAAGTGCCTGCCATCACAGCAAGGGGCGCAATTGTAGAGAAGGGTCGAGGGCGGTGCAAGGTAATTGGCGATTATTTGAACAACCGCCGATCCTTGCCCCTGCACAAAACACTGTGGGAGCGAGCTTGCTCGCGATAGCGACGTGCCAGTCAACATTTCTGGCACTGATACACCGTCATCGCGAGCAAGCTCGCTCCCACACTTGATACGCGTCTGGCTCAGGGCTTTTTGGCGACAGCCTTGACGCTGCGCTGGCGCAGCGCTTCGAACAGGCACACACCGGTCGCAACCGAAACGTTGAGGCTGCTGACGCTGCCCGCCATCGGCAGCTTGACCAGGTAATCGCAGTGCTCGCGGGTCAGGCGGCGCATGCCCTTGCCTTCGGCGCCCATGATCAGGATCGTCGGGCCCGTCAGGTCCTGGTCATAGATACTGACCTCGGCCTCGCCCGCCGTGCCGACCACCCACAGGCCGCGCTGCTGGAGTTTTTCCAGGGTGCGCGCCAGGTTGGTCACCGCCACCAGCGGAATCACTTCCGCCGCGCCGCAGGCGACCTTACGCACAGCCGGCGTCAAGGTTGCCGACTTGTCTTTAGGCACGATGACCGCCAACGCACCCGCTGCATCTGCCGAACGCAGGCAAGCGCCGAGGTTATGCGGGTCGGTCACGCCGTCCAGCACCAGCAGCAGGGGGGCGCCTTCGGTGCGATCGAGCAGTTCGTCGAGCATCGCCTCGCCCCAGACCTGGCTGGGGCTTACGTCCGCAACCACACCCTGGTGAACGCCTTCGACCCACACGTCCATTTCGCGACGCTCGGCCTGGCCAATGGCAACTTTGTTTTGGGTGGCCAGTTCGACCAGCGCTTGCACACGCGGCTCGCTGCGACCTTCCGCCAACCACACTTGCTTGACACGTTTAGGGTGGTGACGCAGCAGTGCTTCTACGGCGTGCACGCCGTAGATTTTTTCCAGACTCATGACTTGGCCTTAGGTTTGCGCGACCCGCCGCTTTTCGCAGGGGCCGAACCCGCTTTTGGCGGGCCTTTACGGTGTTTACTTGGTTTGCTCGACGGCTTTTCCGCCCCGTGGGACTTTCCCCCAGACGCCGCTTTACCACCGCTTTTGGCTTCGTTGAGCAACTGCTGCTTCAACTCGCGGCTCTTGCGCAACTCGGCATTTTTCGCCGCAGCGTCGCTGGGGCGGTAGGCTTCGGGAGCCTTGTCCTTGACGGACGAACGGCGACCGGCCTTGGCCGGCTCAGGCTCTGCGGTTTTTGCAGGAGCACCTTTACCTTTGGTCGCAGGCGCGGCGGTCTCGTTGCCACGTTTTTTACGACCAGTCGGTGCTTCGGCGGGCTTGTCAGACATTCCGAAGTCGATCTTGCGCTCATCAAGGTCGACGCGCATGACCTGCACTTCCACGGTGTCGCCCAGACGGAAGCTGCGACCGGTGCGCTCGCCCGCCAGGCGGTGGTGCACAGGATCGAAGTGATAGTAATCACCCGGCAAGGCGGTAACGTGCACCAAGCCCTCGACGTAGATGTCGGTCAGCTCGACAAACAAACCAAAGCCTGTCACTGCAGTGATCACGCCTGGGAACGACTCGCCCACGCGGTCTTTCATGAACTCGCACTTGAGCCAGTTCACCACGTCGCGAGTGGCTTCGTCAGCGCGCCGCTCGCTCATGGAGCACTGCTCGCCCAACTGTTCCAGGGCCGCTTCGTCGTACGGATAGATCCGTGCCTTCGGAATGGTCATGGCACCGGCGCGCTTGACGTGCGGGGTGTTCTGCTTGGAATGGATCACGCTGCGGATCGCGCGGTGCGTGAGCAGGTCCGGGTAACGGCGAATCGGCGAGGTGAAGTGGGTGTACGCCTCGTAATTCAGACCAAAGTGGCCCTGGTTGTCGGCGCTGTACACCGCCTGGCTCAGGGAGCGCAGCATCACGGTCTGGATCACATGGTAATCCGGACGATCCTTGATGCTCGCCAGCAGTGCCTGGTAGTCCTTCGGCGTCGGGCCGTCCTTGCCTTTGTGCAGGGACAGGCCGAGCTCGCCGAGGAAGGCCCGCAGTTTTTCCAGACGCTCCGGCGGCGGGCCGTCGTGCACGCGGTACAACGCAGGAATCTCGTGTTTCTTGAGGAATTCGGCGGTGGCCACGTTGGCCGCCAGCATGCACTCTTCGATCAGCTTGTGCGCATCGTTACGGGTCGTCGGGGTGATTGCCGCGATCTTGCGCTCGGAACCGAAGACAATCCGGGTTTCCTGGGTCTCGAAATCGATCGCGCCACGCACATGACGGGCACCCAGCAACACCTTGTACAGCGAGTAAAGCTGCTTGAGGTGCGGCACCACGCCAGCGTATTCGGCACGCAAGGCCTTGGCTTCACTGGTCTTCGGCGTTTCCAGGATGGTGCTGACCTTGTTGTAGGTCAGGCGCGCCTGGGAGTGGATCACCGCTTCGTAGAACTGGTAGTCGGTCATTTCGCCGGTTTTGGAGATGGTCATCTCGCACACCATGGCCAAACGGTCGACTTTCGGATTCAGCGAGCACAGCCCGTTGGACAGCTGCTCAGGCAGCATCGGGATCACGCGCTCAGGGAAATACACGGAGTTGCCGCGCACCTGGGCCTCGTTATCCAGGGCCGAACCGATCTTCACGTAGCTGGACACGTCGGCAATCGCGACGAACAGCTTCCAGCCGCCGGAGAACAGGCGCAGCTTGCCAGGCTTGGCTTCGCAGTAGACCGCATCGTCGAAGTCGCGGGCGTCTTCACCATCGATGGTGACGAACGGCAGATGACGCAGGTCGATGCGTTTTTCTTTGTCTTTCTCTTCAACTTCCGGCTTGAGCTTGGCGGCTTCCTTGAGCACGGCCTCGGGCCAGACGTGAGGAATGTCGTAGGTGCGCAGCGCAACGTCGATCTCCATGCCCGGCGCCATGTAGTTGCCGACCACTTCAACGATATCGCCCTGCGGCTGGAAGCGCGCCGTTGGCCAGTGGGTGATTTTCACCTCGACGAACTGACCCACCTTGGCGGCGCCATTACGGCCCGGGGTAATCAGCACTTCCTGCTGGACCTTCGGGTTATCCGGCACAACAAAACCGATACCACCTTCTTCGAAGTAACGGCCAACGATGGATTCGTGGGCACGGGACACCACTTCGACGATCACGCCTTCACGGCGACCACGACGGTCCAGGCCGGAAACGCGGGCCAGGGCACGGTCGCCGTCGAATACCAGGCGCATTTGCGCCGGGCTCATGAACAGGTCGTCGCTGCCGTCGTCCGGGATCAGGAAACCGAAGCCGTCACGGTGACCGGCGATGCGGCCCAGGATCAGGTCGAGCTTGTCCACCGGCGCATAGGTGCCGCGCCGGGTGTAGATCAGTTGAGCGTCGCGCTCCATGGCGCGCAGACGGCGGCGCAGGGCTTCGAGTTGGTCCTCGGTGGTCAGACCGAACTCTTCGACCAACTGCTCGCGACTAGCAGGCGAACCCCGATCGGCGAGATGCGCCAGGATCAGTTCGCGGCTAGGAATAGGGTTTTCATATTTTTCCGCTTCACGAGCGGCCTCGGGATCGAGGGACTGCCAATCGGCCATTAGAGAGTTTTCACCTTGTCTATATGCGGGTTAGTTTGGCATAGGCTTAATGAAACGGGAAATTTCAAGCATCCGATCGCTTTTCTAAAGCCATTTGACCCGCCTTGGAAGCCTGGAAAAGCACCGCTCGTGAAATTTAGCGGTTTTTTTCTCAGGAGGGGTTTACAGTTAAAAAGACGCTCCGTATAGTGCGCGCCATCGACGACGTACACACGATGTCGATATTGCCCAGATGGTGAAATTGGTAGACACGCCAGCTTCAGGTGCTGGTGACCGCAAGGTCGTGGAAGTTCGAGTCTTCTTCTGGGCACCAATTTCGAGCAACAGGTCACTGGCCTGGCAGCTCAACAAAAACCCGCGAAAGCGGGTTTTTGCATTTTTGCCCCCTGCAATTGCGTTTGGCAATTACTAAAACAAAAACAGGGGTTTACAGATCAAAATGCGCTCCGTATAGTGCGCCACATCAACAGCGGCAACGCTGAAGATGCTGCCCAGATGGTGAAATTGGTAGACACGCCAGCTTCAGGTGCTGGTGACCGCAAGGTCGTGGAAGTTCGAGTCTTCTTCTGGGCACCAATTCTTGCTTCAAGGTTACGACCTTGAACCTCACAAAAACCCGCGAAAGCGGGTTTTTGCGTTTCTGGGTCCTGGAAATATCTGAGTCGCTGAAATCGCTATCGCGAGCAAGCTCGCTCCCACAAGGATCGCAGTGAACGAGATCCGCTGTGGGAGCGAGCTTGCTCGCGATGAGGCCAGCCCAGCCGCCAGATCAGGCCCGGAACTGCCCCAGGCTTGCTTTCAATTGCGCAGCCAGGCTGTCGAGCACCTTGCCGCTGGCGGTGGTCTCGACCACGGCCTGGGCCGCCTTCTCGGCCTGGGCATGGATGGTTTCCACGCGCCCGCGCACCGCTTGCGCGCCCTGGGCCTGATGAGCCGCGGCCTGAGTCGCCAGGCCGATAGCCGCATGCACCTGCTCGACGGACGCCTGTACCGACTGCTGCAATCGCGCGCTGTCTCGTAGCACCACCAAGCCTTCGCTGGCCTGGCGCCCAGCCTGGCCGATAGCAGCCACCGCCTCGCGAGCGCCCTGCTGCAAGGCCACGATATGCGCCTGGATATCGCCCGTTGAACTTTGGGTCTTGCTCGCCAGGGCCCGCACCTCATCCGCCACCACGGCAAACCCGCGCCCCGTTTCCCCGGCCCGCGCCGCCTCGATGGCGGCATTCAAGGCCAACAAGTTAGTCTGCTCGGCGATGCCGTGGATCACCGTCAACACCACTTCGATCTGTTCGCTCTGCTGCGCCAGCCGCTCAATCACTTTCGCACCGGTGTCTACCTGCCCGGCCAACGCCTCGATCAAGCTGCCGACCTTGGCCGAAGTGCGGGTATTTTCATCAGTGGCCTGGCGGATCTCCACAACCTGCTGCAAAGCCGCCTGCATCGCCTGGCTTTCCGATTGAGCCTCATCCGCCATTTGCGACAGTGCACGCAGGCTCTCGGCCACCTCATCACGCTGCATCCCGGCCGCCGCATCGGCACCGGAGTTACGCAAGGTCATCGCACCGATTTCCACACCGGTACGCTGGGCCACATCGCCTGCCTCGCGCACGATGGGTTGCAACTTATCCACAAAGCGATTGACCGCCGAGGCCATGTCGCCGATTTCGTCCTTGCTGTTGATTTGCACGCGCTTGGTCAGGTCACCCTCGCCTGCCGCCAAGTCGTTCATGGCCGCGATCAGCAACTTCAAGCGATTGACCACCCGACGCCCCAGCACCACGGCCAGCAACACCAACACACCGAAGCCCACCAATGCCAGGCCCAGGCCGATACGCCAGCGCAAGGTGCCTGCCGCTTCCTGCACGGTGCTGGCAGTGTTGGTCTGCATCTGTGTGGCGGTGGCCTGGGCCGACTCCAGGCGACCGCGCATGGCGGTGGCGCTGTCGGCCGCCGCCCCCTTGAGGCTGTCACCGACCAACTGGTCGCTGCTGGCGATCAAGGCCGAGAAGCGCTGGTCCAACGCCTTCAGATCAGCGTCAACGGAAGCCGTGGAAACGCCCATCAATACCTTGCCAATCTCTACGCCGTTGGGGCTGATCGAGGCTTCGAGGTAATACACCGAGGGGTCGCTCTTCGCCGCATCCAGCACTTTGTCCAACGCCCGCTCGCCCTTGCCTTTTTCCAGCAGCGCCTTGTTGATCGGGTTTTCCCGGTTCAGGTAGCGGGTCAGGTGCTCACCACTGGCGTCGTCATAAATAACGAACAACACATTAGGGTTGCGCTGGGCCCGGCGGGCGAATTCGGAAAGGGTCGGTATGTCGCTGTCCCACATAGCGCGCGGCGCGACCGAGGCCAGGAGTTGCGCCATATCGTTGGCGGAATCCTTGAGCGTTTTCTCCAGCGTCGTCCGCAATTGCGCCTGTTCGTCCTTCAACCGGGGGGACAAACCGGCAGTGAGACGCTGACGGGTGCTGGCAGACAAACTGTCCAGGCTCGAGGTGACCTCGCGCCCGGCCTGCTCCAGTTCGCCAGACAATTTTTGACTGTCGCCCCCCAGCCGAGCGCCTAGATCGGCCTCCAGGGCGGTGACAGTGCTTCGTGTCAGCGCGACAGCCACCAGCACCTGCACCAAAAGGGCGATACCAAGCGTAACGAAGACGGGCCGCAACAGACGGCTTTGTAACAGTGAGAGAACGGCCGACACAGGGGAATCCCTCTACTAAACGCCATTAATTTGATGGCACTTCAAAGAAGTACTTATTGTTAACGATGCATAGCAAAGGTCGTGCCGTTCGGCCGGCAGATACGACAAAGGCCCCAAACGAGGGGCCTTTGTTTTTTACATCAACGACTTATCAGGCAAATGGGTGACGCAGAACGATGGTTTCGTTGCGGTCCGGCCCCGTCGAAATAATGTCGATCGGCGCACCGACCAACTCTTCGACACGCTTGATGTAGTTGCGGGCCGCCACTGGCAGCTCTTCCAGGGTCTTGGCGCCCACGGTCGATTCGGTCCAGCCTGGCATCTGCTCGTACACCGGCTCCAGGCCGATGTAGCTGTCGGCGTCGGTCGGTGCGTCGATGACGGCGCCGTCCTGGTTCTTGTAGCCCACGCAGATGTTGATGGTTTCCAAGCCGTCCAGCACGTCCAACTTGGTCAGGCACAGGCCCGAGATGCTGTTGACGTCGATGGCGCGACGCAGGATGACGGCATCGAACCAACCGCAACGACGGGCACGGCCGGTGGTAGCGCCGAATTCGTGGCCACGCTTGGCCAGGAAGGCGCCGACATCGTCGAACAGCTCAGTCGGGAACGGCCCCGAACCCACGCGTGTGGTGTAGGCCTTGGTGATACCCAGGATGTAGTCCAGGTACATCGGACCGAAACCCGACCCCGTGGCGATGCCGCCGGCGGTGGTGTTGGAGCTGGTGACGTACGGGTAGGTACCGTGGTCGATGTCCAGCAGCGAACCCTGGGCACCTTCGAACATGATGTCCTTGCCAGCGCGACGCAGCTCGTGCAGCTCGGCAGTGACGTCGAGCATCATCGGCTTGAGCAGCTCGGCGTACTCCATGCACTCGTCCAGGGTTTTCTGGAAGTCGATGGCCGGCTCTTTGTAGTAATTGACCAGGACAAAGTTGTGGTAGTCCAGCAACTCGCCCAGCTTGGCGGCGAAACGCTCACGGTGGAACAGGTCACCGATGCGCAGGCCTCGACGGGCTACTTTATCTTCGTAGGCCGGGCCGATACCGCGACCGGTGGTGCCGATCTTCAGCTCGCCACGGGCCTTTTCACGAGCCTGGTCCAGCGCGACGTGATAGGACAGGATCAGCGGGCAGGACGGGCTGATACGCAGGCGCTCGCGCACCGGTACGCCTTTTTCCTCCAGCTTGATGATTTCCCGCAGCAAGGCGTCGGGAGCCACCACCACACCGTTGCCGATCAGGCACTGTACGCCTTCGCGCAGCACGCCCGACGGAATCAGGTGCAGGACGGTTTTTTCACCGTCGATCACCAAGGTGTGACCTGCGTTGTGGCCACCCTGGTAGCGCACTACGGCGGCAGCATGTTCGGTCAGCAGATCAACGATCTTGCCTTTGCCCTCATCACCCCACTGGGTGCCCAGGACTACGACATTCTTACCCATAACACTTGTCCTCATTCGCGCAAACTTGGTGCCGGCCGCAGCCGGCAGGAAAACTCAAGAAGCCAGCGGCAATACTTGCCAAAGCCCGTTCTGCTGAATCAATTGCCGGTCGCAGTCCGCTTCACGGGCGGCGGCCAAAGGCTGCCCAGGCAAAGCCTGGACGACACGCTGACCCTCACTGCGCAGCTGGCAGACCGCTTGCCAGAGTGCCGCATCCGTACTGTCAGGCATCCAGATACCGCCAGACGGTAGCTCGACTTCAGCACGCCCCAGGGTCACCAGGGTTTTCAAATCGGTAGAGAAACCGGTCGCCGGACGAGCACGACCAAAGTCGGCACCGATGTCGTCATAACGGCCGCCTTGGGCGATGGACTGGCCCACGCCCGGGACGAACACGGCAAAGACGACACCCGTGTGGTAGTGATAACCGCGCAACTCACCCAGGTCGAAATACAGCGGCAACTCGGGGAAACGCACCGACAGACGCTCGGCAATCGCCAGCAAGTCGTCCAGCGCCGCCAACACAGGCGCCGGCGCGTGAGCCAGGCGTTCACGGGCAGCGGCCAATACCTCACGTCCGCCGCACAGGCCCACCAGCGCCCGCAGCATGTCCGACAGATCGGCCGGCAGGCCCTCGGTCAGGCTGATGACTTCGTCGATGGCCTTGCGTTGCAGGGCATCGAACAGCTGCTGCTCCACTTCGCCGGACAAACCGGCCGCACGGGCCAGGCCGCGATAGATGCCGACATGGCCCAGGTCCATGTGGACATCTGGCACGTCAGCCAGTTGCAGCATGGCCAACATCAGGCTGATGACTTCTACGTCGCTGCTCGGGCTGGCGTCGCCATACAACTCGGCGCCCAGCTGGATCGGGCTGCGCGAAGACGACAAGGCACGCGGCTGGGCATGCAACACACTGCCGGCGTAGCACAGGCGGCTCGGACCTTCACGGCGCAAGGTGTGGGCGTCGATGCGCGCCACTTGCGGCGTGATGTCGGCACGAAAGCCCATCTGCCGGCCCGACTGCGGGTCGATCACCTTGAAGGTGCGCAGGTCCAGGTCCTGGCCCGCACCGGTGAGCAGGGATTCCAGGTACTCGATATGCGGGGTAACGACGAACTCGTAACCCCAGCTCTGGAACAGATCCAACACCTGCCGACGCGCTACTTCAATTCGCGCAGCTTCCGGTGGCAGTACTTCTTCGATGCCATCTGGCAGCAGCCAGCGGTCTACCGTTGCCATTACGCCATTCCCCTATGGTCCGGGCGGCCAGCCCTCGGGCAAGCCTTGAGTGAAGCAGAAAATACTTGGCCCACGCGCAAAACACGCGCATGAGCGCCGTGACGAATGGCGTCATGCCGTTCACCTACGAGCGATTGAATCATTGTGGCGAGGGAGCTTGCCCCGCTGGGCTGCGAAGCGGCCCCATTGCTGTGAGCGCTTCGCACTCATGCGGGAGCAAGCTCCCTCGCCACGGTTTCTATCCAACGCCTTAAATGAGCAGCACTCCAGCCTCGCCCAGCACTTTCCTCGAAAAACCTGTCGAGTCGTTCAACCCGACGCCTGCAACCAAAACCACAATCAAACGTGCAGACGCAAAAAAGCCGGGAATTTCCCGGCTGCCGCATCATACACACGTTTTCCCAAAGGATCACCCCGCCCGACGCTTTAGCCGCCGGGCGGAGTGCCTCAGGTCAACGTCGCATCAAGGCTTGGCCTTTTCCAGATAACGGAAGAAGTCACTGCTTGGGTCCAGGACCATGACGTCGGATTTGTTTGCAAAACTTTCACGGTAAGCGCGCAGGCTACGGTAGAAACCGTAGAACTCCTGATCCTGGCCATAGGCCTTGGAATAGATCGCAGCGGCCTGGGCATCACCATCACCACGGACCTCTTCCGATTCCCGATAGGCTTCGGCCAGCAGTACGCGGCGTTGGCGATCGGCGTCGGCACGGATGCCTTCGGCCAGCTCGTTACCCTTGGCGCGGTGCTCGCGAGCCTCACGCTCACGCTCGGTGCTCATGCGCTCGAACACGCTGCGGTTCACTTCCTTCGGCAGGTCGATGGCCTTGACCCGGACATCGACCACTTCGATACCCAGCTCTTTTTCCGCCATCGTGTTCAGCGAACGCGTGATATCGGCCATGAGCGCATCACGCTCACCGGACACCACTTCATGCAGCGTGCGCTTACCGAACTGGTCACGCAGGCCCGATTCCAGACGGCGGGACAGACGCTCGTCGGCGATCTGCTTCAGGCCCGAGGTCGCGGTGTAGAAGCGCTCGGCATCCTTCACCCGCCACTTGGCATAGGCATCCACCATCACGGCTTTCTTTTCCAACGTCAGGAAGCGTTGCGTCGGCGCATCCAGCGTCATCAGGCGGGCGTCGAACTTGCGCACCTTGTTGACGTACGGCACTTTCACATGCAGCCCTGGCTGGACATCAGCCTGGACCACGCGACCGAATTGCAGCAACACCGCACGCTCGGTCTGAGCCACGATGTAGAAGCAGTTCCAGGCAGCGATCGCCACGACGACACCGACAATAAGGGCGATCAGCGATTTATTGCTCATCAGCGACTCTCCCTGGTACGCGCTTGCTGTTGCTGCAGATCCGCCGCACGGGCGTTGCTTTCATTGCTGGTGGCTGCCGCGCCGGTCGACGGTGCGCTGGTGTTGCGACCGCTCTCGACCATCTTGTCCAGCGGCAAGTACAGCAGATTGCTCTGGCCGTTCTTGTTCCCGGTCACGAGGACCTTGCTGGTGTTGCTGAAGACTTCCTGCATGGTGTCCAGGTACAGACGCTCACGGGTGACTTCTGGAGCCTTGCGATACTCGGCTACCAGCTTGGTGAAGCGATCAGCCTCACCCTTGGCGCGGGAGACCACTTCATCGCGATAACCGTTGGCATCTTCGATGATGCGCTGGGCCTGACCACGAGCTTCCGGCACGACGCCGTTGGCATAGGTTTCGGCCTGGTTGCGCGAACGCTGCTCGTCTTCACGGGCACGGATCACGTCGTCGAAGGCTTCCTGGACCTCACGCGGGGCTGCCGCGCTCTGGACGTTGACCTGGGTGACGGTGATACCGGTGCGATAGGTATCGAGGAACCGCTGCAGGCGCTCCTTGATTTCGCTGGCCATCAACTCACGACCTTCGGTCAGCACCTGGTCCATGGCGGTGGAACCCACCACATGGCGCAAGGCACTTTCGGTCGCATGCTGCAGGCTGATTTCCGGCTGGTCGACGTTCAGTACGAAGTCCTGCAGGTTGGTAATCTTGTATTGCACGGTCAGCGGCACTTCGACGATGTTCTCGTCTTCGGTCAGCATCTGGCCCTGCTTGGTGTACGCACGCTCACGCGTGACGTTCTCCATATACTTCTGGTCGATCGGCGGGAAATAGATATTCAGGCCCGGTCCAACCGTCTCGTAGTACTTGCCGAAGCGCAGCACCACGGCCTGCTCCTGCTCGTCCACGACATAGACCGCGCTGTACAGCCAGACAGCCGCCAGCACGACCAGACCGATGCCGAGCAGGCCGAAACCGCCGCCCTTGCCCGGACGACTGCCGCCATCGTCACCGCGTTTTTTACCACCACCGAACAAACCGTTCAGGCTTTCCTGCAGCTTTCGGAAGGCCTCGTCGAGATCCGGCGGCCCCTTGCGGTCGCCGTTGTTACGACGCTTGCCACCCCAAGGATCCTGATTATTCGAGTTGCCACCCGGCTCATTCCAAGCCATAGCGCTCTCCATCTGATAAAGCAAAGACGCACCCACGGCGCGCCGACCAATGCTACAGAATGCCTGACACAGCTTTCTCAGGCTTTTATTGCAAAGTGTGTTGCTCGATGAATTCCATCGGTTGCAGCCCTTCGCGGCTGACCAGCCGATTGAGCTCCGCCCGAGGCAGGCGAACAGCCAGCAGGCAGACGCCTTCGTCGTCGTGTTCTTCTTTTTGCACGGCCCCCAGCTCAAAGAACTGGGCTCGCAGCCGGGCGAAACGTTGCGGCAACTTCAGGGTGCCAACAAACAGATCGTTGCCCAACAGCTCCGCCACTGCCTGTTTGAGCAGGTCGAGGCCGGTGCCATCACGGGCCGACAGCCAGACCCGTTGCGGCTTGCCGTCGGCATCGCGCTGGATCTGCGGCTCCACGCCTTCGAGCAAATCGAGTTTGTTGTATACCTCCAGGATCGGCAAGTCCTGAGCCCCGATCTCGCCCAGCACCACCATCACCTGCTCGATCTGCAGCATCCGGTCCGGTTCGGCGGCATCGATCACATGCAGCAGCAGGTCGGAGTTGCTCGACTCTTCGAGCGTAGCCCGGAAAGCCTCGACCAGTTTATGCGGCAGGTGACGGATGAAGCCCACGGTGTCGGCCAGCACGATCGGCCCGAGGTCGTCCAGGTCGAGCCGACGCAGGGTCGGGTCGAGCGTGGCGAACAACTGGTCAGCAGCATAGACGTCGGATTGGGTGACGTTATTGAACAGGGTCGATTTGCCGGCGTTGGTATAACCCACCAGTGAAACCGTCGGGATGTCCGCGCGCTTGCGGCCGCGCCGCGACTGCTCGCGCTGGCTGCGGACCTTTTCCAGGCGCCCCTTGATCTGGCGCAAGCGAACCCGAAGCAGTCGCCGGTCGGTTTCCAACTGGGTTTCACCCGGGCCGCGCAGGCCGATACCGCCCTTCTGCCGCTCAAGGTGAGTCCAGCCGCGAACCAGCCGCGTACTCATGTGCTCAAGCTGGGCCAGTTCGACCTGGAGCTTGCCTTCATGGGTGCGGGCGCGCTGGGCGAAAATATCGAGAATCAGCCCCGTTCGGTCGATCACGCGACACTCGAAGACACGTTCGAGGTTACGTTCCTGACTGGGTGTGAGGATGTGATTGAAAATCACCAGATCGACCTGTTCGGCCTTGACCAGGTCGCGCAACTCCTCGACCTTGCCACTGCCGATCAGGAACTTTGCGGTTGGCCGATGACGCGGCACGTTGAAAAACGCGACGGTCTCGGCGCCGGCCGAAAGTGCCAATTCCTGAAACTCCTGCGGATCTTCGCGCGCCTCAGGGTCCTGTCCATCCAAGTGAACGAGAATGGCCCGTTCACCACCACCGTGGCGCTCAAAGAACAAAGGAGGCTCCTATCAGGCGTTACCCGGTTCAGCGTCACCGCCTTCGGATTCGGTTGCGCTAGGCAGACGAATTGGACGAACTGGCACGACTGTCGAGATCGCGTGTTTGTAGACCATTTGGCTGACGGTGTTTTTCAGAAGGATGACGAACTGGTCGAAAGACTCGATCGTGCCTTGCAGTTTGATCCCGTTGACCAGATAGATGGACACCCCAACTTTCTCTTTACGTAAAGTGTTCAAGTAAGGGTCTTGTAGCGAATGCCCTTTTGACATGTGCCGCACTCCTTTAAGGATCAATAATAAAAATCGGAATCAGATGGCTTGGGCCGTCACACCCCCAAGGATAGACGGCAATTGCAAGGACTCAGCTCAATATGGAGATGGTCCCGAGGTATTTCAAGGCGCGTGGCAGATTGTCGCAATCGAAACTGTCGAGCCAATGCAAGTCAGTCCAGCTGCGCAGCCAGGTGAACTGGCGTTTCGCCAATTGGCGCGTGGCAATGATCCCACGCTCCTGCATCTCGGCTGACGTCAGCTTGCCGTCCAGGTAATCCCAGACTTGTCGATAACCTACCGCACGTATAGACGGCAACCCGGCATGCAGGTCACTTCGCTCACGCAGGGCTACGACCTCGTCTATGAACCCCTGTTCCAACATTAATGTGAATCTTTGTTCAATTCGCCGATGCAGCACTTGCCGGTTCGCCGGAGCGATGGCCAGATTCGCGACAGTATAGGGCAATTGTTGCAGTCCCGAAGCGGCTGCTTCAGTACTTTGCGCAGATTGTCGCTGGCGCAGGGCCGTCATGCTCTGGCCGCTGACCCGATAAACCTCCAGGGCCCGACTGAGGCGCTGCGGGTCATTGGGGTGAATACGCGCCGCCGATTCCGGGTCGATGACCGCCAATTGCTCGTGCAGGGCTTGCCAGCCAAGGCGCGCGGCCTCTTCTTCAATCTGCGCGCGCACCTCGGGATCGGCTGCCGGCATGTCCGCCAACCCATCGACCAAGGCCTTGTAATACAGCATTGTGCCACCCACCAGCAGCGGAATCTTGCCCCGCGAGGTGATCTCGGCCATGGCCTGGAGCGCGTCACGACGGAAATCAGCCGCCGAATAAGCCTCGGCCGGGTCGAGGATGTCGATCAGGCGATGGGGAAACTCGGCCAGCAGTTCCTTCGACGGCTTGGCGGTGCCGATGTCCATGCCCCGGTAGACCAGGGCCGAATCGACACTGATCAACTCGCAGGGCAGGACTTTGGTCAACTCGATGGCCAGGTCGGTCTTGCCGGCGGCGGTCGGCCCCATCAGGAAAATCGCGGGTGGCAACTGGCTCATCAACGACCGCGCAGGAACAGTTTGTCCAGGTCGTCCAGGCCCAATTGGGTCCAGGTCGGCCGGCCATGGTTGCATTGACCGCTGCGCTCGGTGTTTTCCATGTCCCGCAGCAGGCCGTTCATTTCCGGCAGGGCCAGGCGCCGGTTGGCGCGGATCGCGCCGTGGCAGGCCATGGTACCGAGCAGTTCGTTCAGGTGCGCCTGGATGCGGTCGCTGGTGCCATATTCCATCAAGTCAGCCAGTACGTCGCTAACCAGGCGATTGGCCTCGGCCTGCTTCAACAACGCCGGGATCTGACGGATCGCCAGGGTTTCGGGCCCCAGACGCTGCAATTCGAAGCCCAGGCGCTGGAACCAGGCCACATGTTCTTCGGCGCAATCGGCTTCGCGCTGGCTGACGGCCAGGGACTCGGGCACCAACAGTGGCTGGCCGCTCAGGCCTTCGCTGGCCATGGCGATTTTCAGCCGCTCGTACATGATCCGCTCATGGGCGGCGTGCATGTCCACCAGGACCAGGCCCTGGGCATTTTCCGAGAGGATATAAATGCCTTTGAGTTGCGCCAGGGCATAGCCCAGCGGCGGGATATCGCCTTGGCCGTCGGGCATCGCCGCCGCTCCAGCTTCCGGCAAGGGTTTGAAGAACTCGCGATAGGCCGCCTGGGCCTCGGCTGTCGGCACGCTGGATTGCGGACGCGGAGTGTATTGGTATTGATAGCCGCTGCCGGTACCGCTCCCGGCCGTGTTGTAGCTCGGCTGAGGCTGGGGCTGCTCCAGCAGTGCGTTGGCCGCCAGGCGCATTTCGCCCTGAGGCCCGAATTCGCCAGCTTCCAACCCCGTTGGCCGGACCATGCCGCCCACCGCCGCCGGAGCCGCCAGTTGATCTTCCGGGCGCACATCGCCCAACGCACGGTGCAAGGTGCCGTAGAGGAAATCGTGGACCATGCGCCCGTCACGGAAACGTACTTCGTGCTTGGTCGGGTGTACGTTGACGTCGACCACGGCCGGATCGACTTCGAAAAACAGCACGAAGGTCGGATGCCGGCCATTGAACAGCACATCGCGATACGCCTGGCGCACCGCGTGGGCCACCAATTTGTCGCGCACCGCCCGGCCGTTCACGTAGAAGTACTGCAAGTCCGCCTGACTGCGGGAAAAGGTTGGCAAGCCGACCCACCCCCACAGGCGCAAGCCATTGCGCTCCACCTCGATGGGCAATGCCTGCTCCAGGAAACCTGCGCCGCACACCGCGCCGACACGTCGGGCGCGTGCCGCATCATCGTGGGCCTCGTGCAGGCTGAGGATGGTCTTGCCGTTGTGGCGCAAATGGAACGCCACATCAAAGCGCGCCAAGGCCAGACGCTTGATGACTTCTTGCAGATGATCGAATTCAGTCTTCTCGGCCTTGAGGAACTTGCGCCGGGCCGGGGTGTTGAAGAACAAGTCGCGCACTTCCACCGAAGTGCCCACCGGATGGGCCGCGGGCTGCACGCGGGAGGCCATGTCCCGCCCCTCGGTCTCGACCTGCCAGGCCTGCTCGGCATCGCGGGTGCGGGAGGTAAGGGTCAGGCGCGACACCGAACTGATGGATGCCAGCGCCTCGCCCCGAAACCCCAGGCTCATGACCCGCTCAAGATCCTCCAGGTCGCGGATCTTGCTGGTGGCATGACGCGCCAGGGCCAGCGGCAGGTCGTCAGAGGAAATCCCGCCACCGTCATCGCGCACCCGCAGCAGCTTGACGCCGCCCTGTTCGACATCCACATCGATGCGCCTGGCCCCGGAGTCGAGGCTGTTTTCCAGCAACTCCTTGATGACCGACGCCGGACGCTCGACCACTTCGCCAGCAGCGATCTGGTTCGCCAGCCGGGGGCTGAGCAGTTCGATGCGGGCAGGGTTACCGATCACTTCGTCACTCATCGCTGGACCGCCACTTCGTTGCCGGGAATGGTCAGGGTCTGACCAATCTTGAGCTCGTCGCTTTTGAGATTGTTGGCACTGCGCAAGGTGGCGGGCGACACCTGATAGCGCACGGCGATCATCGCCAGGGTTTCGCCGGGGCTGACCCGATGGTCCCGCGGGCCTTGGGCAATCTTGCCCGAGTCGCGCAACCAGGCGATGTAGGTGCCTGGCGGTGGGTTTTGCTGGAAGAACTGCCGCACGCCGCTGCTGATGGAACGGGCCAGCGCCTGCTGGTGGTTGGCGGACGACAGCTTGGAGGCTTCGTTGGCGTTGGAGATAAACCCGGTCTCCACCAGGATCGACGGGATGTCCGGCGACTTGAGCACCATGAATCCAGCCTGCTCGACGCGCTGCTTGTGCAGCGGCGTGACCCGACCGATGTTGCTCAGGACTTTCTGGCCGACGTTCAGGCTGGAGGTCAGCGAGGCGGTCATCGACAAATCGAGCAACACACCGGCGAGCATCCGGTCCTTGTCGTCGAGGCTGACGTTGCCGGCACCGCCGATCAGGTCGGAACGGTTTTCGCTGTCGGCCAGCCAACGGGCAGTCTCGGACGTGGCACCGCGGTCGGACAGGGCAAACACCGAGGCCCCGAACGCTGCCGCCGAAGGCGCGGCGTCGGCGTGGATGGAGACGAACAGGTCGGCACCTTTCTTGCGGGCGATCTCGGTACGCCCACGCAAGGGAATGAAGTAGTCGCCGGTACGGGTCAGTTCGGCGCGGAAGCCTTTCATGCCGTTGACCTGGCGTTGCAATTCGCGGGCGATGGACAGCACCACGTCTTTTTCCCGCTGCCCGCGCGAGCCTGAGGCGCCTGGGTCTTCGCCGCCGTGACCGGCGTCGATCACCACGATGATGTCGCGCTTGCCAGCCGGGGCCGGTGGCAGCTTGAGCGCAGGTTCGGTCGGGGTCACTGGCACCGCTGGCACCGTGGCAACATTGGTCGGCGGCGGCGGTGGCGCCGCATCGGCCGGGTTGTCGAACAGGTCCACCACCAGCCGGTTGCCGTATTGGGCATTCGGGGCCAGGGTGAAGCTTTTCGGGGTCACGGCTTTTTTCAGGTCGATGACCACCCGCAGGTCGGTCGGCGTACGCTGGGCCGAACGCATCGCGGTAATCGGCGTGTTGGCGGTCGCCACGTTCAATGGCGCGCCCAGGGACGCGCCGTTGATGTCAATCACCAGGCGATCCGGGGCGGTCAGGGTGAATACGCTGTGCTGCACCGGGCCCGTCAGGTCGAACACCAGCCGTGTGTTGTCCGGCGCCCGCCAGAGGCGAACGCTGTTGACCTTTGTCTCGGCCACAGCATCGACGGCCAGTGCCGTAAGCAACAGTCCTACGACAGCAACCACCGCGCGAAAGCGCATACCAAACCCCATCATCAATTAGTTTTCCAATGCCAAAGCGGCACACCACGACTCGCCACGCGAGCCTTGCGGCGTCAGTTTCAGCGAACGCCCGCCGTTCTGCGCGCCAATGGTAATGGTCAGGTCGGGCTTTGGCAAAAAGCCTGCACCCTTCTGGGGCCATTCGATCAGGCACAAGGCGTCATCTTCGAAATAATCGCGAATACCGAGGAATTCCAGCTCCTCCGGATCCACCAGTCGATACAGGTCGAAATGGAAGGCGCGAATGTCGCCGATCTCGTAGGGCTCGACCAGGGTGAACGTAGGGCTCTTGACGGAGCCGACGTGCCCAAGACCGCGAATGATGCCACGGGACAGGGTGGTTTTCCCCGCGCCGAGGTCGCCTTCGAGAAAAATCAGGCCGTGACCGGCGGTGATCTGCGCGATGCGGGCACCAAATTGTGTCATGGCTTGTTCGTCCGCCACGTACAGGGTTACTTCAGACACGGTGAATGTTCCTCCAACAACTGACGAATGGCCGGAATCAGATCGGTGGCTGCCACCCCCCGACCCGAACGACCGGCCTGGGCACCGGCATTGGCATGCAGCCAGACCGCCAGGCACGCGGCCTCGAACCCCTCCATGCCCTGGGCCAGCAAGGCGCCGACCACGCCGGCCAGCACATCCCCCAGGCCTGCTGTGGCCATGGCCGGATGGCCCTGGCTGCAAACCGCCAGGCGACCGTCCGGGCTGGCAATCAGGCTGCCAGCGCCCTTGAGGATAACCGTGGCGGTGTATTTCTGGCTCAATGCATGGGCTGCCGCTGGACGGTCGGCCTGCACCTGGGCCGTGGATAACGCCAACAATCGGGCCGCCTCGCCTGGGTGCGGGGTGATGACGCACTGTTCAGGCAGGCGGACATCGCCGCTGCAGAGCAGGTTCAGCGCATCGGCATCCCATACTTGCGGCAGCGGCGCATTGGCCGCCGCCGACAACAGGCTGCGCCCCCATGCGGCCTGGCCCAAGCCCGGCCCGACCACCAGCACGCTGGCCTGCTGGAGCAAGCCCATCAATTGGTTCGCCGAATGGGTGCCTTGCACCATCACTTCCGGCAAACGCGTCAGCGCGGCGGATACGTGCTCGCTGCGGGTCGCCATCGAAACCATCCCCGCACCGCAGCGCAGGGCGCTTTCGGCGCTCATCTGGATGGCGCCGCCAAAGCCCCGGTCGCCACCGATCAACAGCACGTGACCGAACTTGCCTTTGTGGGACGTGGCGGCACGAGGTGTCAGACGTGGCAGATTATGGGGTGAGAGCAATCGGGCACTGGCCGGTGCCGCGTCAACAATATCTGGATCGGCGTGCAGGTCGTTGAACACCAGTTCGCCGACCCGGTCCGCCGCTTCGCCGGTAAACAGGCCCAGCTTCAAGCCAATAAAGGTCACGGTGAGATCGGCCACCACCGCCGTGCCCAGCACCCGGCCGGTATCGGCGCACAAGCCCGAGGGGATATCCACCGCCGCGACCGGCAGACCGCTGACGTTGATCGTATCGATAGCCCGCACATAAGGCTCGCGCACCTCGCCACTCAAGCCCGTCCCGAGCAGCGCATCCAGCAACACGCCGCGCAACTCTGCCTCATCCGACCACGGCTCCATCGGCACGCCCACCGCCACCGCTTCGGCGTGGGCATTGGCGGCGTCGCCCTGCAAGCGCCGGGGCTCGCCCACCGTCAGCACCCGCACCGACCAGCCAGCGCGCCGGGCCAGGGTCGCGACCAGATAGCCATCGCCGGCGTTGTTGCCATGCCCGGCCAGCACCGTCAGCTCGTGGGCATCAGGCCAGCGCCGGACAATCGCTCGCCAGGTGGCGCGGGCGGCGCGTTGCATCAATTCGAAACCGGCGGTGCCGGCCGCGATCAGTTGTGCGTCGAGGGCCCGGACCTGCGCGGCGCTGTACAGCGCGTCGGGAAAATCATCTTTAGTGTGCGGCATGCGTCTTCGGGCTCCGATGTCTGGCAGAATTATACGCATCTCAGCTCTGGTTTCTCTCGCCTCATGCCTGCCATTCCCACAGACCTCCCCGCCCTCGCCCAATCCATCAAGGAGTGGGGCCGCGAGCTGGGCTTCCAGCAGGTCGGCATCAGCGGCCTGGACCTTGCCGAGCATGAGCAACACCTGCAACGCTGGCTCGATGCCGGGTACCACGGCGAAATGGACTACATGGGCGCCCACGGCAGCAAACGCTCGCACCCCGAGGAACTGGTGCCGGGTACGCTACGGGTGGTTTCCCTGCGCATGGACTACCTGCCGGGCGACACGCACATGGCGCAGATGCTCGGCCAACCGGAGAAAGCCTACGTCTCGCGTTATGCATTGGGCCGCGATTACCACAAATTGATCCGTAAACGTGTGCAGCAACTGGCAGAAAAAATTCAGGCGGTGATCGGCCCCTTCGGTTATCGCGCCTTCGTCGACAGTGCTCCAGTCCTGGAAAAAGCCATCGCCGAACAGGCCGGCCTGGGCTGGATCGGTAAAAACACCTTGGTGTTGAACCGCAAGGCCGGAAGCTATTTCTTCCTGAGCGAGCTGTTTGTCGACCTGCCGCTGCCGGTGGACCCGCCCCATGCCAGCGAACATTGCGGGAAATGCACCGCGTGCCTGGACATCTGCCCTACGAATGCCTTCGTCGGGCCCTACGTGCTCGATGCCCGCCGCTGCATTTCCTACCTGACCATCGAGCTGAAAAGCGCCATCCCCGAGGAACTGCGGCCGTTGATCGGCAACCGGGTGTTCGGCTGCGATGACTGCCAGATCGTCTGTCCCTGGAACCGCTTCGCCCGGCCGTCCGGGGAAAGCGACTTCAAGCCGCGGCACAACCTGGACAATGCCGGGCTGGCCGAGTTGTTCATGTGGGACGAGGCAACGTTCCTGAGCAGCACCGAAGGCTCGCCGCTGCGCCGCGCCGGGTACGAGCGCTGGCTGCGCAACCTGGCAGTGGGCCTGGGTAATGCGCCGTCAACGATTCCCGTGCTGCAAGCGCTGCAGGCGCGGCGCGACTACCCGTCGGAGTTGGTGCGCGAGCATGTGGAGTGGGCGTTACGGCAACATGCCGAGCGTCAAACCTCGTCGTTGTAGACGAACTTCGGCATTTCCCAGTGAAAACGAATCGCCAGGAGCCGCAGCAGGAAACCACCGAACAAGGTAATGAGGATCGCCTGTTCACTCGGCAGTTGCAGGAAGACGCACAGCAGATAGCACCACGCCGCGGCAAATGAAACGCTGGCATAGAGCTCGCGACGGAAGATCAGCGGAATATCGTTGCAGAAAATGTCCCGCAAAATACCGCCGAACACCCCAGTGATCACTCCGCTGACCGACGCCACCAGCATGCCATGGCCCATTTCCAGGGCCGTCATGCAGCCGATCAGGGTGAACGCCACCAGCCCCGCGGCGTCGAGCACCAGGAACAATGAACGCAGGTGGCGCATCCAGCGCGCCAGGAACACCGTCAGCATCGCCGCCGCGGTGGTCAGCACCAGGTATTCCGGGTGTTTGACCCAGGTGAGCGGGTAATGACCGAGCAGCACGTCACGCACCGAACCGCCACCCAGCGCCGTGACACAGGCGATCAGCACCACGCCGAACCAGTCCATGCCGCGGCGCCCGGCAGACAAGGCGCCGGTCATGGCTTCGGCGGTGATGGCGATCAGATAAAGCATCAGCAACATGGTGGCGGTCCTTGCAGGAAGGCGCGCAGTCTAGCCATTTCGGGCAGGCACCAAAAGAGGGCAAGGCAACGACTTCCACCTAAACATGCCGCCTCTGGTCCAAACCGATCCCTGTGGCGAGGGAGCTTGCTCCCGCTCGGCTGCGCAGCAGTCGCAAACCGGACAATGCGGTCTACCTGAAGGACGGTTGGGGCCTGCTGCGCAGGCCAGCGGGAGCAAGCTCCCTCGCCACAAAAGCAATCTCGCCGGTCGCCGGGTGCCGGTTAGAACTTGATGAAATGCTTGCGGTAATGCTGCAACTCGGCGATGGACTCGCGGATGTCGTCCAGGGCCAGGTGGCTGCCGCCCTTCTGGAAGCTGTCACGCACTTCTGGTGCCCAGCGGGCGGCCAGTTCCTTGAGGGTGGAGACGTCCAGGTTGCGGTAGTGGAAGTAGCTTTCCAGGGATTTCATGTGGGTATAAAGGAAGCGACGGTCCTGGCAGATGCTGTTGCCGCAGATCGGCGACTTGCCCTTGGGCACCCACTGCTCCAGGAAGGCGATAGTCTGGGCTTCGGCCTCAGCCATGCTGATCTTGCTCTCGCGTACCCGCTGGGTCAGGCCCGAGCCGCCGTGCTGGCGGGTGTTCCATTCATCCATGCCGGCCAGGATCTCGTCGCTGTGGTGGATCGCGATCACCGGGCCTTCGGCCAGGGTGTTGAGGTCGCTGTCGGTGACGATGGTGGCCATTTCGATGATGACGTCGGTGTCCGGGTTCAGACCGGTCATTTCCAGGTCGATCCAGATCAGGTTCTGCGGGTTTTGCATAGGGAAGCTCCTCGGCGTAGCCACGCAGTTTAGCTTAGGCCGGCCCTTGGGCGTGCTAAACTCGCGGCCGTTTTACCCTATTCGCTGCATTTCTTCATACGGAACACCCATGGCCAAACGCCAACTCAATCGTCGTCAGAACTGGCGCATCGAAAAGATCCAGGGCGAGCGCGCCGCCCGCGCCGCCAAACGCGAGTCCAGTGCTGTCGAAGCCTTGGAAGGTGGCGACCTGGGCCCGGAACAGACCGGCCTGGTGATCGCCCACTTCGGTGTGCAGGTCGAGGTCGAGGCCCGGGAAGGCGAGCTGGCCGGCCAAGTGTTCCGTTGTCACTTGCGCGCCAACCTGCCGGCCCTGGTCACGGGCGACCAAGTCGTCTGGCGTGCCGGCAACCAGGGCATCGGTGTGATCGTGGCGCAATTGCCACGCCACACCGAGCTGTGCCGTCCGGACAGCCGTGGTCAGCTCAAGCCGGTAGCGGCCAACGTCGACATGATCGTCATTGTGTTCGCGCCCCTGCCCGAGCCCCACGCCAACCTGATCGACCGTTATCTGGTGGCCGCCGAACACGCCGGCATCCGCCCGTTGTTGCTGCTCAACAAATTCGACCTGATCGACGAGCACAACGCCCCGGCGCTGAACGCCCTGCTGTCGGTCTATCGGGATTTGGGTTATCCGGTGCTGGAAGTCTCGGCCCATCACGGCAACGGCATGGAGCAATTGCAACAGCAACTGGATGGGCGCATCAGTGTGTTCGTCGGCCAGTCTGGCGTGGGCAAGTCATCGCTGGTCAACAGCCTGCTGCCAGACGTCGAGACTCGCGTCGGGCCGCTGTCCGAGCTGTCCGGCCAGGGCACCCACACCACCACCACCGCGCGGTTGTTCCACTTCCCCGGCGGCGGTGAATTGATCGACTCGCCGGGCATACGTGAATTCGGCCTGGGCCACGTCAGCCGGGCCGATGTCGAGGCCGGGTTCATCGAATTCAATGACCTGATCGGCACCTGCCGCTTCCGCGACTGCAAGCACGACCGCGAACCTGGTTGCGCGCTGCTCAAGGCGCTGGAAGAAGGTCGCGTGCATCAGCAACGGATGAATAGCTACCGCTCGATCATCGCCAGCTTGCCGGATAGCAGTTACTGACCCGGAATGTGAGCCGGACACCATTGTGGCGAGGGAGCTTGCTCCCTCGCCACAAAGGCAAGCACGCCTCAGGTGAACAGCGCCTCATAAAAAAGCCGACAATGATGTCGGCTTTTTTATGGATCACTGCGCCGGCGGCTCGGCCGGTTTCGGCGCAGCGTCGTCGAACAGGTTCAGACGCTCGCGCAGCTCATGGGCCGGCACGGGTTGCTGGTCCGCCGGCAAGGCGTTCGGATCAGCCGCCGCGCCAGGCGTCGTCGGTGCTTCACCCGGTGCGCCCTGCCCCTGGGCCGGATCCAGCGGCGGATCGTCGGTTTGCGAACCTTCGATGGCTTGCTGGGCCTTCTTGGTCAACACCACGATATCGATACGTCGGTTGACCGGGTTGAACGGGTCCTTGCGATCGAACAACGCCGAGGACGCATAACCGACCACCCGCGCCACCTGCTCGTCCGGATAACTGCCGGCCACCAAGGCGCGACGGGCCGCGTTGGCGCGGTTGGCGGAAAGCTCCCAGTTACCGAAGTCTCCTTTGCCAACGTAGGGCTTGGCATCGGTATGACCGCTGATGCTGATTTTGTTCGGCACCGCTTTGATGGTGTCGGCCATGGCCAGCAAAATGTCTTCGAAATAAGGCTTCAGGCGCGCGCTGCCGGAATCGAACATCGGCCGGTTCTCGGCGTCCATGATCTGGATGCGCAAGCCGTTCGGCGTGATTTCGAACAGGATCTGGTCCTTGAATTTCTGCAGTTGCGGGTTCTCTTCGACCTTGTTCTGCAACTCTTGCAGCAACAACTCCAGGCGTTCGCGCTCGATCTGCTCGGCCATCCCTTCGACCTGCTCGGAGTCCACCGTCACCTTGTCAGGCTGGGGCTGGGACTTGACCTCGGGGTTGAGTGTGTTTTCCGGGGCCAGGGTCGGTGAACCGCCCAGGTCGATGATGTAGGGCGTGCCGCTTTCGGAAAAGCCGACCGGGTCCTTGAAGTAACCGGCGATGGCGATCTTCTGTTCCGGGGTCGCCGTGGACAGCAACCACAGCACCAGAAAGAACGCCATCATCGCCGTTGCGAAGTCGGCGAAGGCAATTTTCCAAGCACCGCCATGGTGCCCGCCGGCGATGCGCTTGACGCGCTTGACGATGATCGGCTGGTTATTTTCCATGATTTAGCGACCGCGAACCGCTTGTTCCAGCTCGGCGAAGCTTGGACGGTGCGCCGGGTACAGGACCTTGCGACCGAACTCCACCGCCAACGATGGCGGCATGCCCGAGGCCGAAGCCACCAGGGACGCCTTGATGGCTTCATAGACGTTGAGCTCTTCCTTGGCATCATGGGCCAGGGAATGGGCCAGCGGACCGAAGAAACCGTACGCGGCCAAAATACCGAAGAAGGTACCCACCAGTGCCGCACCCACGTGCAGGCCGATGGATTTCTGGTCGCCATCGCCCAGGGACGCCATGGTCACCACAATCCCTAATACCGCCGCGACGATACCGAAGCCAGGCATACCGTCGGCGATGCCGTTGACCGCGTGGGAGGGGTGCTCCAGGTCTTCCTTGAGGCTGTACAGCTCCATGTCGAACAGGCCTTCGAGCTCATGGGGCGCCATGTTGCCGGACGACATGATGCGCAGGTAATCGCAGATGAACGCCGTCATGCGGGCGTCCTTGAGCACAGCCGGGTACTTGGCGAAAATCGGGCTGGCGGCGGCGTCTTCGATGTCGCCTTCGATCGCCATCATGCCTTCGCGGCGGCTCTTGTTGAGGATCTCGTAGATCAGCCCCAGCACCTCGAGGTAGAAGGTGTGGCTAAAGCGCGAACTGAACATGCCCAGGGATTTCTTGAGCACGTGCATCGTCATATAGCCAGGGTTGGCCTGCAGAAATGCACCGAGGGCGGCGCCACCGATGATCAACACCTCGAAGGGTTGGACCAGGGCCGCAATCTTGCCATGGGAGAGCACGTATCCGCCGAGTACGCTCGCGAACACGACAATGATGCCGATAATTTTAGCCATAGATAGAAAGTACTTATTTAAGTCGGGTTCAAGGTCATATTCGGAAGCTGAAAAATCTCTTCTTCTACTTATCGGCAAAACTGCGCCAGACTATAGTCAGTTCCGGCGAAAAGCCAATTTTGCCCCGTTCCGGGCGTAGATACCCTTTGCGATGATCACGTCCAACCATGGCTAACGAAACGAAGGTTCCAACTCCACGACCGACCACCCTCGAAGGCTGGGTCAAGCTGCTCGATGGCGTGCACCTGCCGGTGCCCCAGGCCAGCCATGACCTGGTCTGCAAGGCCATTGCCGACAGTCGCCGCTCGTTACGTGACATCGCCGAATTGATGCAGGACAGCCCCGCCCTGGCCCTGAGCGTCATCCGCGAGGCCAACTATCACACCCATGGCAGCCTTGCCGAACCTGCGGAAAATCTCGAAGTGGCCATCAACCGCCTCGGCCTCAAGCGTACCGAAGAACTGCTCGCTCGCTTGCCGTCGTTGCCAGGGCACGAAATCCCCATCGCCTTGCGCCAGCTGCAATTGATCAGCCAACACGCCACGCAACAGGCCAATGGCTTTTTTGCCAGCCGCCTGGCGCGGCTGTGGCAGGACATTCACTGGGGCAGCCTGCTGTTTCTCTCGCCGCTCTGGCCATTGGCCTTGACTCACCCGCGATTGCTGGGGGAGTGGGAATTGCGGGTCGTCCACAAACGCGAGCCCGCGCGCAAGGTAGAGCGTGAATTGTTCGGCGTCAGCCTGCTGAAAATCTGCCTGGCGCTGGTGGAGGCCTGGCGCTTGCCGATCTGGGTGATACAAGGTTATCGCCTGCTGCTCAATGAACGCCGCGAGCTGGTGCAGGTTCTGCGCATCGCCCGGGACAGCGAGCACCCGCTGCGCCAGCAGAATCGCCTGGACGACGACCCAACCCTGCGGCGCTGGCTCAATCAACCGGCCAATACCGTGTTGCTGGCCAACGGTCTGGCACTTTCAGCGCAACAGGCCTGGGACGGCCCCCACAGTGCCCGCTGGCAATACCTCACCAGTTTGTACCTGCAGATGCCGATGGATGAGGTCCAGCAACAGCTGCACCAACAAGCCGTCACCAGCGCCCGTCATGACGCCATGCCAGACCTCTGGCATCCGGCCGTGGCGTTGCTCTGGCCCTGGGGCAGCCGTCGCATCCACCCCGGTTTGCTAGCGCCCCCACCACCCAGCGCCGAGGACCTGAGCCAGTGGCGCAAGCAATGCTCCGCGCTGCTGGTGGAACCGAGCCCCTTCAGCAATGCCATGCACCTGACCACCTCGGCACGGGACGTGTTGGTGGCCTGTGGCATGCGCCGGGTGATGATCCTGATGGCCGACCGCAACCAGACCAGTGTGCGCGTACACCAGACCGCCGGCCTGCCCAAAGAAGCCGCGGCCATGAGCTTTACCATCAGCCAGAGCAAAATAGTGCAACGATTGCTGGCTCAGCAGGCCCAGGTTCGCCTGAACCCGGACAACAACGCGCAGTTTTCGGCGCTGCTGCCACCGGGCCTGCGCAGCCTGTTCCGCGGGGAGCACCTGCTGCTGCGCTCGCTGACCTGCAATGGCCGGGTGATCATGCTGGTGGTGGTGGACCAGGGCGGCGGGCCGTTCTCGGACGTGACCGTACAAGCCTTCGGCAAAACCGTGCAATGCATCGAAAGGGCCCTGCATACCTTTACCAACCGCGGCCGCTGAACTTGCTACAATCTTTTCCCTTTGCGCCCCTGGAGACCTCACATGCCTGACTTCTCTGGCTTGCCGTTGGTGATCGAGCCGAACGAGCTGCTGCCGCGCCTCGACGCCCGCGAACTGATTCTGGTGGACCTGACCAGCGCCGCCCGCTACAGCACCGGCCATATCCCTGGCGCACGCTTCGTCGACCCCAAGCGTACCCAGCTGGGTCAACCGCCGGCGCCAGGCCTGCTGCCGGCCAAAGCCGACCTCGAAGCCCTGTTCGGCGAACTCGGGCATCACCCGGATGCGGTCTACGTGGTCTATGACGATGAAGGCGGCGGCTGGGCCGGGCGGTTTATCTGGTTGCTGGACGTGATCGGTCACTCCAACTATCACTACCTCGACGGCGGCTTGCTGTCGTGGCTGGACGAAGGCCTGCCGGTGTCCGTCGAAGTGCCTGCGCCCGTCGCAGGCCCGGTCAGCCTGACACTGCACGAAGCGCCCACCGCCACCCGTGAGTACCTGCAAAGCCGTCTCGGTGCTGCCGACCTGGCGATCTGGGACGCTCGCGGCCCGCTGGAGTATTCGGGCGAAAAAGTAGTCGCAGCCCGAGGCGGGCACATTCCCGGCGCGGTCAATTTCGAATGGACAGCCGGCATGGACCAAGCGCGCAACCTGCGCATTCGCAAGGACATGCCGCAAATTCTCGAACAATTGGGCATCACGCCCGACAAGGAAATCATCACCCACTGCCAGACTCACCACCGCTCCGGCTTCACCTACCTGGTGGCCAAGGCGCTCGGTTATCCACGGGTCAAAGGCTATGCCGGTTCCTGGGGCGAATGGGGCAACCACCCCGACACACCCATCGAGCTTTGAAGGTTCTTAAGGACAATTAATGAAAAACCGTTTGTTCATCCTCACTCAGTACCTGCTGCCCCACCACCTGTTGTCACGGCTGGCCGGCTGCATTGCCGAATGCCGCGTGCGCTGGTTCAAGAACGCCTTCACCGCTTGGTTTGCCAAGCGCTACCAAGTGGACATGTCCCAGGCACTGGTGGAAGACCTGACTGCCTACGAGCACTTCAACGCCTTCTTCACCCGCGCCCTGAAAGACGGTGCACGCCCGCTGGACGACACCCCAGGTGCGATCCTCAGCCCCGCCGACGGTGCCGTCAGCCAGCTCGGCCCGATCGAGCACGGCCGGGTCTTCCAGGCCAAGGGCCACAGCTTCAGCGTGCTGGAACTGCTGGGCGGTGATGCGGCCAACGCGGCGCCGTTCATGGGCGGCGATTTCGCCACTATCTACCTGTCCCCCAAGGACTATCACCGCGTGCACATGCCACTGGCCGGCACCCTGCGGGAGATGGTCTACATCCCTGGGCGGATTTTCTCGGTCAACCAGACCACCGCCGAAAACGTTCCGGAGCTGTTCGCCCGCAACGAACGCGTGGCGTGCATTTTCGACACCGAACGTGGGCCGATGGCCGTGGTGCTGGTGGGCGCGATGATCGTGGCGTCCATCGAAACCGTCTGGGCCGGGCTGGTGACGCCGCCCAAGCGCCAGCTGAAAACCTTCCGTTATGACGAAGCCGCCCGCGCGCCGATTCATCTGGAAAAAGGCGCCGAACTGGGCCGCTTCAAGCTGGGTTCGACGGCCATCGTGCTGTTCGGGCCGGACCAGGTGACATGGGCCGAAGGCCTGGTGGCCGGATCGCCAGTGCAGATGGGCCAGGGCCTGGCGCTGCCCAAAGGCTGAGTAAAGATCACATGTGGGAGCGAGCTTGCTCGCGATAGCGATATAACAGTCACCTCAATGGCGACTGTCCTGGCCTCATCGCGAGCAAGCTCGCTCCCACAGGGCATCCAGCATAGATAGCACACCTCCTTCGGCTACAACTGCTAGAGTTGGAAACATCACGTTTATTTCCCGCCGGAGCCCGTACACGGCATGAATGAGACCAGCCCTCTCCAGCTATTGCGCGTCCTGACCCCGACACAATCACGTCTGTCGTTCTGCGATGCTACGCCACGGGACCTCAAGCGCTGGATCGCCAACCTGCCCAAGGCCAACATCGGCGAAACAGCCCGCCTTTTGTACCAAGCCCTTGGCGAACTCAACCAACTGCTCACGCCCAGCGACAATCGCCTGCAACTGCTCGAGCTGCTGCGGCCCGAGGTGTATTACGTCTGCAAGCACCTGGAGCGGCACTTCCTGCAACAGGCCATCGTGCTGGATGAGCGCTCGCGCAAGATCGTCAACCTGTGCCAGGCACTGCAAACCCAGCTGGCGATGGGCTACAAACAGGTCGTGGCGCGTATCGCGTCGAAATACACCAAGGACCGAGCCCGCCTGCTGAGCACCGCGCTACAACGGGCGATGCATGCCCTCAATGGTCCGCTGCTGCGTGCCAGTCAGCTATACAGCCCCGTGCCTGAAGGGCTGTGGCTCGATTTGCATCAGTTGCATCGGATCGCCTGCCTGCACCGGTTGCAGCACCTGAGCGTGAGTGACGAACTGGCCAGTCAGGTTCATCAACTGACCCCCGAACAGACCTATGTCGTTGCCCTGTTGCTGGGAGCGTCACGCAGCAATCAGTTGCGCCAGAGCCAGATCGGGCGGCTGACCGAAGTGCTCGAAGCCTGGAGCCAGTGGGTCAAGCTGGATCCCGCCAGCAGCACTGCCAGTCTGTTTGCGGTCGCTCCGCAACTGGATGTCGGGCCACGCTACCGCTCCAAGTTCCGGGCCGAACAACAGCCAACCTTGCAGGGCTTCGACCCACAGCCCCTGGTGCGCGCAATCGCCACGCACCTGGAAGAACCTGCCGAGCAAAGCCTGCCGGTACCGGGCGGCATGAGCGTCGATACCCTGCATCACCTGCAAGCCGCCTGGGGCGAAGCAGCGGAACGCAGTTTCCAGCGCACCGAGGGCAATGGCACGCTGACACTGTGCGTGGGCATGAGTGCGCTGCACTATTACCTCGGCGGCGAGCGCTCTTTCAACGAAATACTGAATAGTCCCACCACCCGCAAGGCCCGCTTCGAAGCCTCATCAAGCAAGACAAACGACACCTGGGGCCAGGCCTTCGACGCCGCCCCCGCCGGCGACAGCGACCTGCTGCCCTATGAAGAAATCGAGTACCCGGTCAACCCGAGCGATGATGACGGCAGCCACTCCGACAACCAGCATCACTTCCCCACCTACGACCTGCCGATCATCAACCACAGCCCCGGCGGCTACTGCCTCGGCTGGCCCAAGGAAGTACCGGAACAGCTGCAAGCGGGAGAAATGATCGGCATTCGGGACAGCAGCGACCAAGCCTGGAGCGTTGCCGTGGTGCGTTGGATCCGACAAGTGCGCAACGGCGCCATGCAAATGGGCATCGAACTGGTGGCACCACATGCCCAGCCTTGCGGGCTGCAACTGGTCCGGGAAGAAAATGAGCACGGTCACTACCTGCGCGGGTTGTTGCTGCCAGAGATCAGTGCCATTGACCTGCCCCCGACCATGATCGCCCCACGCCTGCCCTTCCAGGAAGGCCAGCGGGTGTTGATCAATACCAACGGCCAGGAACGCCGCGCCGGCTTGGACCGCCGGGTGACCAGCACCCACAGTTTCAACCAGTTTTCCTATCACTCGGAAGACTCAACCGAAACCGGGGATAGCGGCGACCAGGAAGGGAATTTTGATTCGTTGTGGAAATCGCTCTAGGCCGAACACCCCCCCTCTGAGGCGAGGGAGCTTGCTCCCGCTGGGGCGCGAAGCGGCCCTAAAACCTGACACCCAGGTGTGTCAGGTTGACCGCATCGGGCCTGCTGCGCAGGCCAGCGGGAGCAAGCTCCCTCGCCACAGGGGTATTCACTCCCCAAAGGGGTATGGCTCAGAGCTGCCCATCCCGATCCCTGAAGCCCAACAGGTACAACACCCCATCCAGCCCCAGGGTGGAAATCGCCTGCCTGGCCGACTGCTTGACCAGCGGCTTGGCGCGGAACGCCACGCCCAAGCCCGCTATCGCCAGCATCGGCAAGTCGTTGGCGCCGTCACCCACAGCAATGGTCTGCTCCAGGCGCAGGCCTTCTTTTTCAGCCAGTTCACGCAGCAGGTCCGCCTTGCGCTGGGCATCGACGATCGGCTCGACGGCCACGCCGGTCACTTTGCCATCCACCACTTCCAGTTCGTTGGCGAACACGTAGTCGATGCCGAGCTTGGCCTGCAACTGCTTGGCGAAGTAGGTGAAGCCGCCGGACAGGATGGCGGTCTTGTAGCCCAGGCGCTTGAGTTCGGCGAACAGCGTCTCTGCGCCTTCGGTCAGGCGCAAGGAAGCGCCAATGGAATCCAGCACGCTGACGTCCAGGCCCTTGAGCAGCGCCAGGCGCTCCTTGAAGCTGGCGCGAAAATCCAATTCGCCAGCCATGGCCCGCTCGGTAATGGCTGAGACCTTGTCGCCCACGCCGGCCGCCTTGGCCAGTTCGTCGATGACTTCAGCTTCGATCAGCGTCGAGTCCATGTCGAACACCGCCAGGCGGCGGTTGCGGCGGAACAGCGAATCTTCCTGGAAGGCGATGTCGACGTTCAGTTCCTGGGCCACGCTGAGGAACTCGGCTCGCAACGCCTGGGGGTCGGCTGGCTCGCCGCGCACCGAAAACTCGATGCAGCCCTTGCCTTTGTCGTCCGGGGTATCCAGCGGCATGCGCCCGGACAGTCGGTCGATGTGATCGATGTTCAGGTCATATTTGGCGGTGATCGAACTGACGCGCTGCAATTGCTCGGCGGTAACCTTGCGGGTCAACAAAGTGACGATGTGGCGTTTCTTGCCCTGGCCGGCCACCCAATGCCGGTAATCGTCCTCGGACACCGGGGTGAAGCGCACCTGCTGGTCGAGCTTGTAGGCGGTGAACAGGATGTCCTTGAGCACCGACTTGCCTTGTTCGGCGTCCGGGATTTCAACCAGGATGCCGAACGACAGTGTGTCGTGGATCACCGCCTGACCGATGTCGAGAATGTTCACACCACCCTGGGCCAGAACGCCGGTAATGGCCGCAGTCAGACCCGGACGGTCGCTGCCAGTGATGTTTATCAGGACGATTTCGCGCAAGGCGCACCCCCGCAGGTGGAAAAAAACCGCATTCTACCCACATTCAGTGACCATCGGGCACCGCCAGTGCTTTGCCGGTCATGGGGCTGTCGCTATACTGCGCGTCAATTTCACGGACAAAGAGCCGAGCTCAGTGAACCGGCCCACGCCAGTCAAAACCGACAACTTCTTCCTGCTGATCTTCCGTGCACTGCGCCACCGTCGTGTGCCGATTGCATTGCGCATTGCCAGCCATAACGTGATCCTGGTCGCCCTGGCCCTGGTCATCTATGCCTGCGTGATGGGTTTGCAATTCAAGCAGGCGATGCACGAGCAGGCCGACGCCCTGGGTGAAAGCCTGACCACCCAGACCGCCACGTCCGCCACCGAGCTGCTGGTGTCCAACGACATCCTCAGCCTCAACGTGCTGCTCAACAACCTGACCAAGAACAAGCTGGTGGCCCACGCCGCCATCTACAGCGTGGACAACCGCATCCTCGCCGAGGCCGGCCAGCGTCCCAAGCCCGGCCTGCTGGGCGAGTCCGGCGGCATGTACCAGAGCAAGATCACCTTCCAGGACGTGACCGCCGGGCAACTGCGCATCAGCCTGGACATGGACCAGTTCCAGCAGCCGATGACCATCAGCCTGCAAAGCATGGGCATCCTCAGCGCGATCCTGCTGGCGCTGGCTTTGGCCCTGAGCCTGCGCCTGGGCCGGCACATCTCCACGCCGCTGTTGCAATTGCGCGTCTGGCTGCGGGACATCGACGAACACACGCCGGCCACCCAGCGCCAGGACGAAATCGGCGACCTGGCCCGGCAACTGCACGCCAGCTTCGCGCCGGAGCCTGAGCCCGTGCCGGAACCTGAAGACATCGACTACATGGACGACGAGGCCGAGCCGGGCTTCGAAGTGCGTAACCTGCGCGACCCGGGTTTCGACGAAAGCCCGCCGATGCCGACCTCCAAACCGGCGCCACGCCACGTGGTACGCACGGTAGAGGACGAGGAAGACGACGACGCCTTCGCCGAGCTGCGTGACGAGTCGGTCGATGGGGCGCCCCGGTCGGTCGTCAAGCCTGTGGCTTCGAACCTGCCCCAACACAGTGCCGTACTGGCCGTGCAACTGGGCGCCCAGGACCAACTGCGCCGCCTGCCCCAGGCACGCCTGAAGGAATTGCTCGAGCGCTACCGCGACTGCCTCGACCAGGCCGCATCGCTCTATCAGGGCGAACTGCACACCCTGAACGATGGCAGCACGCTGATGCTGTTTCACACCGAAGACAGCGGTGACGACTACCTGACCAACGCCATTTGCTGCGGTGAGTTGCTGCGCGCCTTGGGCCACCAGTTGCAGATCGAAGTCGCCGACAGCGGCATCACCCTGCAACTGCAATTGGGCCTGACCCTGGGCGATGGCTTGTTTGGCCTGAGCCAGATCGACCTGCTGCTGACCGAAACCGCCCAGGACGCCCTGGCACTGTCGCAACACAGCCGCAACCTGCTGCTGGTGGAGCGCAAGATCAACGATGACGCCCTGATCCGCCAGCGCGCCCGTATCCGCCCCATCGCCAGCCCCGAAGGCGCGTGCTGCGTGGAACGCTTGATGGAGCCTTATCCATCGATGCTGGAGCGGCAGTTGGCGCGGATGCATGAACGCCAGGCCTGACGCTCAGGACGTGAAATGACGAAGCCCGCAGATGAGTGATGGTCTGCGGGCTTTTTTGTTGCCTTCAGCGTCGCCATCGCGAGCAAGCTCCCACAGTGGATCTCTGCAAAACCTGTGGCGAGGGAGCTTGCTCCCGCTGGGCCGCGAAGCGGCCCCAAAACTATTCCAAACCACTGAACGCGAGCCTGAAGAAAGTGGCTGTCTGCGGGCTTGTCTGTTGCCTTCAGCGCCGCCATCGCGAGCAGGCTCGCTCCCACAGGGAGATGTCTGCAAGCCTCAGACCCAGTGTGTGCGAGCTTGCTCGCGATAGGGCCGGCCCAGGCCCCAGGGATCCAACCGGCAGAAACGACAAAGCCCGCAACAATGCGGGCTTTGTCGTATATCCGGTCCAACCGTCAGAACCTGAACACTTCCATGTCCGTACGAATCGGCAAGGCCATGGGGATCTTGTCCTTGTCCTTTTCTACCGGCTTGGCCGGGGCAGGAGCGGCCTTGCGTGGGACTTCTGCAATAGGTGGCTGGTTGGCCAGGGGCTTGAGCGACACGGACAGCTGTTCGGCCAGGCGTTGCAGGAGCACGCCCTGGGCCTGGACCTGTGCCGCGGTGCTGCCGGCATGTTGCTCTTGCAGATGAACGATGCGGTTTTCACGCACCTTGCCACGACGGTCGATCAATCGCCATTGGGCATCGAGCACAGCCGGCTGGGCTTTACCCGAGTCCAGGCGGGTAATCGACAGCAGCACCTGTACATCCGGGGTGAAACCTTGGGTCGCGGGTGCCAGCACCACACGCTGGCTGTCCAGATGCCCGGCGACCTGGCGCAGCAGCAACTGATCGATGTCAGAAGACAGGCTGCCAGCCCAACGACCGTCAGTGGCGGCCTGCAGGCTGCCGTCCGGTTGGCGTTGCAATAAGGTTTCACGTTGCAGGTAGTCGGCGATCAGGACCGGCCCCAGCAATACTGCCATGCCTGTGCTTTGCGCAGGCTGGGCCGGGGTTCCGCTGTCCAGTTGGTACAGCGACACCGGCTGGTTCATGCTGCAGCCCGCCAGGCCAAGCAGGCCGGCGAGCCACAAAATAGGGAGGCGCAGAGCAGTCATCGTTCCGTCCAGGTGGCAGCCACAAGGCTTACCACAATGAAAAAATACTCGGTCATTATGAAGAACGCTCGGCCACGCCGGCGCTTGAAAGGGCCTATCATCCGTGAATATGCGCGCCGACTCCAGCGCGAAAGTATCGATCTGCGGCATTTAATCGCAGACCGAGCCCTCTAGTACGCCTAATTGAGGTTTTCGACGAGCAGCGCATCGACTCGCTGAAATCCCCTTGGAAGCTTGTTGCCCCGCCGACCACGTTCACCCTTGTAATGCTCAAGATCGTCAGCCTTCAACGAAAGCGTGCGCTTGCCTGCCTGTAGCACAAGCGTGGCGCCTTCCGGCAACACTGCAATATCCGTGACATATTCCTCACGGCTGGCGACCCGTTCGCCGGAAATACCAATAATCTTGTTGCCCTTGCCTTTCCCCAGCTGCGGCAGGTCGCTGATCTTGAACACCAGCAACCGGCCTTCGGTAGTGACCGACGCCAGCCAGTTGCTCTCCCGATCGGCCACCGGCCGTGGCGCAATCACCTTGGCGTTGTTCGGCAGGCTCAACAACGCCTTGCCCGCCTTGTTCTTGGCTTGCAGATCCTCGCCCTTGACCACGAACCCGTAACCCGCGTCCGATGCAATTACGTACAGTCCTTCATCATCAGGCATCAGCACGCATTCAAAAGTTGCACCCGGCGGTGGCGTTAAACGACCGGTCAGCGGTTCGCCCTGACCACGAGCCGACGGCAGGGTGTGGGCTGGCACCGAATAGCTGCGCCCGGTGGAGTCGACGAATACCGCAAACTGGTTGGAACGCCCGGCCGCCAAGGCCTTGAAGCCGTCCCCGGCCTTGTAGGAAAGCCCCGTCGCGTCAATATCATGACCTTTGGCGGAGCGCACCCAACCTTTTTCTGACAGCACGACGGTCACTTTCTCGTTCGGCAGAAGATCGTGCTCGCTCAGCGCCTTGGCTTCGGCACGCTCGACGATTGGTGAGCGACGGTCGTCGCCGTAGGTTTCGGCGTCCTTGAGCAGTTCGGTGCGTACCAGCTTCTTGAGCTTGGCTTCGCTGCCCAGCAGGGCTTGCAGCTTGGCCTGCTCCTTGAGCAACTCATCCTGCTCGGCGCGCAGCTTCATCTCTTCCAACCGCGCCAACTGCCGCAGACGAGTGTCGAGGATGTAGTCGGCCTGGATTTCGCTCAGGGCAAAACGCTCGATCAGGCTGGCCTTGGGGTGCTCCTCGGTGCGGATAATGTGGATCACTTCATCCAGGTTGAGGTAGGCAATCAGCAAACCGTCCAACAGGTGCAGGCGACGCTCGACCTTGTCCAGGCGGAATTGCAGGCGCCGGCGCACGGTCTTGACCCGGAATTCCAGCCACTCCACCAGCAATGCCCGCAGGTTTTTCAACTGCGGCTTGCCGTCCAGGCCGATGATGTTGATGTTGACCCGGTAGCTGGACTCCAGGTCGGTGCTGGCGAACAAGTGCTGCATCAGCGCGTCGTGATCGACTCGACTGTTGACCGGAATGATCACGATGCGGCACGGGTTTTCGTGGTCGGATTCGTCGCGCAAGTCAGCCACTTGCGGCGCTTTCGACGGTTTTGCCTGCATCATCGCGGCAATCTGTTCCAAGACCTTGGCCCCGGAGACCTGATGCGGCAGCGCCGTGACAATGATGTCGCCGTCTTCAACGTGATACACGGCGCGCATGCGCACCGAACCACGGCCGGTCTCGTAGATTTTCAGCAGGTCGGCGCGCGGGGTGATGATTTCCGCTTCGGTCGGGTAGTCCGGGCCCTGGATGTGCTCGCAGAGCTGTTCCACCGTGGCTTTCGGCTCGTCCAGCAGACGCACGCACGCCGTGGCCACTTCCCGCAGGTTGTGGGGTGGCACGTCGGTGGCCATGCCCACGGCGATGCCGGTGGTGCCATTGAGGAGAATATTCGGCAAACGTGCTGGCAGAACCAGGGGTTCGTCGAGGGTGCCGTCGAAATTCGGCCCCCAATCCGCGGTGCCCTGGCCCAGTTCGCTGAGCAGCACCTCGGAATAGCGCGACAGCCGCGCCTCGGTGTAACGCATGGCCGCGAAAGACTTGGGATCGTCCGGCGCACCCCAGTTGCCCTGCCCATCCACCAGGGTGTAGCGATAGCTGAATGGCTGGGCCATCAGCACCATGGCTTCATAGCAGGCCGAGTCGCCGTGGGGGTGGAACTTACCGAGCACGTCACCGACGGTACGCGCCGATTTCTTGTGCTTGGAATCAGCATCCAGCCCCAGCTCACTCATGGCATAGATGATCCGCCGCTGAACCGGCTTCAAACCATCGCCGATGTGCGGCAAGGCACGGTCCATGATCACGTACATGGAGTAATTGAGGTAGGCATTTTCGGTGAAGTCAGCCAGCGATCGGCGTTCTACACCGTCTAAGCTGTCTGCAAGAATGTCGCTCATGCGGGCCTCATCAGTTCGTTGTCTGGCGCAGCAGCATGGTGCCGTCGCGCTGGGTAAATTCAAGTTTGTTCAGGGCGCTCATACCCAGCAGCACTTGCGTGCCACCCAGGCCTGGCGCCACCAGGGCACGGACATCGCGCAAGACGATGTCACCCAATTGCAGCCGGTCGATGCGGGTGCGATAGCCCTCGCTCAAACCGTTGGCGGTACTCAACGTCACGCCGAAACCTTTTTCCAGCTTGAGGCGCTCGGCCAACTCCACCGGAATCGCCACGTCGGTGGCGCCCGTGTCGAGCATGAAATCCACCGGTTGGCCGTTGATCTGGCCGCTGGCGACGAAATGCCCCTGCCTATTGCCGACCAACTTCACCTCGATAAACCCTTCGCCTCTTTGCGAATACACCTGGGCATTGGGATTTTGCTGGCGCTGTTCCCATTGGGCAAAAAATCGCGTTGCCAGGAACAGCGCCGCGCACCAGGCCAATATCATCAACACCCGGCCAGCACGCTTGCCCGGCGGCTGACTCATGGCGAGGCGCCCCAGCCACCGTCCGGCGCGGCGAAGCGCCAGATGATCGGCCGCGTTTCGCCGTCGGCGCGGGCACCGTCATTGTTGTCCAAGCCGACCCAGGCGCCCTCGGCGTCCACGACCAGCGCTTCGGCCAGCCCATGCTCCTGGGAATAACGCCGACTGTCCTGCAACGCCTCGGCAGCGAACGACCAGCACCGCTCCACCTGGGCGGTCTGCTGGTCACGCCGACAGATCTGAAAGGCGTTGCGTTCCAGGGTAAACAGCTTGCCATTGAACAATGACAGATCAGCGAAGTCCCGCGAAACCGCCTTGGCCTTGGGGAATTGCGCCGGTTGCATCTCCAGCCCCGCTTCGCTCAGCAGCACGCAATTACCATCGCAGTCCCACACCGTCTGTTGGCGCCTGATCTGCAACAGGCCGCGACGTTCGCGCTCCGCCGCCAGCCACAACTGATCACCCGCCGGGTTGATCGCCAGGCCTTCGAACAAGGCGTTGAAATGCAGCAACATGCCACTGCCCCGGGCCTGACGGATCAACGTCGGGGCGATTTTCAACCAGGAGGCGTCTCCCGACGGCGACACTTGCAACACCGCGGCATGAGACTCGCTGACCACATAACGATTGCCAGCACTGTCGCAACTGATGCCTTCGAAATCCAGCTCACCACCACGCAGGAACGACGCAGCCCAGGTCCGGGAACGCAAACCCCAGGGCAAACCGCTGTCGGGCACCTCAGGCACGTCGATCTGCACCGCGGCTGCCGGCCAGACCCGCGCATCGGAAGGTGTAAGGCGGTAGATCCGATCATCGTCGCGATCAGAGACCGTCCACATTTCGTTGCCGCACCAGGCCAGCCCGGACAGATTGCCGCCGCGCATGCCATCGACGGCGTGCTCAGACAGCAACTTCAGTTCCGGCGCCGGTCCAGCGACAACCACCCCCGCCCACAGCCACAACGCCAGGGCGAAACCGTTGCGCATCAGGCCAACACCTCGGCCAGGTCCCCTTTGGATTCGAGCCAGGACTTGCGGTCGCCGGCGCGTTTCTTCGCCAGCAGCATGTCCATCATTTCCGACGTCGCTTCGAAATCATCCAGGGTCAGTTGCACCAGACGACGGGTGTTCGGGTCCATGGTGGTTTCGCGCAGTTGCGGCGGGTTCATCTCGCCCAGGCCTTTGAATCGAGTGACCTGTGGCTTGCCGCGCTTCTTCTCGGCCACCAGACGGTCGAGGATGCCGTCACGCTCGGCCTCGTCGAGGGCGTAGTAGATCTCCTTGCCCAGGTCGATGCGGTACAGCGGCGGCATCGCCACATAGACGTGACCGGCGTCCACCAGCGGGCGGAAATGCTGGACGAACAAGGCGCAGAGCAACGTGGCGATGTGCAGGCCGTCGGAGTCGGCGTCGGCGAGGATGCAGATCTTGCCGTAGCGCAGCTGGCTCATGTCCTCGGCGCCCGGATCGACGCCGATGGCGACGGCGATGTTATGCACTTCCTGACTGGCCAGCACTTCGCTGCCGTCCACTTCCCAGGTGTTGAGGATCTTGCCCCGCAGCGGCAGGATCGCCTGGAACTCCTTGTCCCGCGCCTGCTTGGCCGAACCACCGGCAGAGTCACCTTCGACCAGGAACAGCTCGGAACGCATCGGGTCCTGCCCGGCGCAATCGGCGAGCTTGCCCGGCAAGGCCGGCCCCTGGGTGATGCGCTTGCGCTCGACCTTCTTGCTCGCCTTGAGACGACGACCGGCGTTGTTGATTGCCAGCTCCGCCAGGGCCAGGCCGGTTTCCGGGTTGGCGTTGAGCCACAGGCTGAACGCATCCTTGACCACCCCGGAAACAAACGCCGCCGCCTCACGGGACGACAGGCGTTCCTTGGTCTGGCCGGAGAATTGCGGCTCCTGCATCTTCATCGACAACACGAAGGCGATGCGTTCCCAGACGTCTTCCGGCGCCAGCTTCACGCCACGGGGCAGCAGGTTGCGGAACTCGCAGAACTCGCGCATGGCATCGAGCAAGCCCTGGCGCAAGCCGTTGACGTGGGTGCCGCCCTGGGCCGTAGGGATCAGGTTGACGTAGCTTTCCTGGACGCTTTCGCCGCCTTCGGGCAGCCACAACAAAGCCCAGTCCACCGCTTCCTTGTTACCGGCCAGACTGCCGCAGAATGGCTCGTCGGGCAGGCGTTCGAAACCGCTGACCGCGTCCATCAGGTAAGAGCGCAGACCGTCTTCGTAATGCCATTCGACTTTCTCGCCGGTGGCCTTGTCCTCGAAACTGACCAGAAGCCCCGGGCACAACACGGCCTTGGCCTTGAGCACGTGCTTGAGGCGGCTGACAGAAAACTTCGGTGAATCGAAATACTTCGGGTCCGGCGCGAAATACACGCTGGTGCCGGTGTTGCGCTTGCCGACGGTGCCAACCACTTCCAGCTCGGTGGCCTTGTAGCCATCGGCGAAGGTCATCTGGTATTCGTTGCCGTCACGCTTGACCCGCACCCGTACCTGGGTCGACAAGGCGTTGACCACGGAAATACCCACCCCGTGCAAACCGCCGGAGAATTGGTAGTTCTTGTTGGAAAACTTGCCGCCCGCGTGGAGCTTGGTGAGGATCAGCTCGACGCCCGACACGCCTTCTTCAGGGTGAATATCCACCGGCATGCCGCGGCCGTCGTCGCTGACCTCCAGCGAGTGATCGGCGTGCAGGATGACCTGCACCGAACGGGCGTGCCCGGCCAAGGCTTCGTCGACACTGTTGTCGATGACTTCCTGGGCGAGGTGGTTCGGCCGACTGGTGTCGGTGTACATGCCGGGGCGCTTGCGCACCGGGTCGAGGCCCGAGAGGACTTCGATGGCGTCTGCGTTATAAGAGCTAGCGCTGGGAGTGGCCATGGGGTCTCGTCGTCAGTGTTCAGTGAAAAAGGGGCGATGGCTCACAACGACGTGAAGTCGATCGCCTGGTACAAATCGGCGCCAATGCCGGCAAAACTCAACAGCGCCGGCAACTGCTGGGCAAACCCTTGGAAACTGTGGTCGCCACCGGCCTGGATGCGCAAGGCACAGGCGCGGTAATACTGCTGGGCGTGGCGATAATCCAGCGTTTCGTCCCCGGTTTGCAACCACACCTGAAACCGCTGCGGATCCTGGGGCGCCGGCACGTCCAGTTCGGCCAGGGCCGTGACGTGGTCGTGGGTCAATTCCCAGGTTTCGTCGGTGTACAAATTCTTCTGCGTGCCCAGGTAACCGTCAAACATCCGATGCGGGCTGATGGCAGGGTTGATCAGCAGCGCCTTGAGGCCGTGGCGTTCGGCCAAGTGAGTCGCATAGTAGCCGCCGAGCGAGCTGCCGACCAGCAGCGGTCGGCCCAGTTGTGCAATCGCCTGTTCCAGCTGACCGATGGCTTGGCGGGGGTGGTGGTGCAGGGCTGGGACTTGTAGGCGGTCGCTCAGGCCCAATTGCGCCATTACGTTGATCAACTGACTGGCTTTGGTCGACGCTGGGGCGCTGTTGAAGCCGTGGATATAAAGGATAGAACCCGACATTGCCGACTCCCTGGGTGTTGGGCAAAGGCCGGAGTTTACAGGGAGTTTGTGGGGGTTTGGGTGTTTTAACACCTTCCCCAAGTCGCCCATTGGCCTTTGTGGCGAGGGAGCTTGCTCCCGCTGGGCTACGCAGTAGCCCCTAAACCTGTGGACGGGGTACATATCCATTTCTGCGGTAACGGCAGCTTATGGTTCCGCCCTGACGGCGGGTCACTTTCGAAAAGCGCGAAAGTAACCAAAGCGCTTTAGCCCCACCACTCGGTGCCTCGCCTAGGCTCGGCATGCCCGAACGTAGGCATTGCTCCGTGGGCCGCCGCGAAGGGCCATCCATGGCCCAGCGCGGCTACCTCGGCATCCATGCCGAGGTGCCCACTGCGCAATACCTACGTTCGGCCAGCGTGGTTAACGGGGCGCCGAGATCAACGTCCGACGCGAGGCGGCCTGATAGCCGGCCTGGTTTAGGGTGATCGCGTTTCTCCAGTGGGAGCGGGCCTGCTCGCTTTTGCGCGCGGTGGGGTCAGGGTTGTGTATTGACGTTGTCCAGCACCCGATTCGCCAACAAGGCGCCCAGCTCGATCAGTTGCTGAATGCCAAGGGCAACATGGCGTCGCGAGCCTTTCAGGTCGAAGGCAAGGTCGCTGACCATGGCATCGGCTGAGGCCAGGGTTTCGCTGAGGTTGGCCAGTAGGCTTTCGGTGTCGACGCCGTCCACGACGGTGAACAGTTGACCTGAGGGCTTTTTCTTTTTGGCTTGAGGTTTGGGGTCGAGATAGTGGTCGATGACGCGCTTGGCGGCTTCATCGAGTTTTTGGGGATCGAGCCCGGCGTGGGCTGATGAGGGATCGGTTTCGGGGGGATTGGGTGTGGCTTTGAACATGATGTAGTTCCTTTTACGTAGTGGAACCGCCATCTCCCGTTTCCAGGCGAGAGGGTGGCAGCTATGCACGGGCTGGAAAACCGAGGTAAAAGGCAATCCCGGTAGACTCGAAAGTCTCCCGCGCACAGCCGCCATAACGCAGAACTGAACGCTCAAAGCGCCGCAGTATCTCACGGGACTCGCTGATATGCCTTTTACTCATCGGGTTTCCAGGCCCGGCCGCTGAATTTGCAGCGGCCGAAAAAGGTTAGCGACAGCCCTTCCCACCCGGCAACCGCCAGAACTCGTCGGAAAAATCTACTTGAATCAGAAAGTGTGTCCGACCATTCCCACAAACCCTGGTCGGCTGTCAGGCCGCCATCGCGAGCAAGCTCGCTCCCACAATTGGATCGGAGTACGACAAAAGAGCCAGGCCGGCTATAAGGCCGCCTCGCGGTGGACGTTGATTTCGGCGCCCCGTTAACCACGATGGCCGAACGCAGGCATTGCGCAGTGGGCATCCCGGCATGGATGCCGGGATAGCCGCGCTGGGCCATGGATGGCCCTTCGCGGCGGGCCCACGGAGCAATGCCGGAGTGAGGGCACACCGAGCCTAGGCGAGGTGCCGAGTGGTGGGGCATAAAGCGTTTTGCTTACTTTTGCGCTTTTCAAAAGTGAGCCGCTGTAAGAGCGGAACCCTAAGTGGCCGTTACCGCAGCAATGGATATGTACGCAGTCAACAAGAGCATGGCCGGCTGCCAGGCCGCCATCGCGAGCAAGCTCGCTCCTACAGTTGGGCCGAACTCAGTACCCGTCGGACTCATAGTCCGGAGTAAAAGCAAACCCAACCACCCGCTCAACCCCCGTCTCCAACCGCCCATCCGGCCAAAGCCGCAACCACCGATACCCCGGCGCCTGCGAGCCCACCGCAAAATCCTCACTCCCCGGCTCAAACTGAATACAAGTCGAAGGCGAAGCCAACAAACGAACCCCCTCGCGCACCCGGTCAACCTCCTGATGCACATGCCCCCACAGAACAGCGCGCACCTGGGGAAACCGATCCAACACCGCAAACAACGCCTCAGGATTACGCAACCCGATAGGCTCCATCCACACACACCCAATCGACACCGGATGATGATGCAGACACACCAGATGATGCCGCTCCGGCGCCTCACTCAACGCATTGGCCAACAGAATCAACTGCTCCTCAGCCAAAAACCCCGGCACCGAACCCGGCACGGCGGAATCCAACAGAGTGACGCGCCAGTTGCCAATATCCACCACCGGTTCGAGCAGCGTGCTCTTGACCGCCGCTTCAAGCATGACCTGCGGCTCATCATGGTTACCCGGAATCCAGCGCGCCGGCGCATCGATTCGCCCGCTCATCTGCCGAAACGCCTGATAGGACTCCAGCGTTCCATCCTGGGACAAATCCCCCGTGGCCAGCATCAAATCGATCTTCGGCTGCTGCTCGAGCACCAGGTCAACGACCGCCCGCAGGCTGTCACGGGTATTCATGCCCAGCAACGAACCGTCGGCCTCGGCAAACAGGTGACTGTCGGACAGCTGGACCAGCAACGCCGCATCAGCGGTGGTCAGGATGGATACGTTCGGCAAATCGCTCTCTCCCAGGCGCACTCACGCCGTTGGATGACGCCGCAATTATGCTGGGGAAGATCGAAAGGGGAAACCCGCGAACCGGAACCGGTTCACAACCAGTGTCCAGTATTTGAACGACAACTACCGAACGGCTTCGAACTCGTGGCCCAGCGCCAGGCAATGACTCAGCCATTCACCCAGGAACAGGTTCAACTGGGCCTTTTCGTCCGGCTGGTGCATTGACGCATTGGGATAAGGATAGATGCCGCGAAAGCGTCGCGCATGTTCGGCACTGACGACTTCGGCCATGCGCGCATCGTGATAGACCTGGACTTCCAGCTGCGGCACCGGTAGCCAGGGCAGGCTGTGCTCCTGGCGCACCTGCAAGGTCGTGGTGTACGGGCAGGTCTGCAGCACTTCGAGGGCCAGCACGCCGAGCATCTGGTCGCCGTGGGTCACGGCGATACGCCGCGGCGCCGGGTCGTTGCGCATGTCCGGCAACAAGCGCATCAGGCGGGCGTAGTTGGCCTCGCAGGCGGCCTGCAACCCCACCAGATCGACGCGATAGCGATCGCGCAGCTTGTTCAGGACCATAACCCCCTCACTTCCTCGCGGTTCAAGGCCAGCCATTGCAGGGCGATGATGCTCGGTGCATTGCAGATTTGTCCGTCGCGCACAGCTTGCAGGGCATCTTCGAAAGACCAGACCTTGACGCGGATATCTTCCGCCTCTTCCTCCAGGCCATGCAGCCCGCCCGCCCCCGTGCTGTCGCAACGCCCCAGGTACAAATGGACGAATTCATCGCTGCCGCCCGGGGATGGAAAATACTTGGTCATCGGCCAAAGCGCAGCGAAGGCAAGCCCAGCTTCCTCCTGCGCTTCACGATGAGCAACTTCTTCCGGTTGTTCGTCCTTGTCGATCAGGCCGGCCACCAATTCCACCAGCCAAGGGTTGGCGACCTTGTCCATGGCGCCGACGCGAAACTGCTCGATCAACACCACTTCATCGCGCTGCGGGTCGTAGGGCAACACGCACACCGCATCATGGCGCACGAACAATTCACGGCTGATTTCGCGGCTCATGCCACCGGCAAACAATTCGTGACGCAAGTGCACACGATCGAGTTTGTAGAAACCCTGGAAGCAGCTCTCGCGCTTGACAATGTCCACGGTGCTCGGTGCGGCGTTGGCGAAATCGGTCATGACAATCCTCGTGTGCAATGGATCAATACGAGGTTCCAACCTCGGCTTCGCGCCATCCTAACGCGCCCGTACCGTTTGATGCAGCCCCTTTCCACTCATCGGGATGGACGGCAGAAGGTGAAAGAACTCTAATGAGCTTAGTGGCGAACTGATTGTCCTGCTGGCAGTCGAAGCGGGTAACTTTTCGCCTTTCCCTGTTCCATGAAGGACGCCCATGTCGCTTTTCAAAACTGCCTCCGTGGCCGCCATTGCCCTGACCCTGGGCGCTTGCCAAAGCCTGTTCCAACCCAATTACCGCGCACCGCTGGAAACCACCCGCGATGCGTCGGAGCAACTGCAACAAGGATGCGCCAGTGCCGACTGCCCGTTGGTGAACATCGATACCCTGCACTTTCCCACAGAGCCGGCCCTGGACGGCATCGTCGAAAAACGCCTGCTGCAAATGACCCGCACCACCCCGGACGCCCCGGTTGCACCGACGCTTGCCGCCTATCGCGAGCAGTTCCTGCGCAGCGCCGCGCCCCGCAACAGCAGCTATTTGCAGGCCAAGGTACGTGAGCAACATGACGGCCTGGTGATCATCGAACTGTCCAGCTACCTGGACACCGGCGGCGCCCACGGCACGCCGGGCCGCGGCTTCATCAACTATTCGCGCCAGCAACACAAGGTTCTGACGCTGTCGGACATGCTGCTGCCGGGCCAGGAAGAAGCCTTCTGGAAAGCCGCACAAGTCGCCCACAACAGTTGGCTGATCAGCACCAAGCTGGATCAGGAACCCGAGTTCCTGAAACAGTGGTCCTTCCAGAAAACCCCACACGTGGCGCTGACCTACGGCGGGGTGATCCTCAAGTACGAAGTGAGCACCATCGCCCCGTACGCCCTGGGCCACATCGAATTGAAGATCGCTTACCCACGCCTCAATGGCATCCTCAAGCCCGAGCTGTTCCCCGGCCGTAGCTGAAAGCCCGGCCCAGCAACAGTTGCAGCAACCCTGCCAGAATCAGCGACGGCAGGGTTGCGCCGATGTCTGGATGGAAGTTGGCCAGCAAGTGATAAGTGCTCACCCCACCCAACCAGGCCAACAGGGCCGGCCAGCGCAATGCGGCTGATACCACTTGGCTGCTGCGCTTGCGCAGGATGAAGTGATCCACCAGCACCACGCCAAACAGCGGTGCGAACACCGAGCCGATCAGCAACAGGAAGTTCTGGTACTGCGCCAACGGCGCGAAGCAGGCGATCAAGGTACAGAGCACGCCAATCGCCAAGGCCAGGTGCTCGACCTTCAGCCCCGACAACATGCCACTGGAGACCGCCGCCGAGTGGATGTCGGCGAAGGCGTTTTCCGACTCATCCAGCAGAATCAGCAGCAACGGAATGCCCAACCCGGCGCCAGCCAAGGCCAATAGCAACGCATTGACTTCACCGCTCGGCGCGAACGCCAAGGTGTAGGCCACGCCCAGGCTCATCAGCCAGAAGTTACCGATGAAGAATCCCACGGCAGTACCGCCGAAGACATTCCTGGCACGTTTGCCGAAGCGCGAGTAGTCGGCGATCAGCGGCAGCCAGGACAACGGCATCGCAATGGCGATATCAAACCCCACCGCCAACGGCATCGAGCCATCGCCTGCCTGGGCCCACAACGCCGCCAGGTCAGCCTTGGCGAACAGGTTCCAGGTCAACCAGATGCACGCCGCCAACAGCAGCCAAATGCCCCACTTACGCAGGACTTTACGCACGAACGTCAGCGGCCCGCTGACCGCAAGCAGGGTCGCCAGGGCGCCGAAGAACAGCGTCCACAGCAGTGGGTTGGAGCCCAGGCTGCCTTCGCTGAAGGCTCGGGCACCGAGCAGGCTGGCGGCATCACGCATGACGATGATTTCGAACGAGCCCCAGCCGATCAACTGCAGCAGGTTCAACACCGCCGGCACGCTCGCGCCCTTGCCGCCGAGGCTGAGCTTGAGGGCCGCCATGGCCGACAGGCCGGTGTCGCTGCCGATCACGCCGACGGCCGCCAGCAGCAGGACGCCCACCAACGTGCCGAGGAAAATCGCCAGCAACGAGCCGCTCAAGCCCAGGCCCGGCGCGAGCAAGGCGCCGACCTGCAAGACCATCAGGCCGATGCCCAGGGAGAACCACAGGGAAAACAGATCGCGGGCGCCGAAGACACGTTTGTCCAGGGGGACCGCGGTGTCTGGGGAGTAGGTGCTGGGTTGGATGTTCACAGAGATTCTCAAGGGAGATTATTGTTTTGGGTCGCAGATCACCCCTTGTGGCGAGGGAGCTTGCTCCCGCTGGTCTGCGAAGCAGACCCAATACCAAACGCCGCGTCCTGTCAGTCAGAATAGCGGTGCAGGTTTTGCGGCTGCTTCGCAGCCGAGCGGGAGCAAGCTCCCTCGCCACACAGGGTGAGCGGTGCTTTTGCAAGCACCGCCCGGATCAAACTTTCTTGTAAAGCTGACTTCCTTCCTTCTTGAACCGCTCGGCCTGTTCCGCCAAGCCCTGGGCAACGTCCACGTCCACCGCCTCGATGCGCTGGTTGGCCGCGTATTCGCGCACTTCCTGGGTGATTTTCATCGAGCAGAATTTCGGCCCGCACATCGAGCAGAAATGCGCCACCTTGGCCGAGTCCTTCGGCAGGGTTTCGTCGTGGTACGAGCGGGCGGTGTCCGGGTCCAGGCCGAGGTTGAACTGGTCTTCCCAACGGAACTCGAAACGCGCCTTGCTCAAGGCGTTGTCGCGGATCTGCGCGCCTGGGTGGCCCTTGGCAAGGTCGGCCGCGTGGGCGGCGATCTTGTAGGTGATGATCCCCGTCTTCACGTCATCCTTGTTCGGCAGGCCCAGGTGTTCCTTCGGCGTGACGTAGCAGAGCATGGCGCAACCGAACCAACCGATCATCGCCGCACCGATGCCGGAGGTGATGTGGTCGTAGCCCGGCGCGATGTCGGTGGTCAGTGGGCCGAGGGTGTAGAACGGCGCCTCGTCGCAGCACTCGAGTTGCTTGTCCATGTTCTCTTTGATCAACTGCATCGGCACGTGGCCGGGGCCTTCGATCATGCATTGCACGTCGTGCTTCCAGGCGATCTTGGTCAGCTCGCCGAGGGTTTCCAGCTCGCCGAACTGCGCTTCGTCGTTGGCGTCGGCAATCGAGCCCGGACGCAGGCCATCGCCCAGCGAGAAGCTGACGTCGTAGGCCTTCATGATTTCGCAGATGTCTTCGAAGTGGGTGTAGAGGAAGTTCTCTTTGTGGTGCGCCAGGCACCACTTGGCCATGATCGAACCACCACGGCTGACGATACCGGTGACGCGCTTGGCGGTCATCGGCACATAGCGCAGCAACACGCCGGCGTGGATGGTGAAGTAGTCGACGCCCTGCTCGGCCTGTTCGATCAGCGTGTCGCGGAACAGCTCCCAGGTCAGGTCTTCGGCCACGCCGCCGACTTTTTCCAGGGCCTGGTAGATCGGCACGGTGCCGATCGGCACGGGCGAGTTGCGGATGATCCACTCGCGGGTTTCATGGATGTGCTTGCCGGTGGACAGGTCCATGACCGTGTCCGAACCCCAGCGGATGCCCCAGGTCAGCTTCGCCACTTCTTCTTCGATGGACGAACCCAGCGCACTGTTGCCGATGTTGCCGTTGATCTTCACCAGGAAGTTACGGCCGATGATCATCGGTTCCAGTTCGGTGTGGTTGATGTTGGCCGGGATGATCGCGCGGCCACGGGCGATTTCATCGCGGACGAATTCCGGGGTGATGACTTTCGGCACGCTGGCACCGAAGCTGTGGCCGGCGTGTTGCTGGTCCAGCAGGCCGGCGGCGCGGGCGACTTCCAGCTTCATGTTTTCGCGGATGGCGACGTATTCCATCTCGGCGGTGATGATGCCTTTGCGCGCGTAGTGCATCTGGCTGACGTTGGCACCGGGCTTGGCACGACGTGGGTTGTTCACGTGGGCGAAGCGCAGCTTGGTCAGCTCGGGGTCGGCCAGGCGTTCCTGGCCGAAGTTGGAGCTCAGGCCGGCAAGACGCTCGGTGTCGCCACGGGCTTCGATCCACGAAGAGCGCACGTCGGCCAGGCCTTTGCGCACGTCGATGATCACGTTCGGGTCGGTGTAGGGACCCGAGGTGTCGTACACCACGACCGGCGCGTTGATTTCGCCGCCGAAATCGGTGGGGGTCACGTCAAGGCTGATTTCGCGCATGGGCACGCGGATATCCGGGCGGCTGCCCTGGACATAGATTTTTTGCGAGCGGGTAAAGGGCTGAACCGATTGCTCATCGACCTTGGCCGAATCGCTGAGGTTGGTCGCGTTTTTTGATTTTGTCGTCATCACGGGCTCTCCAGACACACATCCAGGCAGTGGATTTTTGTCGGAGCGAACCTGTAACGAATGGACGCGTCCCTGCACGAAAGTGCGGACGCTGTGCTTGCTGCTCGAGCATGTTCGAAAATCGAAAGTCGATGGTCGAACAACATCCCGGACGAAGCACAAGAGGACTCGCCGGGTGACGAGAAATCTTGTTCCCTACGCAGGCGCTAACCTGATCAGGTTCAACGGGATCCGAAATTATTCGATCTCAGCCTCATAGCAAGGCACCCCGACAAGAACCCGGCCAGTCTAGACACAACCACGAGAGAACGCCATCGCCAGGGCAAAAGGCGTGATGAATGGCGCATATACAGGATTGTTGCGGCGCGCAGGCGCAACTACACTCGCTACGCCGCGCCTCTTGTGCGCAATCATCTGAGAAGTAGGGAACGCCTCATGCTGCGCAAACTCTCACTGGCCCTTGCCGTGTCTTGTGCGTCCAATGGAATGGCCTGGGCTGCCGAAGCACCCTTGACCACCAGAACCGATCTGGTGAGCGTGTATCAGGAAGCGGTGGACAACAACGCCGATCTGGCCGCGGCTCGCGCCCAGTACGGCGCCCAGAAGGAAGTGGTGCCCCAGGCGCGTGCCGGGTTGCTGCCGAACCTTTCGGCCGGTGCCGACCTGAACAACACCCGTACCGAGCTCGACCAGCCGGCGATGACCGCCACCCGCAGTTCCACGGTTTACCAGGCCACGCTGTCCCAGCCGATTTTCCGTGCCGATCGCTGGTTCCAGTTACAGGCTGCCAAGTCAGTTGACGAGCAAGCGTCGCTGCAACTGTCGGCCACTGAACAGAACATGATCCTGCAGAGCGCCGAGAGCTATTTCAACGTGCTGCGCAGCCAGGACAACCTGGCCTCGACCAAGGCCGAGGAAGCGGCGTTCAAGCGTCAACTCGACCAGTCCAACGAGCGCTTCGACGTGGGCCTGTCGGACAAGACCGACGTGCTGCAATCCCAGGCCAGCTACGACACCGCCCGCGCCAATCGGATCCTCGCCCAGCGCCAGGTCGACGACGCCTTTGAAGCCTTGATCACGTTGACCAACCGCCAGTACAACTCGCTCCAGGGTATCGTCCACACCTTGCCAATCCTGCCGCCGGCACCAAACGATGCCAAGGCCTGGGTAGATACGGCAGCCAAGCAGAACCTGAATTTACTGGCCAGCAACTACGCCGTGACCGCCGCCGAGGATACGCTGCGCCAGCGCAAGGCCGGTCATGCACCGACCCTCGATGCGATAGCCCAGTACAGAAAAGGTGACAACGACGGCCTCGGTTTCACCAACCCGAACCCGACCGGACAGCGCTACGGCGGCGATGCCGAGCAACGCACCATCGGTTTGCAGCTGAGTATCCCGCTCTACAGCGGCGGGCTGACCAGCTCCCAGGTGCGCGAGTCCTACTCGCAACTCACCCAGACCGAGCAGCAACGCGAAGCCCTGCGCCGGCAGGTGGTGGAAAACACCCGTAACCTGCACCGTGCAGTGAACACCGACGTGGAGCAGGTCCAGGCCCGGCGCCAGTCGATCATCTCCAACCAGAGCGCGGTGGAAGCCACGGAAATCGGCTACCAGGTGGGCACCCGCAACATCGTCGACGTGCTCGACGCCCAGCGTCAGTTGTACACCTCGGTGCGCAACTACAACAACGCCCGCTACGACTACATTCTCGACAACCTGCGCCTCAAGCAGGCGGCTGGGACGTTGAGCCCGGCGGACCTGCAAGACCTGTCGCGCTATCTCAAGCCAGACTACAACCCGGACCGCGACTTCCTGCCGCCGGACCTGGCCCAGGCAGCGGCGCAGCAGTTGCGCTCGCGGCCAGCGCAGTAACGACGACACCCTTGTGGCGAGGGAGCTTGCTCCCGCTGGCCTGCGAAGCAGGCCCAAAACCAGTCACCGCGTACTGCCAGCCAAAACCGTGGTGCCGGTTTTACGGCTGCTTCGCAGCCGAGCGGGAGCAAGCTCCCTCGCCACAAAAACTCAGTCGAGCAACCGCCCCAACCCCGCCAGCAACCGCTGCAACGCGCCCTGGTTGGTGCGCATCACCTTCAAGCCCGCTTCGGCCATGCGCTGGGCATCGCGGGGCAGTTCGAACAGGCGCTGCACCGCCAGGGCCAGGCTTTCGGCATCTTCAACTTCCGCCAGCGCACCGGCGGCGCGCAGTTGCGCGGCGATTTCGAGGAAGTTGAACAGGTGCGGCCCGCTGAGTACCGGTTTTGCCAGCGCCGCCGGTTCGAGCAGATTGTGCCCGCCGTTGGGCACCAGGCTGCCACCCACAAACGCACTGTCGGCCAATGCGTAGAGAAACAGCAGCTCACCCATGGTGTCGCCCAGCAGCACCGAGGCCTGGGCAGTGACGGGTTGCGCACTGGAACGCCGGACCGTGGCGAAGCCTTCGCTTTCGCACAGCTGGTGCACGGCATCAAATCGCTCGGGATGACGTGGCACCAGGATCAGCAACGCATTGGGGTAGCTGTCGAGCAACCGACGGTGGGCAGCCAGCACCACTTCGTCCTCGCCTTCATGGGTACTGGCGGCGATCCACACCGGACGCTCCGTGGCTTGCCACTGGCGGCGCAAGGCGCTGGCGTTTTCCAGCAGTTGCGGGTCGATGGTCAGGTCGAACTTGATCGAGCCGGTGACCTCGACGGTTTCTACCCGGGCGCCCAACTGACGGAAACGCTCGGCTTCGGCGTCGGTCTGGACGGCGAACAGGCTCATCTCGGCGAGCATGGGCCGGGTAAGCTTGGGAAAGCGTGCATAACCCCGGGCCGAACGCTCCGACAACCGCGCATTGGCCAGGGCCACGGGAATGCCGCGCCTGGCGCATTGGTGAATATGATTGGGCCACAGCTCGGTTTCCATGATCACCGCCAGGGACGGCCGGACCCGGTCGAGAAAACGCTTGGCGGCGCAGGGCAAGTCGTAAGGCAAATAGCAATGCTGGATGCGCGGCTCGTTGGCGAACAACGCCCGGATCCGCTCCGAACCGGTGGGCGTCATGCAGGTGACGGTGATCGGCAACTGTGGATAACGTTGCAGCAAGGCGCGGATCATGGGCGCGGCGGCGATGCTCTCACCCACCGACACCGCGTGGACCCAGATGCCCCCCGGCAGCATGACCGGCAGCCCCCAGGAGAACCGCTCGCCAATGCGCCGGGCATAAGCCGGCGCCTTGCGGGCCCGCAACCACAGCCGAATCGCTACCAGTGGCAGCCCCAGGTAAAACAATGCGCTATAGAGAGTTCTGTTCATGGCGGCGGAGTTTATCGGTTTTTCAGCCGATCGCCTGCAACTGCACGGCAAAACGTTCCGCCAGCCAACGCGCGGCCGGGCCCAGGGGTTCATCGCGTCGCCAGACCAGTTCCACCACCAGGGCCGGCGGGGTCCATTCGCTGCTGAGCTCGACCATGTCGCCCAGGTAGGCAGGGTATTGCACCACATGCCGAGGCAACCAGGCCCAGCCCAGGCCACTCCTCAGCCATTCGGCCAACACATAGAAACTGTCGGCTCGCCAGACCTGCGGGCTGGCCTGTTCACTGCCGGGATAGACGCTGGACTGGGTGGCCATCAACAACTGGCGGTGCCGAGCCATTTCCCGACAGGTCACATAATCATGGTTCGCCAGTGGGTGGCCCCTGCCGCACACCGTCACCATCTCGACGCTGCCCAGCACCCGGCGCTCCAAGGCCTCGGGGATCTGGTCGTGATAGAACAGCAAGCCGAGGTCGGCGCGCCGCTCCACCAGTTTGCGCGCCACGTCGCCCTGGGCGGCGCTGGCCAATTGCACTTCGAGGGTAGGAAATTGCTCGGCCAGGGCCGCCAGGCTGTCGATGACCGGTTGATAGGGCATGGCTTCGTCCTGGGCCAGGCGCAGCGACGCTTCCTGCCCGCGCATCAGGGCCAGGGCCCGGCCATTGAGACGCTCGCACTGACGCAGCACTTCCCTGGCCTCTTCGAGCAAGGCTGCGCCAGCGTCGGTGAGCCTGGGCTGACGGCCGCTGCTGCGCTCGAACAGGTTCACGCCCAAATCCGTCTCCAGCAACGCAATCGCACTGCTGATGGCCGATTGGGCTTTGCGCTGATCCCGGGCCACGGCGGAAAACGAACGCTTCTCGGCGACCCCGACGAACAGCCGCAATTGCTCCAGGTTCCACTGAACGTTCATGGCTCAACCTATCTTGATTACAGATAGGTAATGACTTTACCGCATCTGACCTATCTCTAGAATGGCCCCATCGAAAGACGCAACCGTCGAAGAGGAACCGCCTATGAACGCCTACTACTACCTGGCCATCGCCATCTGCGCCGAAGTGATCGCCACCGTTTCGATGAAAGCGATCAAGGGCCTGAGCACACCCCTGCCTTTGCTGCTGGTCATCGTCGGCTACGCCACCGCGTTCTGGATGCTGACGCTGGTGGTGCGCACCGTACCGGTGGGCGTGGCCTATGCGGTCTGGGCCGGGCTGGGGATCGTCATGGTCAGTGTCGCGGCGTTGTTCATCTATGGGCAGAAACTGGACGTGCCGGCGATGCTGGGGATGGCGTTGATCGTGCTGGGGGTGGTGGTGATCCAGCTGTTTTCCAAGACGGCCGGGCACTGAAAACACACTGATCATTTGAGCTGGAACACCTCTGTGGCGAGGGAGCTTGCTCCCGCTTGGGTGCGAAGCGCCCATAAAAATGGGGTTGCTGCGCAACCCAGCGGGAGCAAGCTCCCTCGCCACAAAAGCTTTCCCTGCACGCTGCCGATGTTGATCGTCAACAAATTCCCTCTGCACCGAGTCTGTATACTGCGCCCTCGTCTTGAACACTGAGGTCGCTCATGCCATCCGTTATTTCCACCGACATTCTGATTGTCGGCGCAGGCGTCGCCGGCCTCTGGCTGAATGCACGCCTGCGGCGCCAGGGTTTTTCGACCGTGCTGGTGGAAAGCGCCAGCCTCGGCGGCGGGCAGAGTGTCAAATCCCAGGGCATCATCCATGGCGGCGCCAAGTACGCCTTGCATGGCGCCCTGACCGGTGCCTCGGAAGCCATTGCCGACATGCCGCGTCGCTGGCGCGAAGCCCTGAAAGGTGAAGGTGAGCTGGACCTGTCCGGCGTGCGCATGCTGTCCGACGCCCATTACCTCTGGTCCCCCGGCACCCTGGCCGGCAACCTCACCAGTTTCTTTGCCAGCAAGGCCGTGCGCGGGCGGGTCGACCAGGTCAAGGGCGACCAGTTGCCGCCGGCCCTGCAAGACAAACGCTTCAAGGGCAAGGTCTATCGCCTGGCCGAGCTGGTGGTGGACGTGCCGAGCGTGATCGCACGCCTGGCGGAACTGGCCGGCGACAGCTTGCTGGCCGGGCAACACATCGAACCGCTGCGCGAAGGTGGCGAGCTGATCGGACTCAAGGTCGATGGCCGCGAGATTCGCGCGCAACGCATTGTCCTCAGCGCCGGGGGCGGCACCGCCGACCTGCTCGACGCCTTGGGCCTGGACCAGCCAGCCATGCAGCGCCGACCGTTGCACATGGTCCTGGTCAAGGGGCCCAGCCTCAAGCCGCTCTACGCCCATTGCCTGGGCGGCGGCCCGAAGCCGCGCGTCACCGTGACCACTCATCCGGCGGCCGATGGCCAATGGGTCTGGTACGTGGGTGGCGATCTGGCCGAAGGCGATGGCGTGACCCGCGAGCCTGCCGCACAGATCGCCGCCGCCCAGAAAGAACTCGGCCAGTTGTTGCCTTGGATTGACCTGAGCACTGCGCAATGGGCCACGCTGCGGGTGGACCGCGCCGAACCGTTGCAGTCGGGCCTGACCCGCCCGGACAACGCCTTCCTCGCCGAGCAGGATCGCCTGCTGGTGGGCTGGCCGACCAAACTGGCCCTGGCCCCGGACTTCGCCGATCGGGTGGTCGATGCCTTGCAGCGCGATGGCATCCAGCCAAGCCACCCGGCCCCACTGCCGGACCTGCCGAAGCCGCCGATGGGCGTCCCTGCCTGGGAGCAACTGCTGCCATGAGCCAACCGACCCTGCATGACCTCTATCGCCCCCTGGGCCATGACGGCCCGCGGGTCTCCCCCCTGGGCCTGGGGACCGTCAAGCTTGGTCGCGACCAAGGCGTCAAATACCCCAACGGCTTTCAGATCCCCGATGACGACGAAGCACGCAGGTTGCTCAAACTGGCGCGCGACCTGGGTATCAACCTGATCGACACCGCGCCGGCCTATGGCCTGAGCGAAGAACGCCTCGGCCCGCTGCTGCGCGGCCAACGCCAGGACTGGGTGATCGTCAGCAAGGTCGGCGAAGAATTCAGCGACGGCCAGTCACGCCATGACTTCAGCGCCGCCCATACCCGATTTTCGGTGGAGCGCAGCCTCAAGCGCCTGGAAACCGATTATATCGACCTGGTGCTCGTGCACTCCGACGGCAACGACCTGGCGATCCTCAACGACAGCGAGGTCTACCCGACCCTGGCGGCGCTCAAGCGCGAGGGCAAGATCGGCGGCTTCGGTTTTTCCGGCAAGACCGTCGACGGTGGCTTGAAAGCCTTGGAGCAAGGCGATTGTGCGATGGTCACCTACAATCTGAACGAACGAAACGAAAAGGCTGTCATTGACTACGCCAGCGAACACGGCAAAGCGATCCTGGTGAAAAAGGCCCTGGCCAGCGGCCACGTTTGCCTGAGCCCCGGGGTAGACCCGGTTCGCGCCAGCTTCGAACTGTTGTTTGAGCATCCTGGGGTCGCCAGTGCTATTGTCGGCACCATCAATCCGCTGCACCTCGCCCACAACGTCGCGACCGTAGCCAAGGTCCTGCGTAAAAACTGACGCCGCCCTACGCGGCCTTAAGGAAGGAGCCGACATGCCGCGTACGCTCATCAGAAAGAATCCCAGCAACTTCAAGACCCTGCCCCTGTTCGTCGAAGCGACACCCGAAGGCCTGACTTACCAGAGCGTCGGCATGCCGCTGAATTTCGCCCAGACCTTGCAGCGCCGCCGCCCGGTAGCCGTGGCCGATACCGAACGCTTTTCCTTGGAGTTGGCAAACCTGGGCGTTTCTGTGCGCCTGACCCTGCATTGGCAGAACCGCGACTATTGGGTACTGGTGCGCCAGCGCCGGCAGGATCGCGGCGATGTGGTGCTCAAGCTGATTTCCGGCTACGTCCCAGCCCACGAGTTGAACCTGCCACTGCTTACCGCCATCAGCGAAATTGCCGAAGAATGCCTGCTGGAAACCCCGGAAGGCTGGCTTGGCGGGCGTTTCAACGACACCTGGCTGCCGGCCCCCTACGCCACGGCCCTGCATTACCGCGAAGCCTTGCCGTTTCGGCTGACACCCCTCTCGGGCTCCGCCCGCCCGGTGCGCAGCGCCAACCTGCAACTGATCGAGCGACCACGGGCCTACGTGCATCTGCCGACGGCATCGCTGCAATTGATCTATGACTTGCGCCTGGATGTGCCCAAGGAAGCCAAGTCCCTGAGCCTGTTTCACGTCGATGAGCGTTTGGAGGGCGACCAGTTGGTGGCGCGCCTGGACCGCAAGCGACCTGATCTCTACTTGATGCCGCTACAGGACGGCCAACCCATGCCCGAGCTGTACACCTTGAAAAAGGACCAGCTATACCCGGCCAGCACGCGTGGGCTGTACCTGGCGGAGAGCTTTGCCAAGCAGGACGGCTGGCTGGTGCGAGACGAGCGGATTCGCTGGAAGGACTGGCTGCGCCAACAAGGGCTGACGCCACCGGGCAAGGAGTCAGGCCTGACTCGACTCAAGGGCAAGGCCCGGCAATTGCTCAAGAAGATCGTGCCGCGCAAGGCGGCTCGTTAGAAACCACACCACTCAGAGCGCTTTTGTGGCGAGGGAGCTTGCTCCCGCTTGGGTGCGCAGCGCCCACTGGAACTGGGACCGCTACGCGCTCCAGCGGGAGCAAGCTCCCTCGCCACAAAAAGCAAGCTGGCTGCAGTACACAGGCTCAGTGATTGCGGATCTTCTCCACAATCGCCGTCGTCGAGCTGTTTTCCACCAGCCCCAACACCTTCACTGTGCCGCCGTAGGCGGTGACAATGTCCGCGCCCACAACCTGGTCGATCCCGTAGTCACCGCCCTTGACCAGCACGTCCGGCTTGACTTCGCGCAGCAGGTTTTCCGGCGTGCCCTCGCTGAAACTGATCACCCAATCCACCGCGCCCAGGCCGGCCAGGACCGCCATGCGTCGGTCGACGCTGTTGATCGGCCGCCCCGGCCCTTTGAGGCGGCTGACGGAGGCGTCGTCATTGACCGCGACGATCAGACGATCACCTTGGGCCCTGGCCTGCTCGAGGTAGGTCACGTGGCCTGCGTGCAGGATGTCGAAGCAACCGTTGGTGAAGACGATTCTTTCGTTGTGGGCACGGGCGTCGTCAACGGCCAGCAACAGTTGCTCCAGGCCCAGCACACCGCGCTCGGAGCCTTCCTCGCGCTGGATGGCGCGGCGCAGTTCCGGGGCGCTGATCGCTGCCGTACCCAGTTTTCCAACAACGATGCCGGCCGCCAGGTTCGCCAGGGCTACCGCATGGGGCAGTTCTTCCCCTGCGGCGATGGCGGCGGCCAGGGTGGAGATCACGGTGTCGCCGGCCCCCGTCACGTCGAACACTTCACGGGCACGGGCCGGCAGGTGCAACGCCGGGTGATCGGGGCGCAGCAGGGTCATGCCATGCTCGCCACGGGTCACCAGCAAGGCGCCGAGATCGAGGTCTTGCATCAGCTGGGCGCCTTTGCTCACCAGTTCGTGCTCATCGACACAACCGCCAACGATGGTTTCGAATTCGCTGAGATTCGGCGTGATCAGACTGGCGCCACGGTAGATGGAAAAATCCTTGCCCTTGGGATCGGCCAGGACCGGAATGCCACGGGCACGCGCGGCCTGGATCAGCGCCTGGTGGTTTTTCAACGCGCCTTTGCCGTAGTCCGACAACACCAGGACCTTGACGCCTTCGAGCAGGCTGTCGACCTCGGCACCAAGGGCCAGGGGGTCGGTGGCGAACGGCTCTTCGAAATCGATGCGCAACAGTTGCTGGTGACGACTCATGACCCGCAGCTTGACGATGGTCGGCTGGTGCGCAACACGCTGGAATATCGCACGTACGCCCGCGCCCTTGAGGCTGTTGGTCAAGCTGTCGGCAGCCTCGTCGTCGCCGGTCACGCCCACCAGGGAAGCCGGCGCGCCGAGGGCGGCGATGTTCAAGGCAACGTTGGCGGCACCACCGGGACGATCCTCGATATGCTCGACCTTGACCACCGGTACCGGCGCCTCAGGGGAAATTCGTGAGGTACCGCCATGCCAGTAGCGGTCGAGCATGACATCGCCGACCACCAATACAGGGGCTTGATCGAATCGCGGCATGGACAACTTCATGGAGCATCCCACATACAAAATGAACAGGGCGGGGATATTAGCACAGGGTTGGCGCAAGGCTCTTCTATGGCGGTGACGGGATGCGTTAGTCGTGCAATAGCGCCCACAGCCGGTCGCAGGCCTGGCCCAGCTCCAGCTTGTCGGTGTCGATTTCGCAAGCGGGTGTCAGCGGCACTTCGTATGGACTGTCGAGCCCGGTGAAATTCTTGAGCCTACCCGCGCGCGCCTCCCGATACAGTCCTTTTGGATCTCGTTTGGCACACACGTCAAAAGGCGTGCTCACATAGACTTCGAGAAAAGTGTCCGGGGCGAACAATTGCCGTGCGGCCTCACGGTCAGCCCGAAACGGGGAAATGGCCGCGACAATGACGATCAGTCCAGCATCGACCATCAATCGCGCCACCTCACCGATTCGTCGGATGTTTTCCTTGCGCGCCTCGGGACTCATGCCCAAGTCACTGCATAACCCCTGGCGCAGGTTGTCCCCGTCAAGGAGGCAGGTGTGGAGGCCTAGCTCGTGCAAGCGTACTTCCAACGCATTGGCCAATGTTGACTTTCCCGCGCCGGACAAACCGGTCAGCCAAATACATCGCGGTCGCTGGGATTTGATCGCCGCCCGGGCCTGCGCTGAGACTGTCAACGCAGAAGGCCCGATAGCCGGCCGTGATGTCGATATCTTTGTCGTCCTGTCCATAACCGAGTCTCTCCCTGAAATCGAAATCCTGGGGGTTTACCGGCCTCCGCGCTGCATCGCGCGCATACCGACTTATTGCCCAGAGCAAAGCATAGGCTGAACACCGCATGTCGACGGTTCGCTAATCATCCTTTGGCGACACATCCAGTGGGCGCGTCCAGAAAAGCTCATGTCGACGAACCGCCTTGCGGAAAAACTCATCCTCCCCGGTACGAGGCCAGCGACGCCCGGCCAACAACCGCTGGATCATTCGCCGCAGCTGTCTTTTGAAGGGTGGACGACCCTGCAAATCGTGCTGCATGCCTAAGGCCATCGCCTTGTCCATACGGGTTGGTGCATCCAGCAGCGGACTCCATAGGCCATCGGCCGGCAACGGCTCGATGGCTGGCGGCAAGGCGATACCATAGCCTGCCGGACCCATTGGCCAACGGTCGTTATCGTGCAGGTGGTTGGCATACAGCAGCAGGGTACGTGGGCGCCAGGTACTGAGTTCAATTGCCTCCATCAAGGCGCGAGTAGCGGCAACATGGTCGCTGTGAGGATCCAGTTCGGGATGAGGTGTCACTACCGCGTCCGGTCGGTGATGCTCAAGCAGTCCTACCAGATCGGCCACCAGGTTGCGCCAACTGGGCTGGCCGTCAACGTCACCGGGCAGACTCAGGGCGTTGAACCGGCGCACGTCCCGAGTATCACTATCGCCCGACTCCAGAGAGCCGAAGCTTCGCTCCGGTTGTTGCGCCATTGCCCCTAACTGAAGGCAGTAGTAGCCCAATTGCACACACTGCTGCTGCCCCACCCCGCCCCACAGCGGTACCGCCAGGCTGTCCCAGCTACGCAGGCGGCCCTTCAGACGAGCGGCTTGAGCCATGTCCAGGCCCATATCGCGATAGTTATCGGCTTCGATTTCACCCTGGGTGAGCGTGGCAATGGCCACATCGCTCGCCCGACTATAGAGACCAAAAGCCGCGAGTTCGGCATCATCGGCATGAGGGGCAATGATAAGCAAACGTTGCTGGCCAAAGTCCGGGTTGCTCAGGACATGAAGGGTCGCCTGTGACGCCAGGCTGCAAAAACGGCCGTGCACTCTCAGGGCGCCGCTTGCCAGTAGCGAATCCTGTCCGGACAGATTGAGGAAACGTTCCCCCGCGGCACCACGCTCCAGATCCTGGCGATCGTCACCGATCCATACCTGAGGATCGAAAAAACGCCCCAACCAATGGCTTTTGACCCGCACTTGCAGAATCAGGGTCTGCCCCGCGCTGAACGCGCCCGCCACCTGCAAGAGGCCATCGTTCAAAATGGCAGAAAACTGCAGCGTGCCTGCAGGGAAGTCATAACGATAGTCGTCGTCCGGAGCATAGAACAGATGATCGCAAAACCAGGCCTCGTGGGCGACCCAGCCCAACAGCAGGAAAAGCGGCGACGCCCACCACGACACAAAAAAACCCAGTGCCGACGCCACCAGCAACATGCCAATCAGTATCAGGCGTTTGCGTTGACGATGGCGTTTGAGCAATTGCTGTTTGCGTCCGCTCATGGCTGTTTACCCTCGCTCAAACCTGATAGACCGGAACCCGGTGACACCAGCGATCCTTGTATTCGCGATCGGCACGGCCGAACGAATAACGCAGCGGCTTGCCCAGGGCGCGGGCCTGCTCCCAAGCGGTTTGGGTATTGACGAAACTGAGCACGCTGCCAGGACTGAACTCGCGACTCTGCGGGTCGACGCCGCCGTTGATGTATTCAAGGCTGGTCCACTTGGGTGCCTCGACCCGGTACAGGATCTGAATAGCCACCGGCTCGTCGTTCAGGTAAATCAAGGACCCGGTCATGAACTCTCGCATCAGGCCGAACACGTCAGCCAGATGTTTTTTGCCCGGGGCTTCGAAGTTCCAGCGGCGTTGGAACAGGTCTGCATAGATGGCCGCCTGTTCGCTGGCGCTCAGCTCCAGCATAGGCCGGATACTGCCACCCGCATCCTCCAACAAACGCTGCTCGCGACGTTGGTTGTAACGAAACTTCTTACTGTATTCCTCGGGTTCACGGGCCAGCGCCAAACCTTCAGGCTGCTCAACAAGGCCGGTCATGTTCCGGGCATTGAGCTCGGACACATAGCGCATGCGATGTCGTACACGAATCCGAGCGTCTTCGGCAACCGGCAGGATGACCTCGGCATTGCCAAGATCGAGCATGCCACGCTTGCCTTCACGCTTGAGCACATCCTTGGATAAGGCCACATGACGTCCCCAGGTCGGGATCGCCGCACACAATTGCCCGTCAACGAACCAGCCCAGATAACGCACTGGAATACCTACAAACCCGGCCAGCCGCTCGACCACATCAGGGTGAGTGGCCACACTGCCGCCAAACTGTTGCCAGGCCTGGGCGTAAGCCATCGCATCAATGGGGGTCCAACCGCTTTCTCGCCAAGACCGCCAGTAACTCAAAATCAAACGAAGGACTCCTTCGCTGCCTCTTCGGCACCTTCGACGAAATCTTTCTCGTGCAACCGGGCATAGAAGCCATTGAGTGCCAGCAACTCGGCATGAGTACCGCGCTCGACGATGCGCCCCTTGTCCATCAACAGGATCAAGTCGGCCTTCTCGATAGTCGACAAGCGGTGAGCAATCACCAGCGTGGTGCGCCCTTTCATCACTTGATCCAAAGCTGCCTGGATGTGGCGCTCGGACTCGGTATCAAGGGCCGAGGTCGCCTCATCCAGGATCAACAACGGTGCGTTCTTGAGCAGCGCACGGGCTATCGCCAGACGCTGACGCTGCCCTCCGGAAAGCAGGACGCCGTTTTCGCCCACCAGCGTGTCGTACCCCTGAGGCATCTGCTCGATGAACTCGGCGGCGTAGGCATCTTCGGCCGCCTTGCGCACAGCTTCGAACGGCGCATCGGCAAGGTCACCATAAGCGATGTTGTTAGTGACGCTGTCGTTGAACAGCGTGACCTGTTGGGTCACGAGGGCGATGTGGCGTCGCAGGTTGGTGAGCTTGTATTGCTCGACATCCACGCCATCGAGCAGGATCTGGCCCTGGTCATGGTGATAGAAACGCGGAATCAGGTTAGCCAAGGTCGACTTGCCACTGCCCGAACGCCCCACCAGAGCAATCATCTGACCTTCTTCGGCCGTAAAGGAAATGTCATCGAGCACGATCTTCTCGGTACCCGGATACTGAAAGCTCAGGTTACGCACTTCCAGACGCCCGTTGACACGAGCCATCTCCTTGGTCCCCGTATCGACTTCCGGTTCTTCGTCGAGCTGCTCGAAAATGCTATCCGCTGCGGCCAAGCCTTTCTGGATCGTGGCGCTGACTTCCGACAACTGACGGATGGGCTTGGGTAACAAACCGGCGGCGGTGATATAAGCAACCAATTCGCCGGCAGAAGCGTCGCCGCGAAGGTAAAGCACCAGGTACATCAACACGGCCATGCCGATGTAGATCACCAACTGCAACATCGGCGTATAGATCGACTGGGTCCGGGTCATACCCAGGCTGCGGTTCATGTTATCGGCACTGGCCTTGTGAAACCGTTCGATTTCGTAACTTTCACCGCCAAAGCTGCGAACCACACGGTAGCCCTGGATCGTCTCCGAGGCCACGTGGGTCACATCGCCCATCGCCACCTGGATTTTCTTGCTCTGTTTACGAAATTTCTTGCTCGCGCTACTCACCAGAATGGCAATAACCGGCAGAATCGCCAGCAATACCAGCGTCATCTTCCAATTGCTGTACAGCAAATAACCGAACAGGAACACCACCGTCAGGCCCTCACGGATCACCACCTTGATCGCATCGGTGGCGGCACCGGTGACCATGGTCACGTTATAGGTAATACGGGATATCAGATGGCCGGAGTTATGGTTGTCAAAGTAACGGTTGGGCAGGGTCAAAAGGTTGTCGAAGAGGGCGCAACGCAGGTCGTGGACAACGCCACGGGCAACCTTGGCCAGGTAGTAATTACCCAGGAATGAGCCTATGCCTTGGTAGACGGCAATGAGCACGATCAACAACGGCACGCCGAGCACCAGCGAAACGCCCATGAACTGAGTGTCGTTGGGCTTCTGCAAGGCATCGAGAAAATGCTTGAGCATATCTGCCAGCATCGGCTGGCTGGATGCGAACAGCACGAAACCGATAATACTGATGGCGAAAGCACCCCAGTACGGGAGCACGTATTTCAGCAACCGCAGGTAAATCGTCATGCTCGACTGCTGGTCGGAATTGGCCATTCGGTGCGCCTCGGACGTTTGAAAAAAGAGACAAGATGTAGATTGTAACAGCGAACGAATTACAACACCGGCGCAGTCAGGACTGAACGACTGGGCAGCACAGCGATAGCAATTCGCTTTCGCGTCATAAGCATCAGGAAACAGAAACGCTCTGGGTGGAGCGTTCGGTTTCAGCGCTCCCCCGAGCGGCCAACACAATACTCAAAGCAATCGGCAGCCAAGTGATCAACCAATCGGCGTTCGGTTTGAGCCAGAGACCGATGCCATCGGTCAGCAACGACGCTCCGGAAAAAACCCAGAGTGCCAGCAACACTTGACCCAGCGGCTGGGCTCGCGAAATCCAGCCGCGCCAGCCAGCCGCCAGCCACAGCCAGCCGAACAACAGCAGGCCAGGCACCCCGAGACGCACTCCGGTATCCAGAAAGAGGTTATGGGGATGCTTGAAGGACCTCGCTATTTCAGGGACCGGAATCAGGTACTCATTGAATCCCAACCCCGTTACCCAGTGGTCCAGAATCAACTGAATACCACCTCGCCATAGCTCGGGACGGTAAGAGACGCCACGCTGCAATAGAATCTCGGGTTTGAATAGAGCAATGCACGCCACTCCCAACGCCCCCAGAAGGATCAGGCCGCTTCCCAGGCGTGACGGTCGCGCTACGGCCATAACGAAAAAACAGACGACCAAGCCGATCCAAACACCACGCGTTTGGCTGAAGCCCAGAAACAGCGCATATCCGATCGCTGGGATCAGCAGCAACGCCATCACAACAGGAGGGAAGCGCCTGGTTCGCAGTGTGAACGCGCCCATGATTGCCAAGGCGCCCACCGCGTGCGCCGCCATGATCGCGGTGTCCCATAAGCCGATGGCGATCACCCGGGAGTGCAAAGACCGCGCGGATAGACCATAAAAATACACCCAAGAAGCGGCCGCAAAAACACCACCGATAATCGATGCGTACAACAACATGGACTCTAGCCGCCATTGGCGGTTCTGTGCCGCCAGCAACACGCCTGCCAGGGTCAAGGCTACATAGAATGTCACCTTGACCTTGCCGAAGACGTTATCGCCCCCTTCGACCGCCAATACCAGGAACGTCCAGGCAACGAACAAGAGGAAAAAAATGCACTCCGGCTGTTTGAGTAACAGGCGAAAATCCCGATGAACCAGCGCCAGCAAGGCGGGCAGCCAGAGCAGTACAATCAACATCTGGTGATAAAGCTTGTTGCTCGGCAGTACCCACGGGCCACATAACAAAATGAGGAACCCGATGGATGCCCACACCGCCAGGACATCCTTGCTAATAAACCTTTTCATTTCTGACAGCACTTAACTTTTCCCCAGCATTCGATCGGCAACTCGTTGCAACTGAGCTTTATCTGCGTTCTTCCAGCCCCCCTTAATGCAATAGTGCTCGCTAAGGTAGTGCAGGAAGTTACGTCTTAATTGCTCGTCAAGCGGCCATCGCGGGAATGCACGCGCCAATTCCACCGCCTGTTCAGCGGTGTCGGCATGCATCACCAGCCCCTCTATGTTGAAAAACGCTTGGCCCAAGGTAAGCACAGGCCTGCCCAGGAGCAGGCTTTCCAGGCCAACCGTCGAATTGATCGTCATCACAAAAAGACTGGACTCAATCAATTGCTGGGTAGAGTTACCGTTGGCGAACAGCACACGATCACCGGTACGCTCATGCAGTTCTGGATACGTCTCTCGACTGGACGGATGCTCCTTGAACACCACTGTCAGCCCCGTCTCTTTAGCCAGTCGTTCGCCCAAGGCAAACATCTCGCGCATGTTGCTGATCCAGGGAGAAAACAGCCGAACCTGGCTATCTCGGTCATCTTGAAACGGAACAAAGACGAACTGCTGCGGCAGCGCAATGGGTGCCGGGCCAGTGGTACGAGGCGGACGGGGGATCAGCACTGGGGCGGCCTGGTTTTCAGGCACGAGGTAAGGATAGTTGAGGTAAAAATCGGCCTCACGCGGAACCGCATTCAGGTAATTCACGCCCTTGGGGTCCACCGTCGTGGTATCGGGCAACAGGCCATTCTCGAAAAAGAACGTCTTGCAACTCGACGGGGCCAGCGCCGTCAGCAATCGGCAATAGCGATGGGAACCATTCCAGAATACCAACGCATCAGGACGCTCACGATTGAGCAAAGCCTGGGCCCGCAGTGCCATCCCAAAAAGTTCAAGACGTAGCAATAGGCGGTAAAGCCGACCATTGCTCTTGTTCTTGACGCGACGCTCCTCGCATTTCTCTTCGATCAAGCTCTCCCAGTCGATGCGAGAAAGGATCCTGGATATCTGGAGCGCCCCAAACCAAGGCATCTGTGAAGGGGTAACTACTTTGCCTTGTAGTTCTGTTTCGTTGAGCAACCGATTGAAGTAAAGGCCTTGATGAGCGGCCAAGGAAATGAACAGCATTGTCGTCATGGAGTGTCCAGAAGATAGGCAGCACCTACACGCCAGCCGACGCATGGCGAATAGCAACATGGATCAGAACCAACACTCTGTGACAGAGTCCAGGCGACCCCATGGACAGCGCCGGGATCCTTTGAAATGTGGCGCGACTATACCACAGCTGTTTTTGCAGCATGCACACTGCGGTAACATAGCCTGCGGCTCATCCATCGGGCCAGTTTTTGGAGCACTGATGCAAACGCTCGACCATGCACTTTATCTCAGCCTGCGCGAAGGTGCCGAGGTTCTCGAAGCCGATGGTAAAGGGGATAAAGTCCTGCGCCTGACTGATGGCTCGATACTCAAGCTGTTTCGTCGCAAACGCCTGCTGACCTCCGCGCTCTGGGCTCCTTACGCCAAGCGCTTCGCCGATAACTGCCGAACGCTGCGCGAACGCGGCATCGAGTGCCCGGAAATTCTCCAGGTTTATCGCATCCCCAGCATCAAGTGCGATGCCGTCCATTACACTCCACTGCCTGGCTACACCCTGCGTCAACTGCTGAACGTGGATACTAATGAGGATCTTCAGGCGCGATTGGGAGAGTTCGTTGCACGGTTGCATCAGAACGGCATCTACTTTCGCTCCGCGCACCTGGGCAACGTCGTATTGACGCCGCAAAACACGTTGGGACTGATCGACATTGCTGATCTGCGCACCTACCGCAAGCCGCTTCGCAAAGGCCTGCGCCTGCGCAATTTCAAGCATATGTTGCGCTATCGGCAGGAGCGCGATTGGCTACTCAAGGACAACCAGTTCCTGGAGCACTACATGACCCACCAACACCTGTGCAATGAACTGGAAGTGAGGCTGGCGCTCAACGCTTAAGCCATCTACCCCCGAGGTCAACCGACTGCAGGCAGCCTGAAGGTCTCGAAGTCCCGCACAGGCTCTACGTCGTGCAACAGGTTATCGACTAGTTGAACGGTTTTCGCCAACCCCTGAGAACCGTACACCAAGTGATAATCGGCGAAATGGCGGGCTCGGGCCACATGCCCCTGGTAGTCGCACTCAAGCGCCTGCAACTGACGGGACAATTCAGGTTCATCACGAACTTGAGGTCCAAAAAAAAGCGAATGGGAAAAAATGTCCTGATCACTGCCCGCGTTCACATGGATCACCGGCCGGCCCGCCAACCCTGCCTCGATACCGGCATTGGACATGATATTGATCACAACGCTGGCCTGGGCCAGCGCCTGGGCTAGCGAGCACGTGATATCCAGCAGTTCTACGTTGGCCAATCGCTCGGCAGCAGCGCTCCAGAATTGCGCCTTGCTACGCGGGTGACGCTTGAACAGTACGCGATAGTGCGGATTGCGTTCGGCCCAATCGCACAATAGCTGATAGGTGTTCTGGTAGCCCGAGTCTTTCTCCCGATCAGGACCAACCCCCAAAACCAACACCGTTCGGAGCGCCGGGTCGGCGACAGGCAGATCATAGGTTTCATCGACCAGGTAGGACCCGACCAGCACGACTGTCGACTCACCAAACCGCAAGGTTCGCTCTTGCAAGGCAACGAGCGAACTGCGCCCAAAGACGCCGTAGAAATCAAAGTCGTTCATCGCCAGCCGCCGAGAAGACTCCAGCGTCGCGGCGTGGGCCAGATGCAGCAGTCGAGCGCCACGCGCAGCCAATGCCAGGCGCAGAAATGGCGCATGGAGACTACCGTTGCGCTCGTTGATCAACACCTTGGGCTGATAGGTCATCACTAACCACTGGGCATGGGCCGCGTATACCAGATATCGCAGCGGTACAGACTGCGCAGGTGCCACAAGCATTCGCTGCGCGCAAGCATCTGACGGCGAGCGTAAAGCGGCTTCCTTCAGATGGTGTCCGCGCTCACGCAGGGCCTCGATCAAAATATTCTTGCGCTGCAATGCCATGGACTTGGGGGCCGAATGCAGCAACAGCACCTCACAGTGCATGGGGTCGACCGAACCACTCAAGCACGCTTTGGCGCGTATCCCGACAGCAACATCGACGAGCACATCACGAACCAGGCGCAGCAGGCTGCCAAAGCGACCATGACGCTCGCGTAGCAACTTCCAACGATAACGATCCAGCTCCCGTGCCTTTTGCGCCCAGCATCCATCAACCTGGAGCACTCCTTCGCCGGACAACGGCGCACTCATTTGAACAACAACCGAATGGCCTTGCGGGTATAGGGCCAACGCGTGAGAGAACGAATATCGGTGCGCACAGCTTGAACATAAAAAGCCCTGGCGTTGACATAATCGCCAGCGGTGTAGCAATCACGGAACAACGACAGGCAGCGCTGAGCCATGAAAGCCTGGCGCAAGTCCTGCAGTTCAGGTAAGCGCGCAGGGGAAAACACCTCGTCAACCATCCCAATGCCCGCCGCCAGGCTTTGCTTGAGGTCGTGCCGCATACTGTCATCATGCTTATAGATCAACGCCAGCGGCTGATCGAGAACGCTGCACGGGAAACGCGCCAACACCTGGGCAAACACCGGGATATCTTCGACGTTACGCAAGTGCTCGGGGTAATTGCCCGGCGCAAACACATCGCGATGCATCACGCAGGCACCGTTGGACAGCGTCACCGTCTTGTCCAGCAAGTAGCCACGCACACGTTCGCGCGGTGTGGCAGGCAAGGGTTTTACGCGATGCTGGACCCGACGGCCATCGGCAAACACCGACCAGTGCCCACCAATGATAAAACGGCTCTCGGGATGACTGGCGATATGTTGGGCCACCGCAGCCAGCGCGCCTGGAGCCATCTCATCATCGGCATCCAGGAAGATTATGTATGGCCCTCGTGCCTCCTCGATCCCGCGATTACGAACCGAAGATAGACCACCATTGGGTTTACGCAGAACTCGAAAGCAATTCGCATGTTCAGCCTGGAGCTGTTCCAGCACTTGTGGCGTCGCGTCAGTTGAACCGTCATCGATCACCAGCAGTTCAGCTGGAGCATCTCCCAACTGCGCCACAACAGAGTTCACCGCACGCGGCAATGTCTTGGCGTAGTTATAAGCAGGGATGACAACGCTGATCAACGTCTCAGTCATAAGCGTCCACGCCATCTTTGACCACCAGGATGTCTTCCATGATCAGGTACTGCAGGTCGGAACCGAAGAACATGTTCAGCGCGTCGGTGGGCGAGCAGATCATCGGTTCGCCACGACGGTTGAGCGAAGTGTTCAGCGACACGCCGTTGCCGGTCAGGACTTCCAGGGCCTTCATCATGTCGTAGTAGCGCGGGTTGTATTCGCGCTTGAGCACCTGGGCCCGAGACGTGCCGTCTTCATGGACGACTTCCGGCACGCGGGTTTTCCATTCTTCGGCCACTTCGAAGGTGAACGTCATGAACGGCGCCGGGTGGTCGACCTTGATCATCTGCGGCGCAACGGTGTCGAGCATCGACGGGCAGAAAGGCCTCCAGCGCTCGCGGAACTTGATCTGTTCGTTGATGCGATCGGCCACGCCGCTGGCACTTGGGCAACCGATGATCGAACGACCGCCCAAGGCCCGCGGGCCAAACTCCATGCGCCCCTGGAACCAGGCCACCGGGTTGCCGTCGACCATGATCCTGGCGATGCGCTCGGGGGTGTTGTCGATCTTGCGCCACGCAGGCTTGCTCGGATGACGGGCGCATGCAGCGATCACATCTTCGTTGCTGTAGGCCGGGCCGAGGTAGACGTGTTCCATCTTCTCTACGGGTACGCCACGGGCGTGGGACACATAAGCCGCAGCACCCACAGCAGTACCGGCGTCGCCGGAAGCCGGTTGCACGAACAGCTCCTTGACGTCGTCACGGGCGATGATTTTCTGGTTCAACTTGACGTTCAACGCGCAGCCACCCGCGAAGGCCAGCTTGCCGGTCTCCTTGAGCACGTCGCCCAGGTAGTGGTCGATCATCTGGAGCGCGAGCTTCTCGAACAGCGCTTGCATGCTCGCCGCGTAGTGAATGTACGGCTCGTCGGCGATGTCGCCTTCGCGTTTCGGGCCGAGCCATTCGATCAGCTTCGGCGAGAAGTAAAAACCCTTGCCCTTCTCTTTATAGCGACGCAGGCCGATCACGTTGGCGTAGTCGGTGTTGATCACCAGTTCGCCGTTTTCGAACGAGGCCAAACGCGAGAAATCGTACTTGCTGGCATCGCCATAGGGCGCCATGCCCATGACCTTGAACTCACCGTCAAGCATTTCAAAGCCGAGGAATTCGGTGATCGCGCCGTACAGGCCGCCCAGGGAGTCCGGGTCGAAGAATTCCTTGATCTTGTGGATCTTGCCGTTTTCGCCGTAGCCAAAGAAGGTCGTGGCGTATTCGCCCTTGCCGTCGATGCCCAGGATCGCGGTTTTCTCCTGGAAGCCCGAGCAGTGATAGGCGCTGGAGGCGTGGGCCAGGTGATGCTCGACCGGCTCGATCTTGATTTTTTTCGGATCGAAGCCCAGTTGCTCCAGGCACCAGACGATCTTGCGGCGATAGCGCTTGTAGCGACGGTTGCCCATCAGGATCGCGTCGAGGGCCCGGTCCGGGGCGTACCAGTAGCGCTTGGCATAGTGCCAGCGCGCCTCGCCGAACAGGCTGATCGGGGCGAAGGGGATCGCCACTACATCGACGTCGGAAGGCTTGATACCGGCCTGCTCCAGGCAGAACTTCGCCGACTCGTAGGGCATGCGGTTCTTTGCATGTTTATCGCGTACGAAGCGCTCTTCCTCGGCCGCTGCGATCAGCTTGCCGTCAATGTACAACGCAGCGGAAGGATCATGGCTAAGGGCGCCGGACAGGCCAAGAATCGTCAATGCCACAGGGGTCTAGCCTCTTATGTCTGCATATGGGCGACAAGCGCCGCGAAAAATTGATGTGCCGCGCGCCCAGGGCACGGGGCAGCTAAAGGGCGGGATTATAGCTTAAAAGCGGCATTAAGCCTCTAGCGGTGAGTGGGGAGCTTGTGGGTTTTGCCGCTCGGGCGTTCATTGACAGTCCATGGCCACCAACATAGGCTTCACGCAAATGGACTGGGAGATCCCGGTCGGCGTCTAAGCCTCGGTGAGTTTCATCGGGGCTTTTCGCTTTCTGGAGCGCAAATACCCCTCCCCCCAAACCTTCCTCCCCGTAGTGCGGTCAGCATCCCTGTAGCTGAACCACCGCTATCGCGAGCAAGCTCGCTCCCGCATGGTTTTGCGGATGCTCACAATGTTTGCAGACGATACAAAAACCTGTGGGAGCGAGCTTGCTCGCGATAGCCGATAGCGGCAGTCCATTTCAAACCCGAATCCGCCCCTTTCTCGGCCTGAAGGTGTACGCGGTCCGTGGCGAGGGAGCTTGCTCCCGCTCGGCTGCGCAGCAGCCGCAAGACCTACCGTCTATTTTTTCCTGGCACACCGCGTTGAATGGTTTTGGGGCTGCTGCGCAGCCCAGCGGGAGCAAGCTCCCTCGCCACGGTGACCGGTTACAAGACAGATGGCGCGGTATCGACGCCCTTCGGCAACCGCCCATCAATCATCCGATACAACGCACTGTCCTGCGGCCAATTACGCATGAACCGCGCGCGATCACGGGCGTAGGCCTGGGCGAAGCTGGCGTGGGTGCGGTGTTGGCACATCGAGTCGAGGTCGATCAACGCCCAGCGGTCTTGCTGCCAGAACAGGTTGTGGCCCTTGAAGTCGCCGTGACTGATGCGTTCGCGGATGAGGTCCGCGAACAAGCGATCCAGCGCCAGCAATTCCGTCTCGGGGGCGTCACCGTTTTCCACGTAGGGAGCAAAACGCTCGATGATGTCGGACCCGGACAGGTATTCGGTCACCAGGTACGCACCGCGACGCAGCCACAGGAAACGCTTTTCCAGCAGAGCCAGGGGCTTGGGCGTGGCGATGCCGAGAAAGGCCAAACGATGGCCTTCGCGCCAGGAATGCCAGGCGCGACTCGGGCGCCAGAAGCGCTTGAGCCAATGGGCGAAGTTCTTGATGTTGTAGCGCTTGATCACCAAGGTGCGACCGTTCACCTCGACTTTGCCGACACTGGCCGCGCCGCCGGTCTTGAATAGGTGTCCCTGGTCGAGCAATGCATCGGCCTGCTCTAGCACCGGTGTCATGGCCGCTTCTTCATCACGGCGGATCGCCCGCAGGCCAAACGCCCCGCGTTGCACGCTGAACAGGCTGCACTCGCGCCCGACTTTCGCGAGGAAATCCTTCAGGCGCCAGGCTTGCACCTTGTCGATCTGTTTTTGCAGCGCTTCCATGGGCAGCGCGTGTTCGGCGTTGCCTAGCAGGTAATGCACCAACAGCTCTTCATTGAACGGCTGGAGGGCTTTGGGAAGCTGAGCGAAAAACACTCCCAGGTTCTCCAGGACTTTCTGCCGCGACAGCGGTTGACCTGGGGTTTCAGCACGGATGCCAGCGCCGTCGATCAAGTAGAGGTTGCCGTCGTGACGCAGCAGATTGTCCAGGTGCAAGTCTTCCTGCCATAGGCCTTTGCTGTGCAATTGCGCGATAGCGCCCAGGGCTTCGGCCAATACCGCCGTTTGCTCGTCAGCCAGCAATGGCAGGTGCTCGACCTGTTTCCAGGCATCCCCCAAGCTCTCGGCGCCTTCGAGCAATTGGAACAACAACCAGCCGCCTTCACCCTCTTTCAGGCCATCGGCGAGCAACAGCGGCGTCGTCAACCCTTGCTCCGCCAGCAGGCGCACGCCTTGCAGTTCCCGTTGAAAATGCCGGGCGGCCTTGCTGCCCACCAACAACTTGGCCAGCACCGGCCGGCCGCGCCAGACGCCCGCGCCAACGTAACGCTGCCCCGGCAACACCCGCAACAGCGAAAGCAGCTGCAACTTCGCCGGACCGGCGGCATCGGCCAGCTCCAGGCTCAGGGGCAGGCTGGGACTGCGGCCGGCGTTCTTCAATTCGGACAAGTGCATCAACGGGCTTCCTTGTGGCTGCGCCGGATGGTCAGGCGGGTCATCCAGTTATCGACCAGCGCTCCGTCGAGCGGCTGGTCCAGATAAACAGACAGCAATTGGCGCACCTCGTCGTGACTCCAGATCGAGGCGCGACGCAGCAACGGCTCCAGGTCCTTGATCCGATCTCGCAGGCCGAACAGCAGTGGCCGGGTCTTTTCCAGATCAATCAATTGCGCCTGGTAACCGCTATCGCTGGCTTGCAGAAAGATGTGTTTTGGATAGAAACAACCGTGCACCTGATGCATGCCGTGCAGACGCCGCGCCAACTGGCCGCAGGCTTTCAAAATGGTGGTGCGTTGCGCCGCCGTCAGGGTCGACCAGCGCCGCAGCAGTGAGTCCAGGTCATCCCAGCCGTCCAGGGCTCGGGTCAGCAAGACCGCTCGCACCTCGCCATTCACCTTGCGCTGACCATAGAACACCGCTTGCAGGGCCGGAATCCCCAACTGGCGATATCGGCTGATGTTGCGAAACTCCCGGGAAAAACTCGGCTCGCCAAACGGGTGGGACAAGGTCCGGGTCAGGTAATTGCTCTGGCGCTTGAGGTAATAGCCCTGCCCCTCCAGGTCCAGCCGGAACACACTGCTCCAGCCGTCACCCAAGGTGTTGGGAACGTCCACCGCGTCCAGTTGCCGCGCCCACAAGGCCTCGAAGCTGTCCAGCCCATGACGTTGCAACAACGCCCGGTCTTCAGCGGCCAGAAAATCAGTCATTCACGCCCCTCGAAAAATCTCACCACGTGACGGATGCGTTTCTTGTCGCACGCATTGAGCCGGTCGCGCTGGCGGTATTGCAGGTAGAACCGCAGGCGCTGCGTGGCCGACAAGTGATACTTGGCCACTTTGTCCAGGCACGCCAAATCCTTGGTGATGCGGTACTTGAGCCAGAAGCCGCGCCAGAAGTCGCCGTTCGGGCAGTCGATCAGGAACAGCTTCGCCTGGTCATCGACCAGCAGGTTGCGCCATTTCAGATCATTATGGGTGAAGCGCTGCTCGTGCATGGTCCGTGTGTAACCGGCCAGTTGCCGGCTCACGCCTTCAACCCAGGCGCGGTCGGCCAGCCTCGGATCGCAACGCTCGGCCAGCGCCGAGAGGTCTTCTGTATGCGGCAGTTCGCGGGTGATCATCGCGCCACGGGCATAGGCCGCGCCGTTTCGCTCCAGGCCCCAGGCGACGATTTCGGCGGTAGGGATGCCCCACTTGGCGAAGCGCTTGAGGTTCTGCCATTCGGACTTGACCCGCGGCCTGCCCAGGTAACGGCGCAAGCCCTTGCCCGCCCCGACGTAGCGCTTGACGTAGTAATTCACACCGTTGCGCTGCACCCGGATCACCTCTGACAACGGATCACGGGTCAAACGCTCCCCTTGCAACGCGAAGACCGCCTCGAGGCTGCCGAAATCCTGCGCCAGGTCGGCGTAGGCCGGCTCCAGTGTCCAACCTGACATCAGAGCGCGTCCCCGTATCGCTGCTTGCGGGCATACAGCTTGTTGGCCTTGCCTTCGAGCCAGGCCAGCAGCGACGCCTCTTCAGCGAGGATCCGGCGCAACGGCTGCTGGAAATAGCCCTTGAGAAAACGCAATTTGTCGCGCCGGGTCAGGCCAATGTCCAGCGCCGAGAAATACAGCGCCGCCAGGTCCTTGTTGCGCCAGCGAGCGGTAATGGCTGGACGGGTCTGGGCACGGTGCAGGTCGATCACCGAAAGCTTGAAGTCGGCAGGCGTCACCGGCTTGTCGGTGTGCAGCAGGAAGTGGCAGATGTAGCAGTCGCGATGGTTGACCCCGGCGCGGTGCATCATGCCGGTCATGCGCGCCACTTCGGCGATCAGGGCACGCTTGAGTGCCGGTGGCGGCGGCTGCTTGACCCAGTCGATGCTGAAGTCTTCGAGGCTGACGGTCGGCGCCAGCTCTTCGGTGACGATGAACGAGTGCTGGTCCGCCGGATTGCTGCCCTTCTCGCCGTAGGCGACAGCGGTCATGGTCGGCACGCCAGCCTCCTGCAAACGCTGGATAGCCTTCCACTCCTGCCCTGCCCCGAGGACCGGCAGCTTGGCGGTGAACAAGTTCTTGAAGATCTCGCCCCAACCGATGCCACGGTGGATCTTCACGAAAAAGCCGCGACCGTCCACCTCCGTGCGCAAGGTGCGCCGGGCTTCCAGTTCACGATAGACCTCGCCCTTGAGCGCTTCGACTTCGGTGAACGCATCGCGCCCGGCCCAAAGGCTCTTGAACGGTTCGGCCAGCATCAACTTCATTGTGTGTGCTCCGCCAAAATCACATCGGCCGCGTGCTGCGGCATGCTGTAGAGGTCGGCCGTCTCGGCGAAGGCCAGACCGTTGCGGCTCCAGGCCGTCCTGGCATCGGCATCGTTCAACATGCGGCCCAGATACTCGGTGAGCTGGGCTTGTTCGAACGGCTCGTCCAGCACCAGGCCACTGTCGGCCTCGGCGATGTAATGGGCGTACCCACACACCGCGCTGACCAGCACCGGCAATCCGGCCACCAGCGCTTCGAGCAGTACGGTGCCGGTGTTCTCGTTGTACGCTGGATGGATCAACAGGTCGGCACCCAGCAGGAAACGCGGGATGTCGCTGCGCCCCTTGAGGAACCGCACATTATCACCGAGCCCCAGTGCGGCGCTCTGCAGTTGGAATACCTTGGGGTCGTCCTGGCCGATTACAAACAACCGGGTGCGTTTTCTCAATTCGGCGGGCAGCGCGGCCAGGGCCTTGAGGCTGCGATCCACGCCCTTGGTCTTGAACCCGGAACCGATCTGCACCAGCAGCAGGTCGTCATCGGCCAGTTCGAATTCGGCCCGGAACGCCGCGCGGATCTCGTCGGCGTCGGTGGGCCGACGCCGGTCCTGGGCGATGCCCGGCGGCAGCAGGTGAAAGCGCTCAAGCGGTGTGCCGTAGTGCTTGATGAACAGTGGCTGCTGGACTTCGGAAATCATCAGCACGTCGGTCTTGGCATCCTTGGCGAACACCGCCCGCTCGTACTCGGCGAAATGCCGGTAGCGGCCCCAGCGCCGGTACAGCGAATTGCGCAGGTTCTGCGCTTTGTCTTCGAAGCAGCCGTCGGCAGCGTAGTACACGTCCAGGCCGGGCATTTTGTTGAAGCCGATCAAACGGTCCACCGGGCGCTTGGCCAGGTCGGCCTCCATCCACGCACTGAGCTTCTCGTTACGGCGATGGTTGAACAGCGCCTTGACCGGCGCGACCAGCACCTCGAAGCCGGGCGGCACGTCACCTTCCCAAATCAGCGTGTAGACGCGGATCTGGTGACCGCGTCGCTGGCACTCCAGGGCGATGCGCATGAAGTCACGCTGCAGGCCACCGAAGGGGAAGTACTTATAAAGGACAAAAGCCAATTGCATCAGCGCGACTCCTCAGCCAATAACGTGCTCAGGTGGCTGGCAACACGCTCGGGGTTCAGACGCGTGAAGCACAGGGGCTGCTCGCGTTTCAGGTCAAACCGCCGGGCATCTTCGGCGGTGGGTGGGTAAGTGCACTGCTTTTGCATGCAAGGCGCACAGGGGAAATCGCTGGCGAGATGGATCTGGCCCTTGCCGTAGGCGCCGGTCAGCACCGGATTGGTCGGGCCAAGCAACGAAATGGTCGGTACGTCCAGGGCCGCAGCCAGATGACCGAGACCGGTGTCCACGGCCACACAGGCCTGGGCACCGGCAAGCACCTTGCCCATGCCGCCGAGGTTCAGCTTCGGCAGCACCAGGGCGTTGCGCAACCCGTTGGCGATGCGTTCGGCCCGGGCCTTTTCGGCGGGGTTGCCCCACGGCAGTTTTACCACCACGCCGAACTGCCCCATGCGCTCGGTGAGCTGGCGCCAGTAAAGTTCGGGCCAATGCTTGGACTCCCAGGTCGTGCCGTGCAGGAACACCACGTAGGGATAGGGGCGTGGCAATTCCACCAATCGATCGACGTTGAGGCCATAGTTACCCAGCGTCTGCGGCAAGTCATACCCCAGCGCCAGGGCAAACAGCTGCCGTACGCGCTCGACCGCATGCTGACCACGGGCCACCGCCAGGCGCCGGGAATAAAAGCGCGCCGCCAGGGGTTCACGCGCCGAATTTTTATCCAGACCGGCCACCGGAGCCTTGACGTAGCGAGTCAGCCAGGCGCTTTTCAGCAGGCCTTGGGCGTCGATGACCAGGTCGTACTTTTCGGCCCGCACGCTCTGCTTGAAGCGTCGCCATTCGCCACTCTTGATGGTTTGCCAGAGGTTCTTGCGCCAGCGACGGATCGCTACCGGAACGACTTTGCCCACGGCCGGGTGCCAGGTGGGGATTTCGGCAAAGCCTTCTTCCACCACCCAATCGAACTTGATGCCGGGAATCGCCCGCGCCGCGTCGGTCAGCGCCGGCAGGGTGTGGACCACATCCCCCAGCGAAGAGGTCTTGATCAGCAATACCCGCAAGTTACCGAACCTCCACGGGTGTACCCTGCAAACGCTCCAAGGCCTCGTTCACCGACGATGGCATGAGCTGGCGCAGGCAATTGTAATGACCGAAGCGACAGGTGCGGTCGAAGCACGGACTGCACTCGATACCCAGCCGCACGACTTCGACCTGGTCGGCCAACGGTGGCGTAAAGCCCGGCGAGGTGGAACCGTAGACCGCCACCAATGGGCGGCTCAGGGCCGCGGCCACGTGCATCAGGCCGGAGTCGTTGGAGACCACCGAATCGGCGCAGGACAACAGGTCGATGGCCTCGGCCAGGGACGTGTCGCCGCTGAGGTTTACCGACTCTTCCCGAAGGCCCGGGATCAGCCGTGAGCGGATGTCCTCGCCCACCGGATGATCTTTTTTCGAGCCGAACAGCCAGACCTGCCAGCCTTCGCGAATCTTCGCCTCGGCAACCTGGGCGTAATGCTCGGCCGGCCAGCGCTTGGACTCACCGAACTCGGCCCCCGGACACAGGGCCAATACCGGTCGGTCCAGGCTCAGGCCGAACTTGGCCAGCGCCGCTTCGCGGGTGAGCGGGTCGATCTGCAGGCTCGGTCGTGGATACGGCTTGGGCAACTCGGTCCCAGGCTCGTAGGCCAAGGCCATGAAGCGCTCGATCATCAGCGGGTAGCGCTCTTTGTCCAGGGTGCGCACGTCGTTGAGCAGGCCGTAGCGAAACTCGCCACGCCAGCCGGTGCGCTTGGGGATGCCCGCGAAAAACGGCACCAGTGCCGATTTCAACGAATTGGGCAACACAATCGCCTGGTCGTACTGACCGGCCAGGGATTTGCCAATGCGCCGACGGGTCGCCAGCTCCAGCACGCCGTGGCCGAGCGGGAAGCTCAAGGCCTTGCGTACCTCGGGCATACGCTCAAGGATCGGCCGGCTCCACTCGGGGGCCAGGACGTCGATTTCGCACTGCGGATGACGCTGTTTCAGGCACTGGAACAGTGTCTGCGCCATCACCATGTCACCGACCCAGCTGGGCCCAACGATCAGAATATTCATGTAGTTTCCAAAAACGCTACGGGGAGGCCTACGCCTCCCCGCCTCGAGAATCACTGTGGCTCAGGTCGCGAAAACACCGGCAATCTACTGTGGGAGCAGGCTTGCTCGCGAAGAGGCCGGCACATTCAACATCCCAGTTGACTGACACTCCGCCTTCGCGAGCAAGCCCGCTCCCACGTTTTAAGCTTCAGCTCAGCCCCAGCTCCCGCCAGATCCGCAGCACCTGCCGACGCTCCTCCACGAACTGGTCGCCTGCGATCACCCCGGCATCTTTCTGCAAGGCCTGGCGGTGAGCGGCGGAGCGATAGGCTTTGTAGGCTTCGCGCAACAGCGTGGCATCTTCGGCCGACATCAGCCCGACCTCCTGCAACCCGTCCAGAATGCGGATGTTATCGGTGTAGCGCACCAGCGATGGGTGTTCCTCGGACCACGCCAGAGCCGCGTATTGCACCATAAATTCAATATCGACGATACCTCCGGCATCCTGCTTGAGGTCGAAGGGCGCCGTGGCCTCGAAGGCATTTGGCGCGGTTCCGGCGGCGGTGACCTTGCTGCCCAGGTTGTCGCGCATCTTGGCGCGCATTTCGCTGACCTCCTGGCGCAGCGTCGGCAAGTCACGCTTGCGCCCCAGCACCTGGCCGCGGACCTTCTCGAACGCCTGGCCCACGTCCTGGCTGCCCACCAGCACCCGCGCCCGCACCAACGCCTGATGCTCCCAGGTCCAGGCTTCATTCTCCTGGTAACGGGCAAACGCCCCGAGCGAACTGACCAGCAACCCCGACGCCCCGGATGGCCGCAGGCGCATATCCACTTCATACAACTGCCCGGAGTTGGTCTGCGCGGTCAGCAGATGAATGATCCGCTGGCCGAGCCGGGTGAAGAACTGCGCACCATCGATGGGTTTGGGACCGTCGGTTTCCGCGTGCGGATCGCCATCGTGGATGAACACCAGGTCCAGGTCGGAACCATGTCCCAATTCCAGGCCGCCGACTTTCCCATAACCGACAATAATGAAGCCCGGATCGCACAGACTGCCATCGGTGCGCAAAGGCACGCCGTGCTTGGCGGCCGTCTGGCGCCAGGCCAGGGCCAACACTTGTTCGAGAATCGCCTCGGCCAGCCAGGTCAGGTAATCGCTGACTTTCATCAGCGGCAGGCTGCCGGCGATTTCCGAGGCGGCCACCCGCAGGCGGTGCGCCAGCTTGAAATGCCGAAGCGCCTCCATTTGTTGCTCAAGGTCATCCTCGGGGATGCGCGTCAGGCGCTCACGCAACTCTGCCGCCAACTCCGGCGCCAAGGGCGGCTTGAACAGCCGGCCCTCATTGAGCAATTCATCGAGCAGCAAGGGGAAACGGGTGATTTGTTCAGCAATCCACGGGCTCGCCGCGCACAACGTCAGCAAACGGCGCAGGGCGCCAGGGTTTTCCGTCAACAACACCAGGTAGGCCGAGCGGCGGGCTACCGCTTCGACCAAGGGCAGCACCCGCTCCAGCACCAGGTCCGGATCGGCATGTTCCACGGCTTGGGCCAGCAGGCGTGGAATGAAGGCATCCAGACGCTCGCGTCCCAGGCGCTGCATGGCGCGCAGTTGCGGGCTGCCGCGCAGGGCGGCCAAGGCCTTGAGGGCTTTGGGTGCATCGACGAAGCCACCCTCCTCCAACTGACGACACGCCGCCTCTTCATCCTGGCTGTCTTCCCACAACGGCAACCATTCACCGCCCACCACGACTTCGCTTTCGCCACCCGCCTCTTCATCCGGGTCGGCGATGACCTGGCCGAAATGCCAGGCCACACGCCCGCGCCAGTACATCAATTGCTCGTGAAAGGCCGACCAGTCGGCAAAACCCAGCATGAACGCAATGCGCGCCTGGTCCTGCGGGTTGTCCGGCAACATCTGGGTCTGGCGATCGGCGATGGCCTGGATCGCATGTTCGGTATAACGCAGGAATTCATAGCCTTGGCGCAGCTCGTCGATCACCTTGGCCGGCAGATAGCCCTGGCCTTCGAGTGTCCCCAGCACCTTGAGCAGCGGACGCTGCTGCAAGCTCAGGTCGCGGCCGCCATGGATCAGTTGGAACGCCTGGGCAATGAACTCCACCTCACGAATGCCGCCCGAGCCCAGCTTGATGTTGTCGGCCATGCCCTTGCGCCGCACCTCCTGCTGGATCAGCTGCTTCATGGTGCGCAACGCTTCGATGGCGGAAAAATCCAGGTAACGGCGATAGACGAACGGGCGCAGCATGTCGAGCAACTGGGCACCGGCCACCTGGTCGCCCGCCACCACACGCGCCTTGATCATGGCGTAGCGTTCCCAGTCGCGGCCCTGGTCCTGGTAATACTGCTCCAGGGCATTGAAACTCAGCACCAGGGCACCGGCTGAGCCATAGGGGCGCAGGCGCATGTCGACGCGGAACACAAAACCGTCGACGGTCATCGGGTCCAGGGCCTTGATCAGGCGCTGGCCGACACGAATGAAAAACTCCTGGTTATCCAGTGGTCGCTTGACGCCAACGGTTTCGCCGCCCTCGGGGTAGGCGAAGATCAGATCGATGTCCGACGACAGGTTCAGCTCCACGGCACCCAGCTTGCCCATGCCCAGGATGACCATCTGCTGCGGCTCGCCGCTGCGCCGTCCGGTGGGTGTGCCGAATTGCTGGCTGAGGCGCTGGTACAACCATCGATAGGCCTGGTCGATGCAGGTGTCGGCCATGTCCGAGAGGTCGCGGCAGGTCTGGACCAGGTCGGCCTGGCGGGTCAGGTCACGCCAGATGATCCGTACCTGCTGGCGGGTTCGCTGGCGGCGCAGGACGCGGCCCAGTTCTTCTTCAGTCTCGGCGGCCCGCACGGCGGCACCGATCTGCGCGCACATTTCACCGGACGCCAGGCTGCGGTCCAGCTCGCCGCTGCGCACCAGCTCCAGCAGCATTACCGGGTCGCGGAGACTCTGCTCGATGACAAAGTCGCTGGCGGCGGCAATACGGTTGAACGCCTCCCAGCGCTGCGGGGTCCAGGCCGACAGCCCGTGGTCGTCGTCGAGCAAGGCGACCACCGCACGGAACGACTGTTCGGCACGACTGACCAATGACTGGAGAATGGCCGGCACCGTTTCCGATATTGGGACAAGCGAGGGCAGGCTCATGGTCTATCCTTGATCGGCACGGGAGAGGCTGGATGTAGTGTTTTTTCCAAATACACTACCTGATCGACTGTCGAACAAAGATGATAAATAGCTGAAAATCTGATTTTATTGGCAGCCGGCATCAAGTTTTTACCTGTACGAGTTGGCTAATGACCAACAGTAACGATTATTCTCACAACGAAACGAGGGGCCATAAGCCGCTCATGTGTAGTTTTACTACTCGTCTATACATTCGAAAGGCTGAAACGGTCGACGATTTGTAGTAAAACTACACGCCGCCGAAACAACCTTCGGCAATCCAAGAATTTATATCGTCTGCCCACAAGGCCAGTCGCAAACTCAGGCAACCGATTCTGGTAGCCTTTCCGCCCTGGAGCAAGCCATGCAAGACCTCGATCCCGTCGAAACCCAGGAATGGCTGGACGCCCTGGAATCGGTTCTCGACAAAGAAGGCGAAGACCGTGCTCATTATCTGATGACCCGTATGGGCGAACTCGCAACCCGCAGCGGTTCGCAACTGCCCTACGCCATCACCACGCCGTACCGCAACACGATCCCCGTTACCCACGAAGCACGCATGCCTGGCGACCTGTTCATGGAACGCCGCATTCGCTCGCTGGTACGCTGGAACGCGTTGGCCATGGTCATGCGTACCAACCTGAAAGATTCTGACCTGGGCGGTCACATCTCCAGCTTCGCCTCCAGCGCGACGCTGTATGACATCGGCTTCAACTACTTCTTCCAGGCCCCGACCGACGAACACGGCGGCGACCTGATCTACTTCCAGGGCCACGCATCGCCAGGCGTCTACGCCCGTGCGTTCATGGAAGGCCGCATCTCCGAAGACCAGATGAACAACTTCCGCCAGGAAGTGGACGGCAACGGCCTGTCTTCATACCCGCACCCTTGGCTGATGCCGGACTTCTGGCAGTTCCCGACCGTTTCCATGGGCCTGGGCCCGATCCAGGCGATCTACCAGGCACGCTTCATGAAGTACCTGGAAGCCCGTGGCTTCATCCAGCCAGGCAAGCAGAAAGTCTGGTGCTTCATGGGTGACGGCGAGTGCGACGAGCCAGAATCCCTGGGCGCGATTTCCCTGGCCGGCCGCGAGAAGCTGGACAACCTGATCTTCGTCATCAACTGCAACCTGCAGCGCCTCGACGGCCCGGTTCGCGGCAACGGCAAGATCATCCAGGAACTCGAAGGCGTGTTCCGTGGCGCCCAGTGGAACGTCAACAAAGTCATCTGGGGCCGTTTCTGGGACCCACTGCTGGCCAAGGACGTCGACGGCATCCTGCAACGTCGCATGGACGAAGTCATCGACGGCGAGTACCAGAACTACAAGGCCAAGGACGGCGCGTTCGTCCGTGAGCACTTCTTCAACACGCCTGAACTCAAGGCGATGGTTGCCGACTTGTCCGACGACGAGATCTGGAAACTCAACCGTGGCGGCCACGACCCGTACAAGGTCTATGCGGCGTACCACGAAGCGGTCAACCACAAGGAACAACCAACCGTCATCCTGGCCAAGACCATCAAGGGTTATGGCACTGGCGCCGGCGAAGCGAAGAACACCGCGCACAACACCAAGAAAGTCGATGTCGACAGCCTGAAGTTGTTCCGCGACCGCTTTGACATTCCGGTCAAGGACAGCGAGCTGGAAAACCTGCCGTTCTTCAAGCCTGAAGAAGGCAGCGCCGAAGCCCGTTACCTGGCCGAGCGCCGTGCCGCACTGGGCGGTTTCGTGCCGCAGCGTCGCGCCAAGAGCTTCAGCGTTCCGACCCCACCACTGGAGACCCTCAAGGCGATCCTGGACGGCTCGGGCGACCGTGAAATTTCCACCACCATGGCCTTCGTGCGGATCCTCGCGCAACTGGTCAAGGACAAGGAAATCGGCCAGCGCATCGTTCCGATCATCCCGGACGAAGCCCGTACCTTCGGTATGGAAGGCATGTTCCGCCAGTTGGGCATCTACTCGTCCGTCGGCCAGCTCTACGAGCCAGTCGATAAAGACCAGGTGATGTTCTACCGCGAAGACAAGAAGGGCCAGATCCTCGAAGAAGGCATCAACGAAGCAGGTGCCATGAGCTCCTTCATTGCCGCCGGTACTTCGTACTCCAGCCACAACCAGCCGATGCTGCCGTTCTACATCTTCTACTCGATGTTCGGCTTCCAGCGTATCGGCGACCTGGCCTGGGCGGCCGGCGACAGCCGTACCCGCGGCTTCCTGATCGGCGGCACCGCAGGCCGGACCACGCTGAACGGTGAAGGCCTGCAGCACGAAGACGGCCATAGCCACATGCTGGCCGGGACCATCCCGAACTGCCGCACCTATGATCCGACCTATGGCTACGAGCTGGCGGTGATCATCCAGGACGGCATGAAGAAGATGACCGAAGAACAACAGGACGTCTTCTACTACATCACCGTAATGAACGAGTCCTACCAGCAGCCAGCCATGCCGGCCGGTGTCGAGGCAGGCATCGTCAAGGGCATGTACCTGCTCGAAGAAGACACCCGCGAAGCGGCGCACCACGTCCAGTTGATGGGCTCGGGCACCATCCTGCGCGAAGTGCGTGAGGCAGCGAAGATCCTGCGTGAAGAGTTCAACGTCGGCGCCGACGTCTGGAGCGTCACCAGCTTCAACGAACTGCGTCGCGACGGCCTGGCCGTAGAGCGCAGCAACCGCCTGCACCCAGGCCAGAAGCCAAAGCTGAGCTACGTCGAAGAATGCCTGAACGGCCGCAAAGGTCCGGTCATCGCGTCTACCGACTACATGAAGCTGTTCGCCGAGCAGATCCGCCAGTGGGTTCCTTCCAAGGAATTCAAAGTGCTGGGCACCGACGGTTTCGGCCGTAGCGACAGCCGCAAGAAGCTGCGTCACTTCTTCGAAGTCGACCGTAAGTTCGTTGTGTTGGCAGCCCTGGAAGCCCTGGCTGACCGTGGCGATATCGAACCTAAAGTGGTGGCCGAGGCCATCGTCAAGTTCGGCATCGATCCAGAAAAACGCAACCCACTGGACTGCTGAGGAGAATTTTCGTGAGCGAACTCATTCGCGTACCTGACATCGGCAGCGGTGAAGGTGAAGTAATTGAACTGTTTGTGAAGGTCGGCGACCGTATCGAAGCCGACCAGAGCATCCTGACACTTGAATCGGACAAGGCCAGCATGGAAGTGCCTGCGCCGAAGGCCGGTGTGATCAAGAGCCTGAAAGTGAAGCTGGGCGATCGCCTGAAAGAAGGCGACGAACTGCTGGAGCTGGAAGTCGAGGGCGCCGCTGCGGCACCTGAAGCGGCAGCGCCTGCAGCGGCCCCGGCGGCGGCTGAAAAGCCCGCCGCGGCACCGGCTGCCGAGGCGGCTCCCGCTCCGGCTGCTGCGCCTGCGGCGGCCACGGTCCAGGACATTCACGTTCCGGACATCGGTTCGTCGGGCAAGGCCAAGATCATCGAAGTGTTGGTCAAGGCCGGCGACACGGTCGAAGCCGACCAGTCGCTGATCACCCTGGAATCCGACAAGGCCAGCATGGAAATCCCGTCGCCGGCCGCCGGTGTGGTGGAAAGCGTCGAGATCAAGCTGGAAGACGAAGTCGGCACCGGTGACCTGATCCTGAAGTTGAAAGTAGCCGGCGCCGCCGCTCCGGCCGCGCCAGCCCAGGCCGCGGCACCCGCTGCCAAGACCGAAGCCGCTCCGGCTCCGGCTGCTGCCGCACCTGCCGCCAAGGCCGAAGCCGCGCCCGCCCCGGCCGCCGCACCAGCCCCAAGCGGTGCCAAGGTGCACGCCGGCCCTGCGGTGCGTCAGCTGGCCCGTGAGTTCGGTGTCGAGCTGTCCGCCGTCGGCCCAAGCGGCCCTCACGGTCGTGTGCTGAAAGAAGACGTGCAAGCCTACGTCAAGGCCATGATGCAGAAGGCCAAGAACGCACCGGCCGAAGGCGCCAGCGGTGGCGCGGGTATCCCGCCGATCCCGGCGGTGGACTTCAGCCGCTTCGGCGAAACCGAAGAAGTGGCCATGACTCGCCTGATGCAGATCGGCGCGTCGAGCCTGCATCGCAGCTGGCTGAACATCCCGCACGTGACTCAGTTCGACCAGGCCGACATCACCGAGCTGGAAGCTTTCCGCGTTGCGCAGAAAGCCGTGGCGGAAAAGGCCGGCGTGAAGCTGACCGTACTGCCCCTGCTGCTCAAGGCCTGTGCGCACCTGCTCAAGGAACTGCCGGACTTCAACGCCTCCCTGGCCCCGAGTGGCAAGGCTGTGATCCGCAAGAAATACGTGCACATCGGCTTTGCCGTCGACACCCCGGAAGGCCTGCTGGTACCGGTCATCCGCAACGTCGACCAGAAGAGCCTCTTGCAGCTGGCTGCCGAAGCCGCTGCCCTGGCCGAAAAAGCCCGGAACAAGAAGCTCACCGCCGACGACATGCAAGGCGCCTGCTTCACCATCTCCAGCCTCGGCCACATTGGCGGCACCGGCTTCACGCCGATCGTCAACGCGCCGGAAGTGGCGATCCTGGGTGTTTCCAAGGCCACCATCCAGCCTGTCTGGGACGGCAAGGCCTTCCAGCCGAAGCTGATGCTGCCACTGTCGCTGTCCTACGATCACCGTGTGATCAACGGCGCCGCCGCTGCACGCTTCACCAAGCGTCTGAGCGACCTGCTGGGCGACATCCGCACCATCCTGCTGTAACACCGCACGGCCCTCCCTTGGGGAGGGCCATTCGGAGCACTGTTTTCCGAGCGCCACGCTCGTACCTCAACCCCGCCCGTTTGGCGGGGCTTTTTTTGCCTGGAATTCCAGACAGGCTGCCTGGATGCTGGATGTCCCGGCCTCATCGCGAGCTTGCTCCCACAGGGACAACACAAGTCCTTTGTGGGAGCGAGCTTGCTCGCGATGGCGGAAAATCAGGCACCGCGGCAACTTTCCTACCTCGCAAGCTTGAAATGACTACGCCCCCTGTTAGTCATTACCCACAACTTGCGCCCTCTCCTCGATCAATATTTATCCTGCATCGAGCTTTAGCATCGGAGCCTCAAGGCAACTTGATGTTTGCCCCCACTGCTGAAACTTCGAATGGATTCGAATATGTTCAAACCTACCGTTGGCCCCATTGTTGGCCACACGACAACCGACCACGCCCGGATATTCCTGCGCGGCGATCGCGACAACAACCGGGTATTCGCCGGTATTCGCCATCGGCGCCAAGGCGATACACGCTGGTCGAAAGGGCACTTTGTCCAATTGAAGGCCTACCGCGACATGTCCGATGTCATCGTGCTGAAAGGCCTTCAACCCGATACCGCCTACGAGTACCAGGCCGGCTGGTTCAGCCCCCTGAGCCCGACCCATACCGTGGAAACCGTCCAGGAACTGCCGCTGCAATGGCCCAGGACCACCTACTGCTTACGCACGCCGGCCAGCAAAACCGATGCGCCACGCGCTTATATCGTGGGCTCTTGTCGCTACTTGCGAATCGCCGCCGGCATCCCATTGCTACCTGGGCTTGGCGACCGCACCTTTGCCGGCATCAACCGCCTCGTGGCGCAGGCCAACCCACCGATCAGCGCGGTATTGATGACCGGCGACCAGGTTTATCTGGATGACCTGAATGTCATCGGACCGGACCGAACCTATCAGAACATCCTTTTCAGATACCGATCGGTATTTGCCCAGCCGCATATCCGGAAACTGATGTCTGGCACCCCTACCTACATGATCCTTGACGACCATGAGATCGAAGACAACTGGCCCGCCAGGAAAACCGTCAACGACGACATCCTCTACGCAAATGCCATGGGCGCTTATAGGCTTTATCAGGCCAGCCACGGGCCAGCCCATGAACTGTCGAGCGACGGAACATTACACAAGTCGTTAACCCGTTACTGGTACACCTTCTCCCACGGCGATATCCAATGGTTCGTCACCGACAGCCGGACGCAACGCAACCTGTCGGCGAATGACCGGCGCATCCTCGACGAAGAACAGGAACAGTCCCTGCTCCAATGGCTCATCGACAGCCCCGCCAGGGTCAAACTCGTCGTGACCAGCGTCATGTTCTTCCCTGACAGCAAGCACGATGACGGCGACGCCTGGCAGGCCTTCCCGGAACAACGCCTGCGCCTGCTGGAAACCATACGCCGCCACCGGATCAAAAACGTGATTTTCGTCTCGGGCGATGTCCACGGCTCCATGACCAGCCGCCTGCGTCACAGCGAGGATCCTGATTTCGAGGTCAACACCGTCGTTTCCTCACCGTTCTACAACAGTAAATTGCTGCCTTTTGCAAAAGCCTCGGATTTTATTTTCCACAGGCCCATGGCCCGTACCCAAAGCGGCCAGTACCGCTATGAACTGACCAGCAAAGTGGTGAGCCAGGACAACTTCGCCCGCCTGCATGTCACGGCCCAGAGCCTTCAAGTCACCTTCCACGACCGGGACGGCAACCCCTTGCAGACGGTCGACATCCCACTGCAATGATCTTCCATGCCCTCTGATCGGTCGGCGACTGGAGAAATCCTCTCGTCGGCCGATAAAAGGTTTATAGCACTTGGCCTTCATCTCTCTTGTCAGCCAGTGCCGCAATGATGCAACCTTGCGCCAATCCGTAATAACGAGGGCGTCAGCCCGGCGCGATCAGCATTTTCGAAGCGAGTTTCCCCATGAAAAGCCAACCCGATGCCGCCAGCCGTATGGCGGCCGAGGTAGTGACGCAGTTACCGGTGCCCTCGCGGCTCGGTATGCTGCGTTTCGAACGGCTGAATGAAGCAAGCTGGGCGCTGTTGTTCCTCGATCCCAACTGCGAGCGATACTTCGGCCTGCCCGCCGTAGAGCTGTGCTCGCTGGTCAGTGCGCCTTACGCCAGCTTGATGGAACCCGAAGCACGCTATCAACTGCACGACACCATCCAGCAACAATTGGCCCAGGCCGCGCATTACCAGATTCGCTACACGCTCCACACCGCCAAGGGCCCGATGAACGTGCTGGAGACGGGTGAGGCCTATAAGCAACACAATCGTCATCTGCTGCGCGGTTACCTGCTGGCAGTGGACAATTTGCTGCAAGGCGAACCCTCCGTGCCGGCACTGGACCTGGAAACCCAGAACTCACGCCTGCAGATCGCCCTGGAACTGAACCAGCGCGCCCAGCAAGAACAACTCCAGCACCTGGACCGGGTACGCGCCCAACAGGACTTGATCCTGCTGCTGACCCGTCAACGCTACAGCGCCAACAACTCCCTGCTCGAAGCCGCCGAACTCATCACCCGCAGCGCCTGTGACATCTACCAGATCGACTGCGCCAGCCTCTGGAATCTGGACGATGGCAAACTGGTACCGATTTCCGCCTACAACCGCGCGTCCCAGGCGTACTTCCTGCCCGCGGTGATCGACGCCAACGACTTTCCCGACTACATGGAGGCGCTGCAGACCTGCCGCGCCATTGACGCCCACAATGCAATGCGCGACCCACGCACCCGAGAAATGGCCGAGAACCTGCGCGCCCGCGACGTCAATGCCATTCTCGACGCCAGCGTGCGTATCGACGGCCAGGTGGTGGGCGTGCTGTGCCTGGAGCAAGTAGGCGTCACCCGCGCCTGGCAGTCGGATGAAATCGCCTTTGCCGGCGAGCTCGCGGACCAGTTCGCCCAAGTCATCAACAACCATAACCGACGCACCGCCACCAGCGCCCTGCACTTGTTCCAGCGCGCCGTGGAACAGAGCGCCAACGCGTTCCTGCTGGTCAATTGCGACGGTGTGGTGGAGTACGTCAACCCGAGCTTCACCGCGATCACCCAGTACACTACCGAGGAAGTCCACGGCCAACGCCTCTCGGAACTGCCGGCCCTGGAGAACCTCAGCGAACTGCTGTTCGACGCCCCCTCGGCGCTGGCCCAGAGCAACAGTTGGCAGGGTGAGTTCAAGAGTCGACGCAAGAACCTGGAGCCCTACTGGGGCCAGCTGTCGATTTCCAAGGTCTACGGCGATAACCGCGAGCTGACCCACTACATCGGCATCTACGAAGACATCACCCAGACCAAGCTGGCCCAGCAGCGCATCGAGCGCCTGGCGTACACCGACAACCTGACCAACCTGGGCAACCGTCCGGCGTTCATTCGCAACCTCGATGAACGCTTCGCCCGGGACAGTGATTCGCCCATCAGCCTGCTGCTGGTGGACATCGACAACTTCAAGCGCATCAACGACAGCCTCGGCCACCAAACCGGTGACAAACTGCTGATCAGCCTGGCCCGGCGCCTGCGCAACAGCTTGAGCCCCAGCGGCAGCCTGGCGCGATTTGCCAGTAACGAATTCGCGGTCCTGCTGGACGACACGAGCCTGGAAGCCGGGCAACAGATCGCCAGTCAGTTGCTGATGACCCTCGACAAGCCGATGTTCGTCGATAACCAGTTGATCAGCGTGACCGGCTCCGTGGGCCTGGCCTGCGCGCCGCTGCACGGCCGCGATCCGCAGACCCTGATGCGCAACGCCGGCCTCGCCTTGCACAAGGCCAAGGCCAACGGCAAACACCAGGTCCAAGTGTTCACCGAAGCACTGAATGCCGAGGCCAGCTACAAGCTGTTCGTGGAAAACAACCTGCGTCGCGCCTTGACCCAGAATGAACTGGACGTGTTCTACCAACCCAAGCTGTGCCTGCGCAGCGGCCGTCTGCTGGGCATGGAAGCGTTGCTGCGCTGGAACCATCCGGAAAAGGGCATGATCCGCCCGGACCAGTTCATCAGCGTGGCCGAAGAAACCGGCCTGATCATTCCCATCGGCAAATGGATCGCCCGCCAGGCCTGCCGCATGAGCAAGCAATTGACCGCCGCCGGCCTGGGCAACCTGCAGGTGGCGATCAACCTGTCGCCCAAGCAGTTCTCCGACCCGGACCTGGTCGCCTCTATCGCCAGCATCCTCAAGGAAGAACAACTGCCGGCCCGGTTGCTGGAGCTGGAACTGACCGAAGGCCTGTTGCTGGAAGCCACCGAAGACACCCACTTGCAGCTCGACCAGCTCAAGCGCCTGGGGCTGACCCTGGCCATGGACGACTTCGGCACCGGTTACTCGTCCCTCAGTTACCTGAAGAAATTCCCGATCGACATTATCAAGATCGATCGCAGCTTCATCCACGAAATCCCGGACAACCAGGACGACATGGAAATCACCTCGGCGGTGATCGCCATGGCCCACAACCTGAAACTCAAGGTCGTGGCCGAAGGCATCGAGACCGCCCAACAACTGGCGTTTCTACGGCGCCACCGCTGCGACGTCGGCCAGGGCTACCTGTTCGACCGGCCAATCCCGGGCGCGGAGCTGATCGAAAAGCTCAAGCGCTACCCGCGTGGGCCTCTGGTCTGACAGCTGCGTATAGCTTGCGGCGGCTTTTCTGAGGCACACTGACGGTCTATTTCGCTCAACTCAATCTGACTGAAAGGACTGATAAATGGTCTTGCGCTCGGAAATCCTGGTGAACAAAAACGTGCTCCCTACTCAAGAACAAGCCCTGCCTGGCCGTGAAACCCCGATGACCGTGCCGGAAAAACACTTCGTCCTCGACGCACCGCTGCTGGGGCCGTTTGCCATGGACGTGGATTTCGCGATCTTCGGCCTCGGCTGTTTCTGGGGCGCGGAACGCAAGTTCTGGCAGCGCGAAGGCGTGGTCAGTACCGCGGTGGGTTACGCCGGTGGTTTCACACCGAACCCGACGTACGAAGAAGTCTGCTCGGGCCTTACCGGCCACAGCGAAGTGGTGCTGGTGGTCTACGAGCCGGCGAAAGTCAGCTACGAACAGCTTCTGAAGATGTTCTGGGAACTGCACAACCCGACCCAGGGCATGCGCCAGGGGAACGACATCGGCACCCAGTACCGCTCGGTGATCTATGCCACCACCCCAGCCCAACTGGCGGCGGCCAAACACAGCGAGCAAGTCTTCCAGGCCGAGTTGACCAAGGCCGGCAAAGGCACCATCACCACCGAAATCGAAGAAGCGCCAACGTTCTACTTCGCCGAGGCCTATCACCAGCAGTACCTGGCGAAGAACCCTGAAGGCTATTGCGGGATTGGCGGGACCGGCGTGACCTGCCCGATCTGACCTTTACACCCCAGACCCAGTGTGGAAGCTGAGCTTGTGGGAGCAAGGCTTGCTCGCGATGCAAACACCTCGGTGCATCTCATAGACCAAGGCGATGCCACCGCGAGCAAGCTCAGCTCCCACAGGGATTTTTGTCAGTTGCAGCGCTGTGAACACCCCGCAACCCACGTGGAGCTTGCTCGCGATGGCGACTTTCCAGGCGCCATTGATGTATCAGCTCTCAGCGATCAACCAATCCATCTGCCACCCGCCCTGGGTCTGCCCCAGCTTTTTCGACAGCCACGGCAGCAGTTCACGCAACTCTTCCTCCAACCCCCACGGCGGGTTGGCAATCGCCAGGCCGGAGCCGTTCAGGCTGTTGGGCGTGGCCAATGGATGCACCAGCAGTTCCACCCGCAACAGCTTCGGCGCGCCCGTGCCGGCCAGGTCCTGGTAGAAGCGGCGCAACATCCGCTGGTCCTTGACCGGGTACCAGATCGCCGCCACCGTCTGGCGCATCCGGCCAATGGCTTCCTTGAGGGAGGCGGCGCAGCGCTGCATCTCGTCCAGCTGTTCGAAGGGCGGATCGATCAGCATCAAGGCACGCTTCTCCGCCACCGGCAGCAGCGCCCGCGGCACATGCCAGCCCTCACCCAGATGGACCGCCACGCGACGGTCGCCTTTCATGTTGTCCTTGAGCAACACGCCGTCTTCAGGGTGTTTCTCGTTGAGCAGCACACGGTCCTGCGAACGGGTCAGGCGCCGCGCCAACTCCGGCGAGCCCGGGTAGTAGCGCAACTGCCCGTCCGGGTTCATCTCGTGCAGCACCTTCATGTAGTCGGCGGTCAGCGGCGGCAGATCGCTCTCGCCCCACAACCGCGCAATGCCTTCCAGATACTCACCGGTACGGTTGGCCTGGTCACCCTGCAAGTCGTACAACCCGATGCCCGCGTGGGTATCGAGGTAGGCGAAGGGCTGCTCCTTGCGCGACATCAAGGCGATGAGGCGGGTCAAGGTCAGGTGTTTGAATACATCGGCGTGATTGCCGGCGTGGAAGGCGTGGCGATAATTCATGGCGGCTCCTGCGAAGGGCGACGAGTTTACCTTGAAGTGCGTCGAACGTCAGGGGTTCGCAGCCCAGCGGACAGGCCATCATCAGCCCAGCTCTCGCAGCAAATAGGCCTGCAATGGCGCCATTTTCGCCTCAGCCACCGCCGATCGCTCAAGAAAGTGGGCAATCTTGCAGCGCAGGACGCTGCCGTCGACCCGCTCGAACACATGCGGATGCTCTTCACCCAGCCAAGTGAGCACGTTGTCCAGCAGACAGTCCGTCGGCCCCTCGGTCGTTGCGGCCAACAGGGTGATGGGCACTGGCCACCAAGGAAAAGCCTGGGCCGGCCGCTGGGTATTTCCCACGACCTCAAGGGATCGGCCATTGATCAGACAACGTTTGATAACCGGCAAGAGTTGCCCGGCCTCCACCTCCGTCGATTGCAGGATCGGCCGCATGAAGCGCCCATCCCAAAAACGCAGGAAGACCGGCTTGCCACCGGGCAACAGTACCTGTGTGAGCCCTCGCAAGTGTTCGACAAGGATTTCTTGACTCACGCACGAAACCGCCAGCCAACCCCAATCGAGGGAATCGGTGGCGGCTATCCAATCAAGAAACCCACTGTCTGCGCTGACCAGCCCTACATAGGGCATGACCGCTTCCCACCCGGCGTACGGCGTGTCGGCCCAGATCGGGCTGGCGACCGAGTTCATCGAGCGCCTCCAGGCCGACAACGCCCCGGCGCTACTGGCATTGCTGAAAATGGCGAATAGTTGCTCGGAGGCCTGCAAGGGGTGCTCCTCAAGCCAGGCGCGAGGAGATTGATCGCTGTTCATGGACGCCTCCGGACATCGACAGGTTTGTGAAAGACCGGCGCCGCCGCACAGGCGCCATTTCTGCAACGCTCGCACTCCTCACAGAACGGCGCCGAACCTTGGAAACTGAGAATCTGCGCAAGGGAAAGCGCAGGTGCCGCCGCAGCGACCCGCTTCTCGGCGCCGCCTGGAGAGCCGAATGCCGCGCTCATGACCGCCATCGGCGCGCCACCGACCTCGATGGGTACGCTGCTGGAAATCCCGCCGGCACCGATGTTGATCCAATGACCGCCAGCCTGAAGGGTCACGCTCGCGCCCCCATCCAAGACTACCTGCTGGCCGGCGCTGACATGAAACTGCTGGCTGGCATTCAGGACCTGGCTGGTGACACGAATATGCCGCTCACCGCTCACCAGCAGATGATCGTCATGCCGCACTTCTGCCCGGCGTTGACCGTGGGTGAGGCGCTGCTCATCGGCCTTGAGCTCGTGCCGTGCCGTACCGGCGACAACGATGCTGCGCTCGTGATCGACCTGCACCCGCTGGTCATGCAGCACATGCTGGGTCCAGTTGCGCTGGGCCCGCAGGTAGATCTCCTCGGCGCCCTTGCGATCCTCGATGCGCAATTCGTTGTAGCCTCCCCCGCCGGGGCTGCTCTGGCTGCGCAACACGCTTCGGGTCTTGTCCGCAGGCAAGTCCAGTGGCACCGGGTTGGCGCCGTTGGGCAGACAACCGACGACCAACGGCTTGTCCACGTCGCCATCGATGAACCCCACCAGGACTTCCATCCCGACTCGGGGAATCATCACTGCGCCATAGCGATCGTGAGCCCAACCGGAGGCCACGCGCAGCCAGCAGCTGGAATGCTCGTCGCGTTGACCGTCGCGATCCCAGACCAGTTGCACCTTGACCCGTCCGAACTCATCGCAATAGATCTCGCTGTCCACCGGTCCGGTCACCACCGCCAACTGATAGCCCTGGGCACGGGGCTTTTCGTGATGCAAGGGTGGCCGAAAGAACACGTCCCATGGCGTGGCAAGAAAGGTATTTTTGTAGCCCTGGAATTCATCCGGGCCGGCGGCGGTTTCTTCCAGCACCTGCGGTTGGCGGCCATGATGGTCGATCTGCGTCAGGAGCCAGAGATCATTCCACGGCTCTCGGGGATGTTCCTTGATACGCATGAAATGTCCGCTGACCAGGGCGTTTTCATTGCTGCCGCCTTCTGCCACGCAGTGGTCGGCGCCGTGGCGCTCGAGGGCGCATCGGGTCAGATGCTTGCCGTCGTCACGGGCGCAGAAACCACCGGGATAGTGATAGTCCTCGAGCACAGGACGCTGTCGATTGTCGAGTTGGGTTTGCAGTAACGAACCGGGCCTGCGGAAGTCGTAATCGCGCAACGTCACGGCAGTGGTACGGGTCTGGAGCCGCACCGCCAGGCGCTTGATGGCCGGCTCGTTGGCAGCCATGCCGCTGTCCGGCAGGTATAGCGTCGACTCAGGCAGGCGGGGAAACACCGTCTGGTCGTCACCGAACACCAGCAGATGACCGCAAGGGCGGTGCCTGAAGTGATAATGGATACCGACTTCGGCGCAGATCCGCTCGATGAAGGCCAGGTCGCTTTCGCCATACTGCACACAATACTCGCGTTCGGGATATTGGCCGCCAAGCGTGAACTGGCAGGCATCCGCCAGGATCCCGTGCTCCTTCAACACCCGGGCGACGATATCGGGTACGTTCAGGCGCTGGAAAATCCGCTGGTTGATGCGATGGCGCAAGTAGGCCAGGCGGGGCACCAGGCTGATCTGGTAACGGGTCAGGCGTTTGCCCGAATCCCCCTGGGCCACGCTATAGACCTGACCGTGTACGCCACTGTCCCGATCATCGAACCCCAGAAATGCCTGGCGATGCAGGAGCTCTTCCAGCGCCAGGTCAGACCGCTCGCTGACCAGCTCCAGATCAAAGCGATAGGGTTGGCTGATGGCCTCCTGCCCCTTGAACTCAAGCACTTTGAGTTCACTCGGTCCGCTGTCGAGCGTTAGCGTGAAACGTGATGGATTGGCAGGCGCGAACATCCGATGTCCTTTGCTGAGTGGAGGCCAGCGATTCTGCATCAGCCATCGGAAAGTTGATCGGCGCTCAGGAAAAACAGATTTTCCTTACATACACAAAGCTAAAAGCTGCAAAACGTGTGGCGCTTTCCGACAGACAATCCTTGCATCACGCCCTTCAGAAACCGTCGCACGAATGAATCAGCAACTTCTTACAACGCAACAGGACTCTGACTGCAAGTTCGCGTGATACCGTTTTTTACCCGATTACAAAAAGCAAAGGACGCAACCCATGACCATTCGCTACGCAAAGATTGCAATGATCCTGGCGCTCGCCGCATTCGCCTTCCTGACCGTGTTCAACAACATTACGGACTACAGCTCCAATTTCAATTTCGTCCATCACGTGCTGAGTATGGACACCACCTTCCCCGACAATGCCGCCCGGTATCGTGCGATCGACCAACCCTGGGTGTGGCACGGAGCCTATTGGCTGATCATCCTCGGTGAAGCCATCACGGCAGGGCTGCTGGGCTACGGCGCGCTGCTGCTGTGGCAGGCGCGCAAGGCCGAGGGCGCGGTGTTCGCACGTGCCAAGGGGTGGGCCATCGCCGGCTTGACGGTGGGTTTTTTCGTCTGGTTTTTCGGCTTCATGGTCGTTGGCGGCGAATGGTTTCTGATGTGGCAGTCAGAAATCTGGAATGGCCAGGATGCCGCGTTCAGATTCTACATGGCGATCCTGGGCGTGCTGATCTTCCTCAACCAGGCGGATCCCGACATGGCGTGAGCGCCGTGAGCATCGCGGGCCCACATCACGCCTCCCATAAGTGTCGAAAGTTTCACGTCAACAACATCAAGAACTTCAGGAAACTCACTGATGAAATTTCCCCTGCTCGCCGCTGCGAGCCTGATCACTGCCTTTCATCTTTGCCCCCCCGCGGAGGCCCACTTGATTTGGAATGGAGACGCCGCCAATCCTATCGGTAAAGAAAAAATATTCGCGAATGCCGTGAGTGAATGCCCAGCCCCGTCCAGCATCACCGTGGTAGACGATGATGACCGAGGCAAATCCTGGTTATTCCATAAAGGCGCCGGCGAGCCCCGCTGCGAAGCACGCAATATCAGGACTGGCGCCAATCACACACCCTATCGATTCGAAAAGGACAGAACCTATTTTATTGGCTGGTCATTCAGGTTGAATGACACCCAGAGCAATCATCATCCATTCCAGTGGAAGTCCTATGAAGCGGGGCATCAACAAAACTATCCGTTCCTGATGAGTGCCAAGGACGGCAACTTGAGGCTTTTCTACTACGGCATGCCAGGCGAGACATCCGGTGTGATCTGGACCCAACCCATTGAACCGCTGAAGTGGTACTGCCTGGTCTTGGCCATCCATACTTCCAATCAATCAAGCAGCGGTTGGACGCAGTTATGGTTCGAGGGTCAGGCACAGACCTTCAGCAACGGCCAGAAACGCTTTTCCGGAAGAACCTGGGACGGCGCGAACATAGGTGCGAACGAGCCTAAATGGGGCGTTTACAATAAGCATCAGCCAGGCGTCATGGAGGATGTGAAGAACTATATTTCCGGCCTGAAGATCGGCACCACGTACGCCGATGTCGAACAGTCCTGTCATTGAGGGGCTGGATTCGCTCGGTGAGCCACACGTTTTGCCAGTCCCATCCCACCTGACACCCGTAAAAAAGGCCCGCCTCCATTGGAGACGGGCCGTTTTCATGCAAGTCGTCCTGCGAGCCATCAAGGCCTCGCCGAAGGCCTTACTGGTTCAGGCGAAAATCTTTTTCCGCCGCGTCGAAGCGCTGCAGCATACCCGCGGTAGGCGTGCCCATCTTGCTGACGAAGTAGATAGCCAGGCTGGCGAAGATGAAGCCCGGGATGATTTCGTACAGGCCCAGCAACGCGAAATGCTTCCAGACGATCACGGTGATCGCACCCACCAGGATGCCGGCGAGCGCGCCATTGCGGGTCATGTTCTTCCAGATTACCGAGATCAGGACAACCGGGCCGAAGGCAGCACCGAAACCAGCCCAGGCGTAGCTCACCAGACCCAGTACGCGGTTTTCCGGGTTAGCGGCCAGGGCAATGGCGACCAGGGCCACCAGCAGCACCATGGCGCGGCCGACCCAGACCAGTTCCAGCTGGGAAGCGCCCTTGCGCAGGAAGGTCTTGTAGAAGTCTTCGGTCAGGGCACTGGAGCACACCAGCAACTGGCAACTCAGGGTGCTCATCACCGCCGCCAGGATGGCCGACAGCAACACACCGGCAACCCATGGGTTGAACAGGATCTTCGCCAGCTCGATGAACACCCGCTCTGGGTTCTCGGTCACGGGACCGGCCACGTCAGGGTGCGCCGAGAAGTAAGCGATACCGAAGAATCCCACAGCCACGGTGCCGCCCAGGCACAGGATCATCCAGGTCATGGAAATGCGACGGGCATTGGCGATCGACTTGACCGAATCCGCCGCCATGAAGCGCGCCAGGATGTGCGGCTGGCCGAAGTAGCCCAGGCCCCAGCCCATCAGCGAGATGATGCCGATGAAGGTGGTGTTTTTCAGCATGTCGAACGACGTAGGATCTTTTGCTTCGATGGCCAGGAACGTGGTGTCCACACCACCGGTAGCCAGCAGCACGATGATCGGCGTGAGGATCAGCGCAAAGATCATCAGGGTGGCTTGTACGGTGTCGGTCCAGCTCACGGCCAGGAAACCACCGACGAAGGTGTAGGCAATGGTTGCTGCAGCACCGGCCCACAGCGCCGTCTCGTAAGACATGCCGAAGGTACTTTCGAACAGACGGGCACCGGCCACGATGCCGGAAGCGCAGTAGATGGTGAAGAACACCAGGATCACCACCGCAGAGATGATCCGCAGCACGCCGCTCTTGTCTTCGAAACGGCTGGAGAAGTAGTCCGGCAGCGTCAGTGCGTCACCGTTGTGCTCGGTCTGAACCCGCAGGCGACCGGCCACGAATAACCAGTTCAGGTAGGCACCGGCGATCAGGCCGATGGCGATCCAACTTTCCGACAGGCCGGACATGTAGATTGCACCGGGCAAACCCATCAACAACCAACCGCTCATGTCGGAAGCACCTGCAGACAGTGCCGTCACCACGCTGCCCAGGCTACGACCGCCCAGGATGTAATCGGAAAGGTTGTTGGTGGAGCGGTAAGCCATCAGACCGATCAGGACCATGGCTGCGATATAGATCACGAAAGTGATCAAGGTGGGATTACTAACACTCATGAGTTACGCCCTGGCTTTGTTTTTATGTAGCGGTGGCAGTTGAAAGCATCGACAACACAGATGTTGTAGCGACGATTTGCAGTCCCGCGAATTTATGACTGATGTTTCCCCAGGAAAGCCATCAGCCGATGCCCCTCGGCTTTGAACCGGTTGCACCTTGGCCGCGAATGCTATTCAACAAATCAAATAAGGTGCAACCAGTTTCGCTCGAATAAGTTGCACCTGATCGGTTTTATCGCAAGATTCGAGTTTTTTGCTCCCTTTTAGTGCAGCTCCCAGCACTCAGCTAGAAGCTAAAGCACTAAGCCGGTGCAGGATCAGCCGGACGATATTTGCTTCCGGATGAGCTGCCTGTCATTTCGAGAAAAAAAAGGGTTGCACCCGGTTGCACCTCAATCATCCCGCAGCTAATCTTGCCGCCAGCTGATGCCACGCGATACGTGGTAAACATGAGGATAAAAATATGGCTACCACCACCCTTGGGGTCAAACTCGATGACCCGACCCGCGAACGCCTCAAGGCGGCCGCAACCTCGATTGATCGCACGCCGCACTGGCTGATCAAGCAGGCAATTTTCAATTACCTGGAAAAACTCGAGGGTGGTGCAACCCTGACCGAGCTGAACGGTTCACCTCGCACCGACAGCGACGATGCTGGCGATGTGCAAGTCGACCATGCTCACCAATGCTTCCTCGAATTTGCCGAGAGCATCCTGCCGCAATCGGTCCTGCGCGCCTCCATCACGGCCGCTTACCGTCGCCCAGAGCCGGAAGTGGTGCCGATGCTGATCGAACAGGCCCGCCTGCCGGCACAAATGGCCGAAGCCACCAACAAACTGGCGGCTTCGATTGCTGAAAAACTGCGCAACCAGAAAAGTGCCGGCGGCCGTGCCGGTATCGTTCAGGGTTTGCTGCAGGAATTTTCCCTGTCGTCCCAGGAAGGCGTAGCACTGATGTGCCTGGCCGAGGCGCTGCTGCGCATCCCGGACAAAGGCACCCGCGACGCGCTGATCCGCGACAAGATCAGCACCGGCAACTGGCAGCCACACTTGGGCAACAGCCCGTCGCTGTTCGTCAACGCCGCCACGTGGGGCCTGCTGCTGACTGGCAAGCTGGTCGCTACCCATAACGAAGCAGGCCTGACCTCTTCCCTGAGCCGCATCATCGGCAAGAGCGGCGAGCCGATGATCCGCAAGGGCGTCGACATGGCCATGCGCCTGATGGGCGAGCAGTTCGTCACCGGCGAAACCATCGCCGAGGCCCTGGCCAACGCCAGCAAGTTCGAAACCAAAGGCTTCCGCTATTCCTACGACATGCTGGGTGAAGCCGCACTCACCGAACACGATGCGCAGAAGTACCTGGCCTCGTACGAACAAGCCATCCACTCGATCGGCAAAGCGTCCCACGGTCGTGGGATTTATGAAGGCCCAGGCATTTCCATCAAGCTGTCCGCCCTGCACCCACGTTACAGCCGCGCCCAGTACGAGCGCGTCATGGACGAGCTGTACCCACGCCTGCTGTCGCTGACCCTGCTGGCCAAGCAATACGACATCGGCCTGAACATCGACGCCGAAGAGGCCGACCGCCTCGAGCTGTCGCTGGATCTGCTCGAGCGCCTGTGCTTCGAGCCGCAATTGACCGGCTGGAACGGCATCGGCTTCGTGATCCAGGCCTACCAGAAGCGTTGCCCGTACGTGATCGACTATGTGATCGACCTGGCTCGTCGCAGCCGTCATCGCCTGATGATTCGCCTGGTAAAAGGCGCGTACTGGGACAGCGAAATCAAGCGCGCCCAGGTCGAAGGCCTGGAAGGCTATCCGGTCTATACCCGCAAGGTGTACACCGACGTGTCCTACATCGCCTGCGCCCGCAAACTGCTGTCGGTGCCGGAAGTCATCTACCCGCAGTTCGCCACGCACAACGCCCATACCCTGGCAGCCATCTACCACATCGCCGGTCAGAACTATTACCCGGGCCAGTACGAATTCCAGTGCCTGCATGGCATGGGTGAACCCCTGTACGAACAGGTTGTAGGCAAGGTTTCCGAAGGCAAGCTGAACCGTCCGTGCCGTGTGTACGCTCCGGTCGGCACTCACGAAACACTGCTGGCGTACCTGGTACGTCGCCTGCTGGAAAACGGCGCAAACACTTCGTTCGTCAACCGTATCGCCGACCAGTCCATCTCGATTCAGGAACTGGTGGCCGATCCAGTGGCCAGCATCGAGCAGATGGCGACGCTGGAAGGCGGTTTCGGCCTGCCGCACCCGCGCATTCCACTGCCGCGCGACCTGTATGGCAGCGACCGCGCCAACTCCAGCGGCATCGACCTGGCCAACGAACATCGTTTGGCGTCGCTGTCCTGCGCCCTGCTTGCCACTGCCCATAACGATTGGAAAGCCGTGCCGATGCTCGGCTGCGCCGCCAGCGAAGAAACCCCGGCCCCGGTACTGAACCCGTCCGATCACCGCGACGTGGTGGGCCATGTGCAGGAAGCCACGGTCGCCGATGTCGACAACGCCATCCAGTGCGCCCTCAACGCCGCACCGATCTGGCAAGCCACGCCGCCAGCCGAGCGCGCCGCGATCCTCGAACGTGCCGCCGACCTGATGGAAGGCGAGATCCAGCCGCTGATGGGCCTGCTGGCCCGCGAAGCCGGCAAGACCTTCGCCAACGCCATCGCCGAAGTGCGTGAAGCCGTGGATTTCCTGCGCTACTACGCGGTGCAGGCCCGCAACGATTTCACCAACGATGCCCACCGCCCACTGGGTCCGGTGGTCTGCATCAGCCCGTGGAACTTCCCGCTGGCGATTTTCAGCGGCCAGGTCGCCGCCGCTCTGGCCGCCGGTAACCCGGTATTGGCCAAGCCCGCCGAGCAGACGCCATTGGTGGCTGCCCAGGCGGTGCGCCTGATGCTCGAAGCCGGCATTCCGGAAGGCGTGCTGCAATTGCTGCCGGGGCGCGGCGAAACCGTCGGTGCCCGCCTGGTGGGTGACGAGCGGGTCAAGGGCGTGATGTTCACCGGCTCCACCGAGGTCGCTCGCCTGCTGCAACGTAACATCGCCGGGCGCCTGGACAACCAGGGCCGTCCGATCCCGCTGATCGCCGAAACCGGCGGCCAGAACGCCATGATCGTCGACTCCTCGGCGCTCACCGAACAAGTGGTCATCGACGTGGTGTCGTCGGCCTTCGACAGTGCCGGCCAGCGTTGTTCGGCCCTGCGGGTCCTGTGCTTGCAGGAAGATTCCGCCGACCGCGTCATCGAAATGCTCAAGGGCGCCATGGCCGAATCGCGCCTCGGCAACCCTGAGCGCCTGTCGGTGGACATCGGCCCGGTGATCGACGCCGAAGCCAAGGCTGGCATCGAGAAACACATCCAGGCCATGCGCGATAAAGGTCGCACCGTGTACCAGATGGCAATCGCCGACAGTGACGAGTGCAAGCGCGGCACCTTCGTGATGCCAACCCTGATCGAGCTGGAAAGCTTCGACGAGCTGCAACGCGAGATCTTCGGTCCGGTGCTGCACGTGGTGCGCTACAAGCGCAAGGAGCTGGACCAGTTGATCAACCAGATCAACGCCTCCGGCTATGGCCTGACCCTGGGCGTGCACACGCGCATCGACGAGACCATCGCCAAGGTCATCGACAATGTCCATGCCGGTAACGTCTACGTGAACCGCAACATTGTCGGCGCGGTGGTCGGCGTGCAGCCGTTTGGCGGCGAAGGCCTGTCGGGCACCGGTCCCAAGGCCGGTGGTCCGCTGTACCTGTACCGCCTGTTGTCGACACGTCCTACCGATGCGATCCAGCAATCCTTCGCCCGTGGTGATGCCCTCACCGCGCCGGACCTGCGTTTGCGCGACGCCATGAGCAAACCGCTGACCGCCCTGCAAGCCTGGGCCGACAGCCAGAAACTCGCCGAGCTGAGCGCCCTGTGCGTGCAGTTCGCGGCTCAATCGCAAAGCGGTATTACCCGGACTCTGACCGGGCCGACCGGCGAACGCAACAGCTACGCCATCCTGCCCCGCGAGCACGTGTTGTGCCTGGCCGACGTGGAAGGCGACCTGCTGACGCAACTGGCGGCCGTACTGGCCGTGGGCGGCTCGGCCGTGTGGCCGGAAACCGACACCAGCAAGGCCTTGTTCGCCCGCTTGCCGAAAGAGATTCAGGCGCGCATCCAGCGGGTGGCCGACTGGACCAAGGACGAGGTGCTGTTCGACGCAGTCCTGCACCACGGCGATTCGGATCAACTGCGCAGCGTTTGCCAGCAAGTGGCCAAGCGTGCCGGTGCCATCGTCGGGGTCCATGGTTTGTCCCAGGGCGAGACCAGCGTGGCGCTGGAGCGTCTGGTGATCGAGCGAGCCTTGAGCGTCAACACCGCGGCCGCGGGTGGTAACGCCAGCTTGATGACTATCGGCTGAAAGCAGCTGCGAGCGGCAAGCTACAAGCGGCAAGTAAAAGCAGATGCTTTTGCTTCAGCTTGCAGCTTGTGCTGCTCTATCACCCCCATCAATCATCCTGTTCAGCCTTTATCAGCACGCCTAGACTCGGCCCATCCCAAAAAAAGGTAAGCCGCCATGTCCGAGACGCTGCTCAGTTCCCGCAATCTGGCTTTCGAGCTGTATGAAGTCCTCGATGCCGAGGGCCTGACCCAGCGCGAGCGGTTCGCCGAACACAATCGCGAAACCTTCGACGCGGCCCTCGCGACGGCGCGAAACATCGCCGAGAAATTTTTCGCCCCCCACAATCGCAAGAATGACGAAAACGAACCGCGCTACGAGAACGGCGAGGCGATTCTGATTCCCGAGGTGAAACCGGCGGTGGATGCCTTCCTCGAGGCGGGCTTTCTCAACGCCGCACGCAGTTTCGAGGCAGGCGGCATGCAACTGCCGACGTTGCTGTCCCAGGCCTGCTTCGCGCACTTCCAGTCGGCCAACGCCGCGTCCACGTCTTATCCGTTCCTGACCATGGGCGCGGCGAACCTGATCGAAAGCTTCGGCAGCGAAGAACAGAAAAGACGCTTCCTGCAACCGATGATCGACGGTCGTTTCTTCGGCACCATGGCCCTGACCGAACCCCATGCAGGCTCTTCGCTGGCGGATATTCGTACGCGTGCAGAGCCGGCATCCGATGGCACCTATCGACTCAAGGGCAACAAGATCTTCATTTCCGGCGGCGATCATCCGTTGTCGGAAAACATCGTGCACATGGTCCTGGCGAAATTACCGGACGCGCCGCCGGGTGTGAAAGGCATTTCGCTGTTTATCGTGCCCAAGTTCCTGGTCAACGATGACGGCAGCCTCGGCCAGCGTAACGACGTGCTGTTGGCCGGGCTGTTCCACAAGATGGGCTGGCGCGGCACCACCTCCACCGCGCTGAACTTCGGCGACAACGGCGCGTGTGTCGGTTACCTCGTAGGTAAACCGCACCACGGCCTGAGCTACATGTTCCAGATGATGAACGAGGCGCGGATCGGCGTCGGCATGGGCGCTGTAATGCTGGGTTACGCCGGCTACTTGTATTCCCTGGAATACGCCCGCGAACGCCCGCAAGGCCGGGTGCCCGACAGCAAGGACCCGACCACCGCCCCGGTGGCGATCATCCAGCACGCCGACGTGCGCCGCATGCTACTGACCCAGAAGGCCTACGTTGAAGGTTCGTTTGACCTGGGCCTGTACGCGGCGCGCTTGTTCGACGACACCACCACCCTGGAAAGCGAAGCCGAGCGCAGACGCGCCCATGAGCTGCTGGACCTGCTGACCCCGATCGTCAAATCCTGGCCCTCTGAGTTCTGCCTGAAGGCCAACGAGCTGGCGATCCAGATTCTGGGGGGCCACGGCTACACCCGCGAATACCCAGTGGAGCAGTATTACCGCGATAATCGCCTGAACCCCATCCATGAAGGCACCCACGGCATCCAGTCCCTGGACCTGCTGGGGCGAAAACTGGCGCAGAACGGCGGTGCCGGGCTCAAGCAACTGGTCCGCCTGGTGGCCGACACCACCGAACGCGCCCAGGCGCACCCATCGTTAACGCCGTTGCGCCAACCACTGGAAGCCCTCGTGGCACGCCTGCAAACCGTCACCCTCGGACTGCTGACGGACCTGGCCCAGGGCAAGGTGAACAGCAGCCTGGCCAACTCGGCCCTGTACCTCAAAGTGTTTGGCCATATGGTGATTGGCTGGCGCTGGCTGGAACAGGCGATCCGTGCCGAGGAGGGCCTGGCCAAGGGGAATACCGCGGACAGCGACTTCTATAAAGGCAAGCTGCAAGCGGCGCGCTACTTCCTGACCTGGGAAGTGCCGGGTTGTCATCATGAGCTGGCGATTCTCGAAGCGCGGGATGATACGTGCCTGGGGATGCGGGATGAGTGGTTCTGAGCCAGCTTGGTGCGGCTGACATCCAATCGCGAGCAGGCTCGCTTCCACAAGGGGTTCCAAGTGGACGCGACATCTGCGTTCACCACCGATCCATTGTGGGAGCGAGCTTGCTCGCCATAGCAGTGTTTCAGCCAACACACAGGTAGCTGGGCTGACGCCATCGCGAGCAAGCTCGCTCCCACACAAGCCCCACAGTCAACATTCGCTAACCGGTTCAGGCCTGCTGGATCGTCTTGGCAATCACATCGACCGTGGCGCTGACTTGCTCTTGGTAACGGTCGAGTTCCGCTTGATGTTGCTTCTGCATTTCCATCTGCTGCGAACACAGGTTCATGGCCGCCAGCACCAGCAGGCGATCACCGATCAGCGTCGGGTACTTCCTTTTCGTATCGGCCAGTGCGGCCTTGAGCATCGAAGCGGCGTCCAACAGGGCCTGTTCCTGCCCGGCCGGCGCTTTGATTGAATAGTCTTCTCCCAGGATCGAGATGACTGTCACCCCATCGGCGCCGTGCTTCATGCGCTGACAGGACCGGCGCTGGCGCGCTCGATCAGGGCCTGGATGCGGGCCGCGGTGGTGCCGTGCAGTTCTTCCTGTTCCATCAGGCTCAGTTGCAGGCTTTCGTTTTCATCCTTGGCCTTGGCAAGCTCGGTGTTCAGGGTTTCGTTCAGGCCGGTGAGGTGACGGTTCTGTTGCACCAGGTCATTGACCAGTTGCTCCAGTTGGCTGAGGGATGTTTCCAACATGTTGATTTCCAGGCTTTTTCAAGGGGCGCGTACGATAAGGAAAAGTCCTGGTCGATGCCACGCTTTATTCAGGCCAAGCCTGTGTCGGCGAAGCGACTAGACTCTCCTGGTGAGCCTTAAAGACTATGGACAGACTATCTGGTTCCTGCATTTCGTCGCCCCGAGGCCGCCCAAGCGCACACATCTCTCAAGACTCCAGCCGCTGTCCCGATAGCTTTAAGTAAGTCCTCCAACCCAGCACGAACGTGCACCTGTCTGGTACTTTGTCATGTCGTTACGCAATATAAACATCGCGCCGCGGGCGTTCCTGGGGTTCGCCATGATTGGCGCCATGATGCTGGTTCTCGGGGTGTTTGCCCTCAACCAGATGAGCAAAATTCGCGAAGCCGGCGAGAGCGTGGTTGCCAACAGTGTGCCCAGCATCAAGGCCCTGAACGACCTGACCCAACTCACCCTGCGCCTGCGGGTGCTGTCCTATCGCCTGCTGAGCAGCCGCGAACCAGACCTCCAGAAAAAAACCCTCGAACAATTTGACCAGCGCAGCCAGCAGATCAGCGTAGTCCAGGCTGAGTACGAAAAACTCATCGCCGCCGCCGATGAACGCGCCGCCTACAATCAGTACGTTCAATTGCTGAGCCAATACCGTCAACTCGAAGACCGTATGAAAACCCTGTCGCGCAACAACCAGGTCGACGAACTGAAGGTGCTGCTGAACACTGAACTGCTGAGTAATTCCGAAGCGATCAACACGGCGCTCGACCGTCTCCTGCAGATCAATAATCTACAGGCCGAAGGGTATAACAAGCAGGCGGTCGATCAGTACGGCTCGGCCTTCAACATGGTGGTGGTCCTGCTGGTGGTTGCCACCGGCCTGACCCTGCTGTTCGCCTGGCTCCTGACCAACAGCATCACCAAGCCGATTGCCAACGCCCTGGATGCGGCTGAAGAAATCGCCAAGGGCAACCTGACTCGACCGATTGTCGTCGATGGCAGCGACGAAGCCGGTCGCCTGCTGCGGGCAATGTCGACCATGCAGGAAAAACTGCGCGACACCTTGCAGCGGATTTCCGGCTCGGCCACACAACTGGCCTCCGCCGCCGAAGAACTCAACAGTGTCACCGATGAAAGCGCCCGTGGCCTGACCCAGCAGAACAACGAAATCGAACAGGCCGCCACCGCAGTCAATGAAATGACCAGCGCCGTGGAAGAAGTCGCGCGCAATGCAGTGAGCACCTCCGAAGCATCGAAAAACGCCACCACCTCCGCAGGCGACGGTCGCGACCTGGTGCAGGAAACCGTCAGCGCCATCGAACGCATGAGCGCCGATGTGCAAAGCACCGCGGCGTTGATCGGCAACCTGGCCGATGAGTCCCGTGACATCGGCAAGGTGCTGGATGTGATCCGTGGCCTGGCCGACCAGACCAACCTGCTGGCCCTGAACGCCGCCATCGAAGCCGCCCGTGCCGGTGAGGCCGGTCGTGGTTTTGCCGTGGTGGCCGACGAAGTCCGCGCCCTGGCCCATCGCACCCAGCAGTCGACCAGCGAGATCGAACGCATGATCGGCAGCATCCAGAGCGGCACCGAACACGCCGTGGATTCGATGCGCAACAGCACCGAGCGCGCCGAGTCGACGCTGAACATCGCCCGCGGCGCCGGCATGTCCCTGGACACCATCAACACCGCCATCGTCGAGATCAACGAACGCAACCTGGTGATTGCCAGCGCCGCCGAAGAGCAGGCCCAAGTGGCCCGTGAAGTGGACCGCAACCTGGTGAACATCCGCGACCTGTCGGTGCAATCGGCCACCGGCGCCAACCAGACCAGCGCCGCCAGTGCGGAACTGTCGCGCTTGGCCGTGGACTTGAACAACATGGTTGGGCGGTTCAGCCTGTAACCCACTAACGGTTGATCGTCCACAGACCGTGAGCGATCAACCCTCCAGCTTTTGTGGCGAGGGAGCTTGCTCCCGCTGGGCTGCGAAGCGGCCCCAGGACCTCAAAAGCGACGACTGCTTCGCAGCCGAGCGGGAGCAAGCTCCCTCGCCACGGTATGATCAGCTCCCCTCCCTCCCAACCTTTTTTGACAGCATCACATTTCAACAGGTTAGAATCGCTGGCACGCAGACTGCATGGTCAGTCTGCGCCCGCCCTTAGCTTTTCCGGAGTACTGCCTTTGACTGCTACGACCATCAACAGCCTGTTCTTGATCGGCGCGTTGCTGGTAGGTGCGAGCATCCTGGTCAGTTCCCTTTCGTCCCGCCTGGGCATCCCGATCCTGGTGATCATCCTGGCCGTGGGCATGGTGGCCGGTGTCGACGGCGCCGGTATTCTTTTCGATAACTACGCCACGGCTTATCTGGTCGGCAACCTCGCCTTGGCCGTCATCCTGCTGGACGGCGGCTTGCGCACGCGGGTCTCGAGTTTCCGCGTCGCACTGTGGCCGGCGTTGTCGCTAGCCACGGTCGGTGTGTTGATCACCACCGGGCTGACCGGCCTGGCGGCGGCGTGGCTGTTCAACCTGAACCTGATCCAAGGCCTGCTGATCGGCGCCATCGTCGGCTCGACCGATGCCGCGGCGGTGTTCTCGCTGCTGGGCGGCAAGGGCCTGAACGAACGGGTCAGCGCCACCCTCGAGATCGAGTCTGGCAGCAACGACCCCATGGCAGTATTCCTGACCGTGACCCTGATCGGCATGCTCGCCAGTGGCGAAACCGGCCTGCATTGGAGCCTGCTGGGGCATCTGGTGCGCGAGTTTGGTATCGGCGCGGTGCTTGGCCTGGGCGGTGGCTGGCTGATGTTGCAACTGGTCAATCGCATCAATCTGGCCAACGGCCTGTACCCGATCCTGGTCATCAGCGGCGGCCTGGCGGTATTCGCCTTGACCAACGCCCTGCACGGCAGCGGCTTCCTCGCGGTCTACCTGTGCGGCCTGGTGATCGGCAACCGTCCGGTGCGCAGCCGCCACGGCATCCTGCACATGCTCGATGGCATGGCCTGGCTGGCACAGATCGGCATGTTCCTGGTGCTAGGGCTGCTGGTCACGCCTCATGACCTGCTGCCCATCGCCCTGCCCGCCCTGGGCCTGGCGCTGTGGATGATTCTGTTTGCACGGCCCCTTTCGGTCATGGTGGGCCTGTTGCCATTCAAGGCATTCCACGGTCGCGAAAAAGCTTTTATCTCCTGGGTCGGCCTGCGCGGCGCGGTGCCAATCATCCTCGCGGTGTTCCCGTTGATGGCCGGCCTGCCTCACGCCCAGCTCTATTTCAACCTGGCGTTCTTTATCGTGCTGGTCTCGCTGCTGGTGCAGGGCACGAGCCTGCCGTGGGTCGCCAAGCTGCTGCACGTGACCGTCCCACCCGAGCCCCTGCCGATTTCCCGGGCCGCGCTGGAAGTGCACGTCACCAGCGAGTGGGAGTTGTTCATCTATCGCCTGGGCGCTGAAAAATGGTGCATCGGCTCCCCCCTGCGGGACCTGAAAATGCCCGATGGCACCCGCATCGCGGCACTGTTTCGTGGCCAGCAACTGCTCCATCCGTCGGGCAGTACGGTGCTGGAAGTCGGTGATTTGCTGTGTGTTATCGGCCATGAACACGACTTGCCAGCCCTTGGAAAACTGTTCAGCCAAGCGCCTCAGCGGGGCCTTGATCTGCGTTTCTTCGGCGACTTCGTACTCGAAGGAGACGCCCAGCTGGCCGCGGTTGCGGCGTTGTACGGGTTGCAACTGGACGGCATCGATCCAGACATGTCCCTGGGGCGCTTCATCGCTCAGAAAGTCGGTGGCGCGCCGGTGGTCGGCGACCAGGTGGAATGGAATAACACCCTGTGGACCGTCGCGGTCATGGACGGGAACAAGATAGGCAAAGTGGGCGTCAGATTCCCCGAAGGAAGTCGCCCGGGTCCCGGCTTGTTCCTCTAAACTGCTCCCACTCTCACTTGCTTGACCGGTCTCTATGCCTACCCTGCGCTCCTTTATCACCATCGCCCTGCTGGGCCTGAGTCTTTCCATCTGCACGCTGCAAGCCGCTGAACCGCTGACCAGCGCCTCGGTAGAAGCCAGCCTGGACAAAATCGCCGACCGCAAACTGCCGGAAGCCGAGCAGAAGGCCTTGCAGGCGGTGCTGCAAAACACCCTGACCCAGCTCAACAACAAGGCCGACTACGAACAGAAGCTGCTCGCCCTCAAGCAGCAATTGGCTACCGCCCCCAAGCAGAACATCGAAAACCAGCGCGAACTGGCGCGGCTCAAAGGCACCGCGGTGGTGCCGGTGGCGCAACGCTACGCCAACCTGCCGATTCCCCAGCTCGAGCAAATGCTCACGGATCGCTCCACCCAGCAGGGCGATCTGCAAAAAGCCCTGGCCGATGCCAACAGCTTGATCATCACCGCCCAGACCCGTCCCGAGCGGGCCCAGGCGGAAATTTCCAGCAGCCAGACCCGCATCCAGCAGATCAACGCCATCCTCAAGGCCGGCCGGGATGCCGGCAAGACCCTGAGTGGCGAGCAACGCGACCAGCTCACCGCCGAGCTGGCGGCCCTCAATGCGCTGATTCCGCTGCGCCGCCAGGAACTGGCCGGCAACAGCCAACTGCAGGATCTGGGCAACGGCCAGCACGACTTGCTGATGGAAAAAATCGCCCGCACGGAGCAGGAAATCCAGGACCTGCAAAACCTGATCAACCAGAAGCGCCTGGCCCAGTCCCAGGAGACGGTGACCCAGCAATCCATCGAAGCCCAGAAGGCCGGTGGCAGCAGCTTGCTGGCGACCGAGAGCGCGGCCAACCTGAAGCTCTCCGACTACCTGCTCAAAAGCACCGACCGCCTCAACGAGGTCACCCAACAGAACCTGCAGACCAAGCAACTGCTGGACAGCGTGACCCAGACCGACGCGGCACTGGACGAGCAGATCAGCGTGCTCAAGGGCAGCCTGCTGCTCTCCAAGATTCTCTACAAGCAGCGCCAGACCTTGCCGCGCCTCAAGCTGGACCAGAACCTGGCCGACCAGATCGCCGACATCCGCCTGTACCAGTTCGAAGTCAGCCAGCAACGTGAACTGCTGAACAACCCCAGCGCCTACGTCGACAGCCTGCTGGCCTCCCAGCCCTCGGAACAAGTCACCCCGCAACTGCGCAAGACCTTGCTGGAACTGGCCCTGACCCGTGTCGACCTGCTGGAACGGCTGAACCGTGAGTTGAGCGCAGTGCTCAACGAATCGATCACCTTGCAGCTCAACCAGAAACAGCTGCTCAGCACCGCCCAGAACCTGCGGGCGACCCTCGAAGAGCAGATGTTCTGGATTCCCAGCAACAAACCGCTGGATTTCGAATGGATGCGTGCGGTGCCGACGCGCCTGGAAAAACAGATCGACTCGCTGCCCTGGGCTTCGAGCCTCAGTGAACTGGCCGATGGCCTGACCCAGCGGCCACTGCTGTTCCTGCCCCTGGCGCTGCTGATCGGGGCGTTGCTGTGGCGGCGCAAGAATCTCTATGCTCGCCTGAACAAGGTTCACCAGGACGTCGGTCACTTCAAGCGCGACAGCCAGTGGCACACCCCCCAGGCTATCCTGATCAATATCCTGCTGGCGATGCCGGTGGCCCTGGCACTGACCCTCTGCGGCTACGCCTTGCAGATCGACGCCCGCGGCCAGAACGCCAACCTCGGTGCGGCGCTGCTGCAGATCGGCCAGGCCTGGCTGGTGTTCTACACGGCCTATCGCGTGCTGGCCCCCGGCGGCGTGGCCGAGTTGCATTTCCGCTGGGAGAAACCCCAGGTCGAATTCCTCCAGGGCTGGATTCGCCGGCTCGGGCTGGTGGTGCTGGCGTTGGTGGCTGTGGTGGCCGTGGCCGAGTTGCAACCCTCGACCCTGGCCGATGACGTGCTCGGCATGCCGGTAGTGCTGACCTGCTACGCGCTGATGGCGTGGTTACTCAGCCGTCTGCTGCTGAGCAGCCCGACCCACAAGAACACTTCGTTGTTCCGCAAGGCGGTCGGGGTGCTGTTCACCGCGCTGCCGATCGCGCTGTTCGTGGCGGTGTGCTTCGGCTACTACTACACCGCGCTGAAACTCAGCGATCGATTGATCAACACCCTGTACCTGCTGATGTTCTGGCTGGTGATCGAGGCCACCTTCGTCCGTGGCCTGTCGGTCGCGGCGCGGCGCCTGGCCTACCAGCGCGCGCTGGCCAAGCGTCAGGCGGCCAAGGAGGCCGGCGACGGCGAAGCGGTGATCGAAGAGCCGACACTGGATATCGAGAAGGTCAACGAACAGTCCCTGCGCCTGATCCGCCTGGCCTTGCTGGGCGGCTTCATCGCCGCGCTGTACTGGGTCTGGTCGGACCTGATCAGCGTGTTCTCGTACCTGGACAACATCACCCTCTACGAATATACCAGCGGCACTGGCGCCAACATGAGCATGGTGCCCATCAGCATCGGCGACATGCTCGGCGCGCTGATCATCATCGGCATCACCTTCGCCCTGGCGCGCAACCTGCCGGGCCTGCTGGAAGTGTTCGTGCTGTCGAAGCTGAACCTGGCCCAGGGCAGCGCCTACGCCACCACTACGTTGCTGTCCTATGTGATCGCCGGTGTCGGTTTCGTCACCACCCTGTCCACCCTCGGCGTGAGCTGGGACAAACTGCAATGGCTGGTGGCCGCGCTGTCGGTGGGCCTGGGCTTCGGCATGCAGGAGATCTTCGCCAACTTCATCTCCGGGATCATGATCCTGTTCGAGCGCCCGGTGCGCATCGGCGACACCATCACCATCGGCAACCTGTCGGGCACGGTCAGCAAGATCCGCATCCGCGCGACCACCATCACCGACTTCGACCGCAAGGACATCATCGTCCCGAACAAGACCTTCATCACCGGGCAACTGATCAACTGGTCGCTGACCGACACCGTCACCCGGGTAACCCTGAAACTGGGCGTGGACTACGGCTCGGACCTGGACCGGGTGCGTGAGTTGCTGCTCAAGGCCGCACGCGACAACCCACGGGTGCTGAAGGAACCGGAGCCGATCGTGTACTTCCTGAACTTTGGTGAAAGCACTCTCGACCATGAGCTGCGCATGCACGTACGCGACCTCGGTGACCGCAACCCGGTACTGGACGAGATCAACCGCTTCATCAACCGTGAGTTCAAGAAGGAGCACATCAACATCTCCTTCCGGCAGATGGAAATCTATCTGAAGAACCTGCAAGGCCAGGAATACAAACTGGTGCCTGCCGAGCCCGACAAAAAGACCATCACGCCCGTGCCGTCGGCTGTCGCCAGCATCAAGCCGGTGCCTGAGCCGCCGCAAGGCACACTCGACTGATTGCGGGTTGCCTGCGGGCGTCCCGCCGGAGACGGCCATGAAAACGCTGGAAACCCTGACCTTCGATAACCGTTTCGCCCGCCTGGGCGACGGTTTCTCGACCCACGTGCTGCCCGAGCCCATCGACAATCCACGGCTGGTGGTCGCCAGCCCGGCGGCCATGGCGTTGCTGGACCTGGACCCGGCAGAAGCCCAGGCACCGCTGTTCGCCGAGATCTTTGGCGGCCACAAGCTCTGGGCCGAAACCGAGCCACGGGCGATGGTGTATTCCGGGCATCAGTTCGGTCACTACAACCCACAACTGGGCGACGGTCGAGGATTGCTGCTGGGCGAGGTGTACAACGAGGCGGGCGAGCACTGGGACCTGCACCTCAAGGGTGCCGGCCAGACGCCGTTCTCACGGATGGGCGACGGGCGCGCGGTGCTGCGCTCCTCGATCCGCGAATTCCTCGCCTCCGAAGCCCTGCACGCCCTCGGTATCCCCACCACCCGGGCCTTGTGTGTGATCGGCTCGGACACCCCGGTGTGGCGGGAAAAGCAGGAACGCGCCGCCATGGTGCTGCGCCTGGCCCCCAGCCATGTGCGCTTCGGGCATTTCGAATATTTCTACTACACCAAGAAGCCCGAGCTGCACGCGGCCCTCGCCGAGCATGTGCTGAACCTGCACTTTGCCGAGTGCCGTGAACAACCGGAGCCGTACCTGTCGATGTTCCGCGAAATCATCGAGCGCAACGCCGAGCTGATTGCCAAATGGCAGGCCTACGGTTTCTGCCATGGCGTGATGAACACCGACAACATGTCGATCCTGGGCATCACCTTCGACTTCGGGCCGTTCGCCTTCCTTGATGACTTCGACGCCAACTTCATCTGCAACCACTCTGATGACCAGGGCCGTTACTCGTTCAGCAACCAGGTGCCCATCGGCCAATGGAACCTCAGCGCCCTGGCCCAGGCCTTGACGCCGTTCATCAGCGTCGAAGCCCTGCGTGAGACCCTCGGTTTGTACTTGCCGCTGTACCAGGCCCACTACCTGGACCTGATGCGCCGCCGCCTCGGCCTGAGCCGAGCCGAAGAAGACGACCAGAAACTGCTGGAGCGCTTGCTGCAATTGATGCAGAACAGCGGCGTCGACTACAGCCTGTTCTTCCGCCGACTGGGCGACCAAGCTCCCGAGCAGGCCGTCGCGACCCTGCGCGATGACTTCGTCGACCTGAAGGGCTTCGATGCCTGGGGCCAATTGTATGTTGCCCGCGTCAACCGCGAAGGCCCCGTCGATCAAGACCAACGCCGCGCACGCATGCACGCCGTCAACCCGCTGTACGTGCTACGCAACTACCTGGCGCAGAAAGCCATCGACGCCGCCGAATCAGGCGACTACGACGAAGTACGCCGCCTGCATACCGTGCTGAGCAAACCGTTCGAAGAGCAACCGGGCATGGACAGCTACGCGCAACGTCCGCCGGAGTGGGGCAAGCACCTGGAGATCAGTTGCTCGTCGTAACGCGGCGCCACGGCTGAAAGAAACCACCCGCCCAACACATACCTGTCTGGATCGCAGAGATGACTACCCTGTGGCGAGGGGATTTATCCCCGCTGGGCTGCGCAGCAGCCCCAACACAGGCAACGCGGTGCAACAGATGAACCGCGTCAGCCGGGTTACGACTGCTTCGCAGCCGAGCGGGGATAAATCCCCTCGCCACAAAAGCAGGTCGGTATTTCGCAGCGCTACACCGAACCATCAAATGAAGGTTTCCACCGATACACCGAAGCGCTCGGCCAGCCAGCGGATCTGCCTCAAATTGAGCTGACGCTTACCGCTCAATACCTCCGATACCACCGACTGGGTACCAACGCCCGGCAAGTCGCTCTGGCTCATGCCATGTTCACGCATCAGGTAACGCAGCGCCTCGACACCGCTCGCCTTGGGCATTGGCCGGTGCTGCTGGTCCCATGCCTCGATCCATTCGCCGATAATATCCACCAGGCTCATGAGAGGATGGGTTTCGTCTTCGCCCACCAACACCAACAGCTCATCAAGAGCATTCGCCAATCGGTCATAATCCTCTTCGCTCCTGGGCTTTCGCAGCAGGGGCGATACAAACTCCCAATGGGCAGCGACTTGTTCAATCAGTGCACTCATCCCTTTTCCTCCTTCCACTTGCCTCTGTCGTATTCCCGATGGTCAAGCACGCATTTGATATACAGACGCTGTGCTCGGTATCGAATCACCGCAATCAGCCGCAACTTGTTTCCACCGATGTCAAACACATGCAGCGGACCGACCTTATCGGTTGCCGGAAATATGGATTTCATCGCCGCGAAATCAGCCGGGCTATTGCGCTTGATCAGCCGATACCATTGATCCAACGCATTCGCTGAATGTGGCCATTTCTCCTTGGCCTCCCAAATGCGTTTCTCAGTGATCACATGCATGCAACGTCCTTATCGCATTTTGCTATGGGGAAGTTAAACACAAATCTGGCGCATCGCAAATTGCGATAGCGCCAGTTAGACAAATGGTTAGCTCTTGCTGGTTTCCAGCCTAGTCGCCAAAAGATTTAGGTCTCGGTAAGAAATGTGAGCAGATATGAGTCCTGCTCACCCAACCTTATCGTTCCCCTGCTCAGGCGTCTCGATCCCCGGCTCCGCCTCTTCACCCCCCTTCTCCTTGGGTTTGGCCGCTGGTTTTTCCTCGGGATAACCGGGCATGCCGCGGGCGTCTTCGGGGGTCAGCTCGTCCCGGTCGTGGCGGCGGTCGATGGCGTAGGCCGGGGCGGCGTTGGGGTCTTCGTCGCGGCCGGCGGTGCCGAGGACGAAGCCGTCGTCATTGGGGTTGTCCACGGCCTGTGGGGTGTCTGGGTCTTGAGGATTGCTCATGGGACCTCCGGGTTGCGAACAGGTACGTTGTGGTTTTTTGAGGGCCTGGCGTGCATTGAGTGCAACGCACCTGATGAATGGCAGCCTGGCTAGCCGCCCTTCACCGCAGACAAAAAACCAACGGGCCCGGCCCTATGCCATATCGCTATGACTGAATTCCTCGGCCAGGAAATCGATCAGCGTACGTACCGACGGCAGCAATCCGCGCCGTGAGGCGAAGATCGCATGAACGATGCCGCATTTAGGCGTCCAGCCCGGCACCAGTTCCACCAGCCGGCCAGCCGCGATGTCTTCACGCACCACCACAGTGGGCAGGTGAGCGATGCCGATGCCGGCCAACACGGCGTGACGCAGGGCCAGCAGGTCGTCGGTGACCATGCGCGGTTCATGACGGATCAATGCGCGACTGCCGTCCGGGCCGAACAATTCCCACTGATATTCGCGCTGCGCCCCGCCCCAATGCACGCTCGGCAGGCCGTTGAGGTCCGCCGGCGAAGCGGGTGAAGACAAGCGCTCAAGGTAAGCCGGGCTGCCCACCAGGCATTGGGTGCTGTTGCTCAGCACTTTCATGACCATGTCGGTGTTTTCCAGCGGCGGAAAGCGCACCCGCAAGGCGATATCGAACCCTTCATGGATCAGATCCACCCGGCGGTTGGTGCTCTCGATGAACAACTCCACCCGTGGGTACTTGAGCATGTAGCGGGTCAGCATCGGCCCGACCCAACTGTTGAGCAGCGCCGTCGGGCAACTGATGCGCACCAGCCCCTGGGGTTCGGAACGGTTGCGTTCGATCACTTCCGCCGCGCTCTCGGCTTCGACCCGCATCGCCAGGCAACGCTGGTAATAGGCCTGGCCGATCTCCGTCAGCGTGCAGTGGCGGCTGGTGCGATGGAGCAAGCGCACCCCGAGCCGATCTTCCAACTGGGCGATACGCCGACTGAGTTTGGACTTTGGCATGTCCAGCGCCCGGCCAGCAGCGGCGAACCCACGGTGCTCCACGACCTGGGTGAAGTAGTAAAGCGTGTTGAGGTCTTCGATGATCGTTCTCCAAATAGAACGCTAAGGCTAATTTTCGCAGTCTAGCGCATCAAAGGTGCCAGTTTTAATCTACACCCATCGAAACGCAACACGGATTGAAGCCGGGGCGCTTCGACCGGATGAGTCACCGATCAATCGCTGCACCGACATTGAAAACCTTAACCACGCCGACACCTTCGGCAACCAAAACTTGATGAGGACTACGCCATGACCACTTCCTACAACCGCCTCGACAAAGATAACGCCGCCGTTCTGCTGGTCGATCACCAAGCCGGCCTGCTGTCTCTGGTACGCGATATCGACCCGGACCGCTTCAAGAACAACGTGCTGGCCCTGGCCGACCTGGCGAAGTACTTCCAACTGCCGACCATCCTCACCACCAGCTTCGAAACCGGCCCCAACGGCCCGTTGATGCCCGAGCTCAAGACCCTGTTCCCGGACGCGCCGTACATCGCCCGTCCTGGCCAGATCAACGCCTGGGACAACGAAGATTTCGTCAAGGCGATCAAGGCCACCGGCAAGAAGCAACTGATCATCGCCGGTGTGGTCACCGAAGTCTGCGTAGCCTTCCCGGCACTGTCGGCCCTGGCCGAAGGTTTCGACGTGTTCGTGGTCACCGATGCGTCCGGCACGTTCAACGAGCTGACCCGTCAATCGGCCTGGGACCGCATGTCGTCCTCGGGTGCGCAACTGATGACCTGGTTCGGCCTGGCTTGTGAACTGCACCGCGACTGGCGCAACGACGTGGAAGGGCTGGCGACCTTGTTCTCCAACCACATCCCGGACTACCGCAACCTGATGACCAGCTACAACACGCTGACCAGCACTAAATAACAGCCTCACCGATATACCCTTGTGGGAGCGAGCTTGCTCGCGATAGCGGTCTGACAGTCGATCCAGTATCTGACTGATACACCGCCATCGCGAGCAAGCTCGCTCCCACAGGTTTTTGTGGTGATTTCTATATAGTGTTCAATCTGTGCCCATGATTTTCTGGAGACTGACCTGATGCTGATCCCCTGCCCCCATTGCAACGGGCTCAATCGCATACCCGCCGAACGCCTGGGCGACCAACCCAAATGCGGGCGCTGCAAAGCCCAGGTGCTATTGAACAAACCGTTCGAACTCAAGCAAGGCGACTACACCAGCCAGATCAAAGGCGACCTGCCATTGCTGGTGGATGTATGGGCCGATTGGTGTGGGCCGTGCAAGTCCTTCGCGCCCGTGTTCGAACAAGCCGCCGCACAGCTGGCGGGCAAATGCCGCTTGGCCAAGCTCGACAGCGAGGCCAATCAGCAGTTATCGGCACAGTTGGGGATCCGCTCGATTCCCAGCCTGATTCTGTTCAAGGATGGCCGGGAAGTGGCGCGCCAGAGTGGGGCGCTGCCGTTGCCGCAGTTGATGGCTTGGTTGCGCAGCCAGGGGATTTGAATCAAAAACCCATGTGGAGCGAGCAAGCTCGCTCCACATGGGTTTTGCACAGGTCAGATTCAGGCGCTTTCCAGCAGGCTATGCAGCTCCATGAACTGCAGGGTCAGCTTGTGTCGCGGGTCGAGGTGGATCAGCGGCAGGCTGGCCTGGTGGGATTCGCGCATGCGCACCGAGCTGCTCAGGTACACCGGCAATACCGGCAGCCCTTCGGCGATCAGTTCGTCGAGAATCTGCTGTGGCAGGCTGGCCCGAGCCTGGAACTGGTTGACCACGATGCCTTCGACTTCCAGGCCTTCGTTATGGTCGTCCTTGAGCTCTTCGATTTCCGCCAGCAGTCCGTACAACGCCTGTCGGGAGAAGCTGTCGCAGTCGAAGGGGATCAGCACCCGATCGGCGGCGATCAATGCTGAAACCGCATAGAAATTCAGTGCTGGCGGGGTGTCCAGGTAAATCCGGTCGTAATCTTCCTCCAGCTCTTCAAGCAGCTTGCGCAGCTTGTTGATCTTGTGCTTGGCCTCAAGCTTGGGCTGCAGATCCGTCAGTTCCGCCGTGGCGGTGATGACGTGCAGGTTGTCGAACGGCGTTTCGTAGATATCCACCTTGTTCTTTTTCGAGAACGGCCCGGACGACAGGGTTTGCTTGAAGAAATCGGCAATACCCATGGGAATGTCATCGCCGGTCAAGCCAGTCAGGTATTGAGTGGAGTTGGCCTGGGCATCCAGGTCGACCAACAGCGTGCGATAGCCCTCGCTGGCGCTGACTGCCGCCAGATTGCAGGCGATGCTGGACTTGCCCACGCCACCTTTCTGATTGAACACCACACGCCGCATGTCAAAACCTCCGTGTATCAAAGATTCCCGAGTGTAGTAGGCAGCGACACCGCTTAGCTACCTTCCGCGTAGAAGGACTACAGCAACAGTGGCTTTTCCCACAATTCAGACGTCAATTCGCCCAGACCGTGACAGAAATAACCGACAGACAGGCTCATGATGATCGCGACAATGGTCCAAGCCTGGCCTTGAGCGGACCAACTCGTACATTTCGCTGGACAAAATGTAACCAGCATTTGCTACAAGCCAATCGCACCGGGATAATGCGCGCCACTTGGGTCGCAAGGCCATGCAGGGTTGGACGCGGGTCAAACCACTGAACCGTGACAATAAAAGCCCGCAGGGGTGGGGTGAAGTTTGTGATCAATTTCAATATCGCCCAATGGCGCGCGTGGGCCCCTGGGCTCGAAAGCGTGGACGATTGGCAGGCATGGAGCCGACAGCCGGTCGTATTGCCGGCCAGCGATGCCGCCCCTGACGTTTCGTTCCTGCCGGCCATGCAGCGCCGGCGCCTCAGCCGCCTGGCGCGGATGGCCTTCAGTGTTGGCTGGCCGTTGGCCGAGGGCCGGCCGGACCTACCGTTGGTCTTTATTTCCCGCCACGGCGAAACCCCGCGCACTTTTGAGATTCTCAAGGACCTGGCAGCCGACCAGCCCTTGTCGCCGACCCAATTCAGCCTGTCGGTGCACAACGCGGTGATTGGCCTGTGGTCGATCATGCGCGGCGAAACCAGCGAAATGACCGCCCTGGCCGCTACCGGCGACGGCTTGGAACACGGCGTGCTGGAGGCCGTCGCGCTGCTGAACGAAGGATCGCCTGCGGTGCTGCTGGTGATCACCGAAGAGCAACCTCCGCAAGTCTATGCACCCTGGGTCGATGACGTTCCGTTTCCCTATGCCATGGGCCTGCTACTGACCCCGGGCGATGACTGGCAACTGGATCTCTGCGCGCAGGCCGGCCAATCGCCTGGCAGCGACTGGCCCCATGCCCTGGATCTGTTGCGTACCCTGCTGAACAATGAAACCACCTGCCAACATGCCTGGAAGAATCGTGTATGGACCTGGCAACGCAACCGGTGACGGGTAAACATCGCGACGCCTATTACTGGCGCCTGATCGCGACCGCCGCAAGCTTCGCCCTGTTCGGGCTGGGCGGGCTGTGCCTGCGTTTGCTGGTGCTCCCGTTGCTGGCCTGGTGGCCCGGCGATGCCCAGGCCCACCGGCAACGGGCGCGCCGCACGGTCGGGCGGTTGTTCTGGTTCTTTATCCGGTTCATGGCCCGTACCGGCGTGCTCACCTATCAGATCGATGGCGCCGAACGACTCGGTCGCCCTGGGCAGATGATCATTGCCAATCACCCGTCGCTGATCGACGTGGTGTTCCTGATCGGGCTGGTGCGCGACGCCAACTGCGTGGTCAAGCAAAGCCTCTGGGACAACCCCTTTACCCGGGGCCCACTGCATTCGACCCAATACATCAGCAACGACGGCAGCATGGACATGCTCGATGCCGCCAGCGACGCCTTGCAAGAGGGCCAGACATTGATCGTCTTCCCCGAAGGGACACGCACCCAGCCAGGCCAGGTGCCGGCCTTTCATCGGGGGGCGGCGGCCATCGCCCTGCGGGGTGCGAAAATCCTCACGCCCGTCACGATCAAGGTCTGCCCCACGACCCTGACCAAGGCTGAACCCTGGTATCGCATCCCCCTGCGCCGCGTGCACTTCAGTTTTCACGTCGGGGCCGATATAGACCCACAGGCGTTCGCCGCGCTCGGCCCGCCACCCCAGGCTTCGCGCAGGCTCAACGATTTTTTGCATCACTATTACATCAAGGAGCTCGCCGAAGATGAGCGATCTGCACCGTGACATCAAAAAGCTGATCATCGACGCCCTCGGCCTGGAAGACATCGACATCGACGACATCGGCGACCACCAGACGCTGTTCGGCGAAGGCCTGGGCCTGGACTCGGTGGATGCCCTGGAGTTAGGCCTGGCGATCCAGAAGGAGTACGGCATCAAGATAGACGCCGACGCCAAGGACACCCGTAACCATTTCAGCAATGTGGCAAGCCTTGCGGCCTTCGTCACTGCAAAAAGCGTAGCCTGAGACCAGACCATGCAAACTCGTGACGATATTTTCCACACCCTGCGCGATGCTCTGGTCGAGCTTTTCGAGCTGGACCCTGAGCGTGTGACGCTGGAATCGAACCTGTACCAGGACCTGGAAATCGACAGCATCGATGCGGTCGACCTGATCGACCATATCAAGCGTCAGACCGGCAAGAAAATCGCCGCCGAAGAATTCAAGTCGGTGCGCACCGTCAATGACGTGGTCGAGGCGGTCTATCGACTGGTCCAACCGGCCGCATGACCCGGCTGATTGGCCTTGGCCTGCTGCTGGTGGGCCTGTTGTACCCCTTTGCGGTGTATTTCGGCATGGAGCACTTTGCCCCGTGGCAGTTCGGACTGCTGCTGGGCAGCCTGTGGCTGGCCCGGGCGTTGCTTGGCACAGGCGGGGCCGGCAGCCGCTGGATGGCGGCCACGGCAATCGTGTTTTGCATATTGCTCGCGCTGTTCGACAGCCCGCTCCTGCTGCGCTGGTACCCGGTGCTGATCAGCGCGTTCATGCTCGGGCTGTTCGTGCTGAGCCTGAAATACGGCCCGCCAATGATCGAACGCCTGGCCCGCCTGCGCGAACCGCAGTTGCCGGCCAAGGCGGTGGTGTATACGCGCCAGGTCACGGTGGCCTGGAGTGTGTTTTTCCTGTGTAACGGTTTGCTCGCCGCCGCCCTCACCCTCTGGGCGCCGCTGAGCTGGTGGATGTTGTACACCGGCCTGATTTCCTACGGATTGATGGGGCTGCTGTTTGCCATTGAATGGCTCATACGACAACGGGTAAGAGGCCGCCCATGAATTGGATAACACTTGAGCAGATGCTGCTCAAGACTCAGCCGGAACGCACCGTTGCGGTCGATCCGGCGCTGAATCACTCGCAACTGCGGGACGCGGCGTTGCGCCTGGCGGCCGGCCTGCAAGCTCGCGGGGCGCGGCATGTGGCGGTGCACCTGGAAGATGCCGCCGACCTGGCCGTCGCCCTGCTTGGTGCCTGGCGCGCTGGGGTCCGGGTCCTGCTGCCCGCCGACCTGCAAGCGCAGACACGTCAGCGTTGGGCGGCGGACGTGGATCTGTGGCTGACCGACCAGCCCGGCGATACACATCCCGGCGACCTGCAACAAGCGCCGATGGACGCCGCCGAACTGGACCTCGATCACTGCTGGCTGAGCCTGTGCACCTCCGGCTCCAGCGGCGAGCCCAAGCGCATCGAGAAAACCCTGCGCCAGTTAAGCAACGAGGTCCAGGCCCTGGAACAGCTGTGGGGCGCCGACCTGGGTCCGGCCTGCATGATCGGCAGCGTTGCTACCCAGCACATCTACGGGTTGCTGTTCCGGGTGCTGTGGCCGCTGTGCGCCGGGCGTGCGTTCGTGCGTCGGCAACTGGCCTTCCCGGAAGACCTGCAACGTGCCAGCCGTGAGCAACTGGCCTTCGCCTGGGTCGCCAGCCCGGCGCTGCTCAAGCGCATGGGCGATAACCTCGATTGGCCAGCCCTGAGCAGCGTGCGCCGGGTGTTCTCCTCTGGCGGCGCCTTGCCCCCCGAGGCAGCGCAAAGCTTGCAGCAGCGCCTGGGGCAATGGCCCACGGAAATTTTCGGCAGCTCGGAAACAGGCGGCATTGCCTGGCGCCAAGGTGGCGGATTGTGGCAGCCCTTTGCCGGCGTCGAGCTGAGCCAGGACAGCGACGGCGCCTTGCTGATCGCATCGCCCTATCTGCCGGTTGGGCATGTGGAACACACCGCCGACGCGGCGCGGATCGCCGAAGACGGCCGTTTCGAGCTACTCGGGCGACTGGACCGTATCGTCAAGCTCGAAGAGAAACGCATCTCCCTGCCCATGCTGGAACACGCGTTGGTGACCCACGACTGGGTCAGCGAAGCGCGACTGGGCGTGGTGCAGGAGAATCGCGCCTCCCTTGGCGCGCTACTGGTGTTGAGCGATGCCGGCCTGGGCGCCTTGCGCAACCAGGGTCGGCGCGCCGTGACCGAGGGCCTGCGCCGGCACCTGAGCGAACATTGCGAAACCCTCGCCCTGCCACGACGCTGGCGCTGGCTGCGGCAGTTGCCGCTCAATGCCCAGGGCAAGCTGCCCCAGGCCGAGGTCGAGGCGCTGCTGATGGCGCCACGCCCCAAGGCCCCCGACGTGTTGGCGCAAGTCGAAACCGATGGTGAGTGGAGCCTGCAACTGGTCGTGCCGCCCGATCTGGCGTACTTCAGCGGCCACTTCCCCACCGCGCCGGTACTGCCGGGCGTGGTGCAGGTCGATTGGGCCTTGAGCCTGGGGCGCCAACTGCTGGACCTGCCGCCTCGGTTCGTCGGCATGGAAGTGCTGAAATTCCAGCAACTGGTGCGCCCCGGCGATGACATCCAATTGCACCTGCGCTTCGACCGCGAGCGCGGCAAGCTGTACTTCGCCTACCGCAATGACACGGCGGCCTGCTCCAGCGGGCGGATTGTATTGGGGGAAAACAATGCCTAGGCATCTGCACAGATCACTGTGGCGAGGGAGCTTGCTCCCGCTGGGCTGCGAAGCAGCCCCTGGTGCTACAAGAGCGAGTGCTTCGCACTCGAGCGGGAGCAAGCTCCCTCGCCACAAAGTGCACCTTAGCCACCGAGACATGCCGCATGCATAACCCCTGCGCCGTCATCCCGGTCTACAACCACGAAACCGCCATCTCGGCGGTGGTCCAGGCGTTGCTCGCCAACGGACTGCCCTGCGTGCTGGTGGATGACGCCAGCAGCCCGGCGTGTGCCGCCGTGCTCGACCGGCTGGCAGAGGGCGAGCGGGTTCATCTGGTCAGGCTAGCCGTCAACGAGGGCAAGGGCGGCGCGGTGATGACTGGCCTGCGCGAGGCTTCGCGCCTGGGTTTCAGCCACGCCTTGCAGGTGGACGCCGACGGGCAGCACGACCTTGGCGACGTGAAAGCCTTCATCGAACAATCCCGTGCCCACCCGGACGCGGTGATCTGTGGTTATCCGCGCTACGACGCCAGTGTGCCGAAAGGTCGCCTGTACGCGCGCTACCTGACCCACGTGATGGTCTGGATCAACAGCCTGTCCTTGCAAATCCGCGATTCCATGTGCGGCTTTCGGGTCTATCCCCTGACACCGACCCTGGCGCTGATCGACTCGGCCAATATCGGCAAGCGCATGGATTTCGATTCGGACATTCTCGTGCGCCTGGCCTGGCGCAATCAGCCGATGCGCTGGCTGCACACGCGGGTCCATTACCCCCAGGACGGGGTCTCGCACTTTCGCCTGTTCCACGACAACGTGCTGATTTCCAGCATGCACACCCGGTTGTTCTTCGGCATGCTCGTGCGCTTTCCCCTGATTCTCTGGCGACGGTGGCGAGCATGAGCCTTCAGCAAGACAAGCAACATTGGGCCGACCGCCAGGAGCGCGGCAGTTTCTGGCTGATGAAACTCACCGCAGTCGCTGCCAAAGTACTAGGCCGGCGCTTGCTGACTCCGGTGCTGTACGGCATCGTCCTGTACTTCTTCATTTTCGGCCGCAGCGCGCGCCAGGCGGCCTGGCAATATCAGCAGCGCCTGGCCGACTGGAGCGCACGTCCCGAGCTGCACCCGAGCCACTGGCGGGTGTTCGGCCAGTTCATGGCGTTTGCCGACTCCCTGCTGGACAAGCTCGACGTCTGGAACGGCAAGCTGAGCATCGACCAGATCGAAATCGTCGATAAGGCACTGCTGCGCAATCACTTGCGAGACACCCGCGGGCAAATGCTGGTGGGCGCTCACCTGGGCAACCTGGAAATGTGCCGGGCCCTGGCCGAGCTGGGCGAGAAAGTCACCATGAACGTGCTGGTGCACACCAAGCACGCCGAGCAGTTCAACCGCTTGCTGGGCGAAGCCGGTGCCACGCACCTGCGGCTGATCCAGGTCAGCGAGCTGGACCCGGTGATCATGTTGCAGTTGAGCGAACGCCTGGAGCGCGGCGAGTGGCTGGCAATTGCCGGTGACCGCGTACCGCTGCACGGCGGGCGCAGCGTGACTGTGGACTTCATGGGTCAGCCGGCCGCTTTTCCCCAGGGCCCCTGGTTGCTGGCCGGCCTGCTGAAATGCCCGGTCAACCTGCTGATGTGCCTCAAGCACGAGGGGCGCTATCGCGTCACCCTCGAACCCTTCGCCGATGCCGTGGTGTGGAAACGCAACGACCGCGAGCAAGTGATTGCCCACTGGGCTGGCCGCTACGCCGAGCGCCTGGCGCAATACTGCCTCCAGGCCCCCCAACAGTGGTTCAACTTTTACCCTTTCTGGAAGACCGATGACGATGCCCACTCTTGAGCCGGTAACCTTCGGCGAACGCCCTTTGCGCATCGAAGATGTGCTGGCCCTGGCCAACCGTCAGGCACCGACGCAGTTGCAGGATGACCCGGCGTTCCGCCAGCGCATCGCCAAGGGTGCGCAATTCCTCGATTCCTTGCTGGACAAGGAAGGCGTTATCTACGGCGTGACCACCGGTTACGGCGACTCCTGCGTGGTGGCCGTGCCGTTGCACCACGTCGAGGCCCTGCCGCGTCACCTGTATACGTTCCACGGCTGCGGCCTGGGCAAGCTGCTCGACGCCCAGGCCACCCGTGCGGTGCTCGCGGCGCGTCTGCAGTCGCTGTGCCACGGCGTGTCCGGGGTGCGGGTGGAACTGCTGGAACGCCTGCAGGCCTTTCTTGAACACGACATCCTGCCGTTGATTCCGGAAGAAGGCTCGGTGGGCGCCAGCGGCGACCTGACGCCGCTGTCCTACGTCGCCGCCACGCTGTCCGGCGAACGGGAAGTGATGTTCCGTGGCGAACGGCGATTGGCCGCCGATGTGCACCGCGAATTGGGCTGGACCCCGCTGGTGCTGCGGCCCAAGGAAGCCCTGGCGCTGATGAACGGCACCGCCGTGATGACCGGCCTGGCCTGCCTGGCCTTCGCCCGGGCCGATTACCTGTTGCAACTGGCAACCCGCATCACTGCGTTGAACGTCGTCGCCCTGCAGGGCAACCCGGAACATTTCGACGAGCGCCTGTTCGCCGCCAAGCCGCACCCGGGACAGATGCAAGTCGCCGCGTGGCTGCGCAAGGACCTGGCCATCGACGCGCCGACCGCGCCGTTGCACCGCCTCCAGGATCGCTACTCCCTGCGCTGCGCGCCCCACGTGCTTGGGGTATTGGCCGACAGCCTGGGCTGGCTGCGCGCGTTCATCGAAACCGAACTCAACAGTGCCAACGACAACCCGATCATCGACGCCGAAGCCGAGCGCGTACTGCACGGCGGGCATTTCTACGGCGGGCATATCGCCTTCGCCATGGATAGCCTGAAGAACCTGGTGGCCAACGTCGCCGACTTGCTGGATCGCCAGCTCGCGCTGCTAGTGGACGAGCGTTACAACCATGGCCTGCCGAGCAACCTGTCCGGCGCCAGCGCCGACCGAGCGATGCTCAACCATGGCTTCAAGGCCGTGCAGATCGGCACCAGCGCCTGGACCGCCGAAGCCCTGAAAAACACCATGCCGGCCAGCGTGTTCTCGCGCTCCACCGAGTGCCACAACCAGGACAAGGTGAGCATGGGCACCATCGCCGCCCGGGACGCCATCCGCGTGCTGGAGCTGACCGAACAAGTCGCCGCCGCGACCTTGCTGGCCGCCAACCAGGGCGTATGGCTGCGCAGCCGCGCCGAAGACGCTCGCCCACTGCCGCCGGCCCTGGCCGCCATGCACGAGCAACTGGCCGAGGATTTCGCCCCGGTCATCGAAGACCGCGCCCTGGAAGGCGAACTGCGCCTGTGCTTGCAACGCATCGCCGAGCAACACTGGAGGCTGCATGCGTAGCCAAGGTGTTTTGCACGTCGACACACACATCGTGGTGCCGTTCTTCGATGTCGATTCGATGAACGTGGTCTGGCACGGCCACTACATCAAATATCTGGAAGTGGCCCGCTGCGCCTTGCTCGACCTGATCGGCCACAACTACAACGACATGCTCGAATCCGGCCACGCATGGCCGATCATCGACCTGCAACTGCGCTACGTGCGCAGCGCCGTGTTCGGCCAGGCCCTGACCGTGCGTGCCAGTCTGGTGGAGTGGGAAAACCGGCTGAAGATCAATTACCTGATCAGCGACGCAACCACGGGCGAGCGCTTGACCCGTGCCAGTTCGGTGCAAGTGGCCGTGGACCTCGCCAGTCGCGAAATGCTGCTGGCCTCGCCCCGGGTCTTTGTCGAAGCCGTGGAAAGGAAACTGCCATGAAGCGCCTGTCAGTCTGGCTGTTGCTGTGCTGCCTGGCACCCCTGGCCCAGGCGTTCGACTTGCAACAGTTGAGCGACCAACTGGCCCGCCCGGAAGTGATCCACGGGCAGTTTATCCAGGAAAAACACCTGCGCGCCCTGCCCCAGCCCCTCACCAGCAAGGGACGCTTCGTGCTGGCGAAAAACCATGGACTGCTGTGGCTGCTGCAAACCCCGCTGCAACAGGACTACCGCATCACCGCCCAGGGCATCGCCCGGCGGGATGGCAACGCCTGGCAGATGCTGCCGAACAAGAGCGCCGGCGCCGAGCAGAACCGCTTGTTCCTGGCGGTATTGCAGGGAGACAGCACAGGCCTGCAACGGGATTTCGAACTGAGCCTGTCGGGCGAGCCGCAACAATGGAAGCTCACCCTGACCCCGCGCTCGGTGCTGCTCAAGCAGGTTTTCAACCAGATCAACATCGACGGCGGCGAACTGGTGCAGCGCATCGAACTGCTGGAAACCCAAGGCGACAGTACCGTGCTGCGCATGCAGGACAGCAACAGCGCACAACCCTTGAGCGAAGCGGAGCAACATGATTTTGCCGAGTGAACGGATGCTGCCCCGGCTGTTCCTGATCCTGCTGCTGGCGGTGCTGGCGCTCGCCGGTTGGCAATGGCGCAACGGCGCGCCGTTGTCGGCCAATCTCATGGAGCTGGTGCCGGGCACGTCGCCCGATGCCCTGGAACTGATCGCCGAACAACGCATGCAGGAGCCACTCAATCGCGAGATGCTGGTACTGGTCGGCCACACCGATCGCCAGCAGGCCATCGCCCTGGCGCAAACCCTCGGCGAGCAATGGCAGGCCAGCGGTCTGTTCGACAAGGTGCAGTGGACGTTGCAGGCCGACTTGCCGGCGCTGCGCACGCAATTGCTCAACGGGCGGCTGGCGATGCTCTCGGCGGCGGACCGGCAGCAATTGATCGAGCAGCCCCAGGCGTTCATCCAACAACGGGTGCAGGCCCTGTTCGACCCGTTCAGCGGCTTCAGCCTGGTGCCGAACCAGGACGACTGGCTGGGCCTGACCGGGCGCATCCAGAACAGCCAGCCACAACGCGGCGCGATCAAATTCGACATCGGCAGCGGTGCGTTGGTCGCCGATGCCGACGGTAAAAGCTGGGTGATGCTGCGGGCCCGCGCCCAGGGCAACGCCTTCGACATGAACCTGCCGCTGCAAGTGGCCGAGCTGCTGCAACGCAGCCGCGACCAGGCGAGCCAGGCCCAAGGTCAACTGCTGGCGGCGAGCGGCCTGCTGTACGCCGCCAGCGGCCAGCAACAGGCGTCGCGGGAAATCACCTGGGTCGGCGGTGGCGCGACCGTCGGCATCTTGCTGTTGCTGTTGCTGGCCTTCCGGCGCCTGCGAGTATGGCTGGCGTTCGTGCCGGTGCTGGTGGGCGTGCTGTTCGGCGCGGTGGCCTGCGTGGCCTTGTTTGGCCGCATGCATGTCATGACCCTGGTCCTGGGTTCCAGCCTGATTGGCGTGGCCGTGGATTACCCGCTGCACTACCTGTCCAAGAGCTGGAGCCTGAAGCCATGGCGCAGCTGGCCGGCCTTGCGTCTGACCCTGCCGGGGCTGAGCCTGAGCCTTGTGACTACCTGTATTGGCTACCTGGCCCTGGCCTGGACGCCCTTTCCGGCCCTGACCCAGATCGCGATATTTTCCGCCGCTGGCCTCGTCGGCGCTTACCTGAGCGCCGTCTGCCTGCTACCGGCGCTGCTCAAGGGCGCAGAGTTGCGTCCCGCCCAATGGCCGCTCCAAGTCTGCCAATACCTGCTCAAGGCCCGCGAAGCCCTGCTGAAACGGGTACGCACGCCGGCCCTGCTGATGTTGTTGCTGATGTTCTGCGCGGGTGGGCTCTGGCACCTGACCCCGAAAAACGACATCCGCCAGTGGATCGGCACGCCCCAGCACCTGACCGACGAAGCCCGCGATATCGCGCGCATCACCGGTTTCCAGCCCACCAGCCAGTTCTTCCTGATCCGCGCCGACGATCAATCCCAACTGCTGGAGCGCCAGACCGCCCTCAACGAGCGGCTGGATCAGTTGATCGGCCTGGAAAAGCTCCAGGGCTACCTGTCGCTGAACCAACTGGTCAGCCCACCCGCCGAACAACAGAAAGTGCGTGAGGCCCTGGGGCGCTTGCCAGCCGTCTGGCAACCGCTACTGGACCTGGGCGTCCCGGTCGCTGCGCTGCAAGCGGAACTGGCGCAATTACAGGCCCTGCCGGTGACCGACATTGACGCCGCACTGGCAGGTCCGCTGGCCGAGCCGTATCGCACACTCTGGCTCGGACCAACAGCGCAAGGCGTCGCGGCGGTGGTCAGCTTGCAAGGTTTGAACGATGCGGCGCTGCTGCGGATACAGGCGGTGGATCTGCCAGGCGTACAACTGGTGGATCGCCTGGGCGACCTGAACCGGGTCTTCGCCGCCACGCAGGTCAGCGCCGCCGAGTTGAAACTGGCCTCTTGCGTGCTGATTGTGCTGGTGCTGATCTGGCCGTTTGGCGTCGGCGGCGCCTTGCGCATCGTGGCACTGCCGCTGCTGGCTGCGCTGTGCAGCCTGGCGAGCCTCGGCTGGCTGGGGCAGCCGCTGACCTTGTTCAGCCTGTTCGGCCTGTTGCTGGTGACGGCCATCGGCGTCGACTACGCGATCCTGATGCGCGAACAGATCGGCGGTGCCGCCGTGAGCCTGCTGGGCACGTTCCTGGCGGCGGTCACCACCTGGCTGTCGTTCGGCCTGCTGGCGCTGTCCAGCACACCGGCGGTGAGTAACTTCGGCCTGGCGGTGAGCCTGGGGCTGGCCTTCAGCTTCATGTTGGCGCCCTGGGCCGGACAACAAGCCCACGCGGCGACGGTCGCGGAGCCCACCCAATGATGACCCTGCTGTTCTGGCTCATGGCCCTGGGGCTGTTCGCAGTTGCCACACGCCTGGGCGCTCGTTTCGGGTTGATCCCGATTGTCAGCCAGTTGTTGCTGGCGACCTTCGGCCTGCCGCTGCTGATGTATTTCTGGATCGAGCCGGGCTGGCAGCTCAGCGGCGCGCAATTGGTGTCGCCGGTGTGGCTGAAGAATCTCTACAGCCTCGCGTTCGCGCTGTTGCTGGGGCATATCCTCAGCGACGTGATCGACCTGCGCCTGGACCGCCAGAGCGTGAAAATCGCCCTGCCAAGCTTCGTCGTTCCATTCGCCTGCGGTCTGGCGACAGCGTTCTGGTTGCTGCCGCCCCAGCCCTGGATCAGCTCCCTGGCGGTGGGACTGCTGTTTGCGATCACAGCGATCCCTGTGCTGTATCTGTATCTGCGTCACATCGATTACCCACCCGCCGCCACTCGGCGACTGGTGCAAACGGCGATCCTGATCGACCTGGCCTGCTGGAGCCTGTTCGGCCTGGCCCAGGGCAGTCTCCACCTGGGCAGCCTGCTGTTGCCGATGGCCGGCGCCTGCGTGCCGCTGCTGTTGCGCCTGGTTGGCCTGCGCCAGCCGTTGCTGTACAGCGGCGTGTTTTTTGCCCTGCTGGTGGTGGCCGAACACTACCGGCTCAATGCACTGATCGTCGGCATCGGCTATCTGCTGTGCATGGCCGCGCTCAAAGTGCCCTTGAGGCTGCCGTTCAATATCGCCTGGATGCAGGGTTTGCAGACGTACCTGGCGATCCCGCTGATTCTCACGTTCGGCATTGTGCAGATCGACGTCCACAGCGCCATGAGCAGCCTCGACTGGGTGCAATTGACGGCGTTGCTGCTGTTGCCCATTGCCAGCAAACTACTGGGCAACTGGCTGGGCCTGGGTTGGGCCGCGGCGTCATTCGCCGGCGCCAGTCGCTGGCGCGAAAGTATCCTGCTGAACATTCGCGGCTTGAGTGAAATCGTGTTCCTCAATCTGCTCTTGCAACAACAGCTCATCAGCCCCGCGTTGTATTTCACGCTGATGCTGATGGGGCTGATCGCCACATTGCTGCCGGCCGTGACCGGTTTGCACCGTATTCCCTCGATTGCCGTCCCGGCCAGGAGCTCCAGTGCCAACAGTTGAAATGGAACGTCGACAGGTCGTCATCATTGGCGCAGGCCCTTCCGGCGCCATCGCCGCCGCGCTGCTCAAGCGCAAGGGCCATGAGGTGCTGGTCATCGAGCGCCAGCATTTCCCCCGGTTCTCCATCGGTGAGAGCCTGTTGTCCCATTGCCTGGATTTCGTCGAAGAAGCTGGCATGCTCGACGCGGTGAATGCCGCCGGGTTCCAGCGCAAGAACGGCGCCGCGTTTGCCTGGGGCGAGCGCTACAGCGCCTTCGATTTCGGCGATACCTTCAGCAACGGCAAGCCCACGACCTTCCAGGTGCAACGCGCCGACTTCGACAAGTTGCTGGCCGACCAGGCCGCCCTGCAAGGCGTGGAGATCCGCTACGGCCAAGCGATCACCAGCGCCGACTTCAGCCTCGCCAAACCACAACTGGGCGTGCAGCGCGAAGATGGCAGCGAGTACTGTGTCGAGGCCGACTTCGTGCTCGATGCCAGCGGCTATGGCCGAGTCCTGCCGCGCCTGCTGGACCTCGAAGCCCCGTCGAACTTCCCGGTGCGCCAAGCAGTGTTCACCCACATCGAGGATCGCATCGACGCCCCGGCGTTCGATCGAGAAAAGATTCTGATCACCACCCACCCGAGCAAGCGCGACGTGTGGTTCTGGACCATTCCGTTCAGCGGCGGGCGCTGCTCGGTGGGCGTGGTCGCGGCGGCGGAACATTTCGCCGGCCGCACCGACGATCTCGATGCCTGCCTGCGCGGTTTCATCGACGAAACCCCAAGCCTGGCCGGCGTGTTGAAGAATGCCGTGTGGGACACCCCGGCGCGGACCATCGGCGGCTACTCGGCCAACGTCAAGACCCTGCACGGCCCAGGCTTCGCCCTGCTGGGCAACGCCGCGGAATTCCTCGACCCGGTGTTCTCCTCCGGCGTGACCATTGCCATGCGTTCGGCGAGCATGGCCGCCGACGTGCTCCACCGTCAGTTGCAAGGTGAAAGCGTGGATTGGCAAAGCGAGTTTGCCGAGCCGCTCAAGCGCGGCGTCGACACCTTCCGCTGCTATGTCGAGGGCTGGTACGCCGGCACCTTCCAGGACGTGATTTTCTACACCGAAGGCTCGGACGACATCCGCCGCATGATCAGCTCGATCCTGGCCGGCTATGCCTGGGATCAGCGCAACCCGTTCGTCAGCGAACCCAAGCGGCGCCTGCGCATGCTCTCGGAAATCTGCGCGAGCCCGGCGCCATGAGTCAGCAACCATGAGCTACTTGAGCGACAACTACGTCGAAGAAACCCGCTTCGGTTTCTGGTTCCTGCGCAGCCACACCTGGCAGCACCATGTGTTGCGCGTGGCGATCAACGACCTGCGCAGCCTGTTCAGCACCCCGCTGCCGAGCAACCCGGTGCTGCTGGACGCCGGCTGCGGCCAGGGCAAATCATTCCAGTACCTGCGCCAGGTGTTCGCGCCACACCGCCTGATCGGCGTGGATGCCGACCCCCACAGCCTGGACCTGAGCCGGGAGGAGGCCGCGCGCCAGGGCATGACCGTGGAGCTGATCGGCAGCGACTGCGCGACATTGACAGTGCCGGATGCCAGCGTCGACCTGCTGTTCTGCCACCAGACCTTCCATCACCTGGTGGAGCAGGAAGAAGCCCTCGCCGAGTTCTACCGCGTACTCAAGCCTGGTGGTTACCTGATGTTCGCCGAATCCACCGAGGCCTACATCGATACCTGGGTGATCCGCTGGCTGTTCCGCCATCCCATGCACGTGCAGAAAAGTGCCGCGCAGTACCTGGAGATGATCCGTGGGCAGGGTTTCCAGTTCGAAGCCCGCAACGTGTCCTATCCGTACCTGTGGTGGAGCCGCGCCAAGGACTTCGGCTTGCTGGAGCGTTTTGGCCTGCGCCGGGCCAAACCGTTCGGCGAGCGAGAGGAAACCCTGGTCAATGTGGTGGCGCGCAAGCCCGTCGAAGGGATCATCGGATGATTCGCGCCCTGCTTATCGTCTGCCTGTTGCTGCTCAGTGCCTGCGCCAGCCATGCGCCGCTGCCCGAGCGCACGCCAACCCTGGCCTTGCCGATGCAACTGCACATCGAGCGGACCCTGGTCGGCCAACGCCAGGACTGGTTGCTGGTGATCCAGCGCGAAGACGCCGGCATCCGTTGGTCGATGATGGACCCGCTGGGCATTCCCGTGGCCCGTCAGCGCCTGGTCGCAGGTCAGTGGCAAGCCGACGGTCTGCTGCCGCCCAATGCCGAGGCCCGGGAGTTGTTCGCCGCGCTATTGTTCGCCCTGACCCCCGAAGCCGAACTGCCCGACAACTACCCGGCCGCCCGGCAACAGGCGTCGCAACGGACCCTTGATAGTCGCTGGCAGGTGCGCTACACGCAGCCGCTGGATTTTGAAATGAGCCTGCCCCAAGGCCCCCGCTACCGCATCACACCGTTGACCGAGAACGCCCCATGACCGCCTATTTGAATGCCCTCGGGGTGATCTGTGCCCTGGGCCGCGACAAGCACAGCGTCGCGCGCAACCTGTTTGCCGGCGACTGCTCGGGCGTGCGTATCAAGGACGGCTGGGTCGCCGAACGTGCGTTGCCGGTTGCCGCGGTGCCGGGTGAACTCGCCCCCATTCCCCCAACCCTATTGGCGCACCGCAGCCGCAACAATCAACTGCTGTTGGAAGCCGGGCTGCAGATTCGCGCCGAGATCGACCAGGCCATCCAGGCCTACGGTCGCGCCCGCATCGGCATCGTGTTGGGCACCAGCACTTCGGGGATCGACGAGGCCAGCCAGGGCATTGCCCATTACCTGCGCGAGCAACACTTCCCCGACGGCTACGACTACCAGCAACAGGAACTCAGCGCGCCGGCCAACTTTCTTTCCGACTGGCTCGGCCTGAGCGGCCCGTCCTACGTGATTTCCACGGCCTGCACCTCCAGCGCCCGCGCCTTGATGAGCGCCCGGCGCCTGCTGGACCTGGGCCTGTGCGATGCCGTGCTGTGCGGTGGCGTGGACAGCCTGTGCAAACTGACCCTCAACGGTTTTTCGGCCCTGGAAGCGGTGTCAAACGAACGCTGCAATCCGTTTTCGGTGAACCGCAGCGGCATCAACATTGGCGAAGCAGCCGTGCTGTTTCTCATGAGCAAGACGCCAGGCGACGGGACACCGATTGCCTTGCTCGGCGACGGCGCCAGTTCCGATGCCCACCATATTTCCGCACCTGAACCCAGTGGTCGCGGCGCCCGCCAGGCCATGGAAAAAGCCCTGCGTTGCGCCGGCCTCGAGGCCAGCCAGATCGACTACCTGAACCTGCATGGCACCGCCACGCAGCACAATGACGCCATGGAAAGCCAGGCGGTGGCCGGGCTGTTTCCGGCGGGCGTGCCCTGCTCGTCCACCAAGCCCATGACCGGCCATACCCTCGGCGCGGCCGGGGCGCTGGAAGCGGCGTTCTGCTGGTTGGCCCTGAGCTCGGAGAATACCGTCCTGGCCCTGCCGCCGCATGTCTGGGACGGCCAGGCCGATCCGGCCCTGCCGGCGCTGGACTGGGTCACCGCCGGCACCCACCTGAGCCCGGCCACCCCGCGCCGCCTGATGAGCAATTCATTTGCATTCGGTGGCAACAACGTCAGCCTGATTATCGGAGACGCCCCATGATTGACTGGCCGCTCGCCGAACTGCTGCCCCATGCCGGCGACATGATCCTCATCGACCGGATCCTGTCGTTCGATGACGAACAGATCCATACCCACGCCACCGTCAAGCCCGGCGGTTTGTTCAGCCGCGACGATGGCACGCTGCCAGCCTGGGTCGGCATCGAGCTGATGGCGCAAAGCGTCGCGGCCTTTGCCGGTTGTCATGCACGCCAACGCGGCGATGCCGTGGAGTTGGGCTTTTTGCTCGGCACCCGCAAGTTCGAATGCAATGTCGAGTGTTTTCCCGTCGGCGTCGAGCTGACCATCCACGGCGTGCGCTCCCTGGAAGACGACAACGGCATGGGCGTGTTCGAATGCCACATCCACGCCCCCGGCATCCACGCCTCGGCCCGGCTCAACGTATTCCGTCCGCCCCAGGCCGCCCATTACCTTCATGAACCGTCCGCAACAGGAAACCCGTCATGACTGAATCCGTACTGGTCACCGGCTCCAGCCGTGGCATCGGCCGCGCCATCGCCCTGCGCCTGGCCCAGGCCGGGCACGACATCGTGCTGCACTGCCGTAGCGGCCGCGCCGAGGCCGAGACGGTCCAGGCGCAAATCCAGGCCCTGGGCCGCAACGCCCGGGTGCTGCAATTCGACGTGGCCGACCGCGCCGCATGCAAGGCCATTCTCGAAGCCGATGTCGAAACCCACGGCGCCTATTACGGTGTGGTGCTCAACGCCGGCCTGACCCGTGATGGTGCCTTCCCAGCCCTTAGCGAAGACGACTGGGATGTGGTGATGCGCACTAACCTCGACGGTTTCTATAACGTGCTGCACCCGGTGATGATGCCGATGATCCGTCGTCGCGCCGCCGGAAGGATCGTCTGCATCACCTCGGTTTCGGGGCTGATCGGCAATCGCGGCCAGGTCAACTACAGTGCTTCGAAGGCCGGTTTGATCGGCGCGGCCAAGGCGTTGGCAATCGAGTTGGGCAAGCGCAAGATCACCGTCAATTGCGTCGCGCCCGGGCTGATCGATACCGCCATGCTCGATGAAAACGTCCCGGTGGAGGAACTGATGAAAATGATCCCCGCCCAGCGCATGGGCACCCCGGAAGAAGTGGCGGGTGCGGTAAATTTCCTGATGTCGGCCGAAGCCGGCTACATCACCCGGCAGGTCCTGGCCGTCAATGGAGGCTTGTGCTGATGAAGCGCGTCGTCGTTACCGGCATGGCCGGCATCACCTCCATCGGCAGCGACTGGGACACCATCGCCGCCAACTTCGCCGCCAACCGCAGCGGCATCCGGCGCATGGATGAGTGGGACCGTTTCACCGAACTGAACACCCGCCTGGCCGGTCCCATCGACGACTTCCAGGTCCCGGCCCACTGGACCCGCAAGCAACTGCGCAGCATGGGCCGGGTTTCGCGCCTGGCGGTCGCGTCGGCGGAACAGGCCCTGGCCGACGCCGGCCTGCTGGGCGACGAGTCGATCACAGACGGGCGCATGGGCGTGTCTTGCGGTTCGTCCACCGGCAGCACCGACGAGATCAAGGCCTTTGGCAACATGCTGCTCAACAGCGTGGCCGAAGGGCTGAACGCCAACTCCTACGTGCGGATGATGCCCCACACCACGGCGGCCAATATCAGCATCTTCTTCGGCCTGACCGGGCGCCTGATCCCCACCTCCAGCGCCTGCACCAGCGGCAGCCATGGCATCGGCTATGCCTACGAGGCCATCAAGTTCGGGCGCCTGCCATTGATGCTCGCCGGTGGCGCCGAAGAGCTGTGCCCGACCGAAGCGATGGTGTTCGATGCGCTCTACGCCACCAGCCTGAAAAACGAAGCACCGCAAACCAGCCCGCGCCCCTACGACAAGGACCGCGATGGCCTGGTGATCGGCGAAGGCGCCGGCATGCTGGTGCTCGAAGAACTGGAACATGCCCTGGCGCGTGGTGCGCGGATCCATGCCGAAATTGTCGGCTTTGGCAGCAACGCCGACGGCCAGCATGCCACGCGCCCAGAACTGGTCACCATGCGCCGGGCCATGGAACTGGCCCTGGAAGACGCAGGCCTCAGTCCCTCAGCCATTGGCTACGTCAACGGCCACGGCACCGCCACCGAACAGGGCGACATTGCCGAAACCCTGGCCACCAGCAGCCTGTTTGGCGAACACATGCCCATCAGCTCACAGAAGAGTTTCCTGGGCCACACCCTGGGTGCCTGCGGGGCGCTGGAGTCTTGGTTCAGCATCGAAATGATGAACCGCGACCTCTACGTGCACACCTTCAACCTCGATGAGGTTGATCCCCAATGCGGCAAGCTCGATTACCTGCGTAACGAGTTCAGGTCGATGAGCAACGAATACGTGATGAACAACAACTTCGCCTTTGGTGGGGTCAACACCTCGCTGATTTTCCGTCGCTGGCACTGAATCGGATTCAAAACCCTGTTGCCCCTCGTCAAGGAGACCACGATGTCGTTGAAGAAAATCGCTGTGACCACCGCCCTCTTGCTCAGCACCCTGCCAAGCCTCAGCCAGGCCCGTGATACCGCGCTGTTCCTGCCGTTCGACAAAGTCGTGGCCGAAGCCATCCGCACCGGCAAGATCGACGGCAGCGTGAAGTTCTACCTAGCCGGCAATAAACCGGCCGGCAACGTCACCGTCGTCAGCCCGGGTGCCGTGACCAACAAGAAAACCAACGCGTTCAACAAGTCCGATGAAGTCGCCTGCGAATGGGTGCTGCAATCGGCCCTGATCAGCCTGCACCAAGCCGCCAAGAACGCCGGCGCCAACGCCGTCACCAACATTGTCAGCTTCTACAAGAGCAACGAACGCAAGGACCCGACCACCTATGAATGCCACGCCGGCGCGATCATGGCGGGCGTTGCGTTGAAGGGAGATTTGGCGAAGGTGCAATAAGCCCGGAACGGCTGTGGCACCGATCCACCGCAATCGCGAGCAAGCTCGCTCCCACAGTGGATCTATGCTGTACGCTCATTGGATGTTCTCCTTCACCTCATCCGAGTGCAAGTAATGAACATCCGCCAGTTTGAGAGCGGGCAAAAAGTCTTCTGCCATCGGCACGCCTTCACGCACGATGATCAGAAAACGTCTCTGAAGCGTATTGATGATCTCGTCGCCATTGCTCAAACGGCTGCCGACCAGGGCAATATTACTGTTGGCTGCCCCCGCGGCGGTTACGATCCGCGCGGTACTGCCATCGGCATACACAACCTGGTCGCCTTTCCGCGCGGCTCGTACTTTCCAGCCATTATCCAAGGTGAACGTCAACGACGATGACACTTGCTGGATCGTTGCGCCGTTACGGGTCTGGCTGCCCTCGGTGGCCACTCGGTAAATAGCGATTGGGGGATGAGCTTTGACGAATGCTTTTTGTCGATTAATAAATGTGATGACTTTTTCGTCAACACCATCGAGTTGCTGTTGCGCCAAGTACAGATCGTCCAAATGACGGAGATAGTCACAGGAGACTTCGTTGGTGTAGGGGGCGTACAAAGATGAGTGCATTTCCAAGGCCTTATTCACAGGCTTCAGGCGGGTCCCCTTTCCGCCGGGAAAGAGCACTGAGCCAGACAATTCGGAATGATGAATAAAACGTTGCAACACAGGCGAATCGCAACCCCAACATCGTGGGCATCTGGAGCGAATAGGAAACATCGCAACTGGAAACGCGACTTTTCCTACAGTCAACAGGGGTCCGATGCAAGTTCCGCCCTGCTTTTTTTCACCTGCAACTGCTCTGCCGGGGCTCAATCGGAACAATTGCCGCTTGTCGGAACTGTCAACTTCGACAGTATCGATAGCATTCGGAAAGCCACAAGCTGTAAATGCTTTAAAAAATACCTTAGAAGTTGACGCTCGATAAACAGTTCGCCGTTACTTATGAGCTGCACGGCGTAGCTCATGAAATTAACTCGGCTCCCAAAATGGACAAGAAAATGATGGACACAATAGCCTGGTCGGGCGCCATCGCCTTATCTTCTCGACACCAGGCCACATCGCCTTCTGTAGAACAAAATATTGTTGTAGGGGGTGCATCGTTCACACGGGCCTACGTGTACGTGAACGGCATCCGCATGCACTATCTTATAAGCGGTGATGGCGCAAACCCTGTGTTGCTGGTGCATGGGTTCCCGGGAAGCTGGCGCAATTGGACGGTATTGATGGGGCCATTGGTGCGTGCCGGTTATACGCCTATCGTTCCTGATTATCGCGGTGCTGGAGAAACCGATATTTCAGAAAGCGGCTATGATAAAAAAAATATGGCGCATGACCTGCACGAGCTGGTCACCCACCTGAATATCAAACAGGTTGATATTGTCGGCCATGACATGGGCTTAATGATTGCCTATGCCTACGGAGCCCTTTATCCCGATGAAACCAAACGTATTATCCTGATGGACGGATTCATTCCTGGCATCCCAGGGTGGGAAACGGCTTATAACGGAGACCCGCAAGCCCGCATTGCCAGCAAGTGGCATTTCCGCTTCTTTGGCAAGACAGCACTCACCATGATCCAAGGTCAGGAAAAAACTTACCTGGACATGTTTTTTGACGACTTTGTATTCCCCGGCAACGACACAATGCCGGACGAGGTGCGTATGGCTTTGGTGAAAGATTATTCCCAGCCCGGACGCATGGAGGCAGCCTTCAAGCTTTATTCAGCCTGGATAGAGCATGATGTGGGTGATAATCAAGCATACGCCAACAATAAACTGACAGTGCCTGTGCTCACTATCGGCGGGGACCATTCGAGAGGAAGTACCCTGGCCGAGCAAGTCAAATGTATCACCACGCAACCGTACTCTTTTATATTGCACAACACCGGACATTGGGTACTGGAAGAAAGAACACAGGCAACCTGCGAGGCGATCCTGGTATTTCTGCGTGATAAAACATGACCGTTAGCATGACCCGTCAAGGCGCATCGCGAACAGTCTCGCTGCCACATCGATTATGTATCCACAACACCGGTACACCGCCTGTCGCCGCTCCATGCGGTATCTATATACCGCCCCCTCTTCGCGCACCTTCAATAGGTTGTTCCTTCCGAAAAACTTTCAGGAAGAGAACATGCTGGAGAACACCCCCTTACAAACCGCTAGCGCCCTGCTGATACACCAACTCAATGCCTCGCAGCAGCAGATGATCCGCCTGAACGATGCCGTTCCGCGCGCCTCGGAAGTGGCTGCGCGGCACTTGGATAATGGGTTCAGGCAAGCCTTCCCCACCCTGGTGAACAAGCTGGCCGTCAAAGAAATACGCGTGTGCCGACTGCAAGATGAAGCCGTCCCCCCAACTGAACGCGCAGCCAACGCGCCGGCGTTTAAAAAGGTGGCGCAAACAGTCCCCCTCGACACGCTCTTCTGGCGTGCGGTGGCAGGAAAGATCAATGCCCACGAGTTCTTCGACGATTTGGGCAATATAGACATCGTCACCGAGCTGAACAGCGTCACGGAGATGCCGGCAGCCCTGAATAGCCGTGACGCCAAGCAAGCAATCAAGCAACTGATAAGCGTCACCCCAACGTCGTATGAACAAATGCTGGCGCGGGCACTGGACAACTTCTGGGACACTCCGCCCGACGTTAGCCAGGACCGCAGCGTCAGCCAATGGCTGGCCGATGAATTCGGTAGGCAACTCAAGGCACAGGCCGATCTCCACCAACTGGATGGAACCCTGAGCCCGCCGCTGCACAAGGCGCTGACGGAACATGCACTGTCGGCACCGGACGCAACGTCTCGCGCCAGGCTGGCAGAGCGTGACCGGCCCGGGGTCTACAGCCTCAGTATCACCCCTGAAGGATGGGGGTTCAGCGTGCCGGTGTCAGGCGCTGTTGCACTGACCCGACATGACAATACCGACTACCCGGCAAGCGCGGTGCTGTACAGCTTGGGCAAGCCGCTGGAAGTGTACGCGGACCTGACGGCGCTGAAGGCCAGCCTGGAGGCCGACGATAACGTTCAGTATGACGTGACAATCGCCCCCATCGCCGGGGACTTCCTTGCCTACCTGGTTATGGATCTGCGAGCGGCGCAAAAAACCGCCGTGAGCGACGCGTTGCTGAACGGGCCGGGAGATGATGAGCAAATCAGCGCCTGGATCGCCAGGCTGGATATCGCGGCGAACCTCAAGGACAGGCTGGACCTAGCCGGCGCCATGGACGAGCGCGCGCTACGGCTGTACCAGAAAAAACTGGACGACTGGCTGCACGCCAACCCGAACGTGATCGGCAGCGACCGCGTGGCCTGGTGGAACGCGCTGCAGGACCTGCAGATAACCCTGGCGGATACCCCACCCCCGCCAGATCCCGTGATGCTGGCGTCCCCTGACGCCCTCCAGGATCGGACCCGCACGCTGCTCGCCGGCTTCATCAAGGACAAATACGCCCCAGTCGATCCTGACCAGGTATCCCTATGTATCCGCAAGCAGACCATCGACTCGCACGCGCCCACGGGCGAGTCACCGTTCGGGTCCGGGGTGTCGCTAGGCAGTGCGAAGGCGATATTCGACGATTGCCGTTCCATGACGCAGTGGGCCATGTCCAACCTGACACCGGACGAACGCAACGCTTCCCACCACACCGAAGAGGGGCCGCTGAGCTTTGCACAGATCGTGGAGATCATTGAAAGGGCAAATGTGGGTGCCCGTATCCCGCCCGCGTTGCTGCTTGCGGCCCGGGAGCGCCAGGCACAATGGATGGCTCTGAAAGCCAAACAAATGCGGGCGCAGGCGTGGGCCGCGCATATATCGGGAGACTTTACACACGATAAGGACAACACCGGCCTGAACCTGGTGCTGGCGGCGTTGGACAGCGCAATGCCTGAGGAACGCCGCAAGGTCAACGGGCACGAGGTGGTGGTGCGGCAGATCCAGTGGGGCGACAGTGTGCTGAAAGAGCTGCTGGCCTTTGGCGTCAGGAAACTATCCAGCCGGCCTTCATTGACGCTGTACACGCCGGGTGCGCCGGACGGAAAAGTGTTCAGGGACATCCACGCAGGAAGCGAAAGGGAGCTGGAAGCGGTCCTGGTCAAGACACTCATCAGCACGCTGGAAATGACCCGCTGGCTGATTTCCCAACTGCCGCTGATGGAACAAGCCGATCAGCTTGCCAGCCTGGTGCCGGCCGCGGAAAACCTGACGCTCAACGAGAAGATAAAGAAAGTCACGCAGTCCACCTTCTCATGGATCAAGCATCGGGTTCAGGATGATTTCGCCTTGAAGGTCGCCTCCCCCGTGGTCAAAGGCGACCTGCTCAAAGCACTGCACGAAACGCAGATCAGCCACGCGCTCAAGACGGCTGACGCGCTGATGGTAACGAACGCCGAGCGCGACAGCGCAGCGGCCCAGGAGGGGCGCAGGAATGGCGTCACCTTGCTGGCGGGCGCGATGGCCATGTTCTACGCGGGCCGCCTGGGCGGGGTACTGGGCCGTGCGATCCTGCCGGTGATGGCCGGGGGCGCTGCGGTGTCGGCCATAAAAGACGAGGGCGGCAGCTTCAGCCAGTGGGCCAGTGATTTCATCAGCGGGCTGGGTGAGGTCGTGGCAGAGGCCGGGCAGGACCTGATCATGGCGCGCGCGGCACGACGCCGGGACAAGACCCGCCCGGAGCTGTCTTCCCTGCCCCGTATGCCCGACCCCGAGCTAGGCCCTTTTCTCCTGAAAGGTTTTGACAGCAAAGGGCTCGTCCCCGAAGGTCGCAACCTGTACAGGGACGCGTCCGGCCAAGCCTATTTGAAGATGGGGCATGACTACTGCAAAACCGCGATACAGGAAAGCCTGCGGATTATCTACGCGCCCAACAATCGTACCCATCAACGGACGGTGACGTGGAAAAACGGTCGCTGGCACATCGAAGAACCGCAACGCCTGCTCGGTGGCGGAGTCCTGCATAGTCTGTTCAGTCGGGCCCCGGAAACTGCGCAACAGAAAACCTATAACGCCTTGGTGGAGGGCATCCTGGTCGACCATCACTGGCCTTCTCGACAGGTGGTGAATACGGTAAAGAAGGTCATCCACTCGATGCCCGAGGAGCTGGCCGAACGCATCTTGCGCGAGAGCATGAATGATATCGACGCGCCCGATATAGACACTTACCTTTCACGAATCAACCAGATCAACAAGGGCCTCCACGGCCTCGGGCAACATAAGAAGCCCCACGAAAGCCTGCTGTACAAATTCAACGTATGGCAGGCCGTCGACTACTGCACCCGAGACATCGACTCCCAGGTAAAGGGGATCCAGCTGACGGCCGCGCAAAAAATAAAAGTTTTCGACATGACCCTGCCACTCAAGAAGGAGCTTTTCGACAACGAAGGCAACTTCAAGATGATGATGTCCTCCTTGCCAGACAACCTCACCGGCGCATTATTCATCACCATCGTCCCTGAACAGGGAAAGAAGAAAGCCGCCATGACCAAGATACAGGACGATATTCATGAGGTGGTCAAAGTCGCGGAAAAGCGCGTCTGGGAGGACCTGGGCGCGCTGTTTACAGGAGAAGGTCCAGAGGTAGAGGCTGCCAGGGAGGACTATAAAACGAACCCTGCAAACTTCGCGGAGTACAAAAAGAAAAAGCTCGGCGCGTTCCGGGACGAGATGAAAAAAAGACACAAACCCGGGCTCCTGACGGAAATCCGCAACAACAAGATTCCTTATGTCATCGCCAACAAGGGCAAGTCGCAGCGCAAGACGTTACTGGTCACCGGAGAGGACATTACCAACTTCGCAAAAAAACTCTCGAACTACGACGCGTTTGATATCGAGGTCGTAACCCAAGTCCCGACGAAGAAGGTCACTGGCACATCACCTACCACCAGCACTTCACCAGTACTGGGGGAAGCATCCACCGCAATAGACAAGTTTACGGTGACTATCAGCACGCTGGCTGAAACACAGATGTCCTATGACAACTTTCCCGAAGCGGCCCGAGCCAAGATCAACGAAATCATGGATGACATTCGAGCCGGCAGGGCCACGACAAAACGAATCAACAAATATTACTGGTACGACATGGCCCAGCTATCCCCCGGTGGCGGCAGAAGCGCATGGCGCGCCGCGTTCGAACGCAAGGGCGATACCTGGATACTCCAGGGTTTTTATGATTACCACGCCAATAAACCTGCGACGGTCTGGTAAGGCTAAGTGAAAAAATAAAGGACCGAGGTGAGTACCGCCTGCCACGGCAAGCGCCGCCGCGCACGGACAATTCCAATTGGCGAGGATTCTCCGGGTGTGCGGCACCCGCCGTGGCAGCGATCTTCTAGCGGCTTCACTTGCGACTGAAAACCCAAATAGAGAAAGCGGAGCACGTAAATTCGGAAACTTCCCACAACAAGGTGTTGAACTTCGGGCTAGGGTCACTCCTTCAGCACCTATTGGGACAGGTCCAAATGAATGAAATGACAAAGAAAGCAGTCATCGTTTTCAGCGGTGGCCAGGATTCGACTACCTGCCTGGTTCACGCCTTACCCCGGTACGACGAAGTTCATTGCATCACGTTCGACTACGGCCAGCGCCATCGTCAAGAAATCGAAGTGGCGCAACAACTCTGCAAGGCCCTTGGCGTGACCGTTCATAAAATACTGGACACCACCCTGCTCAACGAACTGGCCATCAGCAGCCTCACCCGCGACAACATTCCAGTGCCCGCGGCCAACAGCGATGGAGATGGCCTGCCCAGCACCTTCGTGCCTGGGCGCAACATTCTGTTTTTGACCCTGGCGTCTATCTATGCGTATCAGGTGGGTGCGAGAACGCTTATCACCGGTGTGTGTGAAACCGACTTCTCGGGCTATCCGGACTGCCGCGATGCGTTCGTGAAGGCACTGAACAACGCCATTGAACTGGGCATGGACTATCCCTTGCGCATCGAGACGCCCTTGATGTGGCTGAACAAAGCCCAAACCTGGGCGCTGGCCGATTATCACGGGTGGTTGGAGTTCATCGATCAACAGACACTGACATGCTACAACGGCATCAAGGGCAGAGGCTGCGGTGACTGCGCCGCCTGTCATCTGCGCGCAAAGGGCCTGAGCCACTACCTTGAAAACCGGGTGGAGATCATGAACAGCCTGAAGACAAAACTGGATTTATAGGCACAACGCTCGAAGGGTAATGGGCTATGAGGCAATAGCCCATTGAGCTCTTATGCAGGCTGGGCACCGGTTACATACTTTCGAAACAACGCCCTGGCGCCGTAGGCGGGTAGTACATTAAAAACAGCAAAACACATTTTTCACCTAAGGCAATCGATACACCCGTGGCGAGGGAGCTTGCTCCCGCTGGGCCGGGAAGCGGCCCCAAAACCTGCCAGATGCGGAACATCAGACACACCGCACCCGCCGGTTTACGACTGCTTCGCAGCCGAGCGGGAGCAAGCTCCCTCGCCACAGGTCCATCACTTTTCTCATGACCAGCATTAGCCTTGCGGCGCCCCTTCACATATAGGCAAGTTTTTTATTCATCACGCCGATCTGTGGGTTTCTATATTTTCAGTCAACAACTCCACAAACCCCTTCGCCATCGGCGAACGCTGGTCCTTGCGCTGCACCAGCCACACCGCTGACACCGCCGCCGGATCGAGCAGCGGCCGGTAGACCACGCCATCGATTCGCATGCGTTGGTAAGACGCTGGCAAGACCGAAACGCCCAGGCCTGCCGCCACCAGGCCGATGATGGTCATGGCTTCGCCGGCTTCCTGGGCGAAGTGCGGGCTGAAGCCGGCGTCGCGGGCCAGGTTCAGGAGTTGCGCGTACAGGCCGCTGCCGTAGCTGCGCGGGAAGAACACGAACGGTTCCTGGGCCAACGCCGAGAGAAACAGGCCTTCTTCGTTGCCCTGGGCCAGCGGATGTTTGGCGCTGAGCACGGCCACCAGCGGTTCGCGGCTGAGTTCGATTTCCCTCAAGGCGTCGGGCAGTGGCAACGGCCGCATGATGCCCACCTCGATTACCTCGTCCACCAGCGCATCGGCCACTTGGGTGCTGCTCATTTCCCGCAGGTTCAGGTGCACCGCGGGAAAGCGCTGGCGGAACGAGAAGATCGCCTGGGGAATGGTGGAGTTGAACGGTGCCGAAGAGGTGAAGCCGATTTTCAGTTCTCCCAGTTCCCCCAGCTGGGCACGACGGGCTACGTCGGCGGCCTTATCGACCTGGACCAAAACCCGTCGCGCCTCCTCGAGAAACAGTCGACCGGCCTCGCTCAGCTCGACCCGACGATTGGTACGCTCGAACAACCGCGCCCCGATCTCCTGTTCCAGGGCCTGGATCTGCTGGCTCAAGGGTGGTTGGGAGATACCCAGGGCCAAGGCGGCGCGGCCGAAATGCAGTTCTTCGGCAACGGCGATGAAGTAACGCAGGTGGCGCAATTCCATGGGTGATCCAATAGGTCGTAAAACGTCTTAAACAGGTCGAACAATATATTGGATAGAAACGTTAGCCGGCTATATGCTTTTTTCAATGCCTGCCTGGCCGTGCTCGTTCGAGGTTCAACGTGAAAACTGCTGTCGCTCCACTGGCCCATGAAATCCCACCTCGTGTGCAAGATGAGGTCGTCGCCGAACTGAAGGACATCTACATCGAAAAAGGCACGCCCATGTTCATGCGCACGGTGCTGGCACTGTTCAGCGGCGGCTTTGCAACGTTCGCCCTGTTGTATTGCGTGCAACCGATGATGCCGCTGTTGTCCACGGAGTTCTCCATCAATGCGGCGCAGAGCAGCCTGATCCTGTCGGTCGCGACCGGCTTGCTCGCCATCGGCCTGTTGATTACCGGCCCGATTTCCGACCGCATTGGTCGCAAGCCAGTGATGGTCGCGGCGCTGTTCGCCGCATCGGTGTGCACGATCGCCAGTGCCATGATGCCGACCTGGCACGGCGTGCTGCTGCTACGCGCCCTGGTGGGGCTGTCTTTGAGCGGCTTGGCTGCAGTCGCGATGACCTACCTGAGCGAAGAAATCCATCCCAAGCACATTGGCCTGGCGATGGGGCTGTACATCGCCGGCAACGCCATCGGCGGGATGTGCGGGCGCCTGATCACCGGGGTCTTGATCGACTTTGTCAGCTGGCACACCGCGATGCTGGTGATCGGTGGCCTGGCCTTGATCGCGGCGGCGGTGTTCTGGAGGATTCTCCCCGAGTCGCGCAACTTCCGTCCTCGCTCGCTGCACCCGCGTAGCCTGCTGGACGGTTTCATCATGCACTTTCGCGACGCCGGCTTGCCGCTGCTGTTTCTCGAAGCCTTCGTCTTGATGGGCGCGTTCGTCACCCTGTTCAACTACATCGGTTACCGCCTGCTGGCCGAGCCTTATCACTTGGATCAGGCCTTTGTCGGGTTGCTGTCGGTGGTGTACCTGTCGGGCATCTACAGCTCGGCAAAAATCGGCGCACTGGCGGACAAACTCGGCCGACGCAAAATGCTCTGGGCGACCATCGCGCTGATGCTGGCCGGCCTCGCGCTGACCATGGCCACGCCGTTGTGGTTGGTCGTGCTGGGCATGCTGGTGTTCACCTTCGGCTTCTTCGGCGCCCACTCGGTCGCCAGCAGTTGGATCGGCCGCCGCGCCCTCAAAGCCAAGGGCCAGGCGTCGTCGCTTTACCTGTTCAGCTATTACGCCGGATCGAGTGTCGCAGGTACGGCGGGCGGCGTGGCCTGGCACTTGGGCGGGTGGAACGGTGTCGGTCTGTTCATCGGCACCTTGCTGGTGGTGGCGTTGCTGGTGGCGGTGAAACTGGCGAAGTTACCGTTGTTGCCGGGGAATGTTCAGGTTTAGCCATCACGAGTTCACGACCCAAACCAGGGACAGAGCGAATACTTTGTGGCGAGGGAGCTTGCTCCCGCTGGGTGGCGCAGCCACCCCAGAACCAGACGCCGCGGAGCAACAGGTGAACCCTGCAAACCGCTTTACGACTGCTGCGCAGTCGAGCGGGAGCAAGCTCCCTCGCCACAAAAACCCCATGCTTCAGGCCAAAATGGCTGTGTACTCGATCGCTCATTGACGCAACACCACCCGCGCCTCCAACACACTATTACGTGCTTCCAGAGTCAACGACTGCAGCGTCGCGCCCTCCCGCTCTTGTTGATCCAGCCACTGGAGCAATTGATTGGCATCGCCACTGACGGCCAGTCGCAACGAATCGCCATCGACCTCCATTTCAGCTATTTCCAACCCCGTCGCGGCCGCACTATCATTGACGCGCACCGACAAGGGCCGTGTGGCGGTGGTTAGATCCCGGGCGGGCTCGGCGCGCTGGATTCGTGCGTGCAGCTCGGCCTGTTGGCGGTACTGTCGCTCGGCGACATCCAGCCGTTGCCGGACAGGTTGCCAGATCGATGTGTAGACCACGACCACCAGCAGCAGCCCGACAAGGCCCAGCAACAATTGTTGCTCACGGCGTGACAGCCTCCCCCAGGCCAGTATCAAGCTATTGAAGTTCATCAACTGTTCTCCAGGGTGAGGATGGCCTGCACGCGGTTGTTCTGCTTGCTGGCGCTGCCGAGGGTGACGGGCAGTCCGGTTTGCTGCCCCCGCTCGCGCAGTTGCTCAAGCTCGACGAAACTGGTGGCGGTGAGCTGGATTTTCCAACCTTCGTCTTCACGAAAATCGATGCGCTGCACTTCGACGCTGCTCGCACCAATGACCTGCTCCGTCAGACGGACCAGACGAGCGACCTGTGTGTCCTGGCTTCGCCCGCGATGACTTTGCAACGCCTGGAACTGCGCCGCCAGGTCGACGATCCGGGTTTGCTCGGGATACAGCGACCTGAATCGCTGCTCGCCCTGGGCATACAGATGACGGCTTTCGCTTTCAAGAAATCGTATGCGGCCCTCGCTGAATGCCCAGGTGAGCAATAGCAATCCCAACGCAGTAACCGCCACACCACGCCACGGCAGCGGCTGGCGACGTCGACGGAACTCACCCTGCATCAGGTCGATGGGATGTCCGCCAGCGCAGAGCAGCCACTCATCGATGCCTTCACGATCGCGTCCCTCGTCCAGCCAGTGAATCTCTTCGGGCAGGTCCGGCTTGAGCGTTGCCAGGGCCCGGGCCGACAGCGACACTCGCGCCGGTAATGCCCCGCCCAACAGCCAGCGACCGAACCAACGCACCGCAAAAGCCTTGTCATGGGGAAGCAGGTCCGCGTCGACATGCATCGCCCGTACATCGACGCCTTGCGCAGCCAGCAGCGCCAGCAGTGCCTGGAACCGGCCTCGCTCGGTCACCATCAGCGGGTAGCGCTGCTGTCGGTCCCGCGCGCCAACGCTGATGTGCAACGCCTCCAGATTTTCACTCAGTTGTTCTTCGATGGCGAATGCGAGGGCCTGGGGTCGCGGCTGGCGTCCAGAGGGCCACGGATCGCTGCGCAGCCAACTGCACATTTCCATCGGCAACAGCACATCGACGACTCGCCCATTCAACTCGCGGGCGGCTTCATGCAAGGGCAGGCTGCGTCGTTCGCCCGTGGGCGACCACACGCAACACGGCCAGTTGACGCAAGGCTCATCCATGCCGTCGGCTGTCAGGTAAAGCCAGGTTTTCATCTCAGGGACTCGCTGGGGCTGATGGGTAAAAAACGACGCTGAGCCACCGTCCAGCGTCCGCTAACGGGGTCGCGCTCGATGTCCGAGGCCAGGCGCAGACGGCTATCGGCACGGGTCACGCTCACGGTGATTCGGAACCAGCGGCTGCTCACGCCCAGGCCATGGCTGCCGATGCCCACCCCGGATAAAAGCGGGTCATTGGTGAAGGCCTGCACACTGGCGTATGGCTGATGGCGACGCTGGTTGATCAACACCTTGGCCACCTCATCCTCCATGCCGTCCAGGCTCATCAACACTGGCAGCGGCGCGGTATTGATATTCACCAGGGCGTCCCTGGGCAACACCACCACCCAAGGCTCCAGGCGCCGCAGCGTCTGACCGTCGATGCCCGGCAACAGGCGCAGTTGACTCAACTCCTGCACCGAGCCGACCTGGGGCAATGACAGCGCGGGTAGCTCCAGCAACGCCAACAATCGCCTCCAACGACCGAGGGTAACTTGATCGGTCTGGCCCTGAGCCAGCAGCGCATTAAGGTTCAGGCGCCCGGACAAATCCTCGATATCGATGTGAACCTCGGCGTCCTCCATCTCGAATGCAGGTTTGAGCCGAGCCCAATCCTGGCTCAGGTCTACCGGCCCGGACGAAGTTATCGCGCTACCTTCCAACACCGCCTGCGCCCAGGCTTCAGCGGCCAGCCCCAATTGACGCAGTTGGACGTGCTGCAACTGCTGAGCGCTGCTCTGCAACAACAGGCGATGACTGCGCAGCATGCCAGCGGTGAAAAGCAGCGCCAGGCTCAGGACCAACAACACACTGATCAGCGCCACGCCTCGTTGCCGGCTCACGGCAACGCCCCCGGCAACAACAGCACGCGGCGGATCTGCTGGAAACGCCCCGTGGAAATCACCAGCTCCAACGCCAGTGGCGCGTTGCCGCGCACGGTTTCGTCATGCCAGCCTCGTTGCGCATCGAATACACGCCAGCTCAGGCTGCGTACGTCCTCGAGCAATTTCTGCTGTTGCACGATGACCGGCCCTTCACCGCGACTGTCGCGCCACAACACCGCTGCCTCGAGTCGATAGTTCACCGTTTGCCGCTCGCTGCGTGGCTGGTCCAGCGGATTGGGCCAATGGCTACGCTGCAATTGCAGGCGCCCTGACGCGAGCACGGTGGAACCAGCAACGGCCTGCCACACATCCCGTTCGATCACCCCCACCGCACGCTGTAAGGCCCTGACTTCGCGCTCATGCTGGCCGGCGCCCTGCTGGGTACGCACCACGCCGTCGAACAGGCGCCAACTGGCCAGGCCGAGCAAGGCAAAAATGGCGATGGCAATCACCAGCTCCAACAAGGTGAAGCCCGATTGTCTATTCATGACGGTCGCGGACCCATCCCGTGGTGCGGTGCACGACTGCTGGGCTGCTGGCCCGGCTGACCTGGATCTCGACCCGGAGCAGACGCGGGTCGCGGGCCGCGGCGACACGCTGTTGCAAAATCCAATCGCGCTGATCCAGGTGCCGGGCCAGGCGCTGTTGGCCCAGTGGCGTAGCGGCTTGCAGACGGAGCTCGCTGAGCTGGTTGTCCGCCAGCCAGGCGCCGAACAGACGGTCCTCAAGCCCGGCGCTTTGCTTGAGCACGAACTGACTGGCCGACAGCACCGCAGCCGCCAACGTGGCGAAAATCGCCAGCGCGACCATGACTTCCAACAAGGTGAACCCCTGGCAATCGGCGGCCAGCCTGCGAGCGTCAGCCATCGATCAGCGGCTGCGCCAAGCCGTCACTCACGACCTGGGAAATCGTCTGGCCAGCAACTTTGATGAGCAACCTGAACGGACTGATCTCGTCACTGCTGAGCATCAGCAACTGTGGTGGACCTCGGGCATCATCGAGCGCCACGGCATGGCCGTCCTGCTCCAACCCAAGCGTCAGGCTTTCAGGCAGCCGTTGCGACGCCGACACCGCTGTCCACCCCTGAGACTCGAGTCGCAACGCCTGATAGCCGCGAGGCTGTACACGTACCCCATATTCCAGCCCATCCAATACCGCGCGTTCGCGCAACTGCTGCACCACGCGGATGAAGTCCTGGGCTTGCTGCCGGGCCTCACGCGTCGGGCTCGGGCCGATAGCCAGGCTGACCATGCCCATCACGCTCCCGATCAACACAATGACGACCATCAGTTCCAGCAAGGTGAAACCCCGAGAATCACGGCTCATGTTCACTCAGCCCAATTGCCGATGTCGGCAGCAAAGCCCTCGCCGCCCAGCAGGCCGTCGGCACCCAGCGAGTACAGGTCGTAACCGCCATCGAGCGCCTTGAGGCCAGGATTGAGGTACTGATAGGGCGTGCCCCAAGGGTCGACCGGCTGGCTCTTCAGATACCCCTGGGGGTTCCAGTTTTTCGCGGCTGGCGTACCGGAAGGACGCTTGCTCAACGCCTCCAGGCCCTGCTGGGTCGAAGGATATTGAGCATTGTCGAGACGGTACATTTCCAGGGCCGTGGCAATCGCCTGGATATCAGTGCGCGCGGCCGTGACCTTGGCCTGGTCAGGCCGGCTCATAAACTGCGGCACGACGATGGCGCCGAGGATGCCGATAATGACCACCACCACCATGATTTCGATCAGGGTGAAACCACGCTGGGGGCGTACCGGTCGGTTGTTTTGAAGTGTCATGGGTCAATTCACCAATTGGTTGAGGCTCAAGATAGGAAGCAGAATGGCCATGACGATCAGCAGCACGACGCCGCCCATCAGCACCAACATGGCCGGTTCGAAAAGGCTCACCACCAGCGCGATGCGTGCCGCGAGGCTGGCCTCTTGTTGTTCGGCGGCGCGGGCCAACATGCTGTCGAGTTCGCCAGCTCGTTCACCGCTGGCGATCATGTGCAGCATCAGCGGCGGGATATCCCCGCCCAGTTCCAGGCCACGGGTCAGGGTGCCGCCCTCGCGGACCGAACGGGCCACGTCGGCCATGCGTGCGCGAATGGTCAGGTTGCCGATCACCTGGGCGGCGATGTGCAAGGCCTCCACCAGCGGCACCGCGCTTTTGCTCAGGATCGCCAAGGTGCTGGCGAAACGGGCCGCTTCCATTGCCCGCAGCACCTCGCCCAACAACGGCAACCTGAGCAACAAGCGGTGCCAACGCAGGCGCCACGCCGGTTGGCGCAGGCTCCAGCGCCACAGCCCGAGCAGCCCGGCCAGGGCCCCGAGCAACAGCAGACCGTAGCGACGCAAGCCGTCGCTCATCGCAATCAGCGCCTGAGTCAGCCAAGGCAACGGCTGGCCACTGTCGACGAAAATCTTCACCACATCCGGCACCACGTAGCCCAGCAGGAACGCGACAATCGCGACGCAGGCCAGCATCAGAATCAGTGGGTACACCAACGCCAGTTGAATGCGCTGGCGCGACGCCTGGCGCGCCTGGGTGTAGGTCGCCAATTGCTCCAGCACCTGGCCCAAGTGGCCGGATTGCTCGCCGGCGGCAACGGTGGCGCAGAACAGCTCGGGAAACGCCTGGGGAAAGGCCCTCAGGGCCGTCGCCAATGCGTGGCCTTCCATCACCCGGCTGCGCACCGCCGCCAGCAGGTGGGCGACACGGCGCTTCTGGCTCTGTTGCGCCACCGCTCCCAGGGATTCTTCGAGGGGCAGGCCGGCCTGGATCAAGGTGGACAACTGCAACGTCAGCAATGCCAGATCTGCCGGGCTCAACCACGTTCCGGCGTGCCACCCACCCAGGGTTCGCGGTTCCTTCGCTGCAAGCAGTTCGCTGGGCAGCAAGCCGCGCTCGCGCAGCAACTGGCGAGCATGGCGCGGGCTGTCGGCTTCCACACGGCCCTTGCAGCGGCGGCCCTGGGCGTCCTCGGCCCGATAGTCGAAGGTCGGCATGGTGCTAATCCTCCTGGGTAATGCGCAGCAGTTCGTCGACGCTGGTCAGGCCTTCCAGCACCCGCTGGCGACCGTCCTGAAACAGGCTGCGGGAGGTCTTGCGCGCCTCGGCGGCCAGCGCCTGCTCGGTGGCGCCCTGATGAATCAGTTGCGACAGGGCGGCGCTGACATTCACCAACTCATAGATACCAAAACGTCCGCGATAACCCTTCTGGCATTGCTCGCAGCCCTGGGCCTTGAACAACCGGGGCGCGGCACCGGCATCGAGGCCCAGGCGCCGACACGTAGCGGCGTCGGCCACATAAGGCGTCTTGCAGGACGGGCACAAGGCCCGCAACAAGCGCTGGGCGACGATGCCGGCCAGGGACGACGCCAGCAGATACGCATCCACGCCCATGTCCACCAGCCGCGTGACCGCGCCGACGGCGGTATTGGTGTGCAGGGTCGAGAGCACCAGGTGGCCCGTCAGCGACGCCTGGACGGCGATTTCGGCGGTCTCGCGGTCGCGTATCTCGCCGACCATCACCACGTCCGGGTCCTGGCGCAAAATAGCCCGCAAACCACGGGCGAATGTCATGTCGACCTTCGGGTTGACCGGCATCTGGCCGATGCCCGGCAGGTGATATTCGATGGGGTCTTCGACGGTGAGGATGTTGCGACTCTGGTCGTTGATGCTGCTCAAGGCCGCGTACAGGCTGGTGGTCTTGCCCGAACCCGTGGGACCGGTCACCAACACGATGCCGTGGGGTTTGCCGAGCAATAGCCGCAGGTCGGCGAGGGTGTCGTCGGGCAGGCCCAGGCGATGCAGATCCAAACGCCCGGCCTGCTTGTCGAGCAAGCGCAACACCACGCGCTCGCCATGGGCCGAAGGCAACGTGGAGACCCGTACATCGACTTCATGGCCGGCCAGGCGCAAGGCCATTCTCCCATCCTGGGGTACGCGCTTTTCGGCGATGTCCAAACGGGCCATGACCTTGATCCGCGACACCAGCAGGTTCGCCAGTTCCCGGCGCGGGCGCAGCATTTCCTGCAACTGCCCGTCGATGCGCATGCGCACCGACAGGTATTGCTCGAACGTTTCCAGGTGCACGTCCGAGGCCTGTTCGCGGACTGCCTCGCTGAGCAGCGCGTTGATCAGCCGGATAATCGGCGCATCACCTTGTTGCTCCAGCAAGTCGGTAGTCTGCGGCATTTGGTCGGCCAGGCTGAGCAGGTCCAGCTCTTCGTCCAGGCCCTGGGCCACCTGCTCGGCGGCACTCTGGCCCTGGCGATAGACGCTGGCCAGGCGCGCGGCGAACAGCGTCGGTTCCAGCACCTGGATGGGCAAATCCCGCCCGCACAGGCGCCGCACTTCGGCCACGGCGGTCAGGGGCGTGTCGCCGCGCATCACCAGGCTCAAGGTCGGCCCCTCGCCTTCGAGCAGCACACCGAAACGTCTGGCGAAACCAAAGGGCAACGGGGCCTGCGGTTCAGTCACAAGGCCCCCGCACGCTGTTGCGAATCGGCCGCTGATGCATCCTTGGATGAGTCGAACAACTGGCGGGCATCCCGGGGCAAGAGCAGCGAGTTGTTTTTCCGCGAGCCGGGTTTGCTCAGCTCCCGGAGCGCGTCGTAGCGCTGGCGACTCACATCGGCCAGGTCTTCGCTGCTGCGCACGATGGTCGGGCGCAGGAACACCATCAAGTTGCTTTTGGTCTGGGTGTCGCGGTTCCAGCGAAACAACGCGCCCAAGTAGGGAATACTGCGCAGCAGCGGCACACCGCTTTGCTGGCTGCGGACACTGTCGCGGATCAGGCCGCCGATCACGATGATCTCGCCATCGTCCGCCAGGATCGTGCTCTTCAAGGCGCGCTTGTTGGTGATCAGATCGGAGGAATCGACTCCGGAAACAGACGGTGCGATGTCCGAAACTTCCTGCTCGACTTCAAGACGCAAGGTCGAGCCTTCGTTGATGTAAGGCTTGACCTTGAGGCTGATGCCGACGTCCTTGCGCTCCACGGTGGTGAACGGATTGTCCGCACCGTTGCCGCTGGTGGCATAGGAACCCGTTTTGAACGGGACGTTCTGGCCCACGATGATTTCCGCTTCCTGGTTATCCAGGGTGAGCAGGCTGGGGGTGGAAAGCAGGTTGCTGTGAGTATCGCTCGCCAGCGCCGAAACCAGCGCACTGAAGCGGTCACCGCCCAGCCGCAGGAATGCGCCTTCAGTCTTTTTATCCAGCTTATTGAAGTCCAGGCCGACGATCGGAATGTCAGTTCCCGGGAAATTGATGCCACCTGTCGCGCTGCCGCTCTTGAGTCCCCACTGCACCCCCAGCGCTTCGGAAATATCTCCGCTCACCTCGACGATGGCCGCATGAATGAGCACCTGGGCCCGGGGTTGGTCCAGCTCCCGGACGATGTTCTCGATGATACGGACCTGGGCCGGCTCGGCGATCAGGACCAAGGCATTCTGGCTTTCATCGGCCTTGATCCTGAAGGGGCTGGCCCCCGCGGTTTCCCGTTGGCCAGCGAGGACCGGCGTGGTTTTCCTATCCTGCCCGACACCTTCCAGGACCTCGGCCAACTGTTTGGCATCGCTGTGACGCAGACGGATGACCCGCGCGTTGTCCTGGGAAGCTGCTGCCGGCACGTCCAGGGTCCGGGCCAGGTCGACCAGGCGTTGACGCACCGCTGGCGCGCCGATGATCACCAGCCGGTTGCTGCGGGCATCGGCGATCACCACGCCCGCCGTTTCCCCCTCGCGCTTGCCGCCGGAGGCTTCCACGAGTGGGGCGATGTCCCCGGCCTGGGCGTGCTTCAAGCGCACCACCACGTGATTGCGGTTGCGTCCTGAATCCAACCGTTGCACCACGCCGGCGATACGCTGGACGTTGGCCGCCGTGTCGGTGACCACCAAGGCGTTGGACGAGACCGAAGGGCCGACGTAACCATTGGCCGATACCAAGGGGCGGATCAGCCCGGCGACGTCGGCAGCGACACTCGATTGCAGGTCGAGGACCCGGGTGATGAACTGCGACGGTGTGGCGCTTTGTTCGTCGGCGATACCGGCACGCGTCTTGGCATCGCTGACCGGGGTGATCAGGATCCGCTCGCCTTCGTCGATCACGGTGAAGTTGTGTGCATCGAGTACCGAATAGAACAACCGACGTACCCCCTCGCGGTCCAGCGCTTGACGGGACATGACCGTAATGCGCCCTGACACCCGGGGATCGAGCACCACGGTCTTGCCCAGGATCGCCGAGAATTCCTCGACCACGTCGCGCAGTTCCGCGTTGTTCATCGCCAGTTGCCACTGGGCCTCCTCGGCTCGCAGCGAAACGGGAAACGTCAGTGGACACACCACTGCAAGGCCGAACAGGACGCGTGCTACACGGCCCCGGATAAAGCTGTTCATGAATTCGATCACTCTGATTGCCCGGCCACCGGGCGTAGGTATTGCGTGGAAACAAGCGTGGCATGGTGCCCGTCTTCGGGGGTCAATCGGCGCAGCAAGGGCTTGGCGTCTTGTTGCAGGGAAAGGCGCTCTTCACGTCCGTTGCGCCACAACGTCACATGGCCGGCTTCGACCCGACGCAGCACGCTGCCACCGGGCAAGCGCTCACCCACCTGGTAAATGCGCGGGCCGGCGGCGTCCGCCAACAATGCCCGCGACAAACCTTGGCCGGCGACAAAACTGGCCTGCAACGTAATCGGTTCGGCGCTTGGCGCCTGGGCACCTTCAGGCGCCAGGCCAAGCACGGTCGCCACGGCTTGCACGTTGGGCCGGTCACGAACCGGAACCATCGGCGGGTCCGCCGGCACCGGCACATCACGACCCAAACCCTGGTGAAAGCGCCACTCTTGTCCGGCCAGCAATATCCCGTAAAGCAGCGGCACGAGCACCAGCAGCAGCCTCGGCAGGCGGCGGCCAAGGAAAGACAGGCTCACCTTTGCGCTCTCCGGCTCATCGCGCCAGTTGGCTTGGCGAAAGACATGCGTCGTACCACCCTGCGCCCGGAAAACTCATGCCAGAGCACCGCGCACAGGTGCAGCGCAATCAGCATCGAAAGCACCACGCAAGACAGGCTATGGAGGGTGTTGGCCAGTTCGATCAGCGCCGGATCAGCCAATGGTTGAGGAAAGCGAACAAGGCCGAAGACACTGATGGTGCTTTTCATCATCAGTACGCCGGTCACCAGCACGACGCTGATGGTCAGGTAGATCAGCGCATGCACCACCAAGGCCAGCTTCTTGTTCAATGAAAGCGCTGCCCCACGGGGCTCCAGCTCACAAAAAAACAGCCAGGCCCGCCACACGAAAAACGGAATGAACAGCGTGGTCAACGACACATTGAGTGAGCCGATCCAGTGTTCGGTCGAAGCTGACACCGGGTTGAAAGCCACATAAAAACCGGACACCAACGTCCATAAAATAATCACCGCCGACAGCCAGTGCAGCAGCACCCGTCGCTTGGAATAATTGGAATGCATCATCGCGCCCTCGCTTGAAGGCTTCAGGCAACCCGGTGGGCCGCCTGAAGCCATGCCTGTCAGGACTTACAGCTTGTCCCAGGCGCTTTGCCAGGAGGCACCGACACCCGGTTCAAAACCGTTCGAGGTCGGGCTGTACTGCTTGCAGTAGCCGGACGCCGGGAACGGCTTGCACTCGAAGACTTCGTCAGTCTTGGGCTGCAGCACTTTCGTGCCGGCGGTGTAGTCACTGATGCCTTCAGGGAACACGAAGTCGTACTCGATGCCGGCGCCCTCACCGGTCAGGGTGACGGTCTGGGTCTCCTGGCGCGTGGTACGCCCATCTTCGGTGGTGCCCACCAGCGTCAGGGTGTGGGCGCCCGGGGCGCTGCGCACGTCCAGGCTCAGGCCGGTACTGCCTTCACCCACGGCCTGGCTGACGGTACCGACCTGCTTGTTCTTCTCATCGAACAGTGCGGCTTCGAGGTTCATTCGGCGGTTTGTCTGCGCGGTGAACGCCATGCTGACCCGACCTTTATCGAGCACGTACTCTGGCTGCAGGGAAGAAATTTCCATGCTGGCGCTGGCGTCTTCCTGCATGTCCAACTGCACTTGATAGCCAGTCACACCGCTTTCTTTCTGGGCGTACAGCCTGTTGGTACCTTTGACCGGCGCGATATTGCCGTCTTCACCACGAATACCGGCACGAATCAGGGCATGGGTGTTAATGGCTTCGGCCAGTTTGAACGACCAATTCTCAGGCTTGCCTTCTTCAGCGTTGTCGATACTGATTTCTACGCTGTACTCAGCATTTTCGCCGGTGGCGGAGAATGCACGGGCCTTGACCTTGTCACCCGCCAGCAACGGAGTCGATGGCGTAATGCTGCCCACCGGCAACCAGCCGCCCGGCAATGCGGCTTCGGCGAGAATGTTCACATCCACCGGGTTGTAGAACGCGTTATCCGTATCGCCCACTGTCCAGACGGCGAGGATGACGTGATGACCCGATTTACTGTCAGGAATGACGCAGTTGTGCGGGGCACCGCTTACCGGAATTTGATGACCGCCATCCACCGTACAGAACGGCGTGCTGTCGAACGAGGAGCGCTTGAGCGCTTGGTTCGGCTTCCAACCGTCGCGGGTAATGAAGTATTCGTGTTTGCTCGTCCGGTGCGCTGCGTCGTATTTCCATTGGAAGGTAATGTTGCGGTCCCTGATTTCGGTCAGATGCCAGCGCGAAGCCGATTGCGCATCAAGAGCGGAGAAGTTGGCGTTGCCGCCGCTGGCGATCTTGCCGTCGATAGGGCCTTGCAGCGGCCCACCACCGGCTCCATTCGGGAAGCCCTTGAAGGTCTCGCCGGTACTATGCGGCTCGTATTGCGCGCCACCGCAGTTTAGGTTGACACCTTTCTGGCACAACAGCGCACGAGAAGGCGGCACTTCGACGAAACCATGTGCATGCACACCTTGGGACGCCACCATGGCCGACAACAGCACTAACGACGAAGCACACCCCGTTAATACATTGCCCTTATTGAAGTTATTTTTCATATAAGTTCCAGACTACTCATCGAGATTGAAAAGACGAATCACCGTCATCTTGAAAGGCGCGCCGGATCGTTCAGCGCCAGACCTAACAAGCGCCGAACCTTATAGAAAGTTGAACAGTTCCTATGTAGGAAAAATCTCTCAAAATAGAAGGAATGATCTCTGAAGCTATTTCTCTTACATAGCTTGAGAAACTTCTTACGAACAGAAATAACTATCAAACAAAAACAAACAGACACATCAGACAAAACAACTGACGCCTTGCATTTAATAGATAAAAAAACAGGCGAAAAAAAGCCTGTCCGGCACGGGTCCGGACAGGCTGGGTTGACGCTGGAAAACGATTACTGGTGGTACTGCGCCGACAACTCGTGCACCGCCCGCAGGAAAGCACCGGCGTGTTCCGGGTCGACTTCCGGGGTGATGCCATGGCCGAGGTTGAACACATGGCCACTGCCGCTGCCGTAGCTGGCCAGGATGCGCCCGACTTCTGCGCGGATGGCTTCAGGCTTGGCGTAAAGCACGGTCGGGTCCATGTTGCCTTGCAGGGCAACCTTGTGACCGACACGCTCGCGGGCGTTGCCAATGTCGCAGGTCCAGTCCAGGCCCAGGGCGTCGGCGCCGGCATCGGCGATGCTTTCCAGCCACAGGCCGCCGTTCTTGGTGAACAGGATCACCGGGACTTTACGACCCTCGTGCTCGCGGATCAGGCCACTGACGATCTTGCGCATGTAGGCCAGGGAGAATTCCTGGTACGCCGCCGCCGACAGGTTGCCGCCCCAGGTATCGAAGATCTGCACCGCTTGTGCACCGGCCAGGATCTGCCCGTTGAGGTAGGACGTGACCGACTGGGCCAGCTTGTCCAGCAGCAGGTGCATGGCTTGCGGATTGTCGTAGAGCATCGCCTTGGTCTTGCGGAAGTCCTTCGACGAGCCGCCTTCGACCATGTAGGTGGCCAGGGTCCATGGGCTGCCGGAGAAACCGATCAGCGGCACGCGACCGTTGAGCTCACGGCGAATAGTGCTGACCGCGTCCATGACGTAGCCCAGGTCTTTCTGCGGATCGGGAATCGGCAAGGCCTCGATGTCGGCCAGGGTGCTGACGACTTTCTTGAAGCGCGGGCCTTCGCCGGTCTCGAAGTACAAGCCTTGGCCCATGGCATCGGGAATGGTCAGGATGTCGGAGAACAGGATGGCCGCGTCCAGCTGCGGATAGCGATCCAGCGGCTGCATCGTCACTTCGCAGGCGAACTGTGGGTTCATGCACAGGCTCATGAAGTCACCGGCCTTGGCGCGGCTGGCGCGGTACTCCGGCAGGTAGCGACCAGCCTGGCGCATCATCCACACCGGGGTGACGTCAACGGGTTGCTTGAGCAGGGCGCGAAGGAAACGGTCGTTCTTCAGGGCAGTCATGTCGGCATCCGGAAAAAAAGTGCGGGCATTTTCTCAGAGCGCGACGCAAAAGGCACGGCAAGAGCCGTGCCTTTTATCTATCGGGGCAATTTGTCGCATAGAAGCAGCTGCAAGCTATCAGCTACAAGCCTCAAGCTCATCTGCTTCGAACTTGTGGCTTGCAGCTTAAAGCTCGCAGCTGGCGTCGTCAGACGCCCAGATAATCCAGAATCCCTTCCGCCGCATTGCGGCCTTCGAAGATCGCCGTTACCACCAGGTCGGAACCACGGACCATGTCGCCACCGGCGAAGATCTTCGGGTTGCTGGTCTGGTGCTTGTACTGGCCCTGCTCCGGAGCCACCACGCGGCCCTGGCTGTCGGTCTGGATGCTGAACTGCTCGAACCACGGCGCCGGGCTTGGGCGGAAGCCGAAGGCGATGACCACGGCGTCGGCCGGGATGATCTCTTCGGAACCGGGGATCGGCTCGGGACTGCGGCGGCCACGGGCGTCCGGCTCGCCGAGACGGGTCTCGACCACCTTCACGCCTTCGACCTTGTCTTCGCCGACAATGGCGATCGGCTGGCGGTTGTAGAGGAACTTCACGCCTTCTTCCTTGGCGTTCTTCACCTCTTTGCGCGAGCCGGGCATGTTGGCTTCGTCACGGCGGTAGGCGCAGGTCACCGACTTGGCGCCCTGGCGGATCGAGGTGCGGTTGCAGTCCATCGCCGTGTCGCCACCACCCAGCACCACCACCTTCTTGCCTTTCATGTCGACGAAATCTTCCGGCGACTTTTCAAAGCCCAGGTTGCGGTTGACGTTGGCGATCAGGAAATCCAAGGCATCGTACACGCCCGGCAAGTCCTCACCGGCAAAGCCGCCCTTCATGTAGGTGTAGGTGCCCATGCCCATGAAGACCGCATCGTATTCTTCGAGCAGTTGCTCCATGGTCACGTCCTTGCCCACCTCGGTGTTCAGGCGGAACTCGATGCCCATGCCGGTGAAGACTTCGCGACGATTGCTCAGCACGGTCTTTTCCAGCTTGAACTCGGGGATGCCAAAGGTCAGCAGGCCGCCGATTTCCGGGTTCTTGTCGAACACCACCGGGGTCACGCCGCCACGCACCAGCACGTCGGCACAGCCCAGGCCCGCCGGGCCGGCACCGATGATCGCCACGCGCTTGCCGGTCGGCTTGACCTTGGACATGTCCGGACGCCAGCCCATGGCGAACGCGGTGTCGGTGATGTATTTCTCCACCGAACCGATGGTCACCGCGCCAAAACCGTCGTTGAGGGTGCACGCCCCTTCGCACAGGCGATCCTGCGGGCACACCCGGCCGCAGACTTCCGGCAGGGTGTTGGTCTGGTGGGACAGCTCGGCGGCCTGGAGGATGTTGCCCTCGGCCACCAGTTTCAACCAGTTGGGAATGAAGTTGTGCACCGGGCACTTCCATTCGCAGTACGGGTTACCGCAACCCAGGCAGCGGTGGGCCTGGTCGGCCGACTGCTGGGGTTTGAAAGGCTCGTAGATTTCCACGAACTCTTTCTTGCGTTGACGCAACAGTTTCTTCTTCGGATCCTTGCGCCCGACATCGATGAACTGGAAGTCGTTATTCAGACGTTCAGCCATTGTTAAAACCTCATCAAACTCTTCAGGCGCATATCACTGCGGGTTGGCACGAGTGCTGGAAAGCAACGACTTCAGGTTGGCAGCCTTGGGCTTGACCAGCCAGAAACGGCGCAAGTAGTCATCGAGGTTCTCGGCGAGTTCACGACCCCACTCGCTGTCGGTTTCCGCGACGTACTCGTTCAGCACGTTTTGCAGGTGGCTGCGATAGGCTTCCATCGCCTCGCCGCTGATCCGCTGGATTTCCACCAGTTCGTGGTTGACCCGGTCAACGAAGGTGTTGTCCTGGTCGAGCACGTAGGCGAAACCGCCGGTCATGCCAGAGCCGAAGTTATAACCGGTCTTGCCCAGCACGCAGACAAAACCACCGGTCATGTACTCGCAGCAGTGATCGCCGGTGCCTTCCACCACAGTGTGGGCCCCGGAGTTACGCACGGCAAAACGCTCGCCTGCGGTGCCGGCGGCGAACAGCTTGCCGCCTGTGGCGCCGTAGAGGCAGGTGTTGCCGATGATGGCACTGTCCTGGGTCTTGTAGACGCTGCCCTTGGGCGGAACGATGACCAGCTTGCCGCCGGTCATGCCCTTGCCCACGTAGTCGTTGGCATCGCCTTCCAGGTACATGTCCAGGCCACCGGCGTTCCAGACGCCGAAGCTCTGGCCTGCGGTGCCCTTGAAGCGGAAGGTGATCGGCGCCTTGGCCATGCCCTGGTTGCCGTGCTTACGGGCGATTTCGCCGGAGATCCGTGCGCCGATGGAACGGTCGCAGTTGCAGATATCCAGGTCGAACTCGGCACCGCTCAGGTCGTTGATCGCCGCAGCGGCCATGTCGACCATCTTCTCGGCCAGCTCACCCTTGTCGAATGGTGGGTTGCGATCAACCTGGCAGAACTGTGGTTTGTCTGCCGGAATGTAATCGCTGCCCAGCAATGGGGTCAGGTCCAGATGATGCTGCTTGGCGGTCTGGCCTTCGATCACTTCCAGCAGATCGGTACGGCCGATCAGCTCTTCGAGCGAACGCACGCCCAGCTTCGCCAGCCACTCACGGGTTTCTTCGGCCACGTAGGTGAAGAAATTCACCACCATGTCCACGGTACCGATGTAGTGGTCCTTGCGCAGCTTGTCGTTCTGGGTCGCCACGCCCGTGGCGCAGTTGTTCAGGTGGCAGATGCGCAGGTATTTGCAGCCCAGGGCGATCATCGGCGCGGTGCCGAAGCCGAAGCTCTCGGCGCCGAGGATGGCGGCCTTGATCACGTCCAGGCCGGTTTTCAGGCCGCCGTCGGTCTGCACCCGGACCTTGCCGCGCAAATCGTTGCCGCGCAGGGTCTGGTGAGTTTCGGCCAGGCCCAGTTCCCACGGTGCACCGGCGTACTTGATCGAGGTCAGCGGCGATGCGCCGGTGCCGCCGTCGTAGCCGGAGATGGTGATCAGGTCGGCATAGGCCTTGGCCACGCCGGCCGCGATGGTGCCAACGCCCGCTTCCGCCACCAGTTTCACCGAGACCAGCGCCTTGGGGTTCACCTGCTTGAGATCGAAGATCAGTTGCGACAAGTCTTCGATCGAGTAGATGTCGTGGTGCGGCGGCGGTGAGATCAGGGTCACGCCAGGCACCGCGTAGCGCAGCTTGGCGATCAGGCCGTTGACCTTGCCGCCAGGCAGCTGGCCGCCTTCGCCGGGCTTGGCGCCCTGGGCAACCTTGATCTGCAGCACTTCAGCGTTGACCAGGTATTCCGGCGTCACACCGAAGCGGCCGGTGGCCACCTGCTTGATTTTCGAGCTCTTGATGGTGCCGTAGCGCGCCGGGTCTTCGCCGCCTTCGCCGGAGTTGGAACGCGCACCGAGGCGGTTCATGGCTTCGGCCAGGGCTTCGTGGGCTTCCGGGGACAAGGCACCCAGGGAAATACCGGCCGAATCGAAGCGCTTGAGCACCGACTCCAGCGGTTCTATTTCACTGATGTCCAACGGCGTGTCGAGGGTCTTGACCTTGAGCAGGTCGCGAATCATCGACACCGGACGGTTGTCCACCAGCGAGGTGTATTCCTTGAACTTGCTGTAGTCGCCCTGCTGCACGGCGGCTTGCAAGGTGTTGACCACGTCCGGGTTGTAGGCGTGGTACTCGCCACCATGGACGAACTTCAGCAGGCCGCCTTGCTGGATCGGCTTGCGCGGACTCCAGGCTTCGGCCGCCAGGGCTTTCTGTTCGGCTTCGATGTCGACGAAACGCGCCCCTTTGATGCGGCTCGGCACGCCACGGAAGCTCAGCTCGCAGACTTCTTCCGACAGGCCGATGGCCTCGAACAGTTGCGCGCCACGGTACGAGGCGATGGTCGAGATGCCCATCTTCGACAGGATCTTGAGCAGGCCCTTGGTGATGCCCTTGCGGTAATTCTTGAAGACCTCATAGAGGTCGCCCAGCACTTCACCGGTACGGATCAGATCGCCCAGCACTTCATAGGCCAGGAATGGATACACCGCCGAGGCACCGAAACCGATCAGCACCGCAAAGTGATGCGGATCGCGGGCGGTGGCGGTCTCTACCAGGATGTTGGAGTCGCAGCGCAGACCTTTTTCGGTCAGGCGATGGTGCACCGCGCCGGTGGCCAGCGAGGCGTGGATCGGCAGCTTGCCCGGCGCGATGTGACGGTCGCTCAGCACGATCTGGGTACGACCGGCGCGCACGGCTTCTTCCGCCTGATCGGCAACGTTGCGGATCGCCGCTTCCAGGCCGACGCTTTCGTCGTAGTTCAGGTCGATGACCTGGCGCGCGAAGCCCGGACGGTCGAGATTGGTCAGCGAGCGCCATTTGGCCGGGGAAATGACCGGCGAGCTGAGAATCACCCGCGAGGCATGCTCCGGCGACTCCTGGAAAATATTGCGCTCGGCACCGAGGCAGATTTCCAGGGACATCACGATCGCTTCGCGCAGCGGGTCGATCGGCGGGTTGGTCACCTGGGCGAACTGCTGGCGGAAATAGTCGTAAGGCGTGCGCACGCGCTGCGACAGCACGGCCATCGGCGTGTCGTCACCCATGGAGCCGACCGCTTCGTAGCCCTGCTCGCCCAGCGGACGCAGCACTTGGTCACGCTCTTCGAACGTCACCTGGTACATCTTCATGTACTGCTTGAGCTGATCGACGTCGTAGAAAGCCGAACCGTGGTCGTTGTCTTCCATGGTCGCCTGGATGCGCAGGGCATTCTTGCGCAGCCATTGCTTGTATGGATGACGGGACTTGAGACGGTTGTCGATGGCGTCGGTGTCGAGGATCTGGCCGGTTTCGGTGTCCACGGCAAAGATCTGGCCCGGGCCTACGCGCCCCTTGGCGATGACATCCTCGGGCTGGTAGTTCCAGACACCGATTTCCGAAGCCAGGGTGATGAACCCGTTGGTGGTGGTGACCCAACGCGCCGGCCGCAGACCGTTACGGTCCAGCAGGCACACGGCGTAGCGACCGTCGGTCATGACGATACCGGCCGGGCCATCCCACGGTTCCATGTGCATGGAGTTGTATTCGTAGAAGGCCCGCAGGTCCGGGTCCATGGTCTCGACGTTCTGCCACGCCGGCGGCACCAGCATGCGCACGCCGCGGAACAGGTCGATGCCACCGGTCACCATCAGTTCCAGCATGTTGTCCATGCTCGAAGAGTCCGAGCCCACGCGGTTGACCAGCGGGCCGAGTTCTTCGAGGTCGGGCATCAGGTCGTTGGCGAACTTGGTGCGACGGGCCACGGCCCAGTTGCGGTTGCCGGTGATGGTGTTGATCTCGCCGTTGTGGGCGAGGAAGCGGAATGGCTGGGCCAGCGGCCATTTCGGCAGGGTGTTGGTGGAGAAGCGCTGGTGGAACACGCAGATCGCGGTTTTCAGGCGCTCGTCGCTCAGGTCCGGATAGAAGGCGGTGAGGTCCGCCGGCATCATCAGGCCTTTGTAGATGATGGTCTTGTGGGAAAAGCTGCAGATGTAGTGATCGGTGTCGGCGGCATTGGCCACGGACGAACGACGACGGGAGCTGAACAGCTTGATCGACATGTCCTGGTCGCTCAGGCCTTCGCCAGCGATGAACACCTGTTCGATCTGCGGCAGGCGCTCAAGCGCCAGGCGGCCGAGGACACTGGTGTCGATCGGCACTTTGCGCCAGCCGACCAGTTGCAGGCCGGCGGCCAGGATCTCGCGATTCATGTTTTCGCGAGCCGCCTGGGCCTTCACCGGGTCCTGATTGAAGAACACCATGCCCACGGCGTACTGCTTGGGCAGGGTCACGCCAAACGTTTCCTGGGCAATGGCACGCAGGAACTCGTCGGGCTTTTGAATCAGCAAGCCACAACCGTCGCCGGTCTTGCCGTCGGCGTTGATCCCACCACGGTGGGTCATGCAGGTCAGGGCCTCAATGGCCGTTTGCAAAAGGGTGTGGCTGGGCTCGCCCTGCATATGAGCTATCAGGCCGAAACCGCAGTTATCCTTGAATTCATCTGGTTGGTACAGACCTGCTTTCATAGACACTTTCTCACCAGGCTGCCTCTAATCGAGGCAAATTTCTTTTCAATTCAACCAGTTGCATGCCGCGCCGAACGTACGCCAGCTTTGCGGGGGCAAAAGGGAGGTCATTGTACACACCGACACAGAGGCTCACAAATTTGACGACGAACTGTCGCAAATCCATGTCGCATTTGTGAAAGGTTTAAAGCTATATGCTGTGCTAGTCAAAACTTTTTTGGGTTCGACCGCTACGACTCAAACACTACTGTGACGCAGACACCACAAGGCGCGCGGCCTGAAAGGTCGCCCGCCCCTGCGGAAATTTTGAGGTTGCCGGGAGAGGCGGCCTGGGTAAGGCCGCCGAATCTTCAGCGAGTTGCTGCCAGTTCCTGTTGGACGCTGGCGACAGTGCGAGGCCAAGGTTTACCAGCCTGAACCTTCGCTGGCAAGGCCTTGATGGCGGAAACGGCTGCATCACGGTTGGCAAAGCTGCCGTAGGTGATGACATACAGCGGCTTGCCGTTGAGGACTTTCTTGAAATAGCGGTACTCGCCGCCCTGCTCCTTGACGAAGTTCTGTGCCGCGGCTTCGGAGCTGGTGCCGAGGATCTGCACTACGTAGTTGCCCGGTGCCTGGCCAGCGTACCAGCTACCGCCCGCGGTCTTGGCCGGGGCAGCAGCAGGCTTGGCTGCGGGCGCTGGTGCCGCCGGCTTGGCGGCAGGCGCTGGAACCGGGGCAGGCTTGGCGGTGGCCACCTGGGTGGGTGCCGGAGTCGGCTTGGCGGCCGGGGCAGGCGTCGGGGCAGGGCCGGCCGGCACGCCCACAGGCGGTGCGGTGGTGGTCACGGTCGGCGGCACGTCGCTGCTGTCGTCGACCGGTGGCGCTGCGCCGTCGTCGCCTTCGGTGATGCCACCGGCCGCTTCAGCCAACGGGCCACGCATGACCGGTTGCGACTGGCCGACCAGCGGCAGTGGCATCGGCTGGGTGTTGCCGGCGAATTCCACTGCCGGCGCACCCCCGTTGGGTTGCGGCGTCCCTTGGCCGAGAGGCAGTTGCGCCTGTTCGTTGGCAGGGGTACCCGTGGTAGGCGCCTTGGTGCGCCCCGGCATCAGCCAGGCGGCGGCAACCGCGACCACGACGACGGCGGAAATTGCCAATACGTGTTTCTTCGGCATGTTGAACCCCATACTTGGACGCTTCACCGCTGAGCGGCTGGCAATCATGACTTCGATCAGAGCATCGCGGGCGACCTGGTTGATGTTGCCAGGCCAACCGTCGGAGCTTTCGTGAATCTCAGAGATCTGATCGGCGGTGAAAAGTTCGATACCCCGGCCCGCCCCCTCAAGACGCTGGGCCAGGTATTCACGCGTTTCTTCCTCGGTGTAGGGTGCCAACTCGATGACGTGGAAGCGCTCTTCCTCAAGGTTCAATTGCTCCAGATCAGCGATCAGCGACGACTCACCGAACAGGAACACATGAGGGCGACCCTCTGGCGCTCCGGCCGCCAAGGCCAGCAGGGCCTCGAGGGCCGACTCGTCGAGCTGCTCGGCATCGTCCACCAGCAGATAGACTTCCTGCCCGGTCAGCGCCAGTTGCACGATCTGATCGAGAACTGCACCGATTTCGGCCTGCGCGACGTTCAGCGCCTGGGCCACCTGACGCAATATACCGGCCGCATCGCCGGCGCCACGGGCCGATACCACCACGCTTTGCACGGACTGCTTGTTGGTGCTGGCCACCAGGGCCTGGCGCAGCAAGGTCTTGCCGCTACCCTGGGGACCGGTGACCACCAGCAGCAACTGGCTGTAGCGCGCCAGGTGATGCAACTGGCCCAGTACCGGCTTGCGCTGTGCAGGAAAGAACTTGAAGCCCGGGACCCGCGGTGCGAAAGGGTCATGACTCAATTGGAAATGGCCGAGGAAAGCCTCGTCGGCATGCAAACTAGTCATCGGATCTTATTAACCTTTAAGCTGAGCCAGGGCGCGGTAGTCCGCTCCCAGCGTGGCCTGTAGAACTTCTTTCGGATAATCGTCGGTCACCACCGCTTCGCCCATGTGGCGCAGCAGCACCAGACGCAGACGACCGTCGATCACTTTTTTGTCGATTGCCATGTGTTCAAGAAAATCCGCCTCGGTCATTTCTTCAGGCGGAACCACCGGCAGCCCGGCGCGCTGGAACAGACGGATACCGCGATCGCGCTCCTGTTCACTGATCCAGCCCAGGCGCGCAGACATCTCCAGGGCCATGACCGTACCGGCCGCAACGGCCTCGCCATGCAGCCAGACACCATAGCCCATGTGGGTTTCGATGGCATGGCCAAAGGTGTGGCCCAGGTTGAGCGTGGCACGCACTCCCGATTCACGCTCATCGGCCCCCACCACGGCGGCCTTGGCGGCGCAGGAGCGTTCGATGGCGTAGGTCAGGGCTGCTTGATCGAGTGCGCGCAGGCGGTCGACGTTCTCTTCTAGCCAGCCCAGGAACGGCTCGTCGCAGATCAGCCCGTACTTGATGACTTCCGCCAACCCGGCAGACAGTTCGCGAGCCGGCAGGGTATTGAGGGTGGCGGTGTCGATCAGCACCACATTGGGCTGATAGAAAGCACCGACCATGTTCTTGCCCAACGGATGGTTGATCCCGGTCTTGCCGCCCACCGACGAGTCGACTTGCGACAGCAGCGTGGTGGGGATCTGGATGAAATCGACGCCGCGCTGATAGCAGGCGGCTGCAAAACCGGCCATGTCGCCGATCACACCGCCACCCAAGGCAAGCACCGTGGTGCGGCGATCGTGGCGCGCAGTCAGCAGGCCATCGAAAATAAGTTGCAGGGTTTCCCAGTTCTTGAAGGCTTCGCCGTCGGGCAATACCACGGAAATGACCGAGAAGGCCGACAGGCTGCGGGTCAGACGTTCCAGATACAGGGGCGCGACGGTTTCATTGGAAATGATCGCTACTTGCCGCCCGGCGATATGCGGCGCCAGCAGTTCGGGCTGGTCCAGCAGGCCCTCGCCAATATGAATCGGGTAGCTGCGCTCGCCCAGGTCGACCTTAAGTGTCTGCATGTGTCCCCACAGTGAAGATGGAATCAGGCGTCCTGCCTGCGATTAACGAAATGCCCAACGGGGATAAATCCCCTCGCCACAGGTCCCAAGAGCTTGGCTTGCCGTCATTAATGGCTATCCGCCACGCCTCGGACGGGTTCCGACGGGACGTCGAGGATAGCGCATTTCGCCAAGCGCATTAACGGGGAGGCAGTTGCTGAAGGCGATCGAGAATGTCCAGCACCACCATCCGCGGCGGCCGCTCGTCGGTTTCCACCACCAGGTCGGCGATCTCCCGATACAGCGGATCACGCAGCTCCAGAAGGTCCCGAAGGGTCTTGGCCGGGTCGGCGGTGCGCAACAGCGGGCGGTTGCGATCCCGAGCGGTGCGACCCACCTGCTGCTCGACAGAAGCATGCAGATAGACCACTCGTCCGCCGGCATGCAGCGCCCGACGGTTGGCTTCGCGCATCACCGCGCCGCCACCGGTGGCGAGCACCACGCCATCGAACGCGCACAGCTCGGCGATCATCGCCTGCTCACGGTCACGAAAGCCCGGCTCGCCTTCCTTGTCGAAAATCCATGGGATATTGGCGCCCGTGCGCAATTCAATTTCCTTGTCGGAATCTTTGAACGGCAGGCGCAGCTCTTTGGCCAGCAAACGGCCGATGGTGCTTTTTCCAGCGCCCATCGGCCCAACAAGAATCAAATTTCGCACAGAATCAACGACTCACAGCAATCGCCTGGTTATTCATGATACGCGGAGTGAGGAACACCAGCAGCTCGGATTTGCTATCCGAAACCACATCACGCCGGAAAAGGCGGCCAAGATACGGCACATCGCCAAGAAATGGCACCTTATCTACAACCTTGCTCTGAGTATTTGAGAAAACCCCGCCAATCACAATGGTCTCGCCATCATTGACCAGGACCTTGGCATTGACCTCGTTTTTCTTGATCGGCGGCACATCATTCACCTTGTTCAGGTAGTCCGGCTCATCCTTGGTGACCTTGACCTCCATGATGATCCGGTTGTCTGGAGTGATCTGCGGGGTCACCTCCAGCGACAGTGAAGCCTCCTTGAACGACACCGACGTCGCACCGCTGGAGCTGGCTTCCTGATAAGGAATTTCCGTGCCCTTGAGGATCTTTGCCGTCTCCTTGTCGGACGTCACCACCTTGGGCTGGGAGACGATCTCCCCGTTGCCGGTCTTCTCCATGGCCGTCAGTTCAAGGTCCAGCAATACGTTGTCGGTGATGAAGGCAATGCCAATGCCCGAGGTATTGCCCGAGGCGCCCAGGTCGACGAACGGCTGGTTGGTGCTGGTGCTACCCGGCGTGCCGATAGTGGTTGAATCGCCCGTGGTAACCCCCGAGGAACTCCAGTTGCCCTTGTTTTGAATCGAACCGCCCCAACGCACGCCCAGGCTTTTGTCGTAGTCGACGTTAGCCTCGACAATCCGCGCCTCGATCATCACCTGGCGCACCGGAATATCCAGTTGCGCCACGATCCGGCGCAGTTCGTCGAGACGGTCCTGGGTCTGGTAGGCAATGATGTTGTTGGTTCGCTCATCGACCGTGATCGTGCCGCGCTCATCGGCTTTCGCCTCGGCGCTGGTCACCGACTGGAACAGCTTGGCGATGTCCGTCGCCTTCGCATAGTTGACCTGCAACAGCTCACGCCGCAGCGGCGCCAGGTCGGCAATCTGCTTCTGCGACTCCAGTTCCTGGCGCTCACGGGCGGCAATTTCATCGGCCGGAGCCACCAACAGCACGTTGCCGACCTTGCGTTTGTCCAACCCCTTGGTCTTGAGCACCAGGTCGAGCGCCTGGTCCCAGGGCACATTCTGCAACCGCAGGGTGATGCCACCCTGCACCGTGTCGCTGGCCACGAGGTTCAGGTTGGTAAAATCGGCAATCAGTTGCAGGACCGAACGCACCTCGATGTCCTGGAAGTTGAGCGAGAGCTTCTCGCCACTGTAGGCCGCCCGGTCGGCGTTACGTTTTTGCAGGTCGTCGACGGTCATGGGCCGGACGCTGACGGTGAGCTTGTTGTCGGTCTGGTAGGTCGAGTAGTCGAAAGTCCCGCTGGGTTCGATGCTGATGGTCGCCCGGTCGCTGCCGGCGCTGGCATTGACGAATTGCACCGGGGTAGCGAAGTCCTTGACGTCCAGGCGCACCCGCAGCGGCTCGGGCAACTGCGTCCTGGCGAAATTGAGGATGATCTTGCCTTCGCGCTCCTGGATGTCCGGGGCGATGGACGGATCAGACAGATCGATCACCACGTTGCCTTCGCCCTGGGTCCCGCGTTGGAAGTCCACCCCACGGATCGCCTTGCCCACCGGCCCACTGGCCCTCGCAGGCGCAGCGCTGGCAACCGCCGGGCGCGGGGGCTGAGTGGTGGAGTTCTTCGGGGCAGTGCTCTTCGGGGCGGCGCCCTTGCCAACCACCACGAACAGGTTGTTACCTTCGATCCGGGTGTCATACGGCGCCAGTTGGGTAAGGCCGATGATCAACCGAGTACGATCCCCAGCCTCGACCACAGTGGCGCTGCGTGCATTGCCCCCGCCCAGGTCGTGGCGCTTGCTGGAAAGTTGATTGGTCACGCCCGGCAGGTCCAGTGCAATCCGTGCCGGTTGTTCGGTGGTGTAGCCCCGGGGTGGTGGCGGCGGCCCGTCGAAGGTGAGCTTCAACTCGACACGGTCCCCCGGCAACGCCGCCACATCCAGCGTCTTCAGGCTGGCCCCAAGAACCATCGGCGACAACAGCGCTATCCATAGCGAAATACCGAGGGCTGAAAAAAACCTGTTCATTGTTCGAATTCCACTATGAATGCTCTTTCAAAGGAATGGTCCGTGGTCGCTCCAGCCAGGCACCCTCGCCATCGGGAACGATTTCGACCACATCGACCTGGGTGGCACTGATGCTGACGATCCGCCCGTCGTTGCGCCCCAGATAGTCACCGACCTTGAGCCGATGCACCCCGCCCGCGCCCCGCAGGAGCGCGAAGGAGCCACTGACATTGGAGATCGTACCGACCATTTCGAACTGCTCGATGTTGAAGCCTTCCAGGTACTGTTTGACCCGGTTCGGGTCGGGCCGGACATTGCGCGAGCCCCGCTGCCGTTCAGCCTGGTCCACGCGAACCTGCCGGGAAAACGGGCTGCGCAGGTTGGCGGCACTGTAGGTAAAGGTTTCGTAGGGCCTGAACGTCGGCGTCGGCTCGATCTTGCCGGGTGGCCGCAGACGCACTTCGTTCATGTAGGCGTCCAGGTCGCTGAAACCGTTGTCGTTATCGCAGCCCGCCAGCGCAACCAGGCCTGCCAACAGGCAGATACGACACAGCGGCCTCATGGTTGCGCCTCCTGCTCGTTGTACCGGTAGGTCTTGGCCTGGATGCTCATGCGCAGCTTCGCGCCGGCCTCGGGCTCCATCGGTGCGATCTCGAAATCGTGCAGCGTGACAATCCGGGGCAGCCCCGCCACCCCACTGACGAACGTCGCCAGGTCGTGGTAGCCGCCGGTCACGGTGATCTGGATCGGCAACTCGATGTAGAACGGCTGGGTGACTTCCGGCAGCAGCTTGATTTCCTCGAACTCCAGGCCACTGCCCAGGCCGGTGCGAGTAATGTCTTCCAGCAGGCCTGGCACTTCGGTATCGCTGGGCAATTGCCGCAACAGCACACCAAAAGACGTTTCCATCTGCTTCATCTGCTCGGTGTAGCGCTCCAGGTTCGCAGCCATGTGGGCCTTGCCCGCGAATTGCGCCTTGAGGGTGTTTTCTTCCTCGCGCACCTGCTGCAACTGGTTCTCCAAGTCGCTCAAGGCAAAGTTATAGCCCAGCCCCAGCACCAGGACCACCAGCAGGACACCCGCCAGCCACTTGATCGGCGCGGGCCAGGAACCGATGTTGTTGGTGTCCAGGTCACTGAGATCGATCTTGCGCAGTGCGTCGAACCACTCCCCAGGCTTCATTGGGCGTCCTCCGCATCGGCCGGGCGAGTCTGGCGAACCGTCAGCTGGAAGACGTTGGCCTGGTCGAGCTGCCCAGCGGTGGTGGCCTTGACCTCCGTCAGGCTGGGCGTGTCGAACAGGTCCGACGAGTCCAGGTTGCGCATCAGGTCCGAAACCCGGTTGTTCGATTCCGCGGCCCCCTTGATCAAGAGCGTCCGGTCTTCCATCTTCACTTCAGTGAAATACACCCCGTCCGGCAGGGTCCGCACCAATTGGTCGAAGATGCGCCCGCTGACCGGCCGGTTACCTTGCAAGTCCTGGATGATGCGCATGCGCTCCACCAATTGCTGGCGACGGGCCTTCAATTCGCTGATCTGCTTGATGCGTTCGTCCAGCACGGCGATCTGCTGGGAGAGATGGCTATTGCGAGCGACCTGATGGTCGATGGCGCTGTCGAAGTACCGGACCGCGACCAGGACCACGCCGACCGCACCGACCAGCGCCCCCACCAAGGCCAGCAAAAAGCGTTTACGCAGTTCTTCACGCAGCTCTTCGCGCCATGGAAGCAGGTTGATCCGCGCCATCAGTCGAAACTCCTGAGGGCCAGCCCACAGGCAATCATCAGTGCCGGCGCATCACCGGCCAGGGCGCCGGCATTGACCTTGCTGCTCAGGGCCATGTTGGTAAAGGGGTTGGCCACCTGGGTCGGCGTGCCCAGGCGCTGCTCGATCAGCCGATCCAGGCCGGCGACCGAAGCCGTGCCCCCGGCCAGCAAAATGTGGTCCACCGCACTGTACTGGCCCGAGGCGAAGAAGAACTGCAAGGACCGCGAGACCTGCTGTACCAGGGCCTCGCGAAAAGGTTGCAGCACTTCGCTGAGATAGTCGTCCGGCAGGCCACCCTGCTTCTTTGCCAGGCCGGCCTGTTCGGGTGTCAGGCCATAGCGACGCTGAATTTCCTCGGTCAGTTGGCGACCGCCGAACAATTGTTCGCGGGTATAGATGATGCGCCCGTTGTGCAGCACGCTAAGGGTGGTCATGGTGGCGCCGATGTCGACAACCGCCACAGTCAGCCGTTCCTGAGAGGCAGCCAGTTGCTTGGCGAGCAGGCCGAAAGCACGCTCCAGCGCATAAGCTTCCACATCGACCACCCGGGCCGTCAGCCCGGCGAGCGCCAACGCGGCCTCGCGGACCTCGACGTTTTCCTTGCGGCACGCCGCCAGCAGCACTTCGACGCGCTCGGCACTGCGTGGCGAAACACCCATGACTTCGAAATCAATGGCCACCTCATCCAGGGGATAGGGGATGTATTGATCGGCCTCGATCTTGAGCTGGTTTTCCATGTCATCGTCGGACAGCCCGGCGTCCATCTCGATGGTCTTGGTGATCACCGCCGAACCCGCAACGGCCACGGCCACGCCACGCAAGGGCGTCCTGGCCTTGGCCAACAGGCGCGACAACGCCTGCCCCACCCCTTCGAGCTCGGCGATGTTCTTCTCGACCACGGCGTTGGCTGGCAACGGTTCGACCGCGTAGGACTCGACGCGGTATCGATCGCCCTGGCGGCTCAACTCCAGCAGCTTCACCGACGTCGAACTGATGTCGATCCCCAGAAGCGCATGGGTTTTTTTATTGAAGAGTCGTAGCACTACCAATTCCCTATGACTATCCGTGAGTTACGGACTCTCTAATATGCATTGCGTTCAATCACACCGGTCCGACGGACGTCCGGATGGCATTCCCGACGAAAAAAAATGCTTATAATGCCCAGCGTTTTTTTTCGCTTTGTTGCAAGCACGGGTCCATCCCAGCACCTGGCGCCTTTTTCATTCTTTGCCTGGATATCCAAAAGCCTTGATTCGTCTGCTGAAATTTTTCGGATGGTCCATCGTCGCCGTTTTCTGCGGACTGCTCTTGGGCCTGAGCGGTGCCTTTCTTTACCTTAGTCCGGGATTGCCGTCCGTGGAGGCGCTGAGAAGTATTCAGTTGCAGATTCCTTTGCGGGTGTACAGCAGCGACAACAAATTGATCGCCGAATTTGGCGAAATGCGCCGCACGCCGATCCGTTTCGCCGACATTCCCCCCAATTTCATCAATGCGTTACTAAGTGCTGAAGACGATAACTTCGCCAATCACTACGGTGTCGACCCGGGCAGCCTGATGCGCGCCGCCAGCCAGTTGATCAAGAGCGGCCACATCCAGTCCGGCGGCAGCACCATCACCATGCAGGTGGCCAAGAACTTCTTCCTGACCAGCGAGCGCAGCTTCTCGCGCAAGACCACCGAGATCCTCCTGGCCCTGCAAATCGAGCGGCAGCTGACCAAGGATGAAATCCTCGAGCTGTACGTGAACAAGATTTACCTGGGCAACCGCGCCTACGGCATCGAGGCGGCGGCGCAGGTGTATTACGGCAAGTCGATCCGCGACGTGAGCCTGGCACAGATGGCGATGATTGCCGGCCTGCCCAAGGCACCCTCGCGCTTCAACCCGCTGGCCAACCCGGCACGCAGCAAGGAACGTCGCGACTGGATCCTGGGGCGCATGTACAAGCTCGGCAAGATCAGCGAGGCCGACTACACCGCCGCGATCAATGAACCGTTGAACGCCAGCTACCACGTACCGACCCCGGAAGTGAACGCCCCGTACATCGCCGAGATGGCCCGTGCCGAGATGGTTGGGCGCTATGGCAGCGACGCTTACACCGAAGGTTTCCGCGTGACCACCACGGTGCCGAGCAACTTGCAGGAAATGGCCAACACCGCCCTGCACGAGGGCCTGATGACCTACGACCAGCGCCACGGCTACCGCGGCCCTGAATCGCGCCTGCCGGGCAAGACCAAGGAAGCCTGGGCCCTGGAGCTGACCAAGCAACGCACCATCAGCAGCCTGGAGCCAGCGATTGTCACGTCGGTGGACAAGGATGGCATCAAGGTGCTGACCCGCAACGGCGAGCAGGAAGAGCACGTGGCCTGGGACACCATGAAATGGGCCCGGCCGTTCCTCAATACCAACAGCATGGGTAACAATCCCCGCCAGCCATCGGACGTCGCCCAGGTCGGCGACCTGATCCGGGTGCAGCGCCAGGCGGACAACACGCTTAAATTCAGCCAGATCCCGGCCGCCCAGGGCGCCCTGGTGTCCCTCGACCCGCAGGACGGTGCCATCCGTTCGCTGGTGGGTGGCTTCGCCTTCGAGCAAAGCAACTACAACCGCGCATTGCAGGCCAAGCGACAACCAGGCTCGAGCTTCAAGCCTTTCGTCTACAGCGCCGCCCTGGACAACGGCTACACCGCCGCCAGCCTGGTGAACGACGCGCCGATCGTGTTCGTCGATGAATACCTGGACAAGGTCTGGCGTCCGAAGAACGACACCAATACGTTCCTTGGCCCGATCCGCCTGCGCGAAGCGCTGTACAAGTCCCGTAACCTGGTATCGATCCGACTGCTCCAGGCCTTGGGCGTGGACCGCACCATCGACTACATCAGCAAGTTCGGCTTCAACAAGCAGGACCTGCCGCGAAACCTGTCCCTGGCCCTGGGCACCGCGACCTTGACGCCGATGGAAATCGCCACCGGCTGGAGTACGTTCGCCAACGGCGGGTACAAGATCACTCCGTACATCATCGACAAGATCGAAAGCCGCAACGGCGAGACGCTGTTCGTCGCCAACCCGCCACGCGTTCCCACGGGTGAGCAGGCCAGCGATGGCCTCGCCGCCCCATCCACCGAGACATTTACGGTCAATGCGACGCCGGGCGAAGCCACCACGGCCCCAGGCCTGCCCCAGGCGCCCGCCATCGCGGAACGCATTGTCGATGGCCGCACCACCTACATCCTCAACAGCATGCTGCAGGACGTGATCAAGCTCGGCACCGGCCGTCGCGCCCTGGCCCTGGGCCGCACCGACCTGGCGGGCAAGACCGGTACCACCAACGAATCCAAGGACGCCTGGTTCTCCGGCTACAACGCCGATTACGTGACCACCGTCTGGACCGGTTTCGACCAACCCGAAAGCCTGGGTCGCCGCGAGTTCGGCGGTACCGTGGCGCTGCCGATCTGGATGAGCTACATGGGCGCCGCCCTCAAGGACAAGCCGCCGCACACCCAGCCGGAGCCGGAAGGCATCCTCAGCCTGCGGGTCGATCCGGTCAGCGGCCGAGCGGCCACGCCGGGCACCCCAGGGGCGTACTTCGAACTGTTCAAGAGCGAAGACACCCCGCCATCGGTCAACGAGCTGGGCAATGGCGTCGCACCGGGCAGCCCGCTGCCAGCGGACGAAGCGGCGCCGATCGATCTGTTCTAAGCAACAACAGCACACCAACCTGTGGCGAGGGAGCTTGCTCCCGCTCGGTTGCGCAGCGACCGCAAGTTTTTGGGGCCGCTTCGCAGCCCAGCGGGAGCAAGCTCCCTCGCCACAGGTTATCTGGCTTCCCTGAAGAACCATGTCGCCCCAGACAATTTCCGCAGGACAATAAAAAACCCCGACTCGCAAGAGCCGGGGTTTTTCGTTGAAGCGCTACAACGGCTTAGCCGTTGAACACATCATCCACGCTCTTGAGCGGGTAGTTCTTCGGATACGGCAGGGTGGCCACGCCAGTCTCGATGGCGGCCTTGGCCACGGCGTCGGAGATCAGGGTGATCAGGCGGGCGTCCATTGGTTTCGGGATGATGTACTCACGACCGAATTCCAGCTTGATGCCGCCGTAGGCGTCGCACACTTCCTGAGGCACCGGCAGCTTGGCCAGTTCGCGCAGGGCGTTGGCGGCCGCGACTTTCATTTCTTCGTTGATGCGCTTGGCGCGAACGTCCAGGGCACCGCGGAAGATGAACGGGAAGCCCAGTACGTTGTTGACCTGGTTCGGGTAGTCCGAACGGCCGGTGGCCATGATCACGTCATTACGAGTTGCGTGAGCCAGTTCCGGGGCGATTTCCGGGTCCGGGTTCGAGCACGCGAACACGATTGGGTTCGGCGCCATGCGCAGCAGGTTTTCCGGGCTCAGCAGGTTCGGACCCGACAGGCCGACGAACACGTCGGCACCGTCCAGCGCGTCCGCCAGGGAGCGCTTCTCGGTCGCGTGGGCAAACACGGCCTTGTACTGGTTCAGGTCGTCACGGCCGGAGTGGATCACACCGGTACGGTCGACCATGAAGATGTTTTCGATATTGGCGCCCATGCTCACCAGCAACTTCATGCAGGAGATGGCCGCAGCGCCAGCGCCAAGGCAGACGATCTTGGCTTCCGGCAGGGTCTTGCCGGCGATTTCCAGGGCGTTGATCATGCCGGCCGCAGTAACGATCGCGGTGCCGTGCTGGTCATCGTGGAATACCGGAATGTCGCACTGTTCGATCAGGGCGCGCTCGATTTCGAAGCACTCAGGTGCCTTGATGTCTTCCAGGTTGATGCCGCCGAAGGTGATGGAGATGCGCTTGACGGTGTCGATGAAGGCTTGCGGGCTCTCGGAATCGACTTCGATGTCGAATACGTCGATACCGGCGAAGCGCTTGAACAGCACGCCCTTGCCTTCCATGACTGGCTTGGAAGCCAATGGGCCGAGGTTACCCAGGCCGAGAATCGCGGTGCCATCGGAAATGACTGCAACCAGGTTGCCTTTACCGGTGTATTTGTAGGCCAGTTCAGGGTCGCGAGCGATTTCGCGGACTGGTTCGGCTACGCCGGGGCTGTAGGCCAGCGACAAGTCGCGAGCAGTAGCGGTGGCCTTGGTGAGCTCGACACTCAGCTTCCCTGGACGAGGATTAGCGTGATATTCGAGAGCGGCAGTTTTCAGATCAGACATGTGGGCATTCCGCTTTTTACTGTGTTGGACAGACGGACCGCCGAGGATACGCGCCTCGCAAAGTCCCCACAAGACTGACCAGTCACTGCTGTCAAGCGCCCTGCCCTACGACTTTGGGCCAAGAGCCACGAAACACAAGGGCCACATGCATACAATCCACTGACAAAATGTCTACAATTTTTTCTTACAAGACCGCTTGCAGCATGGCAGGATCGGTCAGCGGCAACATCCATCGCGCCTGCCCAGCCTTGTGGCCGCTGCGTCGGGCGCGATCGACGACCCAGCCACGGGCCTCGATTTTTCGGCCCTTTAGCCGCTTCAGGGCCGAGGCGTCGAAGCGTCTTTGCACACCGGGCGCAATGTGCAAGACAACTGACCCCTGCAATTCAATCCAGATGCCACCGCGATTGCGCTGCACGTTTTCGACACGTCCGCTCATCAGCACAAAACCGGGCGCATTGATTTGCTCCGCTCGCACGACGGGCGATTTTTTCCAGAGGCCGGATCCGGCTTGCCGCGCATGACGTTCAGCCATTTGCTGGCATCTGACCAGGTCGACGTTCGGCGCGACCGCCACCAGAAACCCCAGCCCCTCGGCAATCAACCGTTCCTCGAGGTTCTCGCCCTGGGCGTTGTAGACATGGGCCAGTGTGCGACCGTAATCATCGTGGTCATCCTTGCCAGGCAACACGCCCACCCGGCCATCACTGGCGGCTACCAGGGCTTCGAGTCGCTGACGTGCCGCCACGGCGAACGGTTCGTCGGCGCGGCCTCGCTTGCCCAGTTCAGGGCTGTTGAGACCGATCATCCGAACGCGCCGGCCATCCTCCAGGTACAAGGTATCGCCGTCCACCACCCGTTGCACCGCCACTTGGGGCAGGTTGCCCGGCGAAGGACAGGACGCCTGGGCACCACCGAGGCAAATCGCGGACACAAAAAAGGCGCCCGCAAGGGACGCCTTTTTCATCAATCTGGAGCGGTCGAAACGACCATCCAAAATGATCAACCTCAGGCTTTTGGAGTAACTTTGCCGAAAGCACCGAAACGATCGGCGAACTTCTGAACACGACCGCCGGTATCCAGAGTCTTTTGCTTGCCGGTGTAGAACGGGTGGCATTCGTTGCAAACGTCGATCGCCAGGGCTTTGCCGTAGGTCGAACGCGTTTCGAACTTGTTGCCGCAGCTGCAGGTTACGGCAATTACTGGGTATTCCGGATGGATATCGGTTTTCATGCTGTTTTCCTCAGGCTAGCGTGCCGCCACCCAACACTATTGTTGAATACCGCACGTAATTAGGCCGCGGATTCTACCAGACAACATCAATCACGCAAGCTATGACTTGTACCAACCGTCTGCTAGGCTCGCGGCCTCAAGCACAATCCCTGTGGGAGAGAGCTTGCTCGCGATAGCGGTCGGTCAGTTGCAGTGATGCTGGCTGTGCCACAGCCATCGCGAGCAAGCTCGCTCCCGCATTGAATCGTGTTCAGCCTTGCGAACTTGTCCGTCTATCGAGATCCCCCGCGTGCCCGACGCCATCCTGCGCCTCGCCCTGCCTTCGCCGCTGCGCCGCCTGTTCGACTACCGCGCCCCGGCCGGAGTCCTGCGCGCCCAGTTGCAGCCGGGCATGCGCCTGCGGGTGCCGTTCGGCCGGCGGGAGATGATCGGCATCCTGGTGGAGGTCACCGACCACAGCGAGGTCCCGGTCGACAAGCTCAAACCAGCCCTGGCCCTGCTCGATGCCACGCCACCACTGCCCGCCGCGCTGTTCAAGTTGTGCCTGTGGACGTCCCAGTATTACCAGCACAGCCTCGGCGACACCCTGAGTTGGGCGCTGCCGGTGCTGCTGCGCCAGGGCGAACCGGCCGAGGCGCGCCAGGAGCGGTTCTGGTCGGTGGCGCCCGGCGCCTCGCTGGACGATCCACGCATCGCCCGCGCCCCGCGCCAGCGCGAGGCCTTGGCGACCCTGGCCCAACATCCCCACGGCGTGGCGCACCAATTGTTGAGCAAACTGATGCTCAGCAAGGACAGCCTGGACCTGTTGCTGGCCAAGGACCTGGTCCAGGTGGAAGTACGCAGGCATGCCCCCGGCGCCCGCCATGAACATTGGCTGGCCCAGCCGGAACTGCCGCTCAACGCCGAACAGCGAGCCGCTTGCGAAGCGATTCGCGCAGGCTTCGACAGTTATCACGCCTTTCTCCTGGCGGGCGTCACCGGCAGCGGCAAGACCGAGGTCTACCTGCAACTGATCCGTCAGACCCTGGAGGCCGGCAAGCAGGCGCTGGTGCTGATTCCGGAAATCAACCTCGGCCCGCAAACCCTGGCGCGCTTCGAACAGCGCTTCAACGCCCGGATCGCCCTGGTGCACTCAGCGGTCAACGACCGCGAACGCCTGGAGGCCTGGCTCGCCGCCCGGGACGGCGAGGCCGACATCATCATCGGCACCCGCTCGGCCCTATTCACGCCAATGAAGAACCCCGGCCTGATCATCATCGACGAAGAGCACGACGGCTCCTATAAACAGCAGGAAGGCCTGCGCTACCACGCCCGCGACCTGGCGCTGGTGCGCGCCCGCCAGGAAAACATTCCCATCGTGCTCGGCTCGGCAACCCCGTCGCTGGAAAGCCTGCACAACGCCTACACCGGCCGCTACGGCCTGCTGCGCCTCAATGAGCGGGCCGGCGGCGCCAAGCAACCGCGCTTCCTGCGCCTGGACGTGAAAAGCCGCCCGCTGGACAGCGGTATTTCCGGGCCGATGCAGCAAGCCATCGGCCAGACCCTGGCTGCCGGGCAACAGGTCCTGGTGTTCCTCAATCGCCGCGGTTTTGCCCCGACCCTGTTGTGCCACGACTGCGGCTGGATGTCTGGTTGTGAGCGTTGCGATGCGCGGATGACCGTGCATCAACGCCATGGCGAGTTGCGTTGCCACCATTGCGGCCACGTCGAGCGCGTGCCAAGGCATTGCCCGCAGTGCGGCAAAGTGGACTTGCGCCCGGTCGGTGCCGGCACCGAACGCGCCGAAGAACGGCTGGGCATCCTGTTCCCCGATTACCCGGTACTGCGGGTGGATCGCGACAGCACTTCGCGCAAAGATGCGATGAACCAGTTGTTCGCAACGATCCAGAAGGGCCAGCCGTGCATCCTGGTGGGCACGCAAATGCTCGCCAAGGGGCACCACTTCCCACGGGTCACGCTGGTATCGATCCTCGACGCCGATGGCGGACTGTTTTCCGGTGATTTCCGCGCCAGCGAGCGCATGGCACAGTTGATCGTCCAGGTCGCAGGCCGGGCCGGGCGGGCCGAGGAGCCGGGCAAAGTGATCATCCAGACCCACCTGGCCGATCATCCGTTGCTGATCCAACTGACCGAGCAAGGTTATTTCGCCTTCGCCGAACAGGCCTTGAGTGAACGGCGCAGCGCCGGCCTGCCGCCGTTTGCACACCTGGCGCTGTTGCGGGCTGAAGCTCACAAGCCGGGGCAGGCCGAAGCGTTCCTTGATGAAGCCTGCAGCGAGGCCGAGCGTTTGCTGGCGCAGCAGAACCTTACCGGTATCGAACTGCTCGGCCCGGTACCGGCGCCGATGGAACGGCGGGCGGGGCGCTATCGAGCCCAGCTTCTATTACAAGCCAATGCCCGGGCGCCGTTGCATCGGCTATTGAGCGCCTGGCTACTGGTGCTGGAGCAGATGCCCAGCGGACGGGCAGTGCGCTGGTCGCTGGATGTGGATCCGGTGGATTTGTACTGAATGGACCGCAAGCCGGCCCCCTGTGGGATCGCGTGCCTCCAGGCCAGCAAGAATAGTCACCACACATCCCCAACCGACCCGCTACAGTTGGCAAGCTCGTCCGGGCCACGGATAATGCCCAGTTTTTCCACCAGCGCATCGAAGCGCCGCCGCGCCTGCGGTTGAAAGAGAAGACCATGAAAGACACCATTCGCCAGCTCATCCAGCAAGCCATCGCCCAACTCGTCACTGAAGGTGTGCTGCCAGAAGGCCTGTCGCCGGCGATTCAGGTCGAAAACACCCGCGACAAGACCCACGGCGACTTCGCCAGCAACATCGCGATGATGCTCGCCAAGCCGGCCGGCATGAAACCGCGGGACTTGGCGGAGAAAATCATCGCCGCGCTGCCGGCCGACGAGAACGTCAGCAAGGCCGACATTGCCGGCCCCGGGTTCATCAATTTCTTCCAGAACACCCAGGCCCTGGCCTCGCGCCTGGACGCGGCCCTGGCCGACGAGCGCATTGGCGTGCGCAAGGCCGGTCCGTTGCAGCGCACCGTGGTCGACCTCTCGGCGCCCAACCTGGCCAAGGAAATGCACGTCGGCCACCTGCGCTCGACCATCATCGGCGACGGCGTGGCGCGGGTCCTGGAGTTTCTCGGCGACACCGTGATCCGTCAGAACCACGTTGGCGACTGGGGCACCCAGTTCGGCATGCTGATGGCCTACCTTCAGGAAAACCCCATTACCAGCGATGAACTGTCGGACCTGGAGAACTTCTACCGCGCCGCCAAGCAACGCTTCGACGAGTCGCCCGAGTTCGCCGACCGTGCCCGGGGCCTGGTGGTCAAGCTGCAAGCCGGCGATGCCGAGTGCCTGGCGCTGTGGAGCAAGTTCAAGGACATCTCCCTGTCCCACTGCCAGAAAATCTACGAGTTGCTGAACGTCAAATTGACCATGGCCGACGTGATGGGCGAAAGCGCCTACAACGACGACCTGATCAACGTGGTCAACGACCTCAAGGCCAAGGGCATGCTGGTGGAAAGCAACGGCGCCCAGTGCGTGTTCCTCGACCAGTTCAAGACCGCCGATGGCGAGCCGTTGCCGGTGATCATCGTCAAGGCCGATGGTGGCTATCTCTACGCCACCACCGACCTGGCAGCCGTGCGCTACCGTAACAGCGTGCTCAAGGCCGATCGGGTGCTGTACTTCGTCGACCAGCGCCAGGCTCTGCACTTCCAGCAAGTGTTCGAAGTCGCACGCCTGGCCGGTTTCGTGACCCATCCAATGGAGATGGAGCACATGGGCTTCGGCACCATGAACGGCGCTGACGGCCGCCCATTCAAGACTCGCGACGGCGGCACGGTGAAGCTGATCGACCTGCTGACCGAAGCCCAGGACCGCGCCTACACCCTGGTCAAGGGCAAGAACCCCGAGCTGGCCGAAGACGAACTGCGCAAGATCGCCAAGGTCGTGGGCATCGACGCGGTGAAATACGCCGACCTGTCCAAGCACCGCACCAGCGACTACAGCTTCAACTTCGACCTGATGCTCAACTTCGAAGGCAACACCGCGCCGTACCTGCTGTACGCCTACACCCGCGTGGCGGGGGTGTTCCGCAAGCTCGGCAAAAGCTTCAATGAAGTGGACGGCCAGATTGTGCTCCAGGCCCCTCACGAACAGGAGCTGGCGGCGAAGCTGGCGCAGTTCGGTGAAGTGTTGAATAACGTCGCCGACAAGGGCACGCCGCACACCCTGTGCGCCTACCTGTACGATGTCGCCGGCCTGTTCTCCAGCTTCTACGAGAACTGCCCGATCCTCAACGCGCAAACCCCAGAGCAAATGCAGAGCCGCCTGCGCCTCGCCGCGCTGACCGGGCGTACGCTCAAGCAAGGCCTGGAACTGCTGGGCCTGGAAACCCTGGAGCGCATGTAAGTTGGCAGCCAAGAAAAAACCTGCACCCAAACGCGGCGCCAGTCGTTACCAGCCTCCAGCCAAAAAACCGATTCCGGGCTGGTTGTGGATGGCCATCGGCCTGACCGTCGGCGCTTTCATTGTGTTTCTGATGAAGCTGGAGCCGGGCCAGGGCGATGACGTCAAGCGCGTCCGGCAAGAGCAGCAGAAAGCCACGCGGATCGCCGAGGCCAACAAGACTCCGCCGAGCCCAACGCAACCGGTGAAGCCGAAGTACGACTTCTACACCTTGCTGCCGGAATCGGAAGTCATCGTGCCGCCCGAAGCCGTACCGGAGAAAACCCTGCCGACGCCGCAAGTGCCCACCACGCCGGTGACCCCGGCCGAAGCGGCGAAGATCGACACCGCCCGCGCCCAGGCGGCCCTGGCCGGCATCACGCCGCCGCCCGCCCCACCGGTGCAGAAAGCCGCGCCGGTGACGAAGTTCTTCCTGCAGGCCGGTTCGTTCCGCAAGGAAGCCGACGCCGACAAGGTCCGCGCGCAGATCATTCTGCTGGGTCAGTCCGTGGCGGTGGAGTCCGGCACCGTGAAGGACGAAACCTGGTACCGGGTACTGGTCGGGCCGTTCAGCAACCGCGAAGAACTGACCAAGGCCCAGAAACAATTGGCCGGCAGCGGTTTCAGCAACCTGTTGTTACAACAACGCCAGAGCCGCTGATCTCGTCAAGGACACCTGTGGCTGTGGGGCTTTTGTGGCGAGGGAGCTTGCTCCCGCTGGGCTGCGCAGCAGCCCCAACAGCTTGGGACCGCTACGCGCTCCAGCGGGAGCAAGCTCCCTCGCCACAGTGAATGCCTTTGCCACAAACCTGATCGGCAACCCGGGACACCACTCGTCCCCTCCCCCACCCCACAGTTGAAAAACCCCGCGCCACCCCCATATGAGTTCCATCCGGGCATTTTCGCCCCGCTGCGTGGAGACTCTCCCTTGACCACCATCGTTTCAGTCCGCCGTCATGGCAAAGTCGTCATGGGCGGCGACGGCCAGGTTTCACTGGGCAACACCGTGATGAAAGGCAACGCGAAGAAAGTCCGCCGCCTGTATCACGGCGAAGTCATCGCCGGTTTCGCCGGGGCCACTGCCGACGCCTTCACGTTATTCGAACGTTTCGAAGGCCAACTTGAGAAACACCAGGGCCATCTGGTCCGAGCCGCCGTGGAACTGGCCAAGGAATGGCGCACCGACCGCTCCCTGAGCCGCCTCGAAGCCATGCTCGCGGTCGCCAACAAGGACGCCTCCCTGATCATCACCGGCAACGGCGACGTCGTTGAGCCCGAAGACGGCCTGATCGCCATGGGTTCCGGCGGAGCCTACGCCCAGGCTGCGGCCAGTGCCCTGCTGAAAAAAACCGACCTGTCGGCTCGTGAGATCGTCGAGACTGCCTTGGGCATTGCCGGCGACATCTGTGTCTTCACCAACCACACCCAGACCATTGAGGAGCAGGACCTCGCGGAATAAGCCTGCCCAGGCGAACCACGCCACGGCCCATTCTTGCTTGAGGACCACCCATTATTATGTCCATGACTCCCCGCGAAATCGTCCACGAACTCAACCGCCATATCATCGGCCAGGACGATGCCAAGCGCGCCGTCGCCATCGCCCTGCGTAACCGCTGGCGCCGGATGCAATTGCCCGAAGAACTGCGCGTCGAAGTAACCCCCAAGAACATCCTGATGATCGGCCCGACCGGTGTCGGTAAAACCGAAATCGCCCGGCGCCTGGCCAAACTCGCCAACGCGCCGTTCATCAAGGTCGAAGCCACCAAATTCACCGAAGTCGGCTATGTCGGCCGCGACGTCGAGTCGATCATCCGTGACCTGGCCGATGCCGCCATCAAGCTGCTGCGCGAACAGGAAATCACCAAGGTCCGCCACCGCGCCGAAGACGCCGCCGAAGAGCGCATCCTCGACGCCCTGCTGCCACCAGCGCGCATGGGCTTCAACGCCGACGCCGCCGCGACCCAGGACTCCAACACCCGCCAACTGTTCCGCAAGCGCCTGCGCGAAGGCCAGCTGGACGACAAGGAAATCGAGATCGAAGTGGCCGAAATGGCCGGCGTCGATATTTCCGCGCCGCCAGGCATGGAAGAGATGACCAACCAGTTGCAGAGCCTGTTCGCCAACATGGGCAAGGGCAAGAAGAAAAACCGCAAGCTCAAGGTCAAGGAAGCGCTGAAACTGGTGCGCGACGAAGAAGCCAGCCGCCTGGTCAACGAAGAAGAGTTGAAGGCCAAGGCATTGGAGGCGGTCGAGCAACATGGCATCGTGTTCATCGATGAAATCGACAAGGTCGCCAAGCGCGGCAATGTCGGCGGTGCCGATGTGTCCCGCGAAGGTGTACAACGCGACCTGCTGCCGCTGATCGAAGGCTGCACGGTCAACACCAAGCTGGGCATGGTCAAGACCGACCATATCCTGTTCATCGCCTCCGGTGCGTTCCACCTGAGCAAGCCGAGCGACCTGGTGCCAGAGCTGCAGGGTCGCCTGCCGATCCGTGTCGAGCTCAAGGCGCTGACGCCGGAAGACTTCGAACGCATCCTCAGCGAGCCCCACGCGTCCCTGACCGAACAGTATTGCGCGCTGCTCAAGACCGAAGGCCTGAACATCGAGTTCACCCCGGAAGGCATCAAGCGCCTGGCCCAGATCGCCTGGCAGGTCAACGAGAAGACCGAGAACATCGGTGCCCGTCGCCTGCACACGTTGCTCGAACGCCTGCTCGAGGAAGTCTCGTTCAGCGCCGGCGACCTGGCGAGCGCCCACAACGAAGCGCCGATCCTCATCGACGCCGAGTACGTCAACAGCCACCTGGGTGAATTGGCGCAGAACGAAGATCTGTCGCGGTATATCCTGTAGGCCACACGCTGTGTGAGCGGGCTCCTGTGGCGAGGGAGCTTGCTCCCGCTGGGTCGCGAAGCGGCCCCAAAAACCCGACGCCGCCGCTTATCCGGCGGATTGTCGGGAGTCTTTTGGGAGGGCTTCGCCCTCCAGCGGGAGCAAGCTCCCTCGCCACGGATCGCTCATGCAAGGCGTCACGAAACGGACGATCTGCCATGACCAAACTCCCCACCGCCATCAACCTGCACAAAGCCTCCAAGACCCTGACGCTCAAATACGCGCCGGACGAGGAGTATCACTTGCCCGCCGAGTTCCTGCGGGTGCACTCGCCTTCCGCCGAGGTCCAGGGCCACGGCAAACCCATCCTGCAATATGGCAAGCTCAACGTTGCACTGATCAAGGTCGAACCGGCCGGCCAGTACGCACTGAAATTGACCTTCGACGACGGCCACGACAGCGGGCTGTTCACCTGGGACTATCTCTACCAGTTGGCGGTGCGTCAGGAAGACTTGTGGAACGATTATCTTGGCGAACTCAAGGCCGCCGGAAAAACCCGCGACCCGGACGAGTCCGTCGTCAAGCTGATGCTCTAACTCAGGGGCTGGCGCTTTAGGGCGATTTTTCTAGACTCATCTGCTTGAATGCCCGCGCAGCAACGTCAATGACTGGCCTGCTTGCGAAAAAAATTAAACTCGGGTAACCAATGGAGCTGGCAAGTTACCTGCAAAGGAACCGCCGAGTTCCTGGCATACGTTTCCTCATTGGCCCTCGATGCGGAATTAATGGTCACCCGAGCAGCGTACCTGGTATTGGCTGTGTGGCTTCATGGCACGATCCGGGTACTCGTCTGAAGGACAATGGAGCGTCGTAGATGAGCAACAAGAACAACGATGACCTGAAGTATCAAGCCTCGGAAAATACCCTGGGGTTGAATCCCGTCGTCGGCTTGCGCAGGAAAGATCTGCTGGCCTCTGCCCGCATGGTGCTGACCCAGGCCATCAAACAACCGCTGCACAGCGTCAAGCACGTCGCCCATTTCGGCGTCGAACTCAAGAATGTCCTGTTCGGCAAATCCGAACTGCAACCGGCCGGCGACGACCGTCGCTTCGCTGACCCGGCGTGGAGCCAGAACCCACTCTACAAACGCTACTTGCAAACCTACCTGGCGTGGCGCAAGGAGCTGCACGCCTGGATCGACGACAGCAACCTCTCGCCCGCGGACATCAGCCGCGGGCATTTCGTGATCAACCTGATGACCGAAGCCATGGCCCCGACCAACTCGGCGGCCAACCCGGCAGCAGTCAAGCGCTTCTTCGAAACCGGCGGCAAGAGCCTGCTCGATGGCCTGTCCCACCTGGCCAAGGACCTGGTGCACAACGGTGGGATGCCGAGCCAGGTCGACATGGGCGCGTTCGAGGTCGGCAAGAGCCTGGGCGTGACCGAAGGCGCCGTGGTGTTTCGCAACGACGTGCTGGAGCTGATCCAGTACCGCCCCATCACCGAGCAGGTCCACGAGCGACCGCTGCTGGTGGTACCGCCACAAATCAACAAGTTCTATGTATTCGACCTGAGCCCGGACAAGAGCCTGGCGCGCTTCTGCCTGCGCAGCAACGTGCAGACCTTCATCGTCAGTTGGCGCAACCCCACCAAGGAACAGCGCGAGTGGGGCCTGTCGACCTACATCGAGGCGCTCAAGGAAGCGGTGGACGTGGTCACGGCCATCACCGGCAGCAAGGACGTGAACATGCTCGGCGCCTGCTCGGGCGGCATCACCTGCACCGCGCTGCTGGGCCATTACGCCGCCCTCGGCGAGAAAAAGGTCAATGCGCTGACCCTGCTGGTCAGCGTGCTCGACACCACCCTGGACACCGACGTGGCGTTGTTCGTCGACGAACAGACCCTGGAAGCGGCCAAGCGCCATTCCTACCAGGCCGGTGTACTCGAAGGTCGCGACATGGCCAAGGTGTTCGCCTGGATGCGCCCCAACGACTTGATCTGGAACTACTGGGTCAACAATTATCTGTTGGGCAACGAGCCACCCGTGTTCGACATCCTGTTCTGGAACAACGACACCACGAGGCTGCCAGCGGCGTTCCACGGCGACCTCATCGAAATGTTCAAGAACAATCCACTGATCCGTCCCAATGCACTGGAAGTGTGCGGCACGCCCATCGATCTCAAGCAAGTCACCGCCGACATCTTCTCCCTGGCCGGCACCAACGACCACATCACGCCGTGGAAGTCCTGCTACAAGTCGGCACAGCTGTTTGGTGGCAAGGTGGAGTTCGTGCTGTCGAGCAGCGGCCATATCCAGAGCATCCTCAACCCGCCAGGCAATCCCAAGTCGCGCTACATGACCAGTGATGACATGCCAGCCAAGGCCGAGGATTGGCAGGAGAATTCAACCAAGCACACCGACTCCTGGTGGCTGCACTGGCAGGCCTGGCAGGCCGAGCGCTCGGGCAAACTGAAAAAAGCCCCGACCGTGCTGGGCAACAAGGCCTACCCGGCCGGTGAAGCGGCGCCCGGCACTTATGTGCATGAAAGATAGCTGCAAGCTTCAAGCTTCAAGCTTCAAGCGCCTTAACTTGCAGCTTGAAACTTGAAGCTTGATGCTGCTTTTCCACTTCTCCACCCCAGGGCTTGAGCATGCCGCAACCGTACATCTTCCGTACCGTCGATCTGGATGGCCAGACCTTGCGCACCGCGGTACGTCCCGGCAAGCCTCACTTGACGCCCTTGCTGATTTTCAACGGCATCGGCGCCAACCTCGAGCTGGTGTTCCCGTTCATCCAGGCCCTGGACCCGGACCTGGAAGTCATCGCCTTTGACGTACCCGGTGTCGGCGGCTCATCGACGCCCAACCGGCCGTATCGTTTTCCTGGCCTGGCCAAACTCACCGCGCGAATGCTCGATTACCTGGACTACGGGCAGGTCAATGTGATCGGCGTGTCCTGGGGGGGCGCCCTGGCCCAGCAGTTCGCCCATGACTACCCCGAGCGCTGCAAGAAGCTGGTACTGGCGGCCACGGCGGCCGGGGCGGTGATGGTGCCGGGTAAACCGAAGGTGCTGTGGATGATGGCCAGCCCCCGGCGCTACGTTCAACCTTCCCATGTGATGCGTATCGCCCCACTGATCTACGGCGGTTCGTTCCGTCGCGACCCGAGCCTGGCGGCCAGCCATGCGGCCAAGGTTCGTTCGGCGGGCAAGCTCGGTTATTACTGGCAACTGTTCGCCGGCCTGGGCTGGACCAGCATCCACTGGCTGCACAAGATCCACCAGCCGACCCTGGTGCTGGCTGGCGACGATGACCCGCTGATCCCGCTGATCAACATGCGCATGCTGGCCTGGCGCATTCCCAACGCCCAATTGCACATCATCGATGACGGCCATCTGTTCCTGATCACCCGGGCCGAGGCGGTGGCGCCGATCATCATGAAATTCCTGGAGGAAGAACGTCAGCGTGCGGTGATGCATCCGCACCCCTCACCACTGGGCGGCTGAAACCGCCCATTAGCGCCTGGCAGGACGCCGGACCGCGCAGCGACCCGAAACAGCGACTATGTTGTCTGGTTCGGTGTGTTTGTTTTTAGCCTGATGACGAAGGAGTTGACTCATGCGCGACAAACCGGCGAAGGGTTCCATGCCCGCCCCTGCCAGCTTCATCAACGCACAAAGTGCGGTCACCGGCCTGCGTGGCAGGGACCTGCTGTCCACCTTGCGCAGCGTTGCCGTACACGGCTTGCGCAACCCGGTGCACAGTGCCCGGCATGCGCTGAAGCTGGGCGGTCAACTGGGCCGAGTGCTGCTGGGGGAGACCCTGCACCCCACCAACCCCAACGACCAGCGTTTCGCCGACCCCACCTGGCAGCTCAATCCGTTCTACCGCCGCAGCCTGCAGGCCTACCTGAGCTGGCAGAAACAGGTGACGAGCTGGATCGACGAAAGCACCATGAGCCAGGATGACCGCGCCCGCGCCCACTTCGCCTTCGCCCTGCTCAACGACGCCGTTTCGCCGTCCAATACCTTGCTCAACCCGCTGGCGGTCAAGGAGTTGTTCAACTCCGGCGGCACCAGCCTGGTTCGAGGCCTCAGCCATCTGGTGGATGACCTGCTGCACAACGACGGGTTGCCGCGACAAACCACGCCCCATGCCTTTGAAGTCGGCAAGACCCTGGCAACCACCCCTGGCGCGGTGGTGTTTCGCAACGAATTGCTCGAGCTGATCCAGTACCGGTCCATGAGCGAAAAGCAATACGCCAAGCCGTTGCTGATCGTGCCGCCGCAGATCAACAAGTTCTACATTTTCGACCTGAGCCCTTCCAACAGCTTCGTCCAGTACGCCCTGAAAAACGGTTTGCAAGTTTTCATCATCAGTTGGCGCAACCCTGACGTACGCCATCGCGAATGGGGCCTGTCCAGCTACGTCGAGGCCGTGGAAGAGGCCATGAACGTCTGCCGGGCGATCACCGGCGCCCGCGAGGTCAACCTGATGGGCGCCTGCGCCGGAGGCATGACCATCGCCGCCCTGCAAGGCCACCTGCAAGCCAAGCGCCAGTTGCGTCGGGTCGCCAGTGCCACGTACCTGGTGAGCCTGCTGGACAGCCAGATCGACAGCCCGGCCACGCTGTTCATCGACGAGCAGACTCTCGAAGCCGCCAAGCGCCGTTCCTACCAGAAAGGCATCCTCGATGGCCGCGACCTGGCCCGGGTGTTTGCCTGGATGCGCCCCAACGATCTGATCTGGACTTACTTCATCAACAACTATCTGCTGGGCAAGGAGCCGCCGGCCTTCGACATCCTCTACTGGAACAACGACTGCACCCGCCTGCCGGCGGCTTACCACGGCGACCTGCTGGACTTCTTCAAGCACAACCCACTGACCCATCCCGGCGGTCTGGAAGTGTGCGGCACACCTATCGACCTGCAGAAAGTGACGGTGGACAGCTTCAGTGTGGGCGGCATAAATGACCACATCACACCGTGGGACGCGGTGTATCGCTCGACCCTGTTGCTCGGTGGCGAAAAACGCTTCGTGCTCTCCAACAGCGGCCACGTCCAGAGCATCCTCAACCCGCCGGGCAACCCCAAGGCCAACTTCATCGAAAGCGCAAAACTGAGCAGCGACCCACGGGCCTGGTACTACGACGCCAAGCACGTCGAAGGCAGTTGGTGGACCCAATGGCTGGGCTGGATCCAGGAGCGTTCCGGCGCCCAGCACGAAACCCAGATGACCTTGGGCAACGCGAACTACCCGCCCCTGGACGCAGCTCCCGGTACCTATGTTCGCGTGCGCTGAAGCACCTTACCCCACGGCCAGGCGATTGGCCGTGGCATGACTTGATCATTAAGAAGACCGGATGAAAACCCGCGACCGCATCCTTGAATGTGCCCTGCAATTGTTCAACGAAAAGGGCGAGCCGAACGTCTCCACCATGGAAGTTGCCAACGAAATGGGCATCAGCCCGGGCAACCTCTATTACCACTTTCATGGCAAGGAACCGCTGATCCTCGGCCTATTCGAGCGATTCCAGGGCGAACTGGCGCCGCTGCTGGACCCTCCGGCGGACGTGCAGTTGGCGCCGGAAGACTACTGGCTGTTCCTGCACTTGATCGTCGAACGCCTGGCCCAGTACCGCTTTCTGTTCCAGGACCTGTCGAACCTGGCCGGGCGCCTGCCGAAGCTGGCCAAGGGTATCCGCCAATTGCTCAATGCCCTGAAGCGCACCCTCGCCTCACTGCTGGCGCAGCTCAAGGCCCAGGGATTGCTGATCAGCGATACCCAGGCCCTGGGGCAGCTGGTGGAGCAGATCACCATGACCTTGCTGTTCTCCCTGGACTACCAGCGGATCCTCGACCGTGAAGGCGAGGTTCGGTTGGTGGTCTACCAGATCATGATGCTGGTGGCCCCGCACCTGCCGCCCGCGACCAAGGTGGCGACTGAGCAACTGGCGTTGCGCTACCTGGAAGAGCATGACTGACGACCAGCAGTGGAAGATCCATTGTGGGAGCGAGCTTGCTCGCGATTGCGGTGTATCAGTCAAGATCAATACTGCTGACCCGCCGCTATCGCGAGCAAGCTCGCTCCCACATTGTTTTCTGGGTGATTTCAAAGTTTGAGATTGACCTGCGTACAAACAAAAACGCCCGACCTTCACAGGCCGGGCGTTTTTGCATGTCCCGCAGAATCAGGACTGGGTGGGAGGCGTCGTTGGAGCCGGCGCTGGAGTTGGCGTGGCGACCGGGGTCGGAGCGGCGGCGGAGTTCGCCGTGCTCGTCGGGGTCGCCGGTTTGGCGGCCGCGGTTGGCGCCTTCGGTGCAGCGGCTTTCGGCGCGGCCGGCTTTTTCACGGCCGGTTTTTTCGCCGCAGCAGGTTTGGCCGCTTTTGCCGCAGGCTTGGCCGCAGGCTTGGCCGCGGGTTTCGCTGCCGGTTTGGCCGCTGCCGTTTTAGCCGCGGGTTTGGCCGCAGGCTTGGCTGCCGCTTTGGCCGCTACCGGTTTGGCCGCCGCCTTGGCAGCAGGCTTGGCCGCAGCAGTTTTAGCCGCGGGCTTGGCTGCTGCTTTCGCCGCAGGTTTGGCGGCGGTTTTTGCCGCAGCCTTGACCAGTGGCTTGGCCGCCGTTTTAGCGGCCGGCTTGGCCGCTGCAGTCTTGGTCGCCACGGGTGCGACTTTGGCGCCGGTGAGTTTTTCGATCTGCTTGGTCAGGGTGTCGACCTTGCTGTGCAGTGCCTTGACTTCATTACGGCTCGGCACACCCAGGCGCGAGATCGCACTGTTCAGGCGCTTGTCGAAAGCCCCCTCCAGTTCGTCCCATTTGCCCAGTGCACGATCCTTCACGCCACCGATTCGCGACTTGGCGGACTCGGCAGAGTCCTTGGCTGCATCGACTTGTTTGCCGACTGCCGTCTTGGTGAGTTTTTCGGCCTTTTCGCCGTCCTTAACCAGGGACTCGAAGAGCTTGCTGCCGTCAGTGTCGATCTTCGAGTACACGCCTAAACCAGCAAGCCAGATTTTGCGGGAATACTTTTCAATCTTCCCGGCCCACGAGCTGCCCTCTTTTTCTGTGATTTTTTTGCCAGCCATCCCGTTCTCCTTAATGTTTACGCGCGACACGTTCGAGCAATGCTGTCAGCTCATCGAGCTTAGCAGAGAGTGTCTCAACGTCATGTTTAGACGGAATGCCGATACGATTCAAGGCACTTGCAACACGGGCATCGAATACCTTCTCGACTTTATCGAGTTGTACTTCAACCCGGGCCTTGAAAGTATTGACGTCGCTCTTGGCTTCAATCAATTCGCTGTTGGCCGCTTCAAGTTTTCCGGCAATTTTCTTTTTGCCTTTGGTTTCAATAACTTCGCCAGCCTTTACCAACTCCTGAAAGTACTCGCTGCCTTCCTGGCCGACCTTCGTGTAGGCGCCCAGGCCCGCCAGCCAGATCTTGCGCGCGTACGTTTTCACGTCGCTGAGCGTGGAAGATTCAACGTCGGTTTTTTTCTTCAGAATAACTTTGGCCATGGTGCACCTCACTCGAAAATGGTTTGAGGAACTGCCCGCACACGGTCGGGCTCAGGCACAAAGTAGTGACAATAATTAGAAAGGGCACCCTAACAACTGACACATAACCGGATGGCGACCGACTTCATGTGGGAACAGGCTTGCTCGCGAATGCGGTGGACCATTCACTATTGATGTCGACTGATCCACCGCTTTCGCGAGCAAGCCCGCTCCCACAGGAGTAGGTTGTGAACTTGGATGTGTTCCACCCCACCCTTTCGAACAATCAGACCAACGCCTTATCCAACGCCTTTTCGATTTCGCTCTTGATCGTGCCGCTCATGGCCGACATCAACATGCCCAGTTCCACATCGACGCGGATCGAGTCCTCGCCAACATGCACTTCGCCCTTGACCCCGGAACGCTTGAGTTTCAGGGTGTCGCCCTCCCACTGCGGCTCCAGGCCATAGCTATCGGACAACTTCTGCGCCAGCTTGTCGGCTTTCTCTCGTGCCGCTTCCTTGCCCAGGCCATGGGCACGCTCAACCGTTATACGGGCCATCGGGTGACTCCTGTTTTATCGGGACTTGCCTGAACGTTTCAGACCCTGCCTGCGTCAAAACGTCCCGGCGGTCGCCCATCTTACCTTCAGCCTTGCCAAGACAAAGCCCTCCACCGGGATTAGAATGTCCCGCATTCTTTTTTGGTGACCGCGATATGACTGATCAGCGCAAAGGCAGCGATGCCGAACCCACCACTCACTTCGGCTTCAAGAACGTGCCGGAAAGCCAGAAAGCGGAAAAAGTCGCTGAGGTTTTCCACTCCGTAGCCGCCAAGTATGACTTGATGAACGACCTGCTCTCGGGCGGCATGCACCGCCTGTGGAAGCGTTTCGCGATCGAACTGTCGGGCGTGCGCAGTGGTAATCGCGTACTGGACATCGCCGGCGGCACGGGCGACCTGACGAAGAAGTTTTCCCACATCGTTGGGCCGACCGGCCAAGTCGTCCTGGCCGACATCAACGAATCCATGCTCAAGGTCGGTCGCGACCGCCTGCTGGACCTGGGTGTGGCCGGCAACGTCGAGTTCGTCCAGGCCGACGCTGAAAAGCTGCCGTTCCCCGACAACCATTTCGACTGCGTGACCATCGCCTTCGGCCTGCGCAACGTCACCCACAAGGAAGATGCCCTGCGCTCGATGCTGCGCGTGCTCAAGCCCGGTGGCCGCCTGCTGGTGCTGGAGTTCTCCAAACCGACCAACGCGCTGATGTCCAAGGCCTATGACGCCTACTCGTTCGCCTTCATGCCGCTGATGGGCAAGCTGATTACCAACGACTCGGAAAGCTATCGCTACCTGGCCGAATCGATCCGCATGCACCCGAACCAGGAAACCCTGAAGTCGATGATGGTCGAGGCCGGTTTCGACCGCGTGACCTACCACAACATGACCGCAGGCATTGTCGCCCTGCACCGCGGTATCAAGCCCTGATGCTGCTCACCGGCCTGCTTGCCAGCGTTGAACTCGGCCTCAACCGGGTGTTGCGCCTGGACAGCACGGCGCTCGCGCGCCTGGCGCACTTGAGCGGCAAGGTGATTGCCGTGGACTGCCGCAGCCCGACGTTGCGGTTGTTCATCCTGCCCAGCGACGAGGGCCTGATGCTCGCTGCGCACTGGGAGGCCGAGGCCGACTGCACGCTGCGCGCACCGGCGTCGAGCCTGCTGAACCTGGCCCTGGGCAAGGACAAGACCGCGGTGCTGCACAGCCCCGACGTGGAGCTCGACGGCGACAGCGGCGTACTGCTGGAGCTGGCGGCGATCCTCCAGGACCTGGAACTGGACTGGGAATACGAAGTGTCTCGCTGGATCGGTCCGGTGGCGACCCAATTGCTCAGCGGCCATTTGCGCAGCCGCAGCCGCTGGTATCGGCAAGGGTTCGCCAGCCTGGGGCAGAATCTGAGTGAATACCTGGCCGAAGAATCGCGTACCCTCGTAGGCCAACGCGAAGCACAAGCCCGTTTTAATGAACTGGACCAGATCAAACTTGACCTGGAACGTCTCGAGGCGCGTTTCGAGCGCCTTTCCCGATCCCTTGAAACCAAGCGATAACGCATGAAGCTGCTTGCCGTCCGCCGTTTGTTGCGCATCCAGCGCGTCGTGATCCGCTACCGCCTCGATGACCTGCTGTTCGCCCTGCCGTTGCCCTGGTTTCTCCTGGCCCTGCGCTTCGTGCTGCCGTGGCGCTGGTTTCCACGGCGAACGCTGGACTTGAGTCGCGGTGCGCGCTTGCGCCTGGCCTTGCAGGACCTGGGGCCGATTTTCATCAAGTTCGGGCAAATCCTTTCGACCCGTCGCGACCTGTTGCCCGAAGACATCGCCGATGAACTGATGCGCCTGCAAGACCGCGTGCCGCCGTTCGATTCCAAGGTGTCGGTGGCGCTGATCGAGGAACAACTGGGCAAGAAGATCAGCGAAGTCTTCAGCCGTTTCGACGTCGACCCCCTGGCCTCGGCCTCCGTCGCCCAGGTTCACGCCGCACAACTCAAGAGCGGCGAAGAAGTGGTGGTCAAGGTCATCCGCCCGGGCCTCAAGCCGATCATTGCCCAGGACCTGGCGTGGCTGTTCATCCTCGCCCGCGCCGCCGAGCGGCTGTCGGCCGATGCCCGCCTGCTGCACCCGGTGGACGTGGTCCAGGACTACGAAAAAACCATCTACGATGAACTTGACCTGCTGCGCGAGGCCGCCAACGCCAGCCAGCTGCGTCGTAACTTCGAGGGCTCGCCGCTGCTCTATGTGCCGCAAGTCTATTGGGACTGGTGCCGGCCGAAAGTGTTGGTGATGGAGCGTATCTACGGCATCCAGGTCACCGACCTGGCGACCCTGGCCGACCAGCGCACCGACATGAAGATGCTCGCCGAACGCGGCGTGGAAATCTTCTTCACCCAGGTGTTTCGCGACAGCTTCTTCCACGCCGACATGCACCCAGGCAACATCTTCGTCAGCACGGTGCAGCCGTGGAGCCCGCAGTACATTGCCATCGACTGCGGCATCGTCGGTAGCCTGACCCCTGAAGACCAGGACTACCTGGCGCGCAACCTGTTCGCCTTCTTCAAGCGTGACTACCGTCGCGTCGCCCAGCTGCACATCGATTCAGGCTGGGTGCCGGCCGAGACCAAGCTCAACGAATTCGAAGCGGCGATCCGTACCGTGTGCGAACCGATCTTCGAAAAACCGTTAAAAGACATTTCCTTTGGCCAGGTACTGATGCGCCTGTTCCAGACGGCGCGACGCTTCAACATGGAAGTCCAGCCACAGTTGGTGCTGTTGCAGAAAACCCTGTTGAACATCGAAGGCCTCGGCCGCCAGTTGTACCCGGACCTCGACCTGTGGAATACCGCCCAGCCGTTCCTCGAACGCTGGATGCGCGAGCGCGTCAGCCCCAGAACCTTGCTGGGCAACGTGCAAAGCCAGTTCGAGCAGCTCCCGCACCTGGCCAACATGACCCGCGACCTGCTCGAACGCATGTCACAGCCCCACGCCCACGACCCGGCGCCCCCGTGGCAACGACGCAAGGACGATTGGCTGTTGCGCCTGCTGGGCGCGGCTCACCTGGGTGGCGGCGCCGTGCTGGCGACCGGCGGGCCGCTGAGCCAGCTGGGTCACTGGCCCGCCGGTATCATGATGGTGGTCGGTCTGTATCTGGTCGTTCGCCGATAGCAGGAATCAGCCGCAAGCTTTAAGCTGCAAGCCACAAGCTCCATACATACATAAATCTGCTTTTACTTGCAGCTTGAAGCTTAAAGCTTGCCGCTGCCGTCAGGACTCAAGATGAAAAACTGGCAGGACGAGATCAAATGGGACGCTGACGGCCTGGTGCCGGCCATCGCCCAGGATCACAAGACCGGGCGTGTGCTGATGATGGCCTGGATGAACCGCGAAGCGCTGGCCCTGACCGCCGCCGAGAACCGCGCCATCTATTGGTCACGTTCCCGTGGCAAGCTGTGGCGCAAAGGTGAAGAGTCCGGGCACGTGCAGCACCTGCATGAGATGCGCCTGGACTGCGACGGCGACGTCATCATCCTGATGGTCGAGCAAGTCGGTGAGATTGCCTGCCACACCGGCCGTCAAAGCTGCTTCTATCGCGTCTTCGAGAACGGCGACTGGAAAATCGTCGACCCGGTGCTCAAGGACCCGCACGCCATTTATTCAGGACATACGCATGAGTGACACCCTGACCCGCCTGGCCCAGGTGCTGGAAGAGCGCAAGGGCGCCGCGGCCGACAGTTCCTATGTCGCCAGCCTGTACCACAAGGGCTTGAACAAGATTCTGGAGAAAGTCGGCGAAGAGTCGGTCGAGACCATCATCGCCGCCAAGGACGCCGCCATCAGTGGCGATTGCAGCGACGTGATCTATGAGACCGCCGACCTGTGGTTCCACAGCCTGGTCATGCTGGCCCAACTGGGGCAGCATCCGCAGGCCGTACTGGATGAACTGGACCGTCGCTTCGGTCTGTCCGGGCACGTCGAGAAAGCCTCGCGCCCGTCCGCCTGATCAATTTTTGAGAGGAGTAGCCACATGGGTATCTTTGACTGGAAACACTGGGTCGTCATCCTGGTCGTCGTGGTGCTGGTGTTCGGTACCAAGAAACTGAAAAACCTCGGCACCGATGTCGGCGAGTCGATCAAGGGCTTTCGCAAGGCCATGAACGACGACGAAAAACCGGCCGACCCGTCGGCGGCTGCTAGCCAACCGGCGCAGCCGACCCAACCGGTACACCCCCAGGCCAGCCAGCCTGTGAACGCGCCGCACACCATCGACGTGCAGGCACAGAAAGTCGAAGAGCCCGTCCGCAAAGACTCGTGAGCACTGACTAATGTTTGGGATCAGCTTCACTGAACTGCTGCTCGTCGGCCTCGTCGCCCTGCTGGTACTGGGCCCCGAGCGTCTGCCGGGTGCTGCGCGCACCGCCGGCCTGTGGATCGGCCGCCTGAAGCGCAGCTTCAATGCGATCAAACAGGAAGTTGAACGTGAAATCGGGGCCGACGACATCCGTCGGCAACTTCACAACGAACATATTCTGTCCCTGGAGCAGGAAGCGCGGAAAATCTTCACGCCGACCCAACAGGAACCGACGCCGGTTCAGCCCGTGGCCGAACCGACGATTGCGCCACAGGCGCCGGTGGATGGTGCGCAGCCGCTGGCTGAACCGGCACCAGTGACACCGACGGTAACGGATACAGCGCCCCCTGCTGTCCCTGCGCCTAACGACCCTACTTTGCCGCCGCGAGCCCCATGAGCGATATCCCTGAAAACGACCAGCCGATGCCGCTGGTATCGCACCTCACCGAGTTGCGCACACGCCTGCTGCGTTGCGTCGCGGCGGTTTTCATCATCTTCGCCGGGCTGTTTTCCTTCACCCAGCAGATCTACACCTTCGTCTCCACGCCGCTGCGCCAGTACCTGCCGGTAGGGGCGACAATGATCGCCACCGACGTGTCGTCGCCGTTCCTGACGCCATTGAAGCTGACGATGATGGTCTCGCTGTTCCTGGCGATCCCGGTGATCCTGCACCAGATCTGGGGCTTCATCGCACCGGGCCTGTACAAGCACGAAAAACGCATCGCCGTGCCGCTGCTGGTGTCCAGCATCCTGCTGTTTTACACCGGCATGGCCTTCGCCTATTACCTGGTGTTCCCGCTGATCTTCAAATTCTTCGCCGCCGCCACCCCGGCGGGCGTGGAAATGATGACCGACATCAGCAGCTACCTGGATTTCGTCATGACGCTGTTCTTCGCCTTCGGCGTGGCGTTCGAAATCCCCGTGGCCGTGGTGCTGCTGGTATGGATCGGCGTGGTCGACGTGGCCTACCTGAAGAAGATCCGCCCTTACGTGATCATTGGCTGCTTCGTGGTCGGCATGATCCTGACCCCACCGGACATCTTCTCCCAGACACTGCTGGCGGTGCCGATGTGGCTGCTGTTCGAGATCGGCATCCTGTTCGGTGGCCTGGTGCGCAAGCGCCGGGAAGAAGAACCCGAGGACCAGCCGGTCGATGACCACAACGACCAGCCGCCAGCGACCCAAGCGTGAACCTGCTGCTGCTCGAAGAGGCCGATTTCATCGGGCCTGACCGGGTAATCCTGAGCGATCGCCGGTTGACCCACATGCAGGAAGTCCATCGCAGCGCCGTCGGTGACAGCCTGCGCGTCGGGCGCATCGGTGGGCTGATGGGCACCGCCCAGGTGCTGCGCCTGGAAGCTCGCGAGGCCGAACTGCAAGTGACCCTCGACCAGCCGCCGCCGGCCAAGTTGCCGCTGACCCTGGTGCTGGCCCTGCCTCGCCCGAAAATGCTCCGTCGCGTGTTCCAGACCATCGCCACCATGGGCGTGCCGCGCGTGGTGCTGGTCAACAGTTATCGTGTGGAAAAGAGCTTTTGGCAGACGCCGTTCCTGGAGCCCGAGGCCATCCGCGAGCAATTGATCCTGGGCCTGGAGCAGGCCCGGGACAGCGTGCTGCCGGAAATCATCATCGAAAAACGCTTCAAGCCCTTCGTCGAGGACCGCTTGCCAGCCATGGCGGATGACACCCTGGGGCTGGTCGGCCATCCTGGCAACTATCCGCCCTGCCCGCGAGCGCTAACAGAGCCGGTGACCTTGGCCATCGGCCCCGAAGGCGGTTGGATTCCCTACGAGATCGAACTGCTGGGCAAGGCCGGCCTGCAACCGGTTCAACTGGGCGAGCGAATCCTGCGGGTCGAGACTGCGGTAACTGCCTTGCTCGCGCGATTGTTCTGATCCTCGTAGCTTGTGCAACGTGACCACAGGCGATTCATCCTCGCTGGCTGCAACGCTTGCCCTCTCCACCGCTAGACTCCCTGACGATTTCTACAGATCCCCGGCATATGGTCGATACTCTCTTCATAAGGCCTATAACAGGTTTGAGGGAGTATCGGCATGTTCAGTTGGTTAACCGAAAAGCTGGGAAACGTCAGCGTCAATCGCAAGCTGGGTTTCGGTTTTGGCCTGGTCCTGCTCATGACCCTCTTGAGCACCTTCGCCGGCTGGAACAGCCTGAGCAGTGTGATCAGCCGCTCAGATAAACAAGCTTCCATCGCCAGTATCAACGAGGCGGCCAAGGATTTACGCGTCGCCCGTCTCGACTACGAGATGCGACGCGGCGAACAAGGGCCGACAGCCGTCAACGAGCTCCTGGGCAAACTTCAAGAGAGCATCCAAGCTGCCCTCAAACGATTTGTCCGCCCGGCAGACCAGGAGTTGCTCAATCAGCAATTGGCTAATGTCGATGAATACAAGCGTGCCTTTGTCGACCTCACTCAAGCGACGCAGAACCGCGAGTCGGCCCGGTCCAAGCTTGGCGCCAACGCCGACAACGCCGTGGCCAAGGTGACAGACGTCGAAAATGCCTTGCGACAAGGCGACAGCGTCCCGCAATTCAACAACGTGGTCGAGCTGAGCAAACTGCTCCAGCAAGCGCGTTACCAAGTTCGCGGCTACACCTACAGCGGTAAGGCCGACGCCGAGCAGCCGGCGCTGGATGCCATCGAAAACGTCCTGAAAAACTTCGAGAGCCTGCCGGGCAAGTTACCGGAACAGCACGCAACCAACTTGCAACAAGCCGCCGAATCAATGAAAGCCTATCGCGCAGCCGTCAGCCAGTTCCGCGATTCGCAGGTCGCCAGCGCCTCAGCCCTCAAGAGAATGGTCGACCAGGACACCCATTTGCATGAGCTGAACAAACATTTGACGGCCTCGCAGATTGAGAAGCGCGACCTGGAGACGATTCATGCGAAAGAGGCCCTGATTACCGTTGCCGTCCTGGCGTTAGCGTTTGGTCTGCTGGCTGCGTGGATCATTACGCGGCAGATCGTTGTTCCCCTGCAACAAACCCTGGTGGCCCTCGAACGTGTCGCCTCGGGCGATTTGAGCCATAACCTGGTGGTTACCCGCCGTGACGACATGGGCCAATTGCAAGCCAGCCTGCAGCGAATGGTGATCAGCCTGCGGCAACTGATCGGGGGTATCAGCGACGGCGTCACGCAAATCGCCAGCGCCGCCGAACAGCTCTCGGCCGTCACCGAACAGACCAGTGCCGGGGTCAACAGCCAGAAAACGGAGACCGACCAGGTCGCCACTGCCATGCACGAAATGACCGCCACCGTGCAGGAAGTGGCGCGCAATGCCGAGGAAGCCTCCGAAGCGGCAGTTGCCGCTGACCAGCAGGCTCGCGAAGGCGAAAAAGTGGTCGGCGAAGCCATCGCCCAGATCGAACGCCTGTCCAAGGAAGTGGGCATCTCCACCGAAGCCATGGGCCACCTCAAGCGCGAGAGCGACAAGATCGGCAGCGTGCTGGACGTGATCAAGTCTGTCGCCCAGCAAACCAACCTGCTGGCCCTCAACGCCGCCATCGAAGCAGCCCGGGCCGGTGAAGCCGGGCGTGGGTTTGCGGTGGTCGCCGATGAAGTCCGCAGCCTGGCCCAGCGCACCCAGAAGTCCACCGAAGAAATCGAAGAACTGATCCTCGGCCTGCAATCGGGCACCGAACAGGTCGCGACCACCCTGGACAACAGCCGCAACCTGACCGACAGCAGCGTCGAACTGACCCGCCGGGCCGGTGGCTCACTGGAAAACATCACCCGCACGGTCTCGGCGATCCAGTCGATGAACCAACAGATCGCCGCCGCCGCCGAGCAGCAGAGCGCCGTGGCCGAAGAGATCAACCGCAGCGTCGTGAACGTTCGCGATGTGTCCGAACAAACGGCTTCTTCCAGTGAAGAAACCGCAGCCTCCAGTGCCGAACTGGCACGGTTGGGGGTGCATTTGCAGACGCTGGTAAGTCGCTTCAAGGTCTAACCATAAGGGCAGGTATAAAACCGTGGCCAGAGATTGCTCGCGCTTGGGCGCGAAGCGGCCACTACTGTGACATCTATTCTCTACAGATCCCTTCCAAACGGTCGATATAGCTCCCAGCACACAAACTCAGCGCTGCAGGGAGTAACAGTATGTTCCGATGGCTAGGTAATGTAGGCGTTAATCGCAAACTCGGTTTCGGCTTCGGCCTGGTGCTGTTCCTGACCGTGATAATCGCCTTCACGGGCTGGACCGGCCTGGGTAACGTCATCAGCCGTGGCGACAAGCTGGGGTTCATTGCCAGCCTGAACGATTTGACCAAGGACTTGCGCCTGGCACGCATGAACTACGACACCTCGCGGGGCGAGAACGGCCCCCAGCAAGTCAACGACCTGATCGGCAAACTCGACGCCGGGCTGAAAACCGCCCGCCAACTGATCGAACAACCGGCCGATGCCGCACTGATCGATAAACAATTGACCGCCGTGGCCGAGTACAAAAAAGCCTTCGCCGAGATGACCCGCGCTACCGCCAGCCGAGAAGATGCCCGCAGCAAACTCGGTGCCAGTGCAGACAATGCCGTGGCTCGCGTCGCTGAAGTAGAGAAGTCGTTGCTGGAAGGCGACAGCGTCGCCCAGTTCAACAACGCTGTGACCCTGAGCAAGGCGATCCAGCAAGCACGCTATCAAGTTCGCGGTTATACCTACAGCGGCAAGAACGAAGCCCAGCAACCGGCCCTTGAGGCCATCGACAATGTCCTCAAGCTTCTCGCACGCTTGCCAGAGCAGTTACCCGAAGAACATGCCGCCAACCTGCAACAGGCCAACGACTCGATCAATGTCTATCGCGCAGCGGTCAGCCAGTTCCGCGACTCCCAGATCGACAACGCCGCCGCACTCAAGCTCATGGCAGAGCAAGGCGACGTATTGATCGACGCCAGCCAAAAACTGACGGTCTCCCAGACCGCTGTGCGCGACCGTGATGCCGCCAAGGCCAAGACCTTCCTGGTCTCGGCTGCCGTACTGGCCCTGTTGTTCGGTGTCATCGCCGCCCTGGTCATCACCCGGCAGATCGTCGGTCCTCTGGGCCAGACCCTCAAAATCGCCGAACGCGTGGCTGCCGGCGACCTGACCCACAACCTCACTTCCGAGCGCCGCGACGAACTGGGCCAGCTACAGCGCGCCATGCAGAACATGACCGTGGGCCTGCGGCAATTGATCGGCGGCATCAGCGAAGGCGTCACGCAAATCGCCAGCGCCGCCGAACAACTATCGGCCGTTACCGTACAGACCAGCGCCGGCGTCAACAGCCAGAAAGCGGAAACCGACCAGGTCGCCACCGCCATGCACGAAATGACCGCCACGGTGCAGGAAGTGGCCAGCAATGCCGAAGAGGCTTCCGAAGCGGCCGTCGCCGCCGATGCCCAGGCACGCGAAGGCGATAAAGTCGTCGGCGAAGCGATTGCCCAGATCGAGCGCCTGGCACTCGAAGTGGGTAATTCCACCACCGCCATGGGCGAGCTGAAGCGAGAAAGCGACAAGATCGGCAGTGTGCTGGATGTGATCAAGTCCGTCGCCCAGCAAACCAACCTGCTGGCCCTCAACGCCGCCATCGAGGCGGCCCGGGCCGGTGAAGCCGGGCGTGGGTTTGCGGTGGTCGCCGATGAAGTCCGCAGCCTGGCCCAGCGCACCCAGAAGTCCACTGAAGAGATCGAGGAACTGATCCTTGGCCTGCAGTCGGGCACTGAGCAGGTCGCGGCGACCTTGGACAACAGCCGCAGCCTGACCGACAGCAGCGTCGAGCTGACCCGTCGTGCCGGTGCGTCGCTGGAAAACATCACCCGTACCGTCTCGGCGATCCAGGCGATGAATCAGCAGATCGCCGCTGCGGCTGAGCAGCAGAGTGCTGTGGCTGAAGAGATCAACCGTAGCGTACTGAATGTGCGTGATGTGTCGGAACAGACTGCCGCCTCCAGTGAGGAAACGGCTGCTTCCAGTGCTGAGTTGGCGCGGTTGGGGGGGCATTTGCAGGGGTTGGTGGGGCGGTTTAGGGTTTGATGGTTTTGTGTGTATATCCGTTATTTAGGTAACGGCTGCTTAGGGTTCCGCCCTGACGGCGGGTCACTTTCGAAAAGCGCGAAAGTAACCAAAGCGCTTGTGCCCCACCACTCGGTGCCTCGCCTAGGCTCGGCATGCCCTCACTCCGGCATTGCTCCGTGGGCCGCCGCGAAGGGCCATCCATGGCCCAGCGCGGCTAACCCGGCATCCATGCCGGGTTGCCCACTGCGCAATGCCTGCGTTCGGCCAGCGTGGTTAACGGGGCGCCCGAGATCAACGTCCACCACAAGGCGGCCTGGTAGCCGACCTGGTTCTTGATGGGGACCGCATTCCTCCTGTGGGAGCGGGCTTGCTCGCGAAGAGGCCGGCACATCCAACATCACCGCAAACTGACACACCGCCATCGCGAGCGAGCTTGCTCCCATATTCACCTCCAGTGAAAACAAAATTCATGTCCAACACAGCCCCCCTGTGGGAGCGAGCAGTTGAATCGGGGTATACCCGCAAGAGACAGGCCGGCTACTAGGCCGCCTTCGCGGGCAAGCCCGCTCCCGCAGTTGAATCGGGGTACACCCGCAAGAGACAGGCCAGCTACTAGGCCGCCTTCGCGGGCAAGCCCGCTCCCACAGTTGAATCGGGGTACACCCGCAAGAGACAGGCCGGCTACCAGGCCGCCTCGTGGTGGACGTTGATTTCGGCGCCCCGTTAACCACGCTGGCCGAACGCAGGCATTGTGGAGTGGGCATCCCGGCATGGATGCCGGGATAGCCGCGCTGGGCCATGGATGGCCCTTCGCGGCGGGCCCACGGAGCAATGCCGGAGTGAGGGCATGCCGAGCCTAAGCGAGGCACCGAGTGGTGGGGCATGAGCGCTTTGGTTACTTTCGCGCTTTTCGAAAGTGACCCGCTGTAAGAGCGGAACCCTAAGCAGCCGTTACCTAAATAACGGATATACATACAAAAATACCTGAGCCCCACAATCCGTCATCCCAAGGCTACGGAGCCTTGCACCATTGCCTACAACTACGCCAGAATCCGCCGGCTTGTGCGCCTTGCCCCCGGGCTCTAACGTTTGCAGGTCGCTGTCAGTTCAGCGATCGGGTTTAGCAGCTCGGCACAATATCAAGGCACGCAGGTCCGCTTTATGGTGGCTGTGCGTGGGGCACTTCGGTGCGCCGGGTTCCTTGATTCCTGGTCTGCTAACCCGCGCACAGTCGCCACCCTTTTCGTTTAGCAGCGATGTCTGGCGGCTCCATCAATCAAGGAGCGTCAACCATGTTCAAGGCCACACCCAACCCACCAGAACCCGAAACCGACCCCAAGAAACTCCAGGAAGCCACCGACCGCGCGCTCGATTACTACCTGAAGCCCAAACAGCCCAACCCCGAAGAAAAACAGCCACCGGGCCAGCTCTTCACCGTCGTGGACGGTATCGACACTGAAAGCCTGTTGGCCAACCTCAGCGAAAACCTGGCCTCAGCCGACGCCATGGTCAGTGACCTTGCGTTCGACCTGGAAGGTTCACGACGTCATGTCGCCCTTGGTATTCAGCAACTGATCGAGCTGAGTGCTTTGTTGGCGAATCGAGCACTGGACAACGTCAACACACAACCCTGACCGCACCACGATCTGTGGCGAGGGAGCTTGCTCCCGCTCGGCCGCGCAGCGGACGCCAAAAAGCGGGGGCGGCTGCGCCACCCAGCGGGAGCAAGCTCCCTCGCCACAGGTGTTAACCATGTCCCCGGACCAAAACAGCGCCCAACAAAAAGCCCCGCTTCCTTCCAGAAGCGGGGCTTTGTGCGTATCAGGCCACTTGAGGCTGCACGCTCACCGGCTGTAGCGGTAGCAGCGGTGCATGAGGGTCGGCCTTGACCGACTCACGCCACGCCGCTAGCCACTCGGGATGCCCCTCGCTCCAGACCTGATCATGCAGGCGAGACAAGGCCACCGGGTCGCTCAGCAGGGCCAGTCGCTCGGCGTTGCTGAGGCCGGTCGGGCCGGTCTTCAAGGCGTGACGAACGCGTTCGACCCGCAGCCATTCGATCGGCTCGGCCTTGCCGTGACGCGAGGTTGCCAACGCATACGCCAAGGCGTTCTGTTGTGGATCGACCACCGCCCGGATGAAACCGTCTTTGAGCGCATGCCAACGGTTTTCATGGGTGTACTGGTCCGTCGACAGCAGTTCCTGGGGCGGTGCGTATTCCTCAGGGATCAGGAACAGGCTTTCATCGCGGGACTTCAAGCCCAGGCCCACGCGGCTGGAAATCACCGATACCGGAATCGACAGCATCAGCGAGCCGACAATCGGCACCAGCCACCACAGGAAGCTCGGGTTCAGCCAGATCACCAGCAAGGCCCAGAAGAAGCCCAGCAAGGTTTGCGGGCCGTGGCGCTTGACCGCTTCGCTCCATGGCGTGGAGTCGTCGTCACGTTGTGGCGAGTTCCAGGTTGCAGCCCAGCCCAGGAATGCGGCAAGCACGAAGCGGGTGTGGAAAATCATCCGCACTGGCGCCAGCAGCATGGAGAACAGCATCTCCAGGAGCATCGACAGCGTCACCTTGAACTTGCCACCGAACTCCTTCGCACCCTTGGCCCAGATCAGCACGATACTCAGCAACTTGGGCAGGAACAGCAGCACGATGGTGGTGGAGAACAGGGCGATGGCTTTTTCCGGGTGCCATTGTGGCCACAACGGATAGAGCTGACGCGGCTCGAGGAAGTACTGCGGCTCCATCAGCGTGTTCACCGCCAACAACGCAGTGGACAGCACCAGGAAGAAGAACCACAGCGGCGCCGACAGGTAGGACATCACGCCAGTCAGGAACACCGCACGGTGCACCGGGTGCATGCCCTTGACCAGGAACAGCCGGAAGTTCATCAGGTTGCCGTGGCACCAGCGACGGTCACGCTTGAGTTCGTCCAGCAGGTTCGGCGGCAGTTCTTCGTAGCTGCCCGGCAGGTCATAGGCAATCCACACGCCCCAGCCGGCACGGCGCATCAGCGCCGCTTCGACGAAGTCGTGGGACAGGATGGCACCGGCGAACGCGCCTTTACCGGGCAGCGGCGCCAGCGCGCAGTGCTCGATGAACGGCTTCATGCGAATGATCGCGTTGTGGCCCCAGTAGTGGGATTCACCCAACTGCCAGAAGTGCAGGCCGGCGGTGAACAGCGGGCCGTACACCCGGGTGGCGAACTGCTGCATGCGCGCATACAGCGTGTCCATGCCCGAGGCACGTGGCGCGGTCTGGATGATGCCAGCGTCCGGCGTGGCTTCCATCAGGCGCACCAGGCTGGTCAGGCACGTACCGCTCATGACGCTGTCAGCGTCGAGCACGACCATGTACTTGTAGTCGCTGCCCCAACGACGGCAGAAGTCGTCGAGGTTGCCGCTCTTGCGCTTCACGCGACGGCGACGGCGGCGATAGAAGATCTTGCCGAAGCCCCCGGCTTCACGGCAGACATCCAGCCAGGCCTGCTGCTCGGCTACGCAAATATCGGTCTCGTTACTGTCGCTGAGCACGAAGAAGTCGAAACGATCCAAGTCACCGGTGGCAGCCACCGACTCGAAGGTTGCGCGCAAACCGGCGAATACCCGCGGTACGTCTTCGTTGCAGATCGGCATCACCAGTGCGGTGCGGGCGTCCTTGGGAATCGGCTCGTTGCCGGCGCTGGCACCGGAGATGCGGTACTTGTCGTGACCGGTGAGCAATTCGAGAAAGCCCATCAGCGCCGTCCAGAAACCCGCCGACACCCAGCAGAACAGGATCCCGAACAGGATCAGGATGCTGGTTTGCAACGCATACGGCAGCACTTGCGTGGCCGTCTGCAACAGCGGTTGGTGCAGGACTTCGTCCAGGTCCACCAGCGACCAGCCTTGGTACGGCATGATGCCTTTCATGTACCAACCGGCAACGATGGTCTGGCCGAGCATCAGGATCAACAGGATGTAGCGGCGGATCGAACCCACGGTACGCCAGCGTGCATGGGGCAGCACGCGCTCATCCTTGGGCGGCTTCGGCGGGTTGGTACGCCCGGTCAGGCGCCGCCAACCGCGCATCAGGATATTGGTGCGCCACGGTTCCGGCACGACCTTGGTCCGGCGAATCGGCGGTGTCGCCTTCAAGCACACCCGGCCGTTGGCATCGAGGGCCAGCATTTCGGCGTCCTCGAGTTCCTCGGCGGTGCTCAGCGTCAGGCGTCGGCCCACCGAGGCTTGCGCCGCCTCGTTGGGTGCGTCGAATGTCGAGGAAGCCAAGCGTTCATGCAATTGGCTGAATGACGTGCAGCCCGCCAGCTCGGCGCGCTGCTCGTCGGTCATCGGCAAGTGGGCCAGATACTCACTGAGAGTCTCTGGTCGTACGGACGTATTACTCATCGGCAGGCAACTGGTAGCTCCAGGTCTCAGTCAGGACTTGTTCAGTCTGTTCCGGTTCCTGTTGGGTTGGGATCGGCTCGGCGACGGCGGTGGATGCCTTGACGGCCTTGGTTTCTTTCTGCTCGCCGGCTTGCTCGTTGGCTTGCTCTTTTTCGCTCTGCTGCTTGGCGACCTTGTCGGCCTTGGCCAGCGTGGCCACGGAATGCGCGGTGGCTGGGAGTTCGACAGGAACAAGCGGCCTGACCAAGGCGGCACGCATCTCGGTCGCTTTGCTCGGGTCCTTGATCTTCAGGCGCAGCGTCAGGCGCCAGCCCTTGGTTTCAGGGTTGTAGCGCACACTGTTCTCGACGATCTCGGCGTTCTCACCAACGCTCACCTGGCTACGCACTTCGGCTTCTTCAGGCAGCGCTTGCAGGGACGGCCCTTCGAAATCCACCAGGTAGGCCACGCTACCGTCCGGTTGACGGATCAGGTTGGACTGCTTCACGTCACCGGTCGAACGCAGGGTCTGCTTGACCCAGGCGCTGTCTGGCGAGTGCAGGTTGGCTTCGTCGAGGGTCCAGTGCAGACGGTAGGCGAAGTCCAGTGGCTGGCCTGGTTCAGGCAGTTTTTCCGGGCTCCAGAACGCAACGATGTTGTCGTTGGTTTCGTCGGCGGTCGGGATTTCAACCAGATCGACAGTACCTTTGCCCCAATCGCCTTTCGGTTCGATCCAGGCGCTTGGACGTTTTTCGTAACGGTCATCCAGGTCTTCGTAGTGGCTGAAGTCACGACCACGTTGCAGCAGGCCGAAACCACGCGGGTTTTCTACCGAGAAGTTGCTCACGGCCAGGTGTTTCGGGTTGTTCAGCGGACGCCAGATCCACTCGCCGTTGCCGGCATGGATGGACAGGCCGCTGGAATCGTGGAGTTCACGACGGTAGTTCAGCACCTTGGACGGCTGGTTGGCGCCGAACAGGAACATGCTGGTCAACGGGGCGATGCCCAACTTGTTGACACGATCACGCAGGAACACCCGCGATTTCACGTCGACAACGGTGTCGGTACCCGGACGCACGATCAGGCGATAGGCGCCAGTGGCCCGTGGTGAATCCAGCAGGGCGAAGATCACCAGGTGCTTGTCGGTCGGTTTCGGACGCTGGATCCAGAACTCGCGAAAGCGCGGGAATTCCTCACCGGAAGGCAACGCGGTGTCGATGGCCATGCCTCGAGCGGACAAACCGTAGACCTGGCCCTTGCCGATGACGCGGAAATAACTCGCGCCCAGCATGGTCATGATTTCGTCTTGCTTGTCAGCCTTGTTGATCGGGTACAACACGCGGAAACCGGCGTAGCCCAGCTGTTCGGTGGCCTTGGGATCGAACTTCACGTCGCCGAAATCGAAACGTGTCGGGTCGTACTTGATCTCGTCGACGGTGGTCGCGGTGATTTCGTTGATCTTCACCGGCGTGTCGAAATGCATGCCCTGGTGATAGAACGACAGCCGGAACGGGGTCTTCTGGTCGGCCCATTCAGCTTTTTCGGTGCGGAAACGAATTTTCTGATAATCGGCGAATTTCATTTCGCGGAATTCGTTCGGCAAATTGCTGCGCGGGGCTTCGAACTTTTGCCCGGCCAATTCTTGTGCCTTCGCCGATACATCATCCAGGCTGAATGCCCACAGTTGGCCCGCGCCGAACAGGCACAGCAGGGCCGAGCCCGCTACCAGAGCGTTTCTAAACCGTTTGGCAGTCATTTTTGGTGCATTACAGGGACTAACAATCACGAGCAACCCTCGCCGAAAACTGATCAAAAAACCAACGGCCAGATAAAGTATCTGCACGGTAACGGCACTGAAAAACCGTTCCTGCGGACCACTCTTGCCAAGTTGGCGAGCATTGTTCCGACTCCGATGGGACAAAATGATTCCCCAAACGGTCCAGGACAAGTCTCTACCTAAGTCAAATGGACCAGCGAACGCTGATCCCCCGTAGCGCGCGATTATCTAGTAGCCCGCGTGACAACGCATCAGGGGTAGCAAAGTATTTATCGAGAAAACGCCCAGTTTTTCCTCGAAACAGGCCCGAAAAGATGTTTCAAGCGCTTTCAAACCTGTAACAGGAACGTTACCGGGCCATCATTGACCAAATGCACCTGCATGTCGGCGCCGAATCTACCTGATGCCACAGTGCCATGCACCTGTTTTGCCTGGGTGAGCAAATAGCTGAACAACTCTTCTCCCAGGGCCGGAGGTGCGGCTGTCGAAAAACTCGGGCGCAAACCACTTTTGGTGTCGGCCGCCAAGGTGAACTGCGACACCAGCAACAACCCACCACCGACATCCGCCAGGGACAGGTTCATCTTGCCGTCGGCGTCGCTGAATACTCGATAGTTAAGCAGCTTATGCAGCAGTTTGTCGGCGCTGGCCCGGGTATCCCCGGGCTCGACGGCCACCAACACCAGCAAGCCCTGGTCCACTGCGCCGACGATCTCACCTGATACTTCGACCCGTGCGCAGCGAACTCGTTGCAACAGCCCCTTCATGCTTCTTCAGGCGGCAGGTCGAGCAGGCGCCGGGCCATTTGCGCAGCGGCGCGCACCAATGCGTCGGTGATCCCCGGCTCCGAAGCGGCGTGACCAGCGTCGCGAATCACCTGCAGTTCGCTGTTGGGCCAGTTCTGATGCAGTTCCCAGGCATTGTCCAGCGGGCAGATGACGTCGTAGCGGCCATGCACGATGACGCCCGGCAAATGGGCGATCTTGCCCATGTCGCGAATCAACTGGTTGGGTTCGAGGAAAGCGTTGTTGGTGAAGTAGTGGCATTCGATCCGGGCGATCGACAGCGCCCGCTGCGGCTCGGAGAAGCGATCGACCACCAGCGGGTTCGGACGCAGGGTCGCGGTACGACCTTCCCAGGTGGACCAGGCCTTGGCCGCATGCATCTGGGCGATCTGGTCGTTGCCGGTCAGGCGCTTGTGGAAAGCGCTGAGCAGGTCGTCGCGTTCGTCCAAAGGGATGGGTGCGATGTAGTCCTGCCAGTAGTCGGGGAACAGGCGACTGGCGCCGGCCTGGTAGAACCACTCGATTTCCTGCGGACGGCAGAGAAAGATCCCACGCAGGATCAGGCCGTGTACCCGCTCGGGATGGGTCTGGGCGTAGGCCAGGGCCAGGGTCGAGCCCCAGGAACCGCCAAACAGCACCCACTTCTCGATGCCCAGGTGTTTGCGGATGCGCTCCAGGTCTTCGACCAGATCCCAGGTGGTGTTGTTCTCAAGGCTGGCATGGGGGGTGGACCGACCGCAGCCGCGCTGGTCGAAAGTGACGATGCGGTACAGGTTCGGATCGAAGTAACGCCGGCTCTGCGCATCGCAGCCGGCACCCGGGCCGCCGTGAATGAACACCACCGGCAGGCCTTCGGGGGAACCGCTTTCATCGACATAGAGCGTGTGGGTGTCATCGACAGCCAGATCGTGCCGGGCATGGGGTTTGATCTGCGGGTACAAAGTCTGCATTGCGCGCTCCGTAAGGGGTCGAGTCATCCCTGTGGGGACGTCTATTTAGTCTGACGTCCGGCATCATAAACCCGAATTACCTTAATGAGCATGTCCCCTGCGCAGTCAAAGCATGTCAGCCAGGTACGCCAGCAGCGTGCGATACATCTGATCGACCTCTGGCACCTGGCCGCGGCCACGCAGGCAACCGTGGACCAGCCCATTGCCGACATACAGCGCGGCGTCTCCCCCTGCGGCGTTCAGCCGCTCACAATAAAGGACGCCGTCGTCGCGCAGCGGATCCCATTGCGCGACAGCAACCAGCGCTGGCGGCAAGCCGTCCAGGCTGTCGGCGAGTAACGGCATGGCATAAAGCGAGGGACGAGCGCCACCCAGGTACAGCGCCTCATAGCGCTCCAACTCGCGACGGCTCAGGAGCGGGGCATCGAAGCACTCGTGACGCGACGGCAGATCCGCAGGGCCACCGAGCGCCGGATAAATCAAGACCTGGGCCCGCGGCAACGGTTGCCCGGCATCGCGCAAGGCCAGGCATAACGCGGCGGCGAGATTGCCGCCGGCGCTGTCACCGACCACCAGCCGTCGACGGGGGTCGATGGCAAACGGGGCGTCCGCCAAGTGGCGCCACACTGCCAGGCAATCTTCGAAACCGGCCGGAAACGGATGCTCCGGGGCCAGCCGGTAATCCACCGCCACCACCAACGCGCCCAACTCAGCGGCCAGCTCCATGCAGATGAAGTCATGGGAATCCAGGTCCCCCACGACCCAACCGCCACCGTGCAGGTAAAGCATGCATGGCCAGCCGGCAAGCGGTGCCGCACGTTGCGGGTAATAGGCCCTCACCGCTACGCCGGCCAGTTCGAAATCCTCGACGGCCAGCGTCGGCGGGCAAGGCGCAGTGAACGCCCGGCACATCTGGCTGTAGGCCTGGCGCGAACCGGCAAGGCTGTCGTCCAGGCTGGTGAAGCTCAGGGTTTTGTCGATGAAGGCTGACATTGCCTGGGAGAGTGGGTAGGTCATCGTGGTGTGGCTCAAAGGCTTTTGTGGCGAGGGAGCTTGCTCCCGCTGGGCTGCGCAGCGGCCCCAAAATTTTGCGAGCGCTACGCACTCGAGCGGGAGCAAGCTCCCTCGCCACACAGGGTTATCAGTGCCCGGAAGATTGCCTCAGTTCTTGAGACTGGCCTGCACCGCCGCCACGCCATCCTTGCCATCGAAGCTCATGACACCCGCCAACCAGCGCTGAAGATCCTCGGGATGCTCGCGCAGCCATTGCCGGGCGACGTCCTGGGGCGTCTTGCGCTCCATGATCGGTACCATCAACTGACTCTCCTGGGCGGCGGTGAAGGTGAGGTTCTCCAGCAAGCGGTTCACGTTCGGGCAGCGCTGGGCATAGTCCGGCGTAGTCACGGTGGAGACCGTGGCGGCGCCTTCGTTCGGGCCATAGACATCTTCACTGCCGGTCAGGTAGCTGATGTTCATGTTGATGTTCATCGGGTGCGGGGTCCAGCCGACGAAGACCACGAACTCCTTGCGATTCACCGCGCGCTGCACCGCCGCCAGCATGCCTGCTTCGCCGGATTCGATCAGCTTGAAGTCCTTGAGGCCGAAGTGGTTGGTCTCGATCATGGTCTTGATGGTGGTGTTGGCGCCGCTGCCCGGCTCGATGCCGTAGATCTTGCCACTGAGCTGGTCCTTGAACCGGGCGATGTCGGCAAAGGTCTTGAGCCCTGCCGCCGCCACGTAGTCGGGTACCGCCAGGGTGGCCTGGGCGTCGGCCAGGCTTGGCTTGTCCAATACCTTCACTTGGTTGGCGGCCAGGAATGGTGCGATGTTCTTGTCCATCGCCGGCTTCCAATACCCCAGGAAGATGTCGAGGCGCTTGTCGCGGATGCCGGCAAAGATGATCTGCTGCACGGCGCTGGTCTGCTTGCTGTCGTAGCCCAGACCGGTGAGCAGCACATCGGCCATGCCGCTGGTGGCGATCACGTCGGTCCAGTTGACCACGCCCATGCGCACGGTCTGGCACGACGCAGGCTCGGCGGCCATCGCCCCGGCGCTCAAGAGGGTGGTACCGCAGAGGATCGACAGACAGCGTTTGAACAGTCTTTTCATCGGGAAGGTCTCGTGCGGCAGCGGATTATTGTAGGTCGGTGTCTTGCTGCACCGTGCCCAAAACATTACGCAGCGCCGAGGGGCTGAAGATGAACTGTGGCGACTCGGTTTTGCACGGTGGCGACAGGTTGAGGGCACTGAAGACCTCTGTGGCGAGGGAGCTTGCTCCCGTTGGGCTGCGCAGCGGCCCCAAAAACTTGCGAGCGCTACGCACTCGAGCGGGAGCAAGCTCCCTCGCCACAGAAGCTGCCTCACCACAGGTTAATGCTTGTAAGCCTGCCGCCCCCACGCCAACAAGCCTTCCAGCAATTGCCTGAGCACCACTTGCGTCGGCTCCGCCAGGTCGGCGCGATAGTTGAACGGTTCGTACTCTTCCATGTAGGTGCTCTGGCACAGTTCCAGTTGCACCGCGTGGATGTCTTCGGCCGGATTACCGTAGTGCCGCGTAATGTGTCCGCCCTTGAACCGCCCGTTGAGCACGTGGGTGAACTGACCATGGCGAGCGCAGATGGCTTCGAGCTGGCTGGCCAGGGTCGGGTCGCAACTGGCACCGTTGAACGTGCCGAGGTTGAAGTCCGGCAGCTTGCCGTCGAACAGGTGCGGGATCACCGAACGGATCGAATGGGCGTCGAACAGCAAGGCATAGCCGAACTCGGCCTTGAGCCGCGCCAGTTCCTGCTGCAGCGCCTGGTGGTAAGGCATCCAGATCTGTTGCAGATACCTCGCCCGCTCCTCGGCCGACGGCTCCAGCCCTTGGCGAAACAACGGCACGCCATCGAACAGCGTCGCCGGGTACAAACCGGTGGTGGCGCCGACGTACATCGGTTTGTCATCGGAGGGGCGGTTCAGGTCGACGACGAACCGTGAGTACTCGGCGGCCAGGGTGCTGGCGCCCAGCTCAGCGGCGAACTCGTAGAGCCTGGGAATGTGCCAATCGGTGTCTGGCAGGCTTTGCGCCTCGGGGATCAGCCCGGCCTGTACCGCCGGAGTCAGGCGCAGGCCGGCGTGAGGCATGCTGATCAACAGCGGCACGCGCCCTTGCTTGAAATTCAGGACCTTCTCCACAACCGTTCTCCTCAATCGATTTCCACGCCGTGACGCACGACGCGTTTTTCCAGATCGCCACCGAGCCAGTACGCCAGGTCGGCCGGGCGGTCGATGTGCCAGGCGACAAAGTCCGCGACCTTGCCGGCAGCCAGCGAACCGTGGGTTTGAGCCATGCCCAAGGCCTGGGCCGCATGAATCGTCGCCCCCGCCAAGGCTTCTTCCGGGGTCATGCGGAAGCAGGTGCAGGCCATGTTCAACATCAAGCGCAACGACAACGCCGGCGAGGTGCCCGGGTTGAGGTCGCTGGCCACGGCGATTTTCACACCGTGCTTGCGCAGGGCTTCCATGGGCGGCAATTGGGTTTCGCGCAGGAAATAAAACGCCCCCGGCAGCAACACCGCCACGGTGCCGGATTCGGCCATGGCCTTGGCATCGTCCTCGGTCATGAACTCCAGGTGATCGGCCGACAGCGCCTGGTAACGCGCCGCCAGGCTGGAACCGTGCAGCGACGACAATTGCTCGGCGTGCAGCTTCACCGGCAGCCCAAGTTGTTGCGCTGTGATAAACACCCGCTCGACCTGCGCCGGGGAAAACGCCAGGTATTCGCAAAAGGCATCCACCGCATCCACCAGTCCTTCGGCTGCCAAGGCCGGAAGCATCTCGCTGCAGATGTGTTCGATGTAGTCGTCGGCGCGATCCTTGTATTCCGGCGGCAAAGCGTGGGCCGCCAGACAGGTGCTGCGTACGCTGACTGGCAGCTCAGCGCCGAGGCGGCGGATGACGCGCAGGATCTTGCGCTCGCTGGCCAGGTCCAGGCCGTAACCGGATTTGATTTCCACGGTGGTCACGCCGTCGCGCATCAGGCTTCCCAGGCGCTTGGCGGCGCTGGCGAACAGCTCGTCTTCACTGGCGGCGCGGGTGGCGCGTACGGTGCTGGCGATGCCACCGCCGGCTGCGGCAATCTCGGCGTAGCTGACGCCTTGCAGGCGCTGCTCGAACTCACCGCTGCGGTTGCCGCCAAATACCGTGTGGGTGTGACAGTCGATCAGCCCCGGCGTGACCCAGGCGCCCTTGAGGTCGTTGACCGCCGGGTAGTCACCCGTCGGCAATTCGGCACGCGGGCCGATCCATTGGATGTGCTTGCCCTGGGTGACGATGGCGGCGTCTTCGATGATCGAGTAGACGCCCTGGGCCATGGTGGCGGCGTGGCAGTTTTGCCAGAGGGTTTTCATTGATGTCCTCCGTCAGGATCATTCCCACGCTCCGCGTGGGAATGCAGTCCGGGACGCTCCGCGTCCTTCGTAGATCGGGACGCATAGCGCCCCATGAGGCGTTCCCACGCAGAGCGTGGGAACGATCGAATCAGCCTTACAGGCTCGGCAACAACTGCGCCGTGACCAGCTCGTTCAGGCACCGACTCGCCAGCAATTCACTGGCCGCATTGATGTCCGGCGCAAAGAAGCGGTCCTTCTCGTAAAACGGCACTTGCGCACGCAACAGCCCCCGGGCCCGCTCCAGCTTCGTGGAGGTCTTCAAGCCGCCACGCAGGTCCAGCCCCTGGCAAGCCGCAAGCCATTCCACCGCGAGGATCCCACGGGTATTTTCGGCCATTTCCCACAGACGCTTGCCGGCAGCCGGGGCCATGGAAACGTGGTCTTCCTGGTTGGCCGAGGTCGGCAGGCTGTCCACCGAATGCGGATGGGACAGCGCCTTGTTTTCGCTGGCCAGGGCCGCCGCGGTGACCTGGGCGATCATGAAGCCGGAGTTCACCCCGCCATTGGCCACCAGGAACGGCGGCAACTGCGACATGTGCTTGTCCATCATCAACGAAATCCGGCGCTCGCTCAGGGAGCCGATTTCGGCAATCGCCAAGGCCATGTTGTCGGCGGCCATCGCCACCGGTTCGGCGTGGAAGTTGCCGCCGGAAATCACGTCACCCTCGGCGGCGAACACCAGCGGGTTATCCGACACCGCGTTGGCCTCGATCACCAGCACTTCGGCGGCCTGGCGGAACTGGGTCAGACAGGCACCCATCACTTGCGGTTGGCAGCGCAGGGAGTACGGGTCCTGGACCTTGTCGCAGTTCTGGTGCGAATCGGAGACTTCGCTGCGCTCGCCCAGCAGATCGCGGTAGGCAGCGGCGGCGTCGATCTGGCCTTTCTGGCCACGGGCGGCATGGATGCGTGCATCGAATGGCGAACGCGAGCCGAGCACCGCTTCCACCGTGAGGCCACCCAGGGCCAGGGCACCGGCAAACAGGTCTTCGCCTTCGAACAGGCCACGCAGGGCAAACGCGGTGGACACCTGAGTGCCGTTGAGCAGCGCCAAGCCTTCTTTCGCGGCCAGGGTCAGCGGCGCGAGGCCGGCCACTTTCAGTGCCTCGACAGCCGGCAACCATTCGCCTTTATAGCGCGCCTTGCCTTCGCCCAGCAGCACCAGGGACATGTGGGCCAGTGGGGCCAAGTCGCCGGAAGCACCGACCGAACCTTTAAGCGGTATGTGCGGATAGACCTCGGCATTGATCAGCGCGATCAGCGCATCGATCACCTGCCGACGGATGCCGGAGAAACCCCGGCTCAGGCTGTTGACCTTGAGCACCATGACCAGCCGCACCAGCGCATCGCTGATCGGCTCGCCCACGCCGGCGGCATGGGACAGCACCAGGGAACGCTGCAGGTTTTCCAGGTCTTCGCTGGCGATGCGGGTCGAGGCCAGCAGGCCGAAACCGGTGTTGATGCCGTAGGCGGTACGGTTCTCGGCGAGGATCTGTTCCACGCAGGCGACGCTGGCCTCGATCTGCGCCGACGCGCTGGCGTCGAGGCTCAAGGTCACCGGTTGCTGATAGATGTCACGCAATTGAGCCAGGCTCAATTGGCCGGGAATCAGGTTTAAGGCAGTCATGTATTGCTCCTTTTGAGAGTTTTGTTTTTACCCGCCAGTCGCTCCGGAATGTTCCGTTATCCGTCACCTTCGCCTTTTGGGCGATGCTTTATGGGCAATAGGTGCCTTGGCACGCTGGCGCTTTTTTGATCAATTCAAATTCGGTAATACGCTTCGCAGCATGCTCGGGTCTTTAAGCAGGCCAGCGGCACTGGCGATGTCCGGCGCCAGCCAGCGATCCTGGTCGTAGGCCGGCACGCGCTCGCGCAGCAGTTTCCAAGCGATGTCGGTGCCGGTGCCGAAGCGCTGGGCCTTGAGAAATTCAAAGGCCTGGGCCGCCAGCAGGTATTCGATGGCGAGGATCTGCGTGCAGTTTTCCAGCGCCCTGTGCAGCTTCAAGGCCGCGTTGGTGCCCATGCTCAAATGATCTTCTTGCAGGCCCGAGGTGACGAAGTTGTCGAGCACCGCCGGTTGCGCCAGTTGCTTGTTTTCCGCGCACAGCGACGCGGCGACGTATTGCACGATCATCATCCCCGAGTTCACCCCGGGGTTGGCTACCAGGAAGGCCGGCAGGCCGCTGACGTGGGGGTTGATCAAGCGGTCGAGGCGACGCTCGGCGATGGAGCCGATCTCAGCCATGGCAATCGCCAGCAGGTCCGCCGCCATCGCCACCGACTGACCGTGGGGGTTGGCCTGGGACATCACCCGGAAATGCTCAGGCGTGCCGAGCAACAGCGGGTTGTCGGTGGCGGCGTTGAGTTCGGTTTCGATCTGTTGCCGCGCATGCGCCAACTGATCGCGAGCGGCACCGTGCACCTGCGGAATCGAGCGGATACTCAAGGCGTCCTGGGTACGAATGCCCAAGCTCGAGGCGATGACTTCGCTGCCGTCGAGCAAGGCCCGCAAGTTGACCCCGACCTGCTGCATGCCCAGGTGCGGCTTGAGGGCGATGATCTCGGCATCGAACGCGGCAATCTGCCCGCGCAGGGCCTCGAAGCTCATGGCGCCGATCACGTCGGCCCATTGCACCAGCCGCGTCGCATCGGCCAGGGCCAGGCAACTGAGGCCGGTCATGCACGGGGTGCCGTTGACCAGGCACAAACCGTCCTTGGCGCCCAACTGCACCGGTTGCAAGCCTTCGGCGGCCAAGGCCTGTTGCGCCGAAACGATTTGCCCGCGATAACTGACCTGGCCGACGCCCAAAAGCGCGATGCTGATGTGGGCCATGTGGGTCAGGTAACCCACCGAACCCTGGGACGGCACCTGCGGTGTGATGCCCCGGTTGAGCAGCGCCAGCAGCGCTTCGACCACCCGGCGATGGATGCCGGATTTACCCTGGCTGTAGTTGAGGATGGCGGCGCAGAGAATCGCCCGGGTCTGTTCATCGGAAAGCGGCGCACCGACGCCACAGGCATGGCTGAGCAGGGTGTTGCGCGACAGTTGGCTGAGCTGTTCGTCCTTGAGCGAAACATTGCACAAGGCCCCCAGGCCGGTGTTGACGCCATAGGCGCGCTCACCGCTTTCGACGATGCGCTGGACGATGGCCTGGGCATTGTCGATCCGCGCCCAGGCCTGGGCCGACAGCTCAAGCTCGGCACCGAAGCGGGCGACGGCGACCACATCCTGCCAACGCAACGGGGCGTCGGCGATCACGATTTTTTCAGCCTGGGACATCTAAAACCTCATACCCATAAGTTGCCAATAACATTTGTGGCGAGGGGATTTATCCCCGTTGGGCTGCGAAGCAGTCCCATTACTTTCCATCCAATTGTGTCAGGCTGATCCCACTGCTTGGTCTGGGGCTGCTGCGCAGCCCAACGGGGATAAATCCCCTCGCCACAACCGCGTCTGGCCTTACACAACTGGGTCCGGCCTTACACCACCGCAGCCCTGCGCTGCACGAACCGATCGACATACTCATCCGCCGGCGAATGCAGGATCTCCCGGGGCGTGCCGACCTGGATCAGCTTGCCGTCCTTGAGAATCGCGATGCGGTTGCCGATGCGCACGGCCTCGTCGAGGTCGTGGGTGATGAAGACGATGGTCTTGTGCAGGGTCTTTTGCAGCTCCAGCAACTGGTCCTGCATTTCCGCGCGGATCAGCGGGTCGAGGGCGCTGAAGGCTTCGTCCATCAGGATGATGTCGGTGTCCGCCGCCAAGGCCCGGGCCAGGCCCACGCGCTGGCGCATGCCGCCGGAGAGCTGGTGCGGGTACTTGTTCTCGTAGCCCTTCAGGCCCACGGTGTTGATCCAGTGCAACGCCCGTTCGGCGCACACCTGTTTGCTCTCGCCGCGCACTTTCAAGCCATAGGCGACGTTGTCCAGCACGCTCTTGTGGGGCAGCAGGCCGAAGCTCTGGAACACCATGCTGATCTTGTGCCGGCGAAACTCGCGCAGGGCGTCCATGTCCAGTTGCAGGATGTCTTCACCGTCCACCAGGATCGCACCACTGGTAGGATCGATCAGCCGGTTGAAATGGCGCACCAACGTGGACTTGCCGGAACCGGACAGCCCCATGATCACGAAGATCTCACCCGTGCCGATACTCAGCGACAGGTCGTTCACGCCGACCACGCAGCCGGTTTCGGCCAGCACCTGGTCCTTGGTCTTGTCCTGGCGGATCAGCGCCAGGGCTTCCTTGGAGCGATTGCCGAAAATCTTGAAGACATTCTTGACTTCGATCTTGCTGATGGCTGCGTTGCTCATTTGCTCACCTCGTGCCGAGGACGACCATAGGCCTGGGTAATGCGGTCGATGACCACGGCGAGAATCACGATCGCCAGCCCGGCTTCCAGGCCACGGCCGACGTTGAGGGTCTGGATGCCCACCAGCACGTCTTCACCCAGGCCACGGGCGCCGATCATCGAGGCGATGACCACCATCGACAGGGCCATCATGGTGGTCTGGTTGATTCCGGCCATGATGCTCGGCAGGGCCAGGGGCAGTTGCACGCCGAACAACTGTTGCCAGCGGTTGGCGCCGAAGGCGTTGATGGCTTCCATCACTTCGCCGTCTACCTGGCGAATCCCCAGGTCGGTCAGGCGGATCAATGGCGGCGCGGCATAGATCACCGTGGCGAAAATCGCCGGGACCTTGCCCAGGCCGAACAGCATCAACACCGGAATCAGGTACACGAAGCTCGGCATGGTCTGCATGATGTCCAGCAGCGGCATCAGCACCGAACGCAGGCGATTGCTGCGCGCCGAGAGGATGCCCAGGGGAATGCCGATCAACACCGAGATCAGCGTCGCCACCAGCATCAGGGCAAGGGTCTGCATCAGTTTGTCCCACAGGCCCACCGCGCCCACCAGGAACAGCAGGCCGACGATCACTGCCGTGGCCACGACCTTGCGGGTGGCGTGCCAGGCAATGCCGCCGACGATGGCCAGCATCAGCCACCAGGGCGCCATGCGCAGCAGGCCTTCGAGGTTGACGATGGCCCACAGCAAGGTGTCGGAGATGTGCCGGAACACATCGCCATAGTTGGTCACCAGGGCGTCGACCCAACCGTTGACCCAGTCGGCGATGGAGAAGGTAAAGCTTTCGGGAAACATAAGAGACTCTCGATCAGGTGGATGCAGTGAACGTCCCGGCCAACCCTAGGATTGGCCGGGGGATTCGACCTACAGAGCCGCGTCGATTTTCTTGGCAGCGTCTTCACTGACCCAGGCGTGCCAGACTTCAGGATGTTCCTTCAGGAAGATCTTCGCCAGCTTCGGCGACTCGATCCGCTCCTTGGCCATGCGCCCGAGGTTCTGGTTCAGGATATCGATGGGCAGGTTGACCTTTTCCAGCACCGTCACCAACTCCGGGGCTTCGTCGTGGAAGGTCTTGGACAGGCCGACCTTGATGCTCACGCTTTTATCCACGCCCGGTTTTTCTTCCAGTTTCACCAGGTCCACCTGGCCCATCAGCGGCGTAGGCGACCAGTAGTAGAACAGGATCGGCTCGCCACGCTTGTAGCTCGACAGCACCGCCGCATCCAGGGCCGGGCCGGTGCCTGGACGGAAGTTGGTGTAGGTTTTTTCCAGGCCATAGCTTTTCAGCATTTCGCTGTTGTCCAGCTCACAGGTCCAACCGGCCGGGCAGTTGTAGAAACGGCCCTTGGACGGTTCTTCCGGGTCCTTGAACACGGCAGCGTACTGACCCAGGTCGGCGATATTCTTCAGGCCCGGGGCCTTGGCTTCGAGCTTGCGCTTGGCGTCGCCCTCAACCACGTAGCGCGGCACATACCAGCCTTCGATGGCCCCCACCACCGGGGCGCCGACGCCGACCACCTTGCCGGCCTTCTCGGCCTTGTTCCACACCTCGCTGCGGCCGACCCACTCTTCGGCAAACACCTGGATGTCGTTGCTGCTCAGGGCATTCTCCATGGTGATGGAGTTGCCTGGCAGGCTGTCGGTCTTGCAGCCGTAGCCTTTTTCCAGCACCACTTGCAGGACGTCGGTCAGCAGCATGCCGCTTTCCCAGTTCAGGCCGGCGAACTTCACCGGTTTGCCCGACTCGCACCAACCCGCCGCTTGTGTGGCGCTGGCGCCGGCCAGCAGGCCCATGGAAAGCAATGTGGTCAGCAGGGTCTTGTTCGACTTCATTATGTGACGCTCCTAATCAGTTGGATTGGCTTACGGCAGTCAAGAGGCATCCAGCCCTGTCAACGTCCCATCAGACCGCTTGGATGCGGCCCGCCCTGCTCGGTTGTGCGTCAACCGTGTCCTGCTCGAGCGGCAGGATCAATTGATCGGGTACTGCGCTGTGCCACTTCTTGGCGACGACGTAATACAGCGCCGCCGGAACCACCAGACCGATGATCCAGGAAATATCCACACCGCCCATGGCTTCCACCAGCGGACCGGTATAGAACTTGGTGGCGATAAACGGCAGTTGAACCAGTACGCCGAAGACATAGACGCTGATGCCAAGGGCGTTCCAACGACCGTAGCGACCGTTCGGGTCGGCCAGTGCCGGTACGTCATAGCGCTCGCGGGTGATGCAGTAGTAGTCCACCAGGTTGATCGCGCTCCAAGGCGTAAAGAACGCCAGCAAGAACAGGATGAAGGACTTGAACGCACCGAGGAACGAGTGCTGGCCGAGCAGCGCGATCAGCGTCGCAGCGCCGACGATGACCAGCACGAAGACCAGACGCTGCAGGCGCGTGACGTTCAGGTGACCACGAAAACCGCTGATGATGGTCGCGATGCACATGAAGCTGCCGTAGGAGTTCAGCGTGGAGATGGTGACCTTGCCGAATGCGATGCTGAAATACAGCAGCGCAGCCGTGGCGCCGGCACCGCCCAGGCCCACGATGTAGGCCACTTCGTGACCGGCGAACTGCCCATTGGCCGAGGCCGCGGCAAACACGCCGAGGATCATCGCCACCTGCGCGCCGATGACTGAACCTGCGCCTGCGGCAAAAAAGGTTTTCACCGAGGAAGTTTGACTCGGCAGGTAACGCGAATAGTCCGCCACATAGGGGCCGAAAGCGATCTGCCAGGAGGCCGCGAGCGACACCGCCAGCAGGAAGCTGCTCCAACTGAAATGGCGGATTTGCAGGAGTGCGCCAACGTCCGTCTGGCTCATCAGGCGAGCGAACAGGTAAACGAAGGCGATCACACCCAGGATGCTGGCGACACGGCCAATGAAGTGAATCACCCGATAACCAAGCACCGTGACCAACACGATGACACTGGCGAAAATGAGGATGCCGACACTGTCGCTGACATCAAACAACTGGCCCAGCGCCTGACCGGAAAGCACGGTGCCCGTCGCGGTGAAACCCAGGTACATCAGGCACACCAGCACGATCGGGATGGCCGCGCCATACACACCGAACTGCACCCGACTGGAGATCATCTGCGGCAGGCCAAGCTTGGGCCCTTGCGCGGCATGCAAGGCCATGACGCCACCGCCGAGCACTTGGCCGATCAGCAAACCGATCAACGACCAGAACACATCACCGCCAAGCACCACCGCCAATGCACCGGTGACAATGGCAGTGATTTGCAGGTTGGCCCCCATCCAGAGGGTGAACTGGCTCAACAGCCGACCGTGTCGCTCCGCTTCCGGGATGTAGTCGATCGAACGTTTCTCGATCAACGGCTTGCTGCTTGCGCGTGTGCTACTGACAGCCATGGTTCAACCTCTGTGGATTGTTCTGGAATTCATTTTCGCCGCTGCTTCCCTGTGGGAGCGAGCTTGCTCGCGATAGCGGTGGGTCAGCACTGACACGCCCTCATCGCGAGCAAGCTCGCTCCCACAAGGGGCTCGGGGTTACTTGCCGGTAATCATCGGCAAGTTCAGCCCCTGCTCTTTCGCGCAATCGATCGCGATCTGGTAACCGGCATCGGCATGACGCATGACGCCGGTGGCCGGATCGTTGTGCAGTACGCGAGCAATGCGCTCGGCCGCCTCGTCGGTACCGTCGCAGACGATCACCATGCCCGAGTGCTGGGAGAAGCCCATGCCGACGCCGCCACCGTGGTGCAGCGACACCCAGGTCGCGCCGCTGGCGGTGTTGAGCAAGGCGTTGAGCAACGGCCAATCGGAGACCGCATCGGAACCGTCCTGCATGGATTCGGTTTCACGGTTGGGGCTGGCCACGGAACCGGAGTCCAAGTGGTCGCGACCGATCACGATCGGCGCCGACAATTCGCCGCTGCGCACCATCTCGTTGAACGCCAGGCCCAGCTTGGCGCGCTGGCCCAGGCCGACCCAGCAGATCCGTGCCGGCAAACCCTGGAAGCTGATGCGCTCGCGGGCCATGTCCAGCCAGTTGTGCAGGTGGGCGTCGTCGGGGATCAGTTCCTTGACCTTGGCGTCGGTCTTGTAGATGTCCTGCGGATCACCGGACAGCGCAGCCCAGCGGAACGGGCCGATACCGCGGCAGAACAGCGGACGGATGTAGGCCGGGACGAAACCAGGGAAGTCGAAGGCATTTTCGACGCCCTCTTCCTGGGCCATCTGGCGGATGTTGTTGCCGTAGTCAAAAGTCGGCACGCCCATTTTCTGAAAGGCCAGCATGGCTTTGACGTGGATGGCCATCGATTGCTTGGCGGCCTTCACCACGGCGGCAGGTTCGGTCTTGGCGCGGGCACGGTACTCGTCCCAGGTCCAGCCGGCCGGCAGGTAGCCGTTGAGCGGGTCGTGGGCGCTGGTCTGGTCGGTGACCATGTCCGGACGCACACCACGACGGACCATTTCCGGCAGGATCTCGGCAGCGTTCCCGCACAGGGCGATGGAAATCGCCTTGCCTTCGGCGGTGTATTTCTCGATGCGCGCCAGGGCGTCGTCGAGGTCGGTGGCTTGCTCGTCGACATAGCGGGTTTTCAGGCGGAAATCGATGCTCACCTGCTGGCACTCGATGTTCAGCGAGCACGCACCGGCCAGGGTCGCGGCCAAGGGTTGCGCACCGCCCATGCCGCCCAGGCCGGCGGTCAGGACCCAGCGCCCCTTGAGGTTGGAGTCGTAGTGCTGGCGACCAGCCTCGACGAAAGTTTCGTAGGTACCCTGCACGATGCCCTGGCTGCCGATGTAGATCCAGCTGCCGGCGGTCATCTGGCCGTACATGGCCAGGCCCTTGGCGTCGAGTTCGTTGAAGTGCTCCCAACTGGCCCAGTGCGGCACCAGGTTGGAGTTGGCGATCAGGACGCGAGGGGCGTTGCTGTGGGTCTTGAACACACCCACCGGCTTGCCGGATTGCACCAGCAGGGTTTCGTCGTCGTTCAGGTTGGTCAGGCTTTCGACGATCTTGTCGTAGCACTCCCAATTGCGCGCCGCGCGACCGATGCCACCGTAGACCACCAGTTCCTTGGGGTTCTCGGCCACTTCCGGGTCGAGGTTGTTCATCAGCATGCGCAGCGGCGCTTCAGTCAGCCAGCTCTTGGCGGTCAGCGTGTTACCGCGAGGGGCACGGATTTCAACGTCACGGTATTTTTCAGGTTTGCGGGTAGCGTCGGTCACAGCAAAAACTCCTCAGCGATCAATCCAGACCAGCCCGGGCAGTGGGCAGCGATTTAGCGAACGTTGCGTTGAATATCAGTGACTCATACGCATACGTCTTTACTTGTATGTACAAGCATATGCAATCAAGCGGCCAACTTGTTGGAGGTGGTGTTCAGAAACGGTTGGGGAATTGGCTGAAAGCCTTGTGATTTCAGGGCTGCTGAGCGGCATGAAATTTTTTAAGAGGGTTTTCGAGAGGGCAATCGGAGGGTCACAGAAGCATGGCATTGCGCCACGCTGGGGCATTCGGTAACAAATTGGTGCGCAAAGAGGAAACAGCGAGGACGAGGCTTTTTGTGGCGAGGGAGCTTGCTCCCGCTGGGCTGCGCAGCAGCCCCCTCTCAAGCTCACTCAATCAACCTGATCCACCGCGTCGCCGGATTTTAGGGCCGCTGCGCGCCCCAGCGGGAGCAAGCTCCCTCGCCACGGGGGAATTGGGCACGGCGTGGATTAAGGGAATGCCTCGAATCAGTGTCAGTTTTCAAGAGCAAATCGGTTGGTCGAGCGGGATGCTTTTGTGGCGAGGGAGCTTGCTCCCGCTGGGCTGCGCAGCAGCCCCCTCTCAAGCTCACTCAATCAACCTGATCCACCGCGTCGCCGGGTTTTAGGGCCGCTTCGCGCCCCAGCGGGAGCAAGCTCCCTCGCCACGGG